>NZ_CP048635.1:0-600000 GCF_010669145.1 Rhizobium oryzihabitans
GCATCAGCAGATTATGCCTGTCAGAGTGTATCCTTCAGCCAAAGCGTTTCGGAGAAATAGAGAGGCCCACCACAAACCCGATTCTATCTCTCCTCCGGTCACGGCCAGAGGACTTTACCTGTCAGGCCCCGAAATATGAGAGTGACGTCTTTCTCTCACAGCCGGCGCTGGCTCCACTTCAAACCGGGATATTTCCCGGTTCATCGCGGAACAGGGTCAGTATATTTCAGGCAAACAGGGCGGGGATGAACGGGAAACAAAAATCCTTCCTCAAAGCTAAAGAAGCTAGGGGGGCAGCGTCAATTCGTTGAAAACATACATCCTTTCAAGTCGAAATATGCAGGCGGCAACCATGGCAGCCAGTCAAAACAACTTTTCACTTTGGCTTCATCGACAAGCTAGCATGATTATGTCCACTTCCGGCCCAAACCAGTCATTGTTGCCGAATGCGAAGAGGCAGCTTCGAGCCTCATAGTGGCCATTGACGCTCTGTGATTAAGCGTACAGAAATTACCCCGCTAACGTGAGAGATAACAAGGCGTTATCATGCGTATCGGCATTGGGACCCCGTGCCGATTTGCACCCTGACAAACCCATCGCACTGTTATAAATGGCAAACAGCGCTTATATCTCAGCGCCACATACGGAATGGCAGCAGCATGAAAACCAAACCTCCCGTCATGAGTGTTGAATTGAAAGCAGCCCTCAATGCTGTCGGCGAAAAGCTTTATAATGGCAAGGCGCTGCAGGGTGAGGTGGAGGCGGTCATTCGCCTGTTGGATGACCTGTCACCGCTCAGCGTCACTCTTGTGTCAGGGGCCATTCGCAACGAGGCAAACTTGTTCGGTGCGGTCAAAACCCAGCCTTCTGGAAAAGCCTCGTAACACCGCTCAGCCACCGCGACCAGCTGCACAACACACCGGGGTTGGAGCTGCTGTTCCTGTTTCATGGCAATGGCCAGTTGCGTGAACTGGCGCTGGAGAAGATCACGCAAGGGCTTGTCTCGCCCTTCTGGGTGGCAGCCGTGCTATTTCGCATGAATGACTGGGCGGTGCAGGTGCGCAAAAGCGCCAACCGCTGCGTGGAGCGCGTGCTGCCCGTCACGCCACCACACCTGCTGGCAAAGGTCGCGCTCACGCTGTTTCCCCGTCAAGGCGAGTGGGGCCGCTGGAATGACGCCGGGCAAACGCTTGCCAGAAGCCTGATGACGAGACCGGATATCAGCGCGGAGTTTGCAACGCTGCTGATGCCCAATACCGCCGGGCCAGTGCCAACCGCCTTCCGGCTGGCGCTGAGAACCCCGTGGCTGGATACGTATCTAAGTGACATCGCCAGCCACGCCACAAACCCCATTGTTCGCGCTATTGCCGTGGAAACCCTGCTGCAAGGCACGGCTCGATGGCGCTCCGGTTATGAGCACAAGTGGCTGGACAAACGCTACAACATTACCCAACTCGTTCCAGTCTACACCAGCCGAACCCTCGATATTGCCCTACAGCCGGAACTGATTGCCAAAATGGCAATAACAGACCGCTCCGCCTTCGTGCGCCGCACAGTCCTGCAATGCGCCGACCGCCACACAATTCCCGCAGAACTTTCACGCACCTGCGCACAACACCTAACCAACGACCCCGACAAATCCGTGCGGGACCTCGCGGCGTTTATTCTGCGCAAGGGGTGAGTATGTGCAAGAAGTGGCCAACCCCAACTTCACCCCTGTGCCTGTCACAGGGGTTCAGGCCAGCTCAAACCGCCGGTAAAGTTGATCGCCAACACCACCGGTTCCGTACACGGACATTCCCCCGGGCGATCCTCATCCTGTCGTTTGCTGCCAAAACGATCGGCCGCGTTTACCATTGAAGAATGTCAGTTAGTGGCGTGCCATGAAAGAACGTCCGTCGGCGCATCTTTCCACAAGACATATCGGTCGCCACAGCCGATGTTCTGACGACGATGCTCGATAACGACCACATCGAAGTCCCCTCATGCAATGTCGTGCCGCGAATTTCAGCTTGGGAAATTTGGAGTGGGAAACGAAGCGCTATCGCATCTCCGTTTCGTCCCGGAGCGTCACTTCACGCCTTTGATCGCACCCGGTTGCCTTTGCGAAAGTCCAATAGAAGCGACACTTGTCTGCCTGACTTTTGCAACGTCGCAGAATAAGGAGTTTTGCAGCAGCCGCAAAGTCCGCTGATGGCGCGAGGGAGACCATCGGCTAGTGCCGATGGTCATTTTGCCTTATAGTTCGATCTGCTCAGCGATCCTGAGGGCATCATCCACCTCGACGCCGAGATAGCGAACGGTGCTTTCCAGCTTCGTATGACCGAGCAGAATCTGGACGGCCCGGAGGTTGCCAGTCTTCTTGTAAATCTGCGCTGCCTTGGTTCGCCTCATGGAGTGGGTGCCGTAGGCGCTAGCATCAAGTCCGATAGAATCAACCCAACGCTGGACAATCCGCGCGTACTGCCTCGTTGACAGATGCTGAGAGTCTTTCCACCGGCTTTGGAAACAGATAGCTGCCGCCATTCCTTCGAATGAAGGGAAGCCATGCCACGAGCGCAGTCTTCGTCTGCTCCGTCACCTCAAACTGTACGGGTCGCTTCGTCTTCTTCTGGATGATGGTGGCTCGATCTCGGATCGAACTACCCGACCATAGGTCCTCAACTCTCAGCTTGACCAGGTCGCGAGCGCGGAGCTTGCTGTCGATTGCGAGGTTGAAAAGTGCCAGCTCTCGGATGGCCCCGCTCATTTCGAGCCTGACGCGAATCGACCAAACGTTCTTTGGCTGCAGCGGTCGCTTCTGTCCGACCAAAATTCCCTTGTTCCATGGAAAAAGATTACGCAGTACACATCTAGTCGCTACTCGGCCCAAAGCGGACAAGTACTGTTCCAGAACCTCGGACTTCACGACGGTGCAAGCTGAGGCTTGTATTGGTAATATGGATGATATCATCTATCCCGAGTAACGATTTGGAAGGGAGAATTGTATGGGAGGTGAAACGGTGGTCGAGCAGGAAGCAAAACAGACGCGGTATGAGCGGTACGTCGAGGAGATCACCGAGGACATAACAAATACCGTGCAAGAGTTTGGGGTTCAGCCGATTCTGTTCGTCGGCTCGGGGCTAACGAAGCGCTACATGGACGGGCCGTCTTGGGAGGAGCTGCTCGGCTATCTCGCCGACAAGTGCTCGACAATCGACAAAGGACTTGGCTTCTACAAGCAATCCTTGGGTCATCCGATCCAGATCGGGCAGGAGTTTTCGAAACTCTACCAAGACTGGGCGTGGGCCGCGGGAAACAACGAATTCCCCAAGGAAATGTTTGGCGATAACGTCAATAAGCATTCGTATATCAAGTACAAGATTGCTGAGTTTTTCAAGGGCATAAAGCCGGGGCGATCACTGGATTGAAAGCTGACTGCCAGCCTGAGATTGATGCGCTAGCCAAGATCAAGCCGCATGCAATCATCACCACCAATTATGACGAAATGCTAGAGATGATCTTCCCTGACCATGAAAGGATCGTCGGACAGCAGCTTTTAAAAGGACAGCAGGTCTGCATCGGCGAGCTATACAAGATTCACGGCTGCGTGACTGACCACGATAGCCTCGTCTTCACGAAAGACGACTACGCCGAGTGGCAGAAGAAGAAGAAGTTTCTAAGCGCCAAGCTGCTGACCTTCTTTAACGAGCATCCGCTGATTTTCATCGGGTACAACGCCGGCGATCCGAATATTAAGGCGATCCTCTCAGACATAGACGAAGCACTTCCCGAAAAAGGAGGCATGATACCGAACGTCTACATTCTCCAGTGGGACCCCAACCTGAAAGATGACAGCTGGCCGCAGCGCGATAGGATAATACCGACGGAAGACGACCGAAGCGTGCGAGTAAAGATGATCGTCGCTTCCGATTTTAGTTGGGTTTTCGACGCATTCGCTGCTAATCCGGCACTTGCTCACGTCAACACAAAGGTCCTCCGGGCTCTCATGGCTCGGTCTTATGAGCTTGTCCGAACCGACATCCCGCGGATGACCGTGGAAGCTGACTTTAAGATGCTAACATCGGCCGTCGAAAGCTCCGATTCCTTCGCTCGGCTCTTTGGCATCGCCAACATTAACAACTATAGTGCGGCCGGTGCGTACCACCCCATTAGCCTCACGGAGGTTGGAAAGGCACTGGGGTACAAGGGCTGGCATTCAGCCGATTCCCTTATTTACCGAGTTTCCCAGAAGAAAGGCGTCGACATCAAGAAAAGCGACAACCGCTACCATCGCGCAGAGAAGGTAAATAAAACCGTCTTCCACAAATACAGCGCAGACGCGATCGAACTGTTGAGGAAAGAGCGGGATGGCGAAGAGTATGAGCTCGACATGGGGATTCCTGCCGAAGCCAAATGATAATGTCGTCAGCGCTGTCTAAGGCCCGCTTCCCAAGTGATCCGACACGTCGGCCAACACCGGGCTCTCGCTTATGTCCGCTGTTGGCGCAATCCGGCCAAGACAGCCATCGACCCAAATCGCCGAGCCGCAGAGAAAGTCTCCCCCTTTGGGCAGGGCTCATCTGCGGTACGCCTTACGTCATCCTGCATCGCAATTATATTGTCGTTCACCGTTACACAGGCAGCCCCACGCATTCGGCCCTCGGAACGCAATCCTAGAATCCCGATAACAACAAACTCCAAACCGAACACCGAGCTTAATCTGCTGGACGGAGGGCTTATGGAGACAAACCTCGACCACATTTCACGGCGTCTCCGCGCAGGTCAGCGGTGGCAGCAATATCATGCTCAAGACACGGCCACCCATTGTGCAACGCACAAAATTCGGAGGAATAGGCATGAAATTCGGATTTTTAGATACATATCATCCGGAAAAATTCGTCTAAAACTCTCCCAACTCAAGGAGAGAGACCATGACGGACACGACATCAGAATTTGATGGGTCAACAATTGCCCTGGAGGCCGCCGAGGAACCCGCGTGGACCGCTGCGACCTGGTTCGCGGTTCTTTCGATGGCGGCCACCAGTTTTGCGCTGGTATCGGCCGAGTTCCTGCCTGCGGGATTGTTGACGCCCATGGCGCGCGATCTCGGCATTACCGAGGGTACAGCCGGGCAGGTTGTGACGGCGACAGCTTCCGTAGGCGCCGTGACGGCTTTGCTGAGCAATGTTCTCATCGGCAAACTGAACCGCAAGACCGTGCTTGTCGGTCTTAGCGCGCTGGCGATTGGCTCCAACATTCTCGCATCAGTTGCTGCCGATTTCTGGCTATTGTTGGTGGGTCGGGCGGGACTGGGGATTGCGCTCAGCGGTTTCTGGGCGCTTTCGGTTGCGGTTGTAGCGCGGCTCGTTGGCGCGAATTCGACCGGGCGCGGTATGGCTATCGTCACCCTCGGCGTTTCGCTTGCCACCATCGCCGCCCCTTCAATGGGCGCCTTGATCAGCGACTGGCTGGGATGGCGCATCGCCATGTCTATGACGGCGGGGCTCGCCATAATTGCCATGCTGCTGCAGATACTCAGCCTGCCATCGCTGCCGGCAAGTACGAGCAACAGTCTTTCCGATGTTCTGCGGCTGACGCGGCGGCGCAGCGTTCAACTGGGGATGCTGGCAATCCTCTTGCTGATGACGGGCATTTTGCCGGTTCGGTCTATGTGCGTCCCTTCCTCGAACAGGTGACGCTGCTTGACACCACGCCAATTGCTCTTGCCCTGCTCGGCTTTGGCGTCGCTTCCGTGATCGGCAATGTGCTGGGGGGCCGGATGGCTGACACCAGTATCCGCCTCGCACTTATCGTTACCGCCGCCCTGATGGCATTTGCGACAATCGCCCTCGTTGTCTGGGGTGTTCATACCGGTGCCGCATTTGCTCTCGTCGCTCTTTGGGGTCTTGCCTTCGGCATGGCGCCTGTGGTGCTACCCACCAACCTTTCCCGCGGCGCACCCGATGCGCTGGAGGCAGCAGGCAGCCTGATGGTCGTTTCCTTTCAGGTGGCCATCAGTATCGGTGCGGTTTTTGGCGGCTATATCGTTGACTCCTACGGTGCTACGGCTCCGCTGGCGCTGACCGCGATACTGGCTGCATCCACGGTGGCTCTGGCCCTGCTGCAGCGCCCCGAATGATCACAGCCTTGCCGCCTGCCATCATCTGGAGCAAGGCGTCTGATCAAGCGCAATTGTGCTGGCGTTGCCTGCGCCAGCACGCGGGTTTCCACGCTTGCCGTTACCGGCAGGCGGTTTCGTCGTGATCGCATTCGATGCGAGCAACCGTTATTAGTGCAGCCACTCGCAACGATAGGCGAGGACCGGCTCGGCGAAGCCTTTCAGCCTGTAACGATCCCCATGCACGAGGACATCGGCGCTGCCATATTCCTGCAGGGTCTTGTCCGATATCAGGATTTGATCGCTCTCGGCGGCGGCGCAAAGCCTTGCGGCCAGTTGCACGGTCGTGCCGAAGAAATCATTGCTGTCTTCGATTGGCTCACCACAATCCAGCCCGATGCGGATGTGGATGGGTTCGCCGCTATCGATGTTGTAGCGATGGAACTCGCGCTGGATATCAATGGCGCAATCCACCGCAAATGGGATGGAGGCGAACACGGCCATGATGCCATCTCCGGTGTGCTTGACCTCCCGTCCCGAGCGCCGCCCCAGACAGCCACGCACGAGAGCATCGTGCGCCCTGATGAGTTCCGCCGCCATACGATCGCCGAGGCGGGCCGTCATTTCGGTTGAGCCGACTATATCCGTGAACAGGATCGCACGGTGGCCGGCATCCATTTTTTTCGTGGCGGCCACGACCGCCACGGGATCCTGTATGCGCCCGAGAAATGCTTCTACGGCCGACAGGGCGACTTCCACCACTTCGCTGGCGATAAAGCCGTGGGCTTCCCGATGCACGCATTGCGCGGTTTCAGCATCCGGAGCATCGATAAGGCAAAAGGCGGTGCCGCGCCTCTCATCAAACCAGTAGGTTAAAAACCTGACGCCGTACTGATCCTGGATGTTGAGATCTTTAAGGTGTGCCGCGGCGATATCCGCCGCTGAAACTCCGGCAAGCTCGTGCCGGTCCATGAAGATAGGCATTGGTTTCCTCCCGAGAGTATATCGTTGCCTGCTCTTCCAGCCAGTTTACGACTTCCCCAAACCATCGTCTATCGCCCGCGTGGGTGACCCTGACATAAGGGCCTCACCGGAAAGGGCGATGGTCGTTCGCGTGACAATTTCGGGGCATTCGGCTATGTTACGTGGTCTACGAGCATTCACTGACGCAATCAATTTGCGGTCAGCCTTTGCCCGCCAACGAAGCGAATTGGGGGGAATGCGATGACACAGCTCGACGAAACAAAACTACATTCTTTCATTGGTAAAATGCTGGGTGACCTCGGAGGTGCCTTCAGCGTTCCGACCGTCAGGATCGGCTTGAGGCTGGGCCTGTTCGATGCGCTGCATCGGGTGGGGCCGGTGACCTCCGCAGGCCTGGCGGCGGCTTCTGGCGGCCTTTCCGAGCGATATGTGAGGGAGTGGGCGCTGGCACAGGCGGCGAACGGCTATATCGACTATGACAGCGGTTCCGAGATGTTCAGCCTCTCACCCGAGCAGGCGATGGTGTTCGTCAACAAGGACAGCCCCGTCTATCTGGAAGGCGCTTTCGATCTGGTGGCCGCGATGATCGAGGGAGAGCCGAAGGTTGAGCGCAGCTTCCGCACCGGCGGCGGGGTGCGGTGGGGAGACACGGCAGGGTGCCTGTTCTGCGCAACGGGTGCGTTCTTCCGGCCGGGATATGTGAACAATATCGTGCAATCGTGGCTGCCTGCCCTTCAGGGCGTGGAGGAGAAGCTGGTGAAAGGCGCCAAGGTGGCCGATGTCGGCTGTGGCGTTGGCTTCTCGACGATTCTCATGGCCGAGGCTTATCGCAACGCCAGCTTCATCGGTTACGACTTCCATGAGCCATCCATAGAAGAGGCGAACAAACATGCCCGAAGCCATGGGGTGGACGACCGGGTGAAGTTCGTGGCGGCGACGGCCAAGGACATCAGGGATACAGATTTCGATCTCATCACCAGTTACGACTGTCTGCACGATATGGGGGATCCGCGTGGCTGTGCGGGGCATATGTCGCGCATTCTCAAACAGGACGGCACCTGGATGATCGTCGAGCCCATTGCGGGCGACCGCCCGGCGGACAATATGAACCCCGTCGGCCGCCTCTACTACAATGCATCCACCATGATCTGCGTGCCGACATCGCTTGACCAGGAGGTGGGTGAAGGATTGGGGCGCAGGCCGGGGAAACGAAGCTTTCCGAGGTCATCCGCTCGGGTGGCTTTACCCATGTCAGGCGGGCCTTTACCGGGCCTTTCAACATGGTGCTGGAGGCGCGGGCCTAGGAGGTTCTGCAGGGCCGAGCCCGGTGAAAATGGTTCCAGCTGGTGGTGGCGGGGCTCAGATGCGCCGGGCCTTGATCGTGTTCATGACGAAGCTGGTCTCGATGGTATCGACGCATTTCAGCTTGGCGATCTTCTCCTTGATGAAGCGCTCATAATCCTCCAGCCCGCCGCACATGACCTTCAGCATATAGTCCTTCGAACCGGTGACGAGGTGACATTCGAGAACCTCGTCCCAGTCCAGAACGGCGGCTTCGAACATGCGGATTTCATCATCGTGCTGGCGGCTGAGGCGGATGGAGGCAAGGGCGGTCATGGTCCATCCCTCGATGGCCGGATCGACGACCGCGGAATAACCTTTGATCACCCCGATCTCTTCCAGCCGTCGCAGCCGGCGCAGGCAGGCGGATGCCGACAGGCCGACCCGCTCGGCCAGTTCATTGTTGGTGATCCTCGCATCGGCGGATAATTCTTTCAGAATCCGTCTATCGACCACATCTGCAATTTTCTGCGACATAAATGGAAATTCTCCGCAATATATTGCTTTATCAGACATATATACGCTTCAGAATGCAAGGTATTTCGGCTGGATTGCATGTAAGCTGCGGAGAGTTCAAAGCCTGTCGAGGAGGATCTACCGGACATGACCGCACCACATCCGTCGAAAACCCATATCGGCAACCACGCCCTGCATCCCGAAACCCAGATGCTCAATTACGGCTATGATCCGGAGTTGTCTGAAGGCGCGGTAAAGCCGCCGGTATTCCTGACATCGACCTTCGTCTTCAAGTCAGCGGAGGACGGGCGCGACTTCTTCGATTATGTCTCCGGACGCAAGGAGCCGCCGGCAGGCCGGGGCGCCGGCCTCGTTTATTCCCGCTTCAACCATCCCAATAGCGAGATCGTCGAGGATCGTCTCGCCGTCTACGAGCGTACGGAAAGCTGTGCGCTGTTCTCATCCGGCATGTCCGCCATTTCGACGACGCTGTTCGCTTTCGTGCGGCCCGGCGATACCGTGCTCCATTCCCAGCCTCTCTATGGTGGCACGGAGACGCTGCTGGCAAAGACCTTCCACAATTTCGGCGTTTCGGCCGTGGGTTTCGCCGACGGTGTCAGCGAAGCCTCGGTAGTGGCCGCCGCGGAAGAGGCGATGGCGAAAGGCAGGGTGTCCGTTATCCTCATCGAGACCCCCGCCAATCCGACGAACAGCATCGTCGACATCCCGATGATCAGCCGTGTCGCCGACATGATCGGCCAGAAGCAGGGGCACAGGCCGATCATCGCCTGCGACAACACGCTTCTCGGCCCTGTCTTCCAGCGGCCCATCGAGCACGGCGCCGACATCTCGCTCTATTCACTGACAAAATATGTTGGCGGCCACTCCGATCTCATTGCCGGGGCAGCGCTTGGCCGCAAGGATGTGATGAAGCAGGTGAAGGCGTTGCGCGGGGCAATCGGCACGCAGCTCGATCCGCATTCGTGCTGGATGCTGGGGCGCTCGCTTGAGACGCTGCAGATCCGGATGGAGCGGGCAAACAGCAATGCCCAACTGGTGGCCGAATTCCTGAAGGCGCATCCCAAGGTCGAGAAAATCCACTACCTGCCGTTCAACGATCCGGCCTCCCCGGTCGGCAAGGTCTTTGCAGATCAATGCACCGGCGCGGGATCGACCTTCTCCTTCGACATAACGGGAGGGCAGGCAGCGTCTTTCAAATTCCTCAATGCCCTCACCATATTCAAACTCGCGGTCAGCCTTGGCGGCACGGAATCCCTCGCCTCCCACCCGGCAACGATGACGCATTCGGGCGTCCCAGCGGATGTGCGCCAGCGCATTGGTGTGCTCGACTCCACGATCCGGCTGTCCATCGGCATCGAGCATCCCGACGATCTGATCGCCGACCTGACCGTTTCCCTGGATGCCGCCTGAGCATCCAGAGGGCAGAAAACCGTCGGAGGACCGTCAGTTCTCTATCGGAAAGGCGAAACCGGCTTTCACGCGATCCATCACAACCATGGTCTTGAACCCTTTGATATCGTGGTTCTCATAAAAAAACCTCCGCGTGAAAGCCTCGTAGTCTTCCATATCCTTTGCCGTGATCACCAGGATGAAGTCGGCATCTCCTGTCACATAGTAGCCGATCATGACTTCGCGCGTTGCCCGTATCGCCGCCTTGAATCGATCGACGATGTCAGCGCGCTCGCGTTCCAGCGATACGAGAACGATCATGGTGATGCCGCGCCCCACGGCTTTGGGCGAGATGATCGCGACATCCGCCTCTATCACCCCCTCCTCGCGCAGGCGTTTCAGGCGCCGTTGACATGCGGTCGGCGAGAGATTGACGATCTGCGCCAGTTCTTCCGAGGTCAGGCGGTTGTTTTTCTGGACGGCCTCAAGCAGCGCCCTGTCGGCTCGATCAATGCTGGTCATGCAGAATTCCTGCGTTGGTTGATCAAATTAAGCATTATTCCTGCGCTCAAGAGATTATAAACGCTGTCGATCAATCATGCCCCGCGGCTAAGCTCCTGACAAACAAAAAGGGAGCCTGCTCATGAAAGGTATCGCCAGCGCGGCGTTGAAAAATCTGCATCGACCCGATCTGGTCGAGCATCGTGCCTTTCTCGACGGGGCATGGGTGGCGCGCAACGAGATGCTGAGCGTCATCGATCCGGCGAGCGGCGACCACCTTGCCAGCGTAACATCCTGTACACTCGATGACGCCGATGATGCAATCGACGCTGCCAGCCGCGCCTTTCTGCATTGGCGGGAAAAGCTGCCCGTCGAACGTGGTGACATCCTGCGCGCATGGAGCAGGTTGATGCGCGAAAATGCCGGCGATCTCGCCACGATTGCCACCGCTGAACAGGGAAAGCCGCTGGCGGAGTCGCTGGGTGAGATTTCCTATGCGGCCAATTTTCTCGACTGGTTCGCGAGCGAAGGCGAACGATCCTATGGTGAGACGATTCCGAGCCATTTAAAGGGCGGCAGCCTCTCCGTCCGGATGCAGCCGATCGGCGTGACCGTTGCCATTACACCGTGGAACTTCCCCTCGGCGATGATAACCCGCAAGGCAGGAGCAGCTCTTGCCGCCGGCTGCACGATGATCGTCAAGCCGGCACCGGAAACACCGCTGTCGGCGCTGGCTCTGGCAAAACTTGCGGAAGAAGCGGGCATGCCGGCCGGCGTCCTGCAGGTGCTTCCCGGCGAAGCCGCGCCACTCGCACGTCGTCTTCTGGACCACACCGATGTCCGGGCTTTTTCCTTCACCGGCTCGACGGAAGTCGGACGAATCCTCCTCACGCAATCGGCAGCAACCATCAAGAAAGCATCGCTGGAGCTTGGTGGTCATGCGCCCTTCATCGTATTCGGGGACTCCGATCTCTCCCAAGCCGTAAAGGGCTGCCTCAGCGCCAAATTCGCCACCTCGGGACAGGACTGCCTCGCGGCAAACCGGATCTACGTTCAACGCGCGCTCTACGAACGATTCATCGATCGTTTTGCCGACGCAACCTCCAAACTCACCGTCGGCCACGGCCTTGAACCCGATATCGACATCGGACCGATGACGCGCCCGTCGGTTGCCGAGAAATGCCGCCAGCAGATTGCGCAGGCCGTCTCTGCCGGCGCGCGCCTCGTATGCGGCGGACAGGACAGCCCGTTGGGCGGCAATTTCGTCACGCCGACCGTACTGGCCGACGTGACCGACAACATGCTGATCGCCCGTGAAGAAACCTTCGGGCCGGTGGCCGCAATATTGCCCTTCGATGACGAGGAGGAAGTGATCCGCCGCGCCAATGCGACAGAGATGGGGCTGGCGGCCTATGTCTACACCAACGATCTTGGCCGTGCGATGCGCCTGACCGATCGGCTCGAATACGGCATGGTTGCTGTCAACACGCCCAAATTTACCGGCGCACCCGTTCCGTTCGGTGGCTGGAAGCAATCCGGGCTTGGCCGCGAAGGGTCGCGCCACGGCCTGCTTGAATATCTCGAACCCAAATATGTCTGCTTCGGCAATCTTGCTGCCTGAAAGGAAACTCCGTTATGACCATCGACATCAAACGTATCGCGGAAATGGATCGAAACGCGGTTCTGCATCCGTTTACGCAGCTGAAGGATTTCGCCAGCGGCAAGCTCGGCGATCCGACGATCGTTGAAACCGGCAAGGGCATCCGCATTCAGGATGCGCATGGCAAGCAATTGATCGATGGCTTCGCTGGTCTTTATTGCGTCAATGTCGGCTATGGCCGGACCGAAGTGGCCGAGGCCATTTCCCGTCAGGCCTATCGCCTTGCCTATTATCATTCCTATGCCGCGCATACGACGGACGAGCTGGCGATCCTTTCCGATCGGCTGGTGAGAATGGCGCCCGGCAAGATGAGCAAGGTGTTTTATGGCATGTCCGGTTCCGACGCCAACGAGACCCAGGCCAAGATCGTCTGGTATTACAACAACCTGCGCGGCAAACCGAAGAAGAAGAAGATCATCTCTCGCGAGCGTGGATATCACGGTTGCAGCGTCGTCTCTGGCTCCATGACCGGCATGAGTTTTTATCACGACCACATGGACCTGCCGCGCCCGGGAATCCTGCACACCGGCGCTCCGCATCACTACTGGGGCGCCGAAGCAGGTGAAACCGAACTCGAATTTTCAAGACGACGTGCCGACGAACTCGAAGCACTCATCCTTCGCGAGGATCCTGACACAATCGGTGCCTTCATTGCAGAACCTGTGCTCGGTACCGGTGGCATCACGCCTCCACCGGAAGGTTATTGGGAGGCCGTTCAGAATGTCCTCAGGAAATACGATATCCTGCTGATCGCCGATGAAGTGATCACCGGTTTCGGCCGCACCGGCTCCATGTTCGGCTCGCAGCATTATGGCATCGAGCCGGATCTGATTACCGTCGCCAAGGGGCTGACCTCGGCATATTTCCCGCTCTCGGGCGCAATTGTCGGCGAGAAAGTTTACAAGGTGATGGAGGAAGGAGCTGATCGCGTCGGCGCCTTTTCGCACGGCTACACCTATTCCGGTCATCCCATCGGGGCGGCAGCCGCAAACGCGGTGCTCGACATTGTCGAGAAGGAAGACCTGCCGGGCAATGCACAGGCCGTCGGCACCTATTTCCAGGAGCAGCTGAAGGCAAAGTTCGCACAGCTTCCAATCGTCGGCGAAGTGCGCGGCGTGGGCCTGATGGGCGCAATCGAATTTGTGGCGGATCGTGAAAAGAAGACGCGCTTTGCCCCCGGCCTTACGGTGGGTGCGCGTGTTTCCAAGGCGGCGCGCAATGGCGGACTCATTGCGCGTGCGATGCCGCATGGCGACATTCTTGGCTTTGCACCACCGCTCGTCACCACGAAGGCGGAAGTGGACGAGATCATCGCCATCGCCGAAAGTGCTGTTCGCAGCGTCATGGATGACCTGGTGCAGGCTGGCGAAAGTATCTGATACGCTTCCCAACCTGCACGTTTGGGCCGTACCACCACTGCCTGTTTGCGCGCCACCGGCACGACGACTGCGCTTATTCACAGTGCATTCGTCGTGCACGCTGCATAGAGCTTCATCTTTTTGGAGAACCGTGCATAATGTCATGAAATTACATTCGCCAAAAACGAGACAATTTCATGCGTCGTCAAGCCAATCCGCTCAGCCTCGACCCGGTACCCGCGACGAAACCGGTGGCGTGGCGACCGAACCTGACCAAGCAAAAAGGCGAGACGAAACATTCCGTGCTGACGGAACGCATCATTGCGGATATTGACGCCGGCGTCCTGAAGCCGATGGACCGCATGCCGACACATCGCGATCTGGCGCGCGAACTCGGCCTTTCCGTCCAGACGGTCAGCCTTTCCTACAAGGAAGCTGAACGGCTGGGTTATCTGAGCGGCGAAATCGGTCGTGGGACCTTCGTCAAGGCGCGGGTAACAGACCGGGCTGGCCGTATGATGCTTGATCACAGCCCGACAGAAGTGCTCGATCTTTCCATTATCCGCGGCGTCTATCTCGATGACCACGAAACCGCCTCGCGCGCCATTCTTCGCGAATTGGCAGATGGCGACAATTCAGGCTTCATGCGTCCCTGCCGTCCGGTCGCAGGCCTGGAAAACCACCGCGAGACAGCGCGCACATGGCTGCACATGCTGGGTGTCACAGCCGGTGCTGAACGCATCCTCGTTACCAACGGCGCGGCACACGGCATTTTCCTCGCCTTGAGCTGCATCGTTCGTTCGAGCGACGTTGTTCTATGCGAAAACCTTACCGACCACGGCATTATCGGACTTTCGAATATTCTGGGGTTCAGCCTCAAGGGGCTACCCACCGATGATGAGGGCATTCTGCCGGACGCGCTCGAAGCCGCCTGTGAAGCCGGAGGCGTGCGCGCACTTGTCCTCATACCGACCCTCAACAATCCCACCGGTCACGTCGCCGGCGCGCAGCGGCGGCGCGACATCGCCGCGATCGCGGAGCGATACGGTGTTTTCGTCATTGAAGACGAAGTCTATCGCCCGATGATCGAGGATGACCTGCCATCGATCAGCGAAATGCTGCCGGATCTCGGCTTTTTCGTTACCAGCTTCACCAAGACGGTGCTGACCGGGTTGCGCGTTGGTTATCTCGTTGTCCCACCCGCTTATTCCATACGCGCCGCCTCCATCCTGCGTGTGTCTAGCTGGAGCGGCACATATCTGACCGCCGAAATCGCCACACGCTGGGTCGAAAACGGCACCGCACGCCGGTTGCTGGACGTCCAGCGTACGGAAGCCCGCGCGCGACAGAAAATCGCGGCGGAAATTCTCGGCGAGCATATCGCGTCCAGCCACCCCCTCTCCTTCTGCGCCTGGCTGAGAGTTCCGCCACACTGGACGGAGGACGGACTGGTCCGCTCCCTGACCAACCAAAACGTCGCGGTCACGCCGTCCGAGCCTTTCGTCGCCGGTCCGGGGCATGGCGGGGGCATCCGCATATGTCTCGGCGGACGCCTCAATCATCCGACCCTCGTCAAGGCATTGACCACCGTGCGTCAGGCCTTCGAGCAATTACCGCCCGTCTACGACATCGGCTCCATCGGTTGAGCCGCCGCCCGAAAATCATTGAATCATTACAATATAATAATTGACATGATTTTACTTCGCTCTCAACATGACAATCATGAAGAGCGAAAACCTGTCCCCATCTGCCGACAAAATCCTGCTCCCGGTCTCCTTGGCCGAGATCGAGCAGGCAGCGTTGCGTATCCACGGACACGTCGCGCGCACCCCACTTGTTCACTCCCTCGTCCTCTCTGAACGCGTTGGAAGCCCCGTCAACCTTAAGCTGGAAACCCTTCAGCCGATTGGTGCTTTCAAACTGCGCGGGGCGATGAACGCCGTCCTGTCGCTGGATGGCGGGGCGCGCAACCGCGGTCTGGTCACTGCCTCGACGGGTAATCATGGTCGCGCCGTGGCCTATGCCGCGCGCGAACTTGGCATTGCGGCCACCATCTGCATGTCGTCGCTCGTGCCGACAAACAAGGTCGAAGCCATTCGCGCCCTTGGTGCTGAAATCCGCATCGTCGGCACATCACAGGACGATGCGCAGGAAGAAGTGGAGCGCTTGACGGAAAGCCGTGGCCTCACTGCAATTCCGCCCTTTGACGATCCGAACGTCGTTGCCGGTCAGGGAACGATCGGCGTTGAAGTCGTCGAGGATATGCCTGATCTGGAAACCGTGCTCGTACCCCTGTCCGGCGGCGGCCTTGCCGGCGGCATCGCCGCTGCGGTCAAGACGTTGAAACCACAGGCAAGGGTAATCGGCATTTCCATGGAGCGGGGTGCGGCCATGCACGCATCGATCTCAGCCGGCAGGCCAGTCACAGTGCGCGAAGAGGAAACACTGGCGGATTCGCTGGGAGGCGGCATAGGGCTCGCAAACCGCGTAACGTTTGATCTTTGCCGTGCGCTCCTTGATGAGATCGTGCTGGTTTCCGAGGCCGAAATTGCGGCCGGAATTCGCCATGCGGCAAGCGTGGAAGGCGTGACGGTAGAGGGTGCAGGCGCCGTCGGGTTCGCTGCGATCATGTCGGGCAAGGTCAAGATCACCGGCCCTGCCGTCATCATCGTATCAGGCGGCAACATAGATCCGAAAATTCACAGGCTGATCATCGACGGAGCCGACGCATGAGCCGCATCACTATCCTGACGGAAAGCGATCTTCGCGCTGTCATCAAGCTCGATCTGTCCTCTGTCGATTGTGTCGAGCGGGCCTTTGCAGCGCTCGCCACCGAAGCCGTCGCCATGCCGCCGATCCTGCGCCTCGACATTCCCGAATTTCGTGGCGAAGTGGATGTGAAGACGGCCTATGTGCCCGGCTTTGAAGGTTTTGCCATCAAGGTCAGCCCGGGTTTCTTCGACAATCCGAAGCTTGGATTGCCAAGTCTCAACGGCCTGATGATCCTCTTCAGCGCACGAACCGGAGTGGTGGAAGCGCTTCTTCTCGACAATGGTTATCTCACCGATGTTCGTACCGCCGCAGCCGGCGCTGTTGCTGCACGCCACCTGTCACGCGAGGATGCTTGCGTTGCCGCGATACTTGGCGCGGGCATGCAGGCCCGCTTGCAGCTGGAAGCCCTGATGCTGGTGCGTCCGATAAGATCGGCCCGGATCTGGGCACGAAGCCATGAAAAGGCGCAGAAACTGGCGGGTGATTTCGCCATTGAACATGGCATTGACGTCACCGCCGTCGCCGATCCGCGAGAAGCCGTGCAAGGCGCCGACATCGTCGTGACCACGACGCCATCGGAAAAGCCGATCCTCTTTGCGGACTGGCTGCAACCGGGCCAGCATCTGACCGCGATGGGATCGGACGCCGAACACAAGAACGAGATCGATCCTGCCGTTTTTGCCCGGGCAAGCTATGTCGCAGACCGGATCAGCCAGACCCGCATTCTGGGCGAGTTGCACCATGCCATCACCGCAGGGCGCGCGATGCCGGATCAGCAATTTGCCGAACTTGGGGCCATCATTGCCGGCAAGGCGCGGGGCCGCATGCAACGGGAAGACATAACCTTCGCCGATCTCACCGGCGCGGGCGTGCAGGACACCGCCATCGCCAACCTGGCCGTCGCCCGCGCAAGAGATGCGAAAAGCGGAAAAACCATCGAAAACACTATCAAAATGGGAGATGCGGCGTGAGCGTGACGCTGAATTTTACGCGCGAGGAATATGCCGCGCGCCTGTCCAAAACCCGAAATGCCATGGAAAAGGCCGGCATCGATCTCCTTGTTGTCACCGACCCATCCAACATGCACTGGCTGACCGGTTATGACGGCTGGTCCTTCTATGTGCATCAATGCGTGCTCGTGCCGCCGGATGGCGAGCCGATCTGGTACGGCCGCAAGCAGGACGCCAACGGCGCAAAGCGCACGGCCTACCTCGCCCATGACAAGATTATCGGCTATCCCGATCACTACGTTCAATCGACCGAGCGGCACCCGATGGATCTGCTATCGCAGATCATCGAAGACCGGGGCTGGTCCGGCCTGACGGTCGGCGTCGAGATGGATAACTACTATTTCTCTGCCGCCGCTTTTGCATCGCTGCAGAAACATCTGCCGAACGCCCGCTTCAAGGATGCTGCCGGTCTCGTGAACTGGCAGCGCGCGGTGAAGAGCCCGACCGAACTCGACTATATGCGCAAGGCCGGCAAGATCGTCGAGCTGATGCACAAGCGTATCGTCGATGTCGTTGAGCCGGGCATGCGCAAATGTGATCTCGTTGCCGAGATTTACGATGCCGGCATTCGCGGCACCGCCGAATTCGGCGGTGACTATCCCGCCATTGTTCCCCTCCTGCCATCCGGAGCGGACGCTTCCGCGCCGCACCTGACCTGGGATGACAAACCGATGCGCTCAGGGGAAGGCACTTTTTTCGAGATCGCCGGCGCCTACAGGCGTTATCATTGCCCGCTATCACGCACGGTTTTCCTCGGCAAGCCGACACAGGCGTTTCTCGACGCGGAAAAGGCGACGCTCGAAGGCATGGAGGCCGGGCTTTCGGCTGCCAGACCGGGCAATAGCTGCGAAGACATCGCCAACGCCTTTTTCGCCGTGCTGAAAAAATACGGGATCATCAAGGACAATCGTACCGGCTATCCGATCGGCCTGTCCTACCCGCCGGACTGGGGCGAGCGTACAATGAGCCTGCGACCCGGCGACCGCACGGAGCTTCAGCCCGGCATGACGTTTCATTTCATGACCGGTCTGTGGCTGGACGATATGGGGCTCGAAATCACCGAAAGCATCGCGATCACCGAAACCGGCGTCGAATGCCTGTCGAATGTGCCGCGGCAACTCTTCGTGAAGGGCTGAGACAATGTTGAGTACCGCGCTTCGCCCCTCGCCGATCATGCCTTCCGTCGATTTCGATGCGAAGGGCGTGCAGCATGGTCATCTGCGACTGCCCTACAGCCGCGATGACAGCGCCTGGGGCTCGGTGATGATACCGATCTGCGTTATCGCCAATGGCGAAGGGCCGACCGCGCTTCTGACCGGCGCCAATCATGGCGACGAATATGAGGGCCCGGCCGCACTCTTCGAACTCGCCCACACCCTTGATCCGGCGGAGGTGAGCGGGCGCATCATCATCGTACCGGCGCTGAATTATCCGGCTTTTCGAGCCGGGACGCGCACTTCGCCGATCGACCGGGGAAACCTCAACCGCAGCTTTCCCGGCCGCCCCGACGGAACGGTGACGGAGAAGATCGCCGACTACGTCACCCGCCACCTGATACCGCTGGCCGATATCGTTCTGGACTTTCATTCCGGCGGCAAGACGCTCGACTTCCTGCCCTATGCCGCCGCCCACGAACTGCCCGACAAGACACAGGAAGCCCGCTGCTTTGATGCGGTGGCGGCTTTTGCGGCGCCCTATTCGATGAAGATGCTGGAAATCGATGCCGTCGGCATGCTCGACACGACCGTCGAAGAACTTGGCAAGGTCTTTGTCACGACCGAGCTCGGCGGGGCGGGAACCGCCAGCGCAAAATCGATCGACATCGCCCGAAAAGGCAGTCTCAACCTGCTGCGGCATGTCGGCATACTCACCGGCGCGGCGGCCCCGTTGGCAAGCCGCTGGCTGGACATGCCCTCAAGCGATTGCTTCACCTTTGCAGAAGACGACGGGCTCGTCGCCTTTGTCCGTGATCTGGGAGATATGGTCACGGCAGGTGAGACGATCGCGCGGATCTATCCGGTTGGAAAAACCGGCCTTGCACCCGTCGAGTACCGCGCGGCCATTGATGGCGTGCTTGCGGCGCGCCACGTTCCCGGCCTGATCAAGGCCGGCGACTGCCTTTCCGTCATCGCCACGATAACGGAGAAACCCTAGTCAAATGAACCCACGTGAGATCCGAAAACGGACCACGCAACCCAACCAGAGGAGTAAGAACATGCGCATTAACAAACTCGCGGGGCTGTCTGCCCTTGCCCTCACCATCGGCGTGACGTCGGCCAGCGCTTTGACCGTCGAGGAAGTCAAGAAACAGGGATACATCCGCGCCGCCACGGCCAATGAAGTACCCTATTCCTACATGCAGCCCGATGGCACCTCTGCCGGCATAGGGCCGGATGTGGCAAATGCCGTCTTGAAATCCATGGGGATCGAAGAGGTCAACTGGACCGTGACGCCGTTCGGCACGTTGATCCCCGGCCTGAAGGCGCGCCGCTTCGATTTTGCCGCCGCGGAACAGAATATCTCGCCCGAACGCTGCAAGCAGGTTGCGTTCACCGAACCGAATTCATCCTATGGCGAAGGCCTGCTGGTCAAGAAGGGCAATCCCAAAAAACTGACCACCTATGCCGATATCGCCAAGGATCCATCGTTGAAGGTGGCCGTGGTGTCCGGCGCCAATAATGTCGATTTCCTGCGGGCGGTTGGCGTCAAGGATGAGCAGATCGTCTTCATTCCAGCCAATGCGGATGCCATCCCCACCGTTCAGAGCCGTGCTGACGCCTATGCCGCCACGGAACTGACCGTTTCGGAACTCGCCAAGGGTCAGGCCAATGTCGAGCAGGTTACGCCGTTCGAGGATCCGGTCGTCAAGGGCGCGCCAGTCCGTAATTACGGCGGCTTTGCATTTCGCCCGGAGGACAAGGAACTGCGCGATGCCTTCGATGCGGCCCTGGTCGAATTTCGCAAGACGGACGACTACAAGAAAATCCTGAGCAAATACGGCCTGTCCGAACAGAGCATCGCGGCGGCAGCCGAAAAGAAGGTCGCCGATCTCTGCGCCGGCAAATAACATCAGATGGCGCCCGGCTCTCGCGGGGCGCCGCTCGTCAACAACTCGGGAAGACTTGAGATGGACATGACAGCTTACCTGCCGATGATGTGGCAAGGCGCCGTCGTCACCATGACGATCACGCTGGCTGCCCTCGTTGTCGGAACGGTGCTCGCCTTCTTCTTCGGTATTTTACGCGTTGAAGGCGGTCCAATCCTGTCGGCAATCGCACTTTGTTATACCGAAGTGTTTCGCGGCACCTCGCTGCTGGTCCAGCTCTTCTGGTTCTATTATGCCCTGCCGCTGGTTGGCCTGAGCTTCGATCCGATCACCACCGGCGTTCTGGTGCTGGCGGCCCACGCCGGCGGTTACGGTGCGGAGATCGTGCGGGGTGCATTGTCCTCCGTTTCGGTGCAGCAGCTGGAAGCCGCCCGCGCGCTCAACTTTACGCGGCTGCAGACGCTGTTTCGCATTTCGCTGCCGCAGGCGGTCGTTGAGATGATGCCGGCTTTCGGCAATCTGGCCATCGAAACGCTGAAACTCTCCTCGCTTGTATCACTGATCTCGATCGCCGACCTGACCTTCGCGGCGCAGTCGATCCGCAACCTGACGCTGGATAGCGCCAGCATCTATTCGATCACGCTCCTCTGCTATTTCGCGATGTCACTCATCCTCATGGCAATCATCCGGGTGATCGAGCATTTCGTAAGACGTGGCAACGTCTTCCCGCGCACCCGCCATTCGTAAGGAAGTTCTTGTCATGATGTACGGTTACGAATGGGACACGACCACCTGGCTCACCTACACAACGTCGATCCTGCCCATCATCCTGATTGGCTTGACGGTGACCCTGAAGGCCGCCGCGGCCGGCTTCGCAATCGCGTTGGTGCTGGGGCTGGTCTTTGCGCTCCTGCGCAGGAGCCGCGTCAGGATGATTTCCTGGCCGACCGCTCTGATTGTCGAATTCCTGCGCGATACGCCGCTTCTGGTGCAGCTGTTTTTCCTTTATTACGTGCTTCCCGATTTCGGTATCGTGCTTCCCGCCTTCCTGACCGGTGCCCTGGCACTCGGCCTGCAATATGCGGCCTATACGTCCGAGGTCTATCGCGGCGGCATCGAAGCAGTGCACCACGGCCAATGGGAAGCAGCCACTGCACTCAATCTGACGCAGATGCAGACCTATCGGGACATCATCATTCCCCAGGCAATCCCGCGTATCGTTCCGGCGATGGGCAACTACCTTGTCGCCATGATCAAGGAGACACCGGTCCTTTCCGTCGTCACCGTTCTCGAGATGATGGGGCTTGCCAACATGATCGGCGAGCGCACCTTCGAATATCTGGTGCCGCTGACGCTTGTCGGCCTCATCTTCCTACTTCTCACACTAATCTGCTCAGCAGGCCTCAACCGCCTGCAGAAGGCGCTCCCGAAAGCAGGAATACCGTTGCGATGACCAATATCATCAATCAGCCGCTTATCGAATTTTCCGACGTCACGAAGCGCTTCGGCATTCTGACGGTTCTCGACCATTTCAATTTCAGTGTAGCGAAGGGTGAAAAAGTCACGCTGATCGGCCCGTCCGGATCCGGCAAATCAACGGTCCTGCGCATTCTCATGACGCTGGAACCGTTTCAGGAGGGCAAGCTTACCCTGGCCGATATCTCCTATCACGAAAACGGAGGCAAAGGCCCTTTCAGGGCTTCGGAAAAGCACCTTCGCCAGATCCGCAATCACGTCGGCATGGTCTTCCAGAGCTTCAATCTCTTTCCGCATATGACTGTTCTGCGCAACGTCGTTGAAGCGCCGGTGCGCGTATTGGGCATCAGCCGTGGCGAAGCGGAAGCACGCGCCATCGAACTGCTCAAGATGGTGGGACTGGCGGACAAGAAAGATCACTATCCGGTGCAGCTTTCCGGCGGACAGCAGCAACGCGTCGCCATTGCCCGTTCGCTCGCCATGCGCCCCCGTGTCCTGCTTTTCGACGAGCCGACCTCGGCACTCGACCCGCAATTGGTGGGCGAAGTCCTTTCCGTCATTCGTGACCTCGCCCATGAGCACGACCTGACAATGTTGCTTGTCACGCACGAAATGCGGTTTGCCCGCGAAGTGTCGGACCGGGTCTGCTTCTTCGATAAAGGCCGCATCTGCGAGGAGGGTCTGCCGGAAGAGATATTCGGCTCGCCGAAACAGGAGCGGACGCGCGAATTCCTCTCTTCGGTACTAAGGTAAGTGACGCTTCACTCCGGTTGAAAAAGGAACATCCAGCCGCGCGCGGCTGAGTGCGATACACCGGCGTAAACTCATCTCGTTTAAGGGTCTATGGCAGCAGGATTGCGGCCGGTTGAGCCGTCCTGCGCGCTTGTGTCCAGCAAGAGGCAACGTGGACGGCAGTTTATGGAGTAGCGAGCTCCAGTCGCCGGTTGATATTGATGCCCTTCAGAAATGCCTCGTCATGGCTGACGACCAGCAATGCGCCATCATAGGCCCGCAGCCCTGCCTCTACGGCTGCAATGGAATCGATATCGAGATGGTTCGTCGGTTCATCGAGGATCAACAATTGCGGAGGCTGAGGACCACCCAGAACACAGGCGAGACCGGCCCGCAACATCTGCCCGCCAGAAAGGGTTTCAACCATCTGCAACGCGGCATCGGCGCGGAACATGAAGCGTGCGAGCGCTGCCCGGCAGGCATTTTCTCCCGCCTGCGGGTTAAGCTTTAGAAAATTGTCGCGGATTGACAGCGTCACATCCAGCAGGCTGACCTGCTGGTCCAGAAATGCGGATTTCACCGGAAGGTGCACTGTCCCGGCAAGCGGCAAAAGCTCACCCGTAATCACGGAAAGCAGCGTGGTTTTCCCCGACCCGTTCGGACCGCTGAGAGCAACGCGCTGCGGGCCGGTGATCTCGAAGGAGAGATCGCGAAGGACGGGCTGCTCGGGAGAATACCCCGCGGTCAAGTTTTGAAGGCTCAGCACGGTTCTGGTCGTGTGCAATCCGCTGGATGGCAAGGTGACGGTAACGCCCTGCAGGATTTCGATACGCTCGCGTGCGGCCTTCAGATCTTCAGTCGCTTCTGCGCTCAAACGGTGGGCGAGATTGGCATTGTCGCCGCTGGTTTTTTCGGCTCGCCTTTTCATCCCGCCGACCACAATGCGAGGCATGTCTCCCTTCGCAGCTTTTGCAGCACCCCTGGCGTCGCGGCGTGCTTTGCGCTCCACCACCTCCTGCGACCTGCGTTTCACCTCGGCCAATCGCTTTTCGGCGTTTGCGAAATCCTGTTCGGCAGCGGCCAGTTCCAGCGCCTTTTGGGCACGGTAATGGCTCCAGTTGCCGCCATAACGCGTGACGCCCAGCGTCGTCATCTCCACGATCGCATCAAGGGTTTCGAGAAGTTCCCGATCATGGCTGACGACGATCGCCCCGCCGCGCCAAGCCGCCAGAAAATCCGCGACAAAGGCACGTCCGGCCCGGTCGAGATTGTTGGTCGGCTCGTCGAGGATCAAGAAATCCGGCGCGGCGTTTATTTGTGCCGCAAGTGCGGCCCTTGTGCGCTGCCCGCCAGACAGGGCTGAAAGCGGCGTCGAGGGTGATGCATCAAGCCCGACCCGTGACAGCGCATCGACAATTTTCTCCTCCAGCATCCAGTCGACGTCGTTGAGTTCGTCAAGCGTCGCCGTTCCTGCCTGGGCGCGGTCGAGAACCTGCAGGGCGTCGCGCGCATCGAAGAGGTCCGCGACGGTTTTGTCGCAGCTGACCTGGACGCTTTGGCGCAGGACACCGATACGACCGGACACGGCGACAGTGCCGGCGGAAGGCGACAATTCACCGGCGATCAGCTTCAACAATGTCGTCTTGCCGACACCGTTGCGCCCGACCAGACCGGCACGTTCGAGACCGAAACGAAGATTGATATTGGAAAAAAGTGGATGACCGTCAGGCGTCGACCACGAGAGGTCCGAAAGAGTGATGGCGTGCGGCATGGATATTATTTCCCCGAATGACAAGGCTTTGTGGCTTTGCGGTCGGGTTAAAATCCATGGATCACCATCCTGTTCGTGCTGCGGACGACAGTTCTTTATGCGTGAAAAATGGCATGGTCGTGGCAAAGAAGGCTGGGTTTAGTGAGTTGCAGGGTGCACGATATCTCGTCCACCCTGCCCCGTATTCACTGGATTACTTGCCTTGCGCCTTCCTGCCGAGACCCAGCAGATGGTAAAAGGCGATTGCGCCGATCGTTGCCGTGCCGATGCCATCCAGCGTGAAGCCGGCGACATTGAGCTTGAAGTTGCCGGCGCCCAATACCAGTGCGATACCCACGGTAATGAGGTTGCGGGGCTCGGAAAAATCGACCTTGTTCTCGACCCAGATACGCCCGGCGGTCGCCGCGATCAGGCCGAAGACGACGACGGACAGGCCGCCAATGACGGGTCCGGGTATCGTCTGGATGAGTGCGCCGAATTTTGGCGAGAAACCGAGAATGATGGCGACCAGCGCTGCGACGAGGAAAACAAGCGTCGAAAAAATGCGTGTTATCGCCATCACGCCCATGTTTTCTGCGTAAGTCGTCATCCCCGTTCCGCCGAAGGCGCCGGAGAAGATGGTTGCGATGCCGTCGCCAATGAAGGCGCGGCCAAGATAAGGGTCGAGATTGCGACCGGTCATCGCACCTATCGCCTTGATGTGCCCAAGATTTTCCGCCACCAGAATGACAACGACCGGCGCGATCAGGGCAATGGCCGGCGCGGAGAATTCCGGCGTGGTGAATGTGGGCAGTCCGAACCAGGATGCCGCCGCAACGCCCGCAAAATCGACGGGCTTGCCGAGGTCGAAGCCATTGGCCAGAACCAAATAGGCAATATAGGCAATCGCACCACCGATGAGGATGGGCAACCGGCGCGCCATGCCCGGCGCATAGACCGCAATTGCACCGACGGATGCGACCGTCAAAATCGCAATCCAGCGCGATAGCTGGTCGCCATCGGGATTGCCCGGCCCCGTGCCGGAGGCGCTGGCGATGGCAATGGGTGCCAGCACGAGACCGATTGCAGCAACGATCGCGCCGGTCAGAACGGGCGGCATCAGCCGCTCGATCCAGTTATGGCCGACGATCATGACGATGACGCCGATCAGCGCATAAAGCACGCCGGCAGCAATGATGCCGCCCAGTGCAAGCGCGATGTTCGGGCTGGCAGCGCCCGCGGCCGCGCCGGTCGCCACCAGCACGGGACCGATAAATGCGAAAGACGAGCCGAGATAGCTCGGCACCCGGCCGCCAACGGCGATGAAGAAGATCAGCGTCGAGATGCCTGAAAACAGGATGGAAACATTCGGATCGAAGCCCATGATCAGTGGCGCAAGAACCGTGGAGCCGAACATCGCGACGACGTGCTGCAACCCAAGCACCGCGGTCTGCCCGGCAGGCAGCCGCTCATCCGGCATGATGCGCCCTTCGGTTTTCAATCGCCAACGCGGAAAATAGCCACCCGTATCGCTCATCATCGTCCCCCACGAACCGGCCGGCGCGCGCTGGACGGGCTTTTCCGTTTCAGTCCACAGCCGGGCAAAAAGATTTGTATTTCCATGATATGCGCCCGTCGACCGAGATCGAATCGGTGGCCGGCGCATCTTTTCTCCGGTAGCGCGATTGCCTGCTGCTGTCATCGGGTCGGGTACAGCCGAATGCGCTTTGACGCGGGAGAGAGCAACTCCCGCGCCTTAAACTTCGATGCCGGGACGCTGCACCGATGCTTATTCCGCCTTCTCGAGCGCCGTCAAAATCTCATAAGCCGCAGCAACCCGTTCCTCATTGGGATAGTTTTTATTGGCCAGAATGACGATGCCCCGTTTCTGTTCAGGTATGAACGCCACATAAGCGCCGAAACCATTGGTGGAGCCGGTCTTGTTGATGAAGACATCCTGCCGCGGTTTCATCGGCGGTGAGATTTCGGATACGGGCACTGTCTTGAGCAGGGCGCCGGAGTTCGCATCGGTGAGCGTCTTCAGGGCGGCCGGGTACGCATATTGCTCCCAGATCATATCCTGCGTCATGGCGCCGACGCTGAAATATCCCGTGTGGGTGTTGAGGATTGCCCGCTGTATTTTCCCGTCAAGTTTTTCCAGACCCATATTCGCGTTGACGAAACGGATCATGTCGTCGGCTGTCGATCTGACGCCATAAGCCTCTGAAGAAAGAATGGCGGGTGTCATGCGGGCCGGCTCGCCGGTTCTCTTATAGCCCTGCGCATAATCGGCCATCTTCGCCTTGGGCACGGTCGTGAAGGTGTTCTTCAATCCCAGCGCGGGAAACAGCGTGTCCTGCATGGCACTGTCAAAACCTTTGCGCATGGCCTTTGCAGTGACATATCCAAGCATTCCAATGCTGGGATTGGCATAACTTCTATGGGTTCCGGCCTTGTAGGACGGCTTCCAGGCCTTGAGATAGGCCATCAGCTGCTGTTCAGTCTTGATATTCTCGGGCACCTGAATGGGGAAGCCGCCGGCCGTGTGGGTGCCAAGATGCATCAGGGCGACATCGCCGAAGGGCTTGCCCTTCAGGGACGGCAGATAGTCACCCACCTTGCCGGAGAGCGACAGCTGGCCATTCAACTCCGCATAGGTGCTGAGTGCCACCGTGAATGTCTTGCTGATGGAGCCGAGTTCGAAAAGCGTTTGCGGGGTCACCGGCTGGCCCGTTTTTTTCGACATGACGCCATAGGTGAAGATGTGGTTTTCGCCACCGACACTGATGGCGACGGCCAGACCCGGAATGCCGTTTTTCTCCATGACCGGCTTGATCGCGGCATCCGCAATCGCCTTCAGCCTGGCATCATCAGCAGCGAGTGCCTGCGTAAACAGGCCAGCCGAGAGCAAGGCGGTCAGTGCGACATGTCTGCGATTCAGTTTCATCTTTCGCTTTCTCCAAAACCTAAGGTGGATTTTCGGCGCGTGCGCCGCCCCAGCGAAAGACGTTTAACCGCCCTACATTGCACGAACAAATCATGATATCTCGGAGGAGACATAATAAAATCTAGGTCTCGAATGGTTCGGCAATTTCTTCCCCTGAATGGCTTGAGGGCGTTTGAGGCCTCAGCCCGGCACCTCAGCTTCACCCGCGCGGCCATCGAACTGTGTGTGACGCAGGCGGCGGTGAGCCAGCAGGTGAAAGGGCTGGAAAAGCGGCTTGGGGTTTCGCTTTTCCAGCGGCTTCCAAGAGGTTTGAAAATCACCGCCGAAGGCGAGGCCCTTTTGCCGACGGTCACCAGTTCCTTCGACCAGATGGCGACCACGCTTGACAGGATAGAGGCAGGACAGGTGCGCGAGCTGCTGTTTCTGGGAGTTGTGGGAACCTTTGCCGTGGGCTGGCTGCTGCCCCGCCTGAAGGCATTTCAAAAGCAGCATCCATTCATCGATGTCAGGGTTTCCACCAACAACAACCGGGTGGACATGGCCGCCGAAGGGCTGGATTTTGCCATTCGCTTCGGTCAGGGCTCCTGGCACGGCACGGATGCTTTCCGGCTTTTCGAGGCGCCCCTGTCGCCCCTGTGCACGCCGAAACTGGCGGAAACGCTGAAATCACCCGCCGATCTCGCGGAGGCAACGCTGCTGCGCAGCTACAGATCCGACGAATGGGCCACGTGGTTTGCGGCAGCTGGCGTGGCACCGGTGGCTCAGGTGAATGCCGGGATCGTTTTCGATACGTCGCTCGGCATGATGGAGGCCGCCTTGCAGGGGCTGGGCGTGGCGCTCGCCCCGCCCTCGATGTTTTCGCGGCATCTTTCCTCCGGGGAGATCCTGCAGCCCTTTCCCATCACCATATCGCTTGGCAGCTACTGGCTGACGCGGTTGCAATCAAAACCGCAGACGGCGGCCATGCAGGCCTTTTCCGACTGGATGTTCGCCAATATTGGTCCTGCGCAGGACGGCCTATGAGAGGGCAAGCAGGACGCCGCCAATGGCGGAGATGACCACGACAATCCATGGCGGCGTTTTCCACACCGTCAACAGGATGAAGCCGGTCAGCGCAAGCGCGAAATCCTTCTGGGTGAAGATGGCGCTTGTCCACACCGGATCGTAAAGTGCTGCGCCGAGAATGCCGACAACGGCGGCGTTTGCCCCGCGCATGGCCGCCTGCGCCATAAGATGCCTGCGAAACCCTTCCCAGAAGGGCAGCGCGCCGACGAGCAGCAGCATGCCCGGCAGGAAGATCGCGATAAGGGCAATGGCCGCCCCAACAATGCCGTTGGGCTGCGGCCCCACCACCGCACCGAGATAAGCGGCAAAGGTGAAAAGCGGGCCGGGAACGGCCTGGGTTGCGCCATAACCCGCAATAAATGCATCTTCCGTGACCCAGCCCGTTGCGACGACTTCCGATTGCAGCAAGGGCAGCACCACATGGCCACCACCGAAGACGAGCGCGCCGGCACGATAAAACGCATCGAACAGGGATAGGCCCTGCAATCCGGCCATTGCCGCAATAGCCGGCAGGAAAGCCAGCAGAAGCGCGAAAATGGCGAGCGCGATGTATCCAATGCTTTTCGGCACCCGGAATGCGAGATGGGCGGCCTGACGTGTGGCATTCGTGCGGCAGAAGGCGAGACCGGCAATAGCCCCGACGGCAAGTGCGAGGATCTGGCCGAAGGCACCGGCGAGAAACACGACGCAGATGACGCCTGCCAGCGCAATGCTGGCGCGTTCACGATCCGGGGCGAGGCTTTTCGCCATGCCCCAGACCGCCTGCGCCACGACGGCGACGGCAACGATCTTCAGGCCATGCAACAGGCCGGTGCCGACCGGCCCCTCAATGGAGGCGGCAACCATGGCGAAGAAAAAGAGGAGGATGGCGGATGGCAGGGTAAACGCCGTCCACGCCGCCAGCGCGCCAAGCGGGCCTGCCCGCAGCAGCCCGAGCGCAAAACCGACCTGGCTGGAGGCCGGACCGGGAAGAAACTGGCAGAGCGCCACGAGATCGGCATAACCCGCCTCATCGATCCATTTGCGCCGGATGACCAGTTCATCGCGGAAATAACCGAGATGGGCGATGGGACCGCCGAAGGAGGTGACCCCGAGTTTCAGGAAGGTTGCGAAAACCTCGCCGGGTGTGCCGTGCTTATGGCTGTCCGCTTCGGTGCGCATGGCCTGTGTTGACGATTTCACGAAAGAACTCCCTGCGTGCAACGGCTGCTCGTCAACACTGTCGGCCTCAAAATGATTTCGGTATCAGACACTATTACGACAGGGATATGAAGGGGCTGGCTGGGTCGACACCGGAAAGTCGCGCTCACTCTCCGGCGTCTTTGGCAATTATCCGGCGAAGGGCCTATCGCTCGGTCGGCAACAATGCGGCGAAGTGCGAAATCCAGCCATTTTCATCGGTACCGCCGGAGAAACCCGTGGCATCCCAGATGATGTGATGCCTGTTGCTGCCGCTGTGAATGGTCACCGCGGCGGCGATGGGGGTCGGGGATCGCCACGAAAAGTTCCGGTTCGCCCCCGGTGCGAGGTGGCTGAGGGATTCAAGCTGAACATCGTCGAGGAACAGCACCGTGCTCATCTCGGTCTCATAGAGGTTCTCCCATCGCGCCTGCGCCAGCGCATTTGCCGCCTCAACGAGAAGATTGCTCTCACCCACGGGATCGGCCAGGGCCGCCCGGCGCCATGCGGCGAAGATACCGGCGATATCGTCCATATCGAGCCCAAGGCTTGAGAGGAACTCGATGGTCTGGTCATTGCCGAAGGCATCGTAGCCCGCTTCACCGAAGGGCCGGATATGCTTGACCACGAAATTGCTGAGAATTGGCATTTTTATCTCCTTTTTGAGCATGAGCCACCTGTTCCCGGACATTGATGTGCAGGGTCGGTTGGCAGGATTTGTGGGTTGATCTGGGTGCCGGGATATCTCCGGCGACAGATGGAAAGAAGGTAGGCTTGCCGCTTAGCCGAAGATGATGGCGACGCGGGCTGGCATTTCCAGGAATTCCCGCAGGCCGATGCGTGTTCTGGTGCCGCCCTGTCCGGCCGGCCATGGATCGAGGATATGAAGATCCAGATCCTTGCCATTCACGGTGTAGCCATAGACGAGGTAGTAGTGGATATGCGTGCCGATGACGAAGACGCGGTTGTTATCGATTTCGCGTCTGGCGATATCGGCCGTCAGGCCGTCGACAAAGTGGCCGCCGGTCGTCGTGTGATCGAAGGCATTCCACTGGCTGGAAACCAGCTTGACGATATTGCTGTTCGGATTGGCGCCGCCCAGTTCATTGATGCTGGCGGACTGATCCAGAACCTGCGCCAGCTCCCAGCGCTCCTGAACCTGCGGATCGACGGTCGCAAGCGCTGCGGTATTGCGCCGCGCAATCTCGTATTGTGTGGCTGGGCCGAGCCCGTAATAGGCTCGTACCATCTGTTCGACGGCGGCAAAGCACCAGGCGGCGGTCGCCTGGGCGATCAAGGCGGGAGGGTTGTTGACTGTTGGCATGGTCTTCTCCTTCTTGAAAATGACGGGGCACGGATTGCGCTTCGATGGCGACCGGATACCCGCTTTGATGTTTCACAGGGTGGGTGTTGAGGTTTCGGTGAGGCTGGCCGTCCTGCCGGCATATGCGCCGGCAGGACACTGCCCGTGATCTTCCGGAGGGGACGAGTACCGCTTAAGACCACGGATACGCTTCCTGCCCGGCCGGGACAGGAAGTGCAGTCGCGAACAGGATCAGCCGGTTTTGCTCAGATCCTGGCGATAGGCCTGCAACGACGCGATTTTTGCGTCCGCCGCGGCCTCGCGTTCGGCGACGATGGCCGAGACCTTTTCCGAGGCTTCCGCCATATAGTTCGTGAGATCAGTGCCGGTGAGATATTTCCCCTGCAGCTTGTTGAGCTTCGACCATCCATCCGCAAAGCTGCGGTTGAACCTGTCGCTGACGGTCGCGACCGCATACCATTGGCCGGTCTGCCTGACGAAGAACTCGTTGACGGAGCGGACGAGCTGGGCGAGGCGGTTCTTGCGGATGACCTCCAGTTCGGCCACGTTGTCGATCGCCTTGATCTGGTGCTCGGCATCGTCGGCCACGGCCTGCATGAAATCGGCGAAGCTTTTGAAGAAAAAGGCAATTTCTTCAATGATTTCCTTCATGCGTTTCAGCGCCGTAATGCTGACATTGAGGGATTGGACCGCAAGCTTGATCTTGTCGTCCTCGGCCTGTTTCCCCTTGAGCAGAGCGTTGATCTTTATGAGTTCGGCGGCCTGGGTGCGGCGTTCGTTCTCATAGGCTTCCGCCTTGTCGATCATCTTCATCTGCATGTCGCGCAGGCTTGCGGCCTGTTGCTGCTGCTCGTCGGTGAGCTTGCCGAGCCCCTTGTCGAGCGCGTCGAGTGAAGCCTGCAGGCTGGAAATCAGGGTCTGCTGACCTGCAATCTTTTCCTCCTGCGCTTTCAGTTCCGCGGCGCGGGCGGTCAGACGTTTATCGAGTTCGGCAAGTTCCACGGCCTTGCTCGATTTCGGGTCAGCGCCGTCGGCGTCTTTCGCCAGCGCCGACCTGCTGTCCTCCAGCGATTTGATGTCCGTCTTCAAGCTATCGCGTTTTTCCTCGCTCTTGCGCAGTTCTGCCTTCTGCTCGGAAAGCTTGCTCTGGGTGGCTGCCCCATCCGACTTTCCGCCGCCGGTTGTCGGTGTGCGCGAGCCGCCGCCCTGCCCCTGCCCGTCGGCATCCTGGCCACCCCTGGACTGCCCTTGAAGCGCGCCGCCGACCGAAGAGGCCAGCATGGAGGCCGGGCCGCCCGCCACCATGGCGATTGCGGGGATGGCGCTTGAAATCATCTGTGCGCCGACCCGGACGATCGACATGATAAAAGCACGCTCCTCGGCCGTATTGGCCCGCCTTTCATATTCGCGGGCCTTCTTTTCGAACTCCGCAACCTGCGCCTTCAGATCATTCACAAGCGCTTCAAGCTGCTGACGACGCGCGTCGGCCTCGCGGATCTCCCGCTCCATCGTCGCCTTGTCTTCCAGACGCTTGCTCAATACCATTTCGCTGGCATCGGTGATCTGCGCCGTTGCCTTGATGATGTCGTCATAGGTGGAGGCGACCTTAAGGAGATCGTCCCGCACTTCCAACGCCTTGTCGCGGATGCTTTTCGCGAGCTTGATCAAATCGTTGGAGACGAAGGCCTTGATCTCGCTTTGGTCATTTCCCTCGCGGACGTCCAGCCACTCCGGGAAGAGATCGTCGACTGAAATGCGGACGCGATTGGCAATATCCATCGCATGCCTCATGGTGATTTCACTGTTCTGCTGCGCCTTTATCAGGCTGTCCATGATGGCGCTGATGCGGCCGCGGATTTTGCCTTCTTCCTGCGGCGTGGTGTTATAGGCGATGTAGAGCAGGTCGATCGCATTGTCGGTGTCGCGCTTGGCGCGCTCGACATCATAGGTTCCCTGGATCTTGTCGACATAATACCGGACGAGCGCCGTATCCGCTTTGGGAAGGCTGAATTCCGGCTTCGACACGATCGCCTCGACATCGGCGTCGATCGCGCTGTTCAGTTTGGCTTCCCGGCTTTCGAGATTAACGACATTGTTCATTTTCATGCTCCTGTTGATGGGTGGTTATGGAGAGTCATGGGGTTGATCGTTTACGATCCGCACTGCTTCTTCGCGTCATCAGGCAGTCCGGCCTCGGTGGAGGAAATGAACTGCGGCACGTCGTTGGTCAGGCCGTCGATCTCGGCGGACAGCCGGTTGACCTGACGTATTTTCGCGTCGTCAGGATTGACCTCGCGCGCTTCCTTGAGAGCATTGGTGAAGTTGCCGACCTGAGTGTTAAAGTCCTGCACCTTGACATTGATGGTGGAAATCGCCGCTTTGAGCCGGGTGATCTGCTCTTCCAGAGTTTTCACCGCATTCTCGTTTTCCGCGTGGCTCTGCTTTGCCGCCGCAAGCTGGCGGCGATTGTTATCGAGCTGGTTGCGAACGCCTTCAAGAGCCGACCGGGCATTGTCCAGCCGCGGCAGCGCGGTGCGGTAGTCCCTCTCCGCGTCGTTCATCCAGCCAAACGCCTTCACCGCGGCGTCACCGGCCTGGCAAATGCCCGGCAGGAAGAAGAGGACCCCGCTGCATATTCTTACTCTCTTGGCCTGCTCGTCCCTTTCCCTTCGGGCTTTTTCGAAGGTGGCCTGACGCGCCCTGACGTTCTCGCTCTCGGATCGAACGAGATCCTCGTAGCCCTTCACGCTGCTTTCGGACTGCACCACCTGCCGTTCCAGCTCGATCTGCAGATACTTGGCCTGCCCCAGCGCCTTTTCGCGGTCGGCGCTGAGCTGCTGCTGCGCCGTCAGATGCTCCATCAGGCACACGGATCGACGGCCGAGCAGCTCCCGGCTTGCTTCCGCCTGCTCCAGTTTCGATTGAAAGACGGCCAGCTGCTCGGCAGACAGGGTGGCCGCATCGGCAGGTGCCACATAGCGCATCGCCGGCAAATCGAACTGCGCCGCGATTGCGACGAGGCCGGCAAAAATAACATGTCGAAGTTGCATCGCTTCATCCTCCTTGGAGAATTGGGGGGGTGGATAAAAAGGCATTGCGAAGCCGGTGGCCGTCCGGCATCGCTGCCGACCGCGCCGTGAACCCGGTAGAAACATCTGGATGTCAGCTAGCCCGGGATGCATCCTCTGCAACGTCGTCAAGCCCAAAAAAACAACCATCAAAGATTGTGTTTCCAGATACCCAACGAAAGATTTCGCATCCACGGACATATAAAAATAGGCAATAAAAACAGGCGATAACATTCTCGTTAGCGCGACTTCCATAAACCGTTTCAAAAGAACACATATTTTAACGCGCCCTTTAACATTCAATTTATGAGAGTATTTTTTAATACCGTTCAATGAGACGGCGGGGGAGTGCAACAAATTGCACATATCCCCATGACCGCAAATTCTGGGCTGTCCCGCCTTCAATGAATGGGCGTAGCCGGCGCATGAAACTCACGCCTTGGATTTCGCCATAAAGTAGTGACGACCTAGAAGCCTACGGGAGAAAGGCATCTCGAAGAGAGATTTCGCAAGTTTCAAAACCGCTCCCGCAGGGGAATTCCGTTCGGCCGCCGCCGGACATGCTTCTCGAGAGGTTGACCCCACTTGCGAACCGGATTCTGAACGACGAGGCTTTTGATGAGGCGGTCACCCACCTTTGCGCGCAGATATCGATCGTGTTTCGGCGGGAACGACGCCTTGTTCGTGCGATCGGCGATTTCGGCGCATTCGCCACCGTTGTGTGCGCTCTCGGGCTGGGGTCTATCCATGGCCGACAGTTCACATTGGCCGCGGTTCAGGCGATCGTCGTCCCGAGAGGGTGGGTCTCCAGCCGCAGGACACGGGCGTTGATCGACTGGCTTGAGCTTGAGGGCACGGCACAGCGGCATCCGCCGAGCCACGATAACCGCGAGCGCCCATGGTCGTTGAATGGCTGGCTGGTTCTCGCGGTGCAGACGCTGGCAACGGCCTATCTCGCGGCAGCCTCGCCCTGGGTCGAACATAGGGCGGAGACGCCCGGGATGATGTCGGCCGGAGCAAGCGCCCTTATCGAGGGGGTGAGCTGGCTTTTGAGGCACACGGACGAACTGCATCCGGTCTCGGAGGAAACACGGATGTTTATGGGGCACGCGCCCGGGTTCCCCATCCTGCTGGACCTTGTATTTGCCACCAAAACCAGCGCATTTGATGCAACGGGCTGCGAGTTTTCCCGCAAGGCGGCAGCACGCGCCTACGGTATCAGCCGCGCCCACGTCACGGCGCTCCTGGCGAGGGCAGAGCGACTGAATTTCCTGCGGAGAAACGGCTCCAGAATAGTTCTGGGCGATCAGACATTGCGAAATGTGCAACGCGATCTGGCCTATCAGCTCGCCTTCGTTGTTTTATGGTCGGCGAGTTCCAAACCTTGACGGTCTCCATGGCTCCCTGAGGAAGCAACCATTCTGTCCGGCTGGAATGTTTCCAGCAATCCGCGATAGGGCTTGAGGACCGGCGTGGCATAAGCGCCGCGTTTGGCCGTCGAAAGCCCCATTGCCACCAGCGCTTCCGCCTGCTTGACGGCGGCGGCGACGCCATCGATGACGGGCACGCCGAATTCGCTGCGCAATTCGGCGGTAAGGTCGGCCATGCCGGCACAGCCGAGCACGATCGCCTCCGCACGGTCATTCTTCAGCGCCAGCGAAATCTCTTCGCGCAGCCTTTCGCGGGCATTCGAGCCGGGCTCTTCCAATGACAGGACGGGAATATCGGCGGCACGCACATTGCAACGGGAAGACATGCCGTAGCGATGGACGAGATGTTCGAGCGGCAGCCGTGACCGCTCCATCGTTGTCACGATGGTGAACCTTTGTGCGATGAAGACGGTGGCGGAAACCGCCGCCTCGCAAATGCCGATGACCGGTATATCGGCAAGTGCACGGGCCGCATCGAGCCCCGTATCATCGAAACAGGCAATGATGGCGGCATCCGCACCGAGCGCCGGAGCCTTTGCAATCTCCAGCAGCAGGCCGGGCACGGCGAAAACCTCGTCATAATATCCCTCGATGGAAACAGGCCCCATGGATGAGGTGACGGCCAGGATTTCCGTTCCCGGATTGGATACACGCACCGCCGCATCGGCGATCGTCTCGGTCATGGATTGCGTCGTGTTCGGATTGATGACGAGGATGCGCATGGTGTGTTTTTTCATCCACGCAAATGGCGGCGGTTCAGGGTGACGATCAGGCCGAGCGTGCCCGCAATCACCAGGAAGGAAAACAGGGTCGTGACAGCGCCAAGCGCATAAAGCACCGGCGTCGTGACATTGGTGGTCATGCCGTAAATTTCCAGCGGCAGGGTATTGTAGGTGCCCGATGTCATCAGCGTGCGGGCGAACTCGTCATAGGAGAGCGTGAAACCGAACAGGCCGACGCCGATCAGGCTCGGCGCGATCATCGGCAGCACCACATGGGCAAATGTTTGCCAGGAGGACGCGCCAAGGTCACGGGCTGCCTCCTCATAGGATGGCGAGAAGCGGTTGAACACGGCCAGCATGATGAGCACCCCAAATGGCAGCGTCCAGGTGAGATGCGCGCCGAAAGCTGATGTATACCATGAAGGTTCCAGCCCAAGCTGCTGGAAAAGAACACCAATACCAAGCGAAATGATGATTGACGGAACCACCAGGCTGGCAACGGAGAGATAAAAAAGCGGTGTCGCGCCGATGAATTTTCGCCGGAAGGCAAGGCCGGCCAGAAGCGAAACGATGACGGTGACGATCATGACCATCAGCCCAAGCCCGAAGGAGCGGCGGAACGAGCCGCCGAAATCACCGACCGCCTGCTGTTCGAAGAGATTGGCGAACCAGTGCAGCGAAACACCGTTCAGCGGAAAGGTCAGTCCGCCATTCGGCCCCTGAAAGGCAAGGATGAGGATTGCTGACAGCGGGCCGTAAAGGAACAGCACGAAGAGGGTGAAAAAGAAGGCGAGGATGTAAAATTCGCGTCCACGTTTTTCCGAATGCATGGGTCACAGCTCCTTGCGGATATCGACGATGCGCAGGATGCCCGCGACCATCAGGAGAACGAGGATGAGCAGGATGACGGCGTTGGCGGCGGCGGCCGGATATTGCAGTAGCGACATCTGGTTCTTCATCATCAGCGCCACCGACGCGCTCTGCCCGCCGGACATGACCTGAACCGTGGAGAAATCGGCCATCACCAGCGTCACGACGAAGATGCTGCCAATCGCCATGCCGGGTTTGGCAAGCGGAATGATGACGTTCCAGAGCGTCTGCCAGCCCGTCGCGCCGGCATCGCGCGCCGCTTCAATCAGCGCTTTGTCGATGCGCATCAGCGTATTGAAGATCGGCGTGACCATGAACAGCGTATAAAGATGCACCATGGCCAGCACCACGGCGAAATCCGAATAAAGCAGCCACTCAATCGGCGCGGGCACGATGCCGGCGCTGACCAGCGTGCTGTTGACCAGCCCGTTGCGCCCTAGAACGGGTATCCACGAAATCATGCGGATGATGTTCGACGTCAGGAACGGCACGGTGCAGATAAGGAAGAGCACCATCTGCATGGTGGTGGTGCGAATGTGAAAAGCGAGGAAATAAGCGATCCAGAAACCGCAGAACAGCGTGATGGCCCAGACGATGGCGGCATATTTCAGGGTATTGAGATAGGTCTGCCAGGTGACCCAGGAGCCCAGCGTTTCCAGATAGTTGAAGGTCACGAAATCGGGATACATCTGGGCGAAGTCATAGTCCCAGAAGCTGACGAGGGCGATCATGAGGATCGGCAGAAGCAGAAAGAAGCCGAGGATCAGGAAAAGCGGCGTGGCCTGAATATAGGACACGAGCTTTTGCGGAAGCGCCAAGCTGCGGGGCGGCCTGTCCTTTTTGTCGCTGACGCCGATGAGTCTGACCGTCACCATCATGAAGCCTTTCGCTGGATTTGCTGAAGCACCGGCGGCGATGTCGCCAGCGAGCATGTTGACAAGTCCTCCGCACTCTCGACGTCATCCTCGGGCTTGACCCGAGGATCTAACCACGTCCGATGTGGTGGTTCGTTAGATCCTCGGGTCAAGCCCGAGGATGACGGAGGAGAGGTTGGGGTGCCTGCCGCTTTCAGGACTGGTGACGACAAGCCGCCACCAGTCCTCTGTCTTTTACATCAGGCCGCGATGAATTCGTTCCAGCGGCGGACCATGTAGCGGTCCTCGTCCATCACCGAGTTCCAGCAGGCGACCTTGCCCATGCGCTCCTCGAAGGATCCGCCATCGCGCACGGCGCCCGCCTTTTCCATGACCTTGCCGTCCGGGGCGATGATGTCGCCCTGCGCCGGCTTGCCTTCGACCCAGTAACCCCACTCGTCGGCGGACATATGCTCTTTTGCCGTTTCCATGGCGGCAGAGTAATAGCCCTGACGGTTGAGATAAGCGCCGACCCAGCCGGACGTGTACCAGTTGATGTATTCATAGGCCGCATCGAGTTTTGCGCCCGAAAGGTGCTTGGCAAGGCCAAGACCGCCGCCCCAGGAGCGATAACCTTCCTTCAGCGGCTGGTATTTGCAGGCGATACCCTTGGAGCGGACCGCGGCGACGGCGGGCGACCACATGGACTGGATGATGACTTCGCCTGATGACATGAGGTTCACGCTTTCATCGAAGCTCTTCCAGAAAGCGCGGAACTGGCCGTCCTTCTTCGCCTTGATGAGAAAGTCGATGGTCTTGTCGATCTCCTCCTTGGTCATGTTGCCCTTGTCGGCATATTTGATGTTGCCCATGGCCTCCATGATCATCGCCGCATCCATGATGCCGATGGAGGGGATGTTGAGGATGGAGGTCTTGCCCTTGAACTTCGGGTCCATGATATCGGCCCAGCTGGTGATGTCGCGGCCAACGAGATCGGGGCGAATGCCGAGCGTATCGGCATTGTAGATCGTCGGAACCATGGTGAAATAATCGGTCTCGCCCTTGGCGAACGTCTTGTCGCCGGGCTTTTCGACGAAACCGACGGTGTGCGGGGCCGTGCCCTGCGCCACGACACTATCCGGCTTCAGCTTGCCGTTTTTGAATAGCGGCACGATCTTGTCGTAATATTTCAGCTTCTTGATTTCCATCGGCTGGATGACACCCGCCGGATAGACCTTCTTCAGGATCCAGTATTCGATATCGGCAATGTCGTAGGAATTCGGCTGGGTCACGGCGCGCTGGGCGGCGGCATCGGAATCCGTCGCCGTCATTTCGAGCGTGATGCCGAGATCGGCCTTGCACTTTTCGGCAATGGCATTGAGGTTCGACACACCAGTGCCGAACTGGCGGATGGTGATCGGGTTCTGCGCCCAGATGGTCGGGAAGCCGGTGATGAGGCCGGAGCCGATCGCCGCACCCGTGGCGGCAGCACCCGCCTTGAGAAGGCCACGGCGGGAAAGGCCGGTCTTGATCTTGGAGGTATCGGTCATTTCAAAGTTCTCCTCTGGTTATTTTTGGGGTCACTTCTCTACCCGGCCGAGCACGATGGCATCGGCCGCATTCCATGAAAGCGGTATGGCGTCGCCGGTCCTGACCGGCTTTTCAAAAAAGGCGGCATCGCTGAGGATGACGTTGAAATCCTCGATACCCGCGCCGCTGACGGCGATCTTCACGCTCGCACCGCGATATTCGACATTCGAGACGATGCCGGTAAAACCGAAGCCCGGCTGATCCGCCTCCCCCACGCGCACGCGGTCGGTACGGATGGCGATATCGACCGCGCCGTCATCAGGGGCGGTGCCGCTGGCCGTGAATGCGCCGCCGCCAGCCACCTCCAGCGTGACGAATTCGTCGGCCTTCTGTTTGAAACGCCCGGAAATGACATTGTGGTCGCCCATGAAACGGGCGACGAAAGCGGTCGCCGGGCGCTCGAACACCTCGCGTGGCGTCGCCGCCTGCTCGATACGGCCATCATTCATGACGACGATGACATCTGCCAGCGCCATGGCCTCTTCCTGGCTGTGCGTGACGTGAACAAAGGTGATGCCAAGCGAGGTCTGCAGCTTCTTCAACTCGGCGCGCATGCGAATTTTGAGGAAAGGATCGAGTGCCGACAGCGGCTCATCCAGCAGCAACGCCTCGGGATCGGTGATGAGCGCGCGCGCCAGCGCCACGCGCTGCTGCTGCCCGCCGGAAAGCTGGGCCGGCCGCCGGCTGGCATAGGGTTCAAGCTGCATCAGCCGCAGCATATCGAGCGCCTTGGTGCGGCGCGTCTCCCTGTCCACACCCTTCATCTTGAGGCTGAAGGCGACATTGTCGACGAGATCGAGATGCGGAAACAGCGCATAAGACTGGAACATCATCGCCGTGCCGCGCCGGGCGGGCGGCAGATCGGTGACCACCACATTGCCCAGCCGGACATCACCACTGGAAATGCTTTCATGGCCGGCAATCATTCGCAGCGTCGAGGTCTTTCCGCAGCCGGAGGGGCCAAGCAGGCAGCAATAGCTTCCCGCCGGAATCTTGAGACTTATCGCATGCACGGCAGTGGTGTTGCCGTAGATCTTGGAAACGGAAGCGATGTCGATTGCTGCGGCTTTGCTCATGAACACTCTCCTGCGACAACCTTGTCATGCAGGAGGCGTGCCAATCCGCTTTGCCATTGATCTAAAAGGCGATTTCAGAACGGCTTGCGGACCCGACCGCTCGGCTGCTCAAATTTGCAGCGATTGTTTTCGATTGACTGTAGAAATTGTATGCGATCTTGCCGGGGGATTTACGCGGCGAGGCTGATCGGCATACGCCAAGTTGCCGCTATCCTACCCGGTCTTGAACCGATCGAACGCCGTCAGATATTTGACCGTCGGATCGGCATCCCAGCGGTAGATTTCAGTCCGGAGGAAATGCAGCTCTTCTTCGAGCCTTTCCTCCGGCAGTTCCACCCACCAGGATTTAGGCCGGCCGTCGGAACCGTCCGACCAGCGGTAGCCGCGCTTTTTCAGGTGATCCTTCATGTCAAACGGGCTGTTTTCCGCGTAAATGCGGACCCGCGACAACCGGCTTGCCTCATGGAGTTCCGAAAATGGCGTTCCGGTTTGGCCGGGCCGCTCCTGTTCCAGCACTTCCAGCAGCGCAAAACAATCGTCGACGGCGCGGTGGCCATCGTGGAAATAACCGGATTGTCCAATCAGATATCCAAGCTTGGTGCCTTCAAAGCCCCGCGCCCGCCAGTCTATCTCCTTTACGGAACAGGCCCAGGCCTTGTCGCGGAAGATCGGCGAGAAGGTCTCGCAAAAGGGACGGTCGAAGCCGGCATTGTGGGCAATGATCAGATCGGCATCTGTGACAAGCGAGGTCAGCCGGTCGATGTCTATCGTCTGTCCGGCAACCATTGCATCGGTAATACCTGTCAGGCGCGTGATCTCTTCGGGAATGGCAACGCCCGGCTGGTGCAGACCGCCATAGATGCCGGTGACATCGCCGATTGTACCCTGATCATCGAATGTGAAGGCGATGACGCCGATTTCGATGATCTCATCGGTTCGATGGTTGAGGCCCGTCGTCTCGGTATCGAGGATCACGCCTCGGCGGGGGAAACCCGGCCGCGGCCGCTCGATGACCGCGCGGGGCTGCAGCCTGCGCAGGATACGGTAGTTGCCGGTGGATTCGAGATATCCGGCCAGAGCCTCATCGTCAGAAACCGCCTTCTGTGTCGTTTCCCGTCCAGCCGCTTTTCGCTCTTTTTCGGCCTTTGGAAGCCGCGCGGCTGCGGGAGCGAAAAAATCCAACTGGGAGGTCATTATGGTCCTGTCCGCCTTGGCCGGAAATCGAGATTGAGTAGTCCAGCATATGCGCAGAGGCTTAACGTCACAACAGCGGTTACCGTCATCCACAGAAACCGGGTCACATCTGCTGGAAGGGCGTGGCCAAAGCACGGTCAATGGCGCAGCACCACGGCAATCAGCCAAACCATTTTAACATGATTATTTCAGTTAAGTATTGAAATGACGCGCCGTGCGGGGTATCGCCTCAAACGCAATCCTCAGGTCGGTCATGACGCAACGCGACGACAAATTCCTTTCGGCATTCCTGAAAACGCAGTCGGACATCAAGCGATATCTGACGCGGATGACGGGTTCCCGGGAGGATGCCGAGGATCTTGCCCACGAAGCCTGGATCAAGCTGGCGAGGAACAGTTCGAATGCGTCCGAAGCCCCCGTGCCCTATCTCAAGCGGATTGCAAGGTCGCTTGCAATCGATCACGGGCGGGGCCGCAAGCACCGCGCAACGACCGAACAGATCGAGGATGCCCTTTCAATTCGCGACGAACGGCCGGGACCGGACCAGCAGGTGATCGATCGCGACCAGATCCGGGAACTCATGCGCGTCATCGGCGAGTTGCCGGATCGCCAGCGAAAAATGCTTGTCGCAGCCCGGCTGGAGTTTCGCCCCCATGCCGAGATCGCGGAGGAATTCCATGTCTCGACCCGCACGGTGGAAATGGAAATCAACCGCGCGATCAATTACTGCATGGAGAAAATGGGACATGAGCGACGCAGATAATTTTCGGATTTCCGGTTGCCAATCGTTAGAGCTAATGAGGTTCATGTGAAATTCCTGCACCAAGGCGCGCTTTTGATAGGGGTTGAGTGTTGAACGACGGATCCGATGCGCTCAGAAGGAAGGCCACATCCTTTATCGTCAGGCTGCACTCCGGCGCGGCAACGGTTGAGGATACGGAGGCGCTCAGCCATTGGCGCAACCTCAGTGCTGACCACGAACGCGCCTTTATCGAGGCATCGGCGCTCTGGCGCAATCTCGGTCCGGCTCTGCAAGCCGAAACGCGCACGCGTGTAGCTGTCACCTCCAGACGGTCTTTCATGATTGGCGGCAGCCTGGTAGCCGGCCTTGCCGGCGTCGCCGTCGCGCTGCCGGAACTTGGTTACATGCCGTCCATGGGCGCACTGCTTGCAGATTTTTCAACGGGGGTTGGCGAGCAGCAGAATGTGACCCTGCCGGACGGGTCGACCGCCTTTCTCGATGGTGGCACGGCCCTGTCTCTCGACGGTGAACGGCGGTTCGATCTGACGGCGGGCGCTGCGGTCTTCACCGTCAGGCAGGCATCCGACATGCCATTTGTCGTGAATGCCGGTGCCGGTTATGTCGAGGCCTCCGGCGGCTCGTTCAGCGTGACACACAACGCCAGCGGCGTAACGGTGGAATGCCTGTCCGGCCCGCTTACCGTGCACTGTCTCGGCAATGCGCAGCTCCTTCTCGGCGAGGCAATCGCCTATGCGAGTTCGGGTCTCAGGGAAAAATCCGCAATCGACCTTGAAACCGCCTCCGCCTGGCGCGAAGGCCTGCTGGTTTTCAACAACCGCCCCCTCGAAGACATCGTCGCCAGCCTGAACCGGCACCGGCGCGGCAAGATCATCATCACACGCGAAAGCCTTCGGTCCCTGCATGTCTCGGGCGTTTTCCAGCTCAACCGGCCACAGGACATTATCGCCCATCTTGAAGAGACCCTGCATCTGCGGGCAATCGGTGCCGGCGGGATACTTCTTCTCGTCTGAAACCGGTTCAGAACCGCTTCGCTGCAAGAGATTTCGTAGGATTCGAAAAATATTACCAAAAAACTCCAGAAATCTTTTCGGGTTTCTGCGCCTCGGTCGTCCTCCCTATCAGAGGCCGCATCGTCGCGGCGAAACTGAAGGGGTTACGGGGATGACTTTATTGGCGGCGGGACAAAAATCCGGTAGTCACGCAGCACGCTTGAGGCTGGCGGCATTCTGCGCATCGCTGGCATGCTCCGTCTCTTTCCAGGCTCACACCCAGGCTCATGCGCAGGAGCTGCGCCAGTTTTCCATTCCCGCGGGCCCTCTCGACGTGGCCCTGACGCGATTTGGCGCGGCGAGCGGCATACAGATTCTCTACGATGCGTCTTTGACGAAGGGGCTGAAAACCTCCGGCGCAGCCGGTGCCCTTCAGCCGCGCGATGCGCTCGGCAAGCTTCTGGACGGCACCGGCCTGAGCTTCCGCTTCACGGCACCCGATCGCGTGACGGTCTCCAACGCATCGCAGGCGCAGGAGGCGACCTCGGCGGACGGTTCGCTCGTGCTGGAAACAATCACCGTCACCGGCAAAAGCGGGCGATACGGCAGCCCCGACGCACCCTACGGAACCGACGCGCCGACGGCCTATATTTCGGGCGAGGATATCGACCGCTTCCGCGGCTCAAGCCCTGCCGACATGTTTCGCGGCACGGCTGGCGTCATGTCTGGCGAGGCGCGCAACGGCGCGGGCGCCATCGACGTCAATATTCGCGGCATGCAGGGAATGGGCCGCGTCGCCACCACGATAGACGGCGCCGAGAATTCCGTGACGGTCTATCAGGGCTATCAGGGCGTCTCGAACCGCACCTATGTCGATCCCGATTTCATCGCCGGCGTCGACATTACCAAGGGGGCAGACGCCGCTTCCTTCGGCAATGCCGGCTCGGTCGCGATGAGGACGGTCAGTGCCGATGACATCGTCAAGGACGGTGAAAAATGGGGCCTCAAGGTCAAGGGCGGTTTTGGCACCAATTCTTCAAGCCCGAAGGATGGCGCGCTGGGCGGCTACAGCTATCAGTCCGGCGTGGGCACCGCGACACCATCTGCCGACGGGATGGATCGCCCCGCCTTCCTCAAGCCAACGACCGGCTCGGGCAGTGTGATCGGCGCCTATAAGGGCGAGGACATCGATGTCGTTGCGGGTTATGCGCATCGTCGCCAGGGCAATTATCACGCCGGCAGCCACGGCCCCGTCGCCTCCCCGAAAAACATCGGCAATACGAAATATTGGGGCGGCATTCTTCCCAACACGATGATCAATGAAGGCCTGGTCAACTACCGAGGGGGCGAGGAAGTCCTCAACACCGAGCTGGAAACGCAATCTCTTCTGGCAAAAGTGACCGCGCGCCTTTCGGACGACCAGACATTCCAGATCGGTTATATGGGATATAGAAGCGAGGCCGGGGACCGGCTTGCCTCGCGGCTGACCTCGAATACCGGACAGGCGCAGCAACAGGAGCAGACGGTCAGCACCAGCCTCGACACGTTCACGGCGAGATACAACTGGAACCCCGAGGATAATGATCTCATCGACTTCAAGTCGAATTTCTACTTCAACCATCTCGAAGTCCGAAATCCCGTGCGCGGCGGGCGAGGACTGACGCCCGAAAAAATCGGCCTGCCATCCGGTTTCCGGGTCGGCACCGACACCAATATGTGGGGAGCGGAAATTACCAACCGCTCGCAATTCAGCTCGGATTACGGTGACCTCGATCTGAACTACGGCATTTCCTACCGGGCCGAGGACACCAATGGCAGCGAGCACGCCGCTGTTCTCGAGGGGTGGCTGACGCCGCGCGATGCCATTCGTCATGAAGGTGCCGCTTTCGCAAAGGCAGCCTACAAGCCCGTTGACTGGCTGACCCTGAATGGCGGCCTGCGATACTCGCATTATTGGCTCAAGGATCGATTTGATCCTTACGAAAAATATCAGGCCCAGGGCAAACCCATCGGCCTGACGGTGGATGACGGGGGTTTCAGCCCGTCTGCCGGCGTGACGGTGGAACCGTTCGACAATACGCAGTTCTACGCCAACTATTCGAATACGCTCAGATCGCCATCCATCATCGAATCCGTCTCCGCCTTCAACAGCGTGATCGCCAATGCCGGCGTCCAGCCGGAACGGTCCAGCAACTGGGAAATCGGCACCAACATCATTCGCGACGGCATTCTGTCCGACGACGATACCGCCATGATCAAGTTCGGTTATTTCAATTGGGACGTGAAGAATTACATATCGCGCACGGTGGTGACCGAACCGGTGCTGACCCTCAATATCGGCAACATTCCCCGGGCTAAATTTTCAGGTCTCGAACTCTCCGGCCGTTACACCAATGGCGGCTTTTCGGCGGACCTTTCGGCCAATTATTTCCTGAACGTCGAATATTGCCGCACGACCCAGACCTGCGACAGCAAGTCCCTCTACGGCGACTATGCGACCAACCATGTTCAGCCGGAATATACGGTGGACCTGACGCTCTCGCAGAAATTCCTCGAGGACCGGCTGACGGTCGGCGGCCGCATCTCTTATGTCGGGCCGCGCGCCATCGGACATGGCGATGTCACGGCGCAGGGCGCCTCCGAATTCATCGCTCTCGTGGACTGGGAACCCTATACGCTGGTCGACCTGTTTACCGAATACAAGATCAACGACAACATGACCGCGAGCCTGCGCGTGGAAAACCTGTTCGATCGTTTCTATGTCGATCCTCTCGGCCTTGTCACACAGCCGGGACCGGGCCGGACGATCTATGCCAGCCTCACGGCAACCATTGGCGGCGGCGAAGCCCTGCCCGGCCTCTCCCCCTTCAGCAGCCCGACGGACAGCGCCTTCGTTCGCGACTGGACCGGCTTTAATGTGGGTGCTCATGCGGGCGGCGATTTCCTGAATATCGCAGGAAATACGACCTCTCTGGATGGAACGTTCAGCGATGCAGCCGCGCGGGAATCTGCCGATTTCAACATGCGCGGCGGCGCATTCGGGCTGCATGCGGGTTATGACCGGCAGCTCGAAAACGGCTTTGTCGTCGGCGTCGAGGCCGATTACACCAAAACCTATCTTCGCGGCATCGAAAAGTTCGCCTCCACCGATGCCACACTGGCGAAAAACGGGCATGTGGACGCAACCACCAGCTACGACATCGACTGGACTGCCGGGCTGCGCGCAAAACTCGGATATGCCGTCAACGACAGGCTGCTGGTTTATTCGACCGCCGGTCTGGCGCTTGCCCGGGAAACCCAATGGCGCGACCAGTATGTCTCAGACAGTGCGAGCGCTACCAACCCCATGGGTTCCGAAACAACGGCATTCTTCGTAGAGAAGGCTTCGGGCACGCGAACCGGCTTCACCATCGGGCTCGGCGCGGAATATGCCTTGAACGAAAACTGGTCGATCAGGGCGGATTACAGCTACAGCCATTTCCGCGCCAAGTCCTTCAAGTTCAAGAATGCCCGCGCCGGCACCGGCAAGGACTACCAGACGAGCGAGCAGACCGGCACCGAGATGATCGACCCCGGTTTGGCCAATGATCCCAATATGGCCTGGCTTTGCGCCATCTATCCGGAAGTTTGCGCTCCCTATGAATCGCCGGTTTACGAATATGTCGACCACGCCGGCACTTCGGGAATAGCAAACGGCCGCAATGCCTCGAATTCGCTGAACATGCATGCCATCAAGGTCGGGCTGAACTATCGCTTCTGAGCCCCCTTGCAACCTCCTGAGCTGCGTTCCGCCCCGGAGCGCGGTTCAGGAGGCCGGACGATTTAGAATATTTTCGCAACTGGCGGGATTGCCGATGATCTCGCTCGTCCTGATGGTGGAGGCGGCGTCCGCAGTGATCTTGATGATGCAGTCGCGGCGGTGCTCCTTGATCTTCATGCCCTCGGTTTCCGATATCTGCGCCTGGCCATTGACGGTCTTATATTCGCGCCTGTTGCTGAGGCCGGCATAGGTCTCGACATCGACCTTCAGCCAATAGGATTCGGTTGCGCCGTTTTCGATGATGACCTTGTTCGGACGGCCAAGTCTGGCGATGGCGGCATCGCGGGGCTGTCCCACAAAGCCTGCGACGGTGCGGGAAATCTCCGTCTGCCCGGTGGAGGAACAGGCGCTGACGATTGCCAGCGCAGCCGTAAGGCATCCGGTTTCAAGCCATCTCATTTTTAATGCTTCCCCTCGTAAAATGCCTGTGGTCGCACAAGACGCGACCATGGCCCGGGCGCAAATCTAGGGTCGATGGTTTGCCGCTGGAAGGAGGCGCAAACGAAATGCCGATCAACTTGTTATGATCGGCTTAAAATGACAGTCGCCTACCTGTTGCGAAACACGGTGCAGGGAACGCCGGCCTGCCGGATTGCACCGCAAAGCTGATTGGCTTCGCCACGTGTTTCGCGGCCGATGCGGGCGGCATAACGCGGGCGCGAACCGAAATTCCCGCCGCGTTGGCGCACGATCAAGGCGCGTTCAGCGTTAAGCGGTTCCGCAAGCTGGCCTATCGCGCGGGTGAAAAGCCGGTTTGCCACCGCCGGGTTATAATGCGCGGCAAGCTGCACGCCCCAGGGAGCCCAGTCGGCCGAGGAAATCAGCACAGGATCGTTCATGGTACGGGTATCGGCCAGACGCAGACAGGCATCGATGAAGGACCTGTTGTCATCGAGCGCCGGGGCCGCCTTTTCCGGCGGATTGTCCTTCCAGTTTTCAACGGGATATCCGGTAATCGCAAAGACATAGTCCCGGGTTTCCATCGGCAGGCGACCGGTGGCGATGAATGTCCGCAGTCCCGCCTCGCCCGCATTATAGGCCGCCGCCGCAAGACCGAAATTCCCGAATTGCGTCTTCAGCTCCGACAGGTAACGCGAGGATGCCTCAAGAGCGGCGATGATGTTGAAACTGTCTTCAAGGCCGCGCAGCCTGGCGGTTCCCGGCATGAACTGGGCGATGCCCTCGGCGCCCTTCGGGCTGACGGCATCGGCCCGGAACAGGCTTTCCCGCCAGATGAGCCGGGCGAAATAATCCGGCGGAACGGCATGGCGCCCGGCCAGAACCTCCATGGCATGACACAGATCAGTATTGTAGCTGCCAACGCGGATGCACAATTCCGGCGCAACGTCGTGGGTGTAGGCGCAGGACGCCTTTTCCTCTGCCGGCTCTTCCGCCCCGGCTACGCCAGAGCTAATGGCCAGCAGACAGAAGGCAAAAGCCAGGCGGCCAGTCGATATCCCTGCCAAGCGAACGTCCCCGAAAACTCCACACGCGATGTGCCGATTATCAGCCAATCGATACGATATGCCCAGAGCTTCGGCTGTTCTTCAACGGAAGTTTCGGTTTTTCGGTCTTTTCTCGGCCTTTCCTCATTCCTGTGCCTTCACAAAAAATGAGGAGGCCGGGACGTCGGTTCACGAATGTCACGGCCTCAAACTGGACCCACCTATACGCGAAGCGCTCTAAAAGTCCTGCCATTCCTCATGTTTGGCAGCGACTGCAGCCGAACCGCGTGCCGCAAGCGCACGGGATGCGGGACGTCGCGAACTGATCGGCGCAGTTTGCTGCCCTAAGCTGATGCGCGAAGACGATGCCGATCGCGTCGCGTCATCGAAGCGGAATTGCCCGAGAAGCTCGAACAGGGTCGCCGCTTCCAGTGCAAGGCTATGGCTGGCGGCCGTCTGCTCCTCCACCATCGCGGCATTCTGCTGCGTTCCCTGATCGACAGTGTTGACCGCCTGGTTGATTTCGGCAAGAGCAGTGGACTGTTCACGCGCGGCTTCCACGATCGCCACGACGTTTGTGTTGATATCGCGTACCTGCGCCGCAATCTCCTGCAGGGCGGAGCCCGCTCTGGTGACGAGGCCGACGCCGTTTTCCACCTGCGCGCCGGATGCGTTGATAAGGCTCTTGATTTCCTTCGCGGCCGTTGCCGAACGTTGCGCGAGTTCGCGCACCTCCTGCGCGACCACGGCAAACCCCTTGCCCGCCTCACCCGCACGCGCGGCTTCCACACCTGCATTCAGGGCCAGCAGATTGGTCTGGAAAGCGATCTCGTCAATCACGCCGATGATATTGGAAATCTCGCGCGACGATTTTTCGATCTGGTCCATCGCCCCGATCGCATCCCGCACCACCGCGCCCGAATGTTCGGCATGGTCGCGGGCACGGGTGACGATCTTTCCCGCCTCTTCCGCCCGGCGGCTTGAATCATTGACGGCGGTGGTGATCTCTTCAAGCGCCGCGGCCGTTTCCTCGATGGAGGCGGCCTGTTGCTCCGTGCGTCTGGCAAGATCGTCGGCCGCGGACCGTATTTCATTCGAGCCGGAAGAAATGGCGCCGGCATTTTCAGAAACCAGCGTCATGGCCTTCTTCAGCTTTTCCGAGGCCGCGTTGAAATCTGTCCGCAGTCGTTCCAGCGAAGGAATGAAGGGTTTGTCGATGCTCTGCGAGAGATCGCCTTCGGCAAGCTCGGTCAGGGACTGTGCGAGTGTTTCGACATTTTCCACGCGGCCGGTCACGTCGGTCGCAAATTTGACCACCTTGAACACCTTGCCGTTCAGATCGAAGATCGGGTTATAGGAGGCCTGAATGAAAACCCTGCGGCCACCCTTGCCGAGCCGCATGAATTCATCCGCCACGAGATCACCCCCGGCGAGCCTTTTCCAGAATTGCGCATAGTCGGCGGATTGCGTGTAGGCGGGCTCGCAGAACATCTGATGATGCCTGCCCTGCACTTCCGCCAGCGAATAACCGAGGGCGGCCAGAAAATTCTCGTTGGCCGCCAGCACCTCGCCGCTCGGGGAGAATTCGATGATGGCCTGCGCCCGCGACAGGGCATCGATCTTGCCGGCATCTTCCGCCGCCTTCAGCTCGCGCGCGGTAATATCGGTGGCAATCTTGACCACTTTCACCGGCTTGCCGCGGCGAAACACCGGATTGTAGGAGGCCTCGATCCAGATTTCCCTGCCGCCCTTGCCGATACGCTTATATTGCCTTTGATCGAACTCGCCTGCCGAAAGCTTTGCCCAGAAGGTCTTGTAATCCTGCGAAGACACCTCAGCGGGCTCGACAAACATGCTGTGATGCCTGCCGACGATTTCCGAAAGCTCATAACCGAGCGCGCGACAGAAGTTCTCATTGGCGGTGAGAATCTTTCCGGACAGATCAAATTCTATGATGGCTTGAGATTTAGAGAGCGCGGCCATAACCGCGAAAGCATTGGCACCACGATCAAGAAAACTCACGTGCGATCCTCCGATGGCAGCTAAATGGTTTCCGCTGAAATAATTATCGAATACTACGTTTTCCTCATTAAATAATACTTAATGATAAGGTTTATGCTCTCTGTGCGGATTTAATTGCTACCGGCGATCTTCGGGTCGTCCGCTGTTCTTCAGAGGGAATCCTACACAGCCTTCAAGTCACGCGAGTGAAGTAATAATGATGGATATTTGTATCTATACTCCCGATATGAGCGAGTCGAAAAACGCTGTCCTTGACGTTGGGACGGTGGAGCTTGCCAATGTTTGGGGGAACCATGATTGACATCATAGCCGTGCTCGCAGTCTGGGCATATATCGCCGGGTTTCTGCTCTTGACGGCGCGACTGGCGAAACAGACGGGTGAGCCTGTCTGGCTTTTTGCAAAAGGCCGCGAAAGGCAGGCTATCCCTGCCATGCTCTTCCGTCTTGCCTTTCTTCTGGGTGCCATTCTGCCCTCGTCAGTCTGTGGCTGGGGCCGCAGCAATCCGGCTTTCTTCTAAGCCGCTGCGATCTCGGTTTGGCAATCCGCATTGCCGGTATGGCGATGGTTCTGGCCGGAGGTCTGATCGCGCTTTATGCGCAGCATTACATGGGCAAGTCATGGCGCATCGGCGCGGCTGAAGGTCACCTTGGCGCGATCGTGGATACCGGCCCGTTCAGCCTTTCCAGAAACCCGGTCTTTGTCGGGCAGATCGCGCTGTTTGTTGGGCTGGTGCTGGTGTTCACAACGGTGCTGCAGCTTGCTATCGCCATTGTCCTCGTCATCGCCGTGATGCTGCAGGTGAAGATTGAGGAACGGGTGCTGAGCAAGGAACTCGGCCCCTCCTATGACGCCTACCGCCAAAGGGTGAGGCGGTGGTTGTGACGGCGACCTGCAGTTCCCTGAAAAATGGCGTTGTTGCCCAACCCCTGGGAACGTTCGCCCGGCAGCTGCATTCTATGCCGAATGGGGGAGCCGACACCGGCCGGTCAATGTCCTTGCCGCTGACAGGCAGGGCGAAAATCAGCTTTCAATTTGGAGGAACACGCCATGAAGAAGAATGTGATCTGTATCTGGTACGACAAGGATGCCGAGGCCGCCGCCAGATTTTATGCCGAGACCTTTCCCGACAGCGCCGTCACCCATGTGTACCGGGCGCCGAGCGACTATCCCTCCGGCAAGGAAGGCGACGTTTTGATGGTGCAGTTCACCGTTGCCGGCGTGCCCTGCATTGGCCTGAATGGCGGACCGACGTTCAAACATAGCGAGGCCTTCTCGTTTCAGATATCGACCGAAGACCAGGAAGAGACCGACCGCTACTGGAACGCCATCGTCGGCAAAGGCGGTGAGGAAAGCGCCTGCGGCTGGTGCAAGGACAAGTGGGGCATTTCCTGGCAGATCACCCCGCGTGTGCTGATGGAGGCCATGGCAGCCGGCGGTGCGGAGGCTAAACGAGCCTTCACCGCGATGATGGATATGAAGAAAATCGATGTCGCCGCCATTGAGACCGCACGCCGCGGTTGACTCCGAGAGACTATTCAGCAGCAAGTAGCGGAATGACCTGCAAGCCGGAATCCTCTGAAAAATAAGGGAAAATTCTCTTTACCGGCTTTTATCGCGCCTGTTTTGCCGCGCAGATATCTCTGCGCGGCCAGTCATCATAAAACGTTCAACAAAATGTAAGCGATCCGTCAAAGACGGCTGTTAGCAGAGCCCGTGGCTTCGTGCTGGGAACATGATGTTCTTGCCGATCATGCCATCCATCCATCAACGGGGCTCAACTCATGAAATCTTCCGCTCTGACCTCTTTCGTGGCCGGCGTCGCCATCGCGGCCGCCTTCGGCGCCACGGCCGCCCACGCAGAAAAGACCAAGTTCGAATTCTGGTACGGCCTTTCGGGCGATCTCGGCGACCGCGTGCAGGACACCTGCAAGAAGTTCAACGAATCGCAGGCTGAATTTGAAATCGTCTGCACCTCGCAGAACGACTATGACGCCACGCTGCAGAACACCATCGCCGCCTACCGCGCCAAGAAGCAGCCCGCCATCACCCAGATCTACGACGCCGGCACGCTGGACATGATGCTGTCCAAGGCTTTCGTTCCGGCCAAGAAGCTGATGGCCGACAATGGCTACAAGATCGACTGGAACAACTATTTCCCCGGCATCGCCAATTATTATGCGACGGCCTCGGGTGAGCTGAACTCCTTCCCGTACAACTCCTCCACGGCGATGTTCTATTACAATGTCGACGCCTTCGAGAAAGCCGGCATCACCTTCAAGCCCGACACGTGGGAACAGGTTGAAGAAGCCGCCAGAAAGCTGAAGACCGCCGGTTTCGAATGCCCGCTGGCCTTCAACTTCGACACCTGGATGCTGATGGAGCAGTTCTCCGCCATCCACAACCAGCCGATCGCCACCAAGGGCAACGGCTATCAGGGCCTTGATGCCGAACTGACGATCAACAAGACGAAGTTCGTGGATCACGTCAAGTTCTTCAAGAAGATGCAGGACGAGAAGCTGTTCGTCGTCAAGACGAAGCAGCTCGGCATGGACATCCTGCCCGCCTTCACCTCGCAGACCTGCCAGATGTTCATGACCTCCATCGCCAACCACGGCACCGTCGGCAAGACCATGCCGGAAGGCGCAAAGTGGGACGTCGCCATGCTGCCGGTCTGGAAGGGCACCGAACGTCACAATTCGCTCGTCGGCGGCGCTTCGCTCTGGGTCATGGCCGGTCGTCCGGATGCCGAATACAAGGGTGCAGCCGCATTCCTGAACTTCATCGCCCAGCCGGGCATGGTTGAATGGTGGTCCACGGTCACCGGCTACATCCCGGTCACCAAGACCGGCTTCGACGCCATGAAGGCCAACGGCTTCTACGACAAGGCTCCGTATAAGGGCCGTGAAAAGGCGATCGAAAGCCTGACGTTTACGCCGCCGTCCGAATATACCCGCGGCATCCGCCTTGGCGGTTTCACGCAGATCCGCAAGGAAGTCGCCACCTCGCTCGAAGCCATCTTCATGCAGAACGCCGACATCCAGGCCGAACTCGACAAGGCTGTCGAGCGCTCGAATGCTGCTCTTCGCCGCTTTGAAAAGACCTATGCCGGCTCCAAGCTGAACTAAGCTTCTGCCCTACTTCGAAGGACTTGCCCGCGACGCCTCGCTTCACGGGCAAGTCCGCCCATTTCTCCAGTAATGCCGGTTTTTTCATGGAAAAGCGCGCCGTCTTCAAAAGCACGTGGTTGCCCGTGCTGTTCGCCCTGCCGCAGCTTCTGCTGATCTTCCTGTTCTTCTACTGGCCCGTGGCAGCGGTCATCAACTGGGCCTTCACGCTCGAACCACCTTTCGGTGGCGCGGCGGAGTTCGTCGGCCTCGCCAATTTCGAGGAAACCTTTCTCGATCCGCTTTACTGGCATTCGGTGCTCGTCAGCATGGTCTTTGCCATTGCCGGGCCTGTCTTCACCATCCTGATCGGCCTCGTTCTGGCGCTTTGTGTCGATCGCGCGCTGCCCGGTTCCGGCTTTTTCAGGGTTCTATACATCCTCCCCTACGCCATTGCCGGACCCGCCGCGGGCATGGCCTTCCGCTTCATCCTGTCGCCGGAACGCGGTCTTGCCGCCTCGCTCAACGCCTGGTGGCCGGACATCTGGAACCCGGCCAAATACGGTGAACACGCGCTGATCCTCGTCATCGTCATCTTCATCTGGAAATGGGCGGGCTACACCTTCATCTTCGTGCTCGCCGGCCTGCAATCGGTGCCGCGCTCGCTGACGGAGGCGGCCGCCATGGACGGCTCCGGCCCCGTTCGCCGTGCGATCGACATTCAGGTACCGCTGCTTGCCCCCACTTTGTTCTTCCTCACCGTCATCATGATGACCGAGGGTTTCGTCGGGGCCGATACGTTCGGCATCGTCGCCACCACCACCGAAGGCGGCCCCAACCGCGCCACCGAGGTGATGGTTTACCGTATCGTCAGTGAAGCCTTCGAGGGACTGAATTACTCCGGCGCCTCGGCGCAGAGCATCGTTCTCATCGGCCTCATCATGGTTTTCACCTTCATCCAGTTCCGCTTCGTCGAGCGGCAGGTTCATTACAAGTGAGGCCGCGATGATCCAGCGTACCCCCTTTGCCGATGCCCTGACCTATGTTCTCATGGTCGCCGGCTTCTTTTTGCTCATAGGCCCCTTCATCGTCGTCATTTCCGGCGCCAGCCAGTCGGTGCAGCAGGTCAACAGCGTGCCGTTCAGCTTCATGCCGCAGGGCGAACTTTTCACCAATGCCGCCACGGCCTGGGAACGCGCCAATCTCGGCAATGCCCTCCTGAACAGCATGATCATGGCCACGCTGGTCACGATCGGCAAGGTGGCCCTTTCGGCCTGCACCGCCTTTGCCATCGTGTTCTTTCGCTCGCCGCTGAAACACTTCTTCTTCTGGACGGTCTTCATCACCCTGATGCTGCCGCTCGAAGTGCGCGTGGTGCCGACCTATTCGGTGGCCGCCGATCTATTCCAGCCGTTCCGCTCCATTCTTGGGCTGTTCGGCATCGAGGTCTCGGTCGAGTGGAACCTTCTCAACTCCTATTCCGGCCTCACCTTGCCGCTGGTCGCCACGGCGACCGGCACGTTTCTCTACCGGCAGTTCTTCATGACGATCCCCGACGAACTGGCCGAAGCCGCCCGCATGGATGGCTCGGGCCCGGTGCGTTTCTTCGTGGAAATGCTGCTGCCGCTGTCGCGCACCAACATGGCGGCGCTCACCACCATCATGTTCGTTTATGCCTGGAACCAGTATCTGTGGCCGCTGCTGATGATCACCGACCCTTCCTACAAGACGGTGATGATGTCGCTGCGCGCGCTTCTGCCCGCCGAGGACGGCATACCGGACTGGAACGTCACGCTTGCCGGTTCCCTCATCATCATTCTGCCGCCGCTTCTCGTCGTGGCCTTCCTGCAACGCTGGTTCGTCCGCGGCCTCGTCTCGTCCGACAAGTGACGACGGGTCGCGTGGCTTTCAACAACAAGGTTCTCCTATCATGGCTCAGATCGATATTCGCCAGGTCCGCAAATCCTACGGCAAGACCCCGACCCTGCACGGCGTGGATCTTTCTTTCCAATCCGGCGAGTTCGTCGTCATCCTCGGCCCCTCGGGCTGCGGCAAATCCACTCTTTTGCGGATGATCGCCGGGCTGGAGGAGATCACGTCAGGTGAAATCGCCATTGGCGGCCGTGTCGTCAACACGCTGGAGCCGCGCGAGCGCGGTTGCGCCATGGTGTTCCAGAATTATGCGCTTTATCCGCATATGTCGGTGGCCGGCAATATCGGTTATGCGCTGAAGGTCGCAGGCGTGCCCAAAGCCGAGCGCCTGCGCCGCATCGAAGAGACGGCAAAGATCGTCGGCCTTTCCGATTATCTTGAGCGCAAGCCTGCCGCGCTTTCCGGCGGCCAGCGCCAGCGTGTCGCCATGGCCCGCGCGATCATCCGCGAACCACAGGTATTCCTGTTCGACGAGCCGCTGTCCAACCTCGACGCCAAGCTGCGCGTGACCATGCGCGCCGAAATCCGCAAGCTGCACCAGCGCCTGTCCGCCACCTCTGTCTTCGTCACCCACGACCAGGTGGAAGCGATGACGCTGGCCGACCGGCTGGTGGTGATGAACAAGGGCAATGTCGAACAGGTCGGCCATCCGCTCGATATCTATCATCGCCCGGCCAGCACCTTCGTCGCCTCCTTCATCGGCTCACCGGCCATGAACCTCTTCACAACCCGGGTAGAGGTCGAATCTCCTTCCGTGATGCTGGCGGGCACGCCGGTGAAACTGTTTCCTGAAACCAGCCTCGAACTGCGCGGCCGTGATGTGATCGTGGGCATCCGCCCGGAACAATGCCTGGTCAGCACGGATGGCGCCGGCGTGCCGGCAACGGTCGATTTCGTCGAAGAACTGGGCTCCGGCCGCATCGTGCATGCCGATATCGCCGGCGAGACCTTCTCCGCTGCCATCGGCGAGGATCTCTCGGTAAAACCCGGCCAGCGCATCCACCTCGACCTGCCCGCCGCCCACCTCCACTTCTTCGACCCGGCCACCGGCAAACGGATCGAGACGGAAGGAGCGATCGAGACCACCCGCATCGGCACCGAGAAGCTGCTGGCGGTTTGAAAGCAGAGTGAGAGCGGGTCGGATATCGCCGGCCCGCCTCTTTTTTCGCTCTACGCTCCTACAAGAGGAGCAACCTCATCAGCCCACTGAATGAAGTTTCTCCGGGACGCCTCTGTCCACGCTCCCGCATTGCCGCGATGGGCATACCGCGCCATGAAATTTTCCCTCAATCTCGAAAAGCCGCACCGACGCTACTTTTGACTGGCGGCTGGGAGGATATTCAGAAGGAAAATTTATATGACGGCTGCCCGTCACGCCGGATAAAAATTACATTAACTAACTCAATTAAAATACTGAATTTATAAGATTTCATAAAAACCACAGCCTGCGGGATATCCAACACGATCCCTCTGGCGGTGGTCACCAGCTGTTCCACCGCGTAGATGACCGACTGATCGCGCCAATATCCGCTGTGCCAGCCATCACCGCTTGCACGACATTTTCCAAGGAAATGCTCTGCCCTCGGACGACAGGAAGTGAAGTTCCGCCCGTCGATTCCCGCGCTCACCGAGGCTGAACCAAACCTCGGCGACGGTGACGGGATCATCGCCAAACCAAAATTTTCAGGAAAAATCTTTCGGTTTGCAAATCATAATAGGAATAGTCTTTGCCGCGCTAATTCCTCGGTAGGGATATCGTCGCTGCGAGTATCGGGCCACTTTCGCGCCCCCTTGGAGGCAACAGGCAACACAAGCCGCCCGCATCAGAAACATCGACGAAAGAGTGATGCCCAATGGCAAATGATCGCAAACTGCATCTCGGCGCCTTCATGCGGCCCGTCAGTCTTCACACGGGTGCCTGGCGGTATCCGGGATCCTTCCCGGACGCGAATTTCAATTTCGCCCATCTGGCGCGCTTCGCGCAACAGCTTGAAGCCGCAAAATTCGATGCATTCTTCATGGCCGATCATCTGGCGGTGCTGAACATGCCAACGGAAGCCCTGCGCCGCAGCCATACCGTGACCTCTTTCGAGCCCTTCACCTTGCTTTCGGCGCTCGCCGCCGTCACCTCCCGCATCGGGTTGGTCGCCACCGCCTCCACCACATTCGATGAGCCCTATCATGTGGCCCGGCGTTTCGCCTCGCTCGATCACCTCAGCAATGGCCGGGCCGGATGGAACATCGTCACCACCTCAAACCCGGATGCGGCGGGGAATTTTGGCCGCGACGAACAGCCTGATCACGCCGAGCGTTATGGCCGGGCGCGGGAGTTCTACGATGTCGTCACCGGGCTCTGGGACTCCTTTTCCGATGATGCCTTTATACGGGATGTCGATAGCGGACTGTTCTTCGATCCTGAAAAAATGCACGTCCTCAACCACAAGGGACACGAGTTCTCCGTGCGCGGGCCGCTCAATATCGCGCGTCCGGTCCAGGGTTGGCCTGTCATCGTTCAGGCAGGAGCTTCGGAGCCGGGACGCCAGCTTGCCGCCGAAACAGCAGAGGTGGTTTTTGCGGCAACACCCACGCTTGCGGCGGGAAAAGCATTCTATAAGGACGTCAAGGACAGGACCGTCGCGGCAGGCCGCTCCCGCGACAGCATTGTCATCCTGCCGGGCGCTTTCGTTCTGGTCGGCGATACGGTGGAAGAGGCGAAGGCCAAACGCGCCAAACTCGATAGCCTCGTCCATTATGACAGCGCGATCGCCTCGCTTTCGATCGCGCTCGGCCACGATGTTTCCGGCTTCGATCCCGATGGTCCCCTGCCTGATATCCCCGAGACGAATGCGAGCAAATCCAGCCGTGAAAGGGTGATCGAGCTTGCCCGAAGCGAGGGCCTGACGGTGCGCCAGCTTGCCCAGCGGCTGGGCGGTTATGCGGGTCTTGCCTTCGTCGGCACGCCAAAGACCATCGCCGACGAGATGGAGCGATGGCTCCATGAAGAGGGCTCGGACGGTTTCAACGTCACCTTCCCCTTCCTGCCTGCCGGCCTTGACGACTTCACGACGCTGGTCGTGCCGGAATTACAACGGCGTGGGCTGTTCCGGAAGGACTATGAGGGGCCGACATTGCGCGACCATCTCGGTCTGCAACGGCCGGCCAACCGTTTTTTCCCTGAATAACGCGCCGTCGCGCCATTCCCGCCGACGGTAGGGAGATTTTCCTCACCCGCCCGGAAGTTTGGCATAAGGTTCCAGCAGCGCCGATTGACCTCAAAAACACGCGCCCATACCCTTTAAGTACACAAAATACATAAATTAGGTGAATTAACATGAAGGCTGAACATTCCCGCCGCCAGATCCTGAAATTCGGCATTGCCGGCGCGCTCGCAGCACCGCTTGTCACCGGCAAAGCACTGGCCCAAAGCTCACCGGAGTTCCCCGCGGAGCTGAAGCTGGACTGGGGATTTTACTCGTCCCACACGCTGCTGATAAAGAACAAGGGCTGGCTTGAGGAAGCTTTCAAGGATGTCGGCACCAGGATCACCTGGGTGCAATCCCGGGGCAGCAACAATTCGCTCGAATTCCTCAAGGTCGGATCGACGGATTTTGCCGGTTCGGCGGCACTTTCGGCCTTTCTGGCCCGCGCCAACGGCGTGCCGCTGAAAGTCATCTATGTGGCAAGCTGGGGCGGCTCCTCCATCATCCAGGTGCGCCCGGATTCACCGGTCAAGACCGTTGCCGATCTCAAGGGCAAGACCATTGCGGTCACCAAGGGCACCGCGCCCTATTTCACCCTCGTCCGCGCCCTTGACCAGAACAAGCTGTCGATCAACGATCTGAAGGTGGTGAACCTGCAGCATCCGGAAGGCTTCAACGCGCTTCAGCAGGGGCAGGTTGATGCCTGGGTCGGCATCGATCCGCACACCTCCCAGGCCGAACTTGCCGGCGACAGGGCGATTTTCGATGAGCGCAGCTGGCGCGATGGCAGCGTCTTCAGCGTTTCCGAGGAATTTCTGGCGAAGCACCCGAAAGCGGTCGAGCGTCTCCTCGGCGTCTGGGTGCAGACGCAGAAGTGGATCCGCGAAAACAACGGCGAATTCATCGATTTCGTCACGCAGGTTACCGGCAACGACCCCAAGATCACCAAGCTGACGATCGAAAAGCGTGACTGGAAAGATCCCGTTCCGGGCGAGGAACTGCTGAACTCCATCCGCGTCGTCACCCCGCTGCTCGGCGACGATGTTCTGCGTCCGGGCGTCAATGTCGATAATGTCCTCTCGTCGCTGATCGATCCCGCACCCGCTAAAAAGGCGCTTGGCGCATGAATTCCCATCCGCGCGAATTTCAGCGCGTGAAGCAGACTGCGAAACAATTCCCTTCCCGATTGCCGTTCTTGCAGAGGGCGGGGAATTTCCTAGGGCGGTTCGACCTGCGCGGCGCGATCGTGCCGGTCGGCTCATTGGTGCTGCTCGAGCTTTTCGTCCGCCTGGGCTGGGTCAGTCCTTACGTGCTGCCGCCGCCCTCCGAGCTTTACGAGACGTTTCTGCGCCTTGCGGAAGGTCCATTATGGACAAATGTCGCGGCCAGTACGGCCCGTGTCTTCGTCGGTTTCGTTATCGGCTCTCTGCTTGCAATCGTCGTCGGTTCGCTGGTCGGTCTGGTGGTTGCCGCCGAACGTTATCTCGAGCCGACCTTTCAGGCGCTGAGGGCGGTCCCAAGCCTTGCATGGGTGCCGCTGCTGATGATCTGGTTTGGCATCGGCGAAACCTCGAAAATCGTGCTGATCGCCAAGAGCGCGTTTTTCCCTGTTTATCTCAACCTTTTTTCCGGCATCAGGAATGTTGACCGCAAGCTGGTGGAGGTGGGCGAAATGTATCGCCAACCGCTGCCCGTGCTGGTGTGGCGGATCTTCATTCCCGCCTCCTTGCCGCATCTCTTCACCGGGCTGCGTTATGGGCTGTCGCTGGCCTGGCTGAGTGTCGTCGCAGCCGAACTTCTGGCAGCGTCCGAGGGCATCGGCTACATGCTGTCCGACGGACGGGAGCTATCCCGGCCCGATCTGGTGATGATCGCCATCATCTGCCTTGCGGTACTCGGCAAGATTTCCGACAGCCTCTTCAAGATCGTCGAGGAACGCTGCCTGCGCTGGCGTGACACCTATTCCCTTCACGAAGGAGGACGGGTGCGATGAGTTTGCTTGATGTCGATGTGCGCGAAAAAGCTTTCGGCGACACGGTTGTCCTTCAGGATATCCATCTGACGCTCGGCGATGGTGAAGCGGCGGTTCTTCTTGGCCCCAGTGGGTGCGGAAAGAGCACGTTGCTGCGCATCGCCGCCGGTCTCGACCGGCGTTTTTCAGGCGCGGTCAAGGTTCAGCAGGCAAGGGAAGGTCAGGCATCGGACTCACCGCCCATTGCCTTCGTCTTTCAGGAACCCCGCCTGATGCCATGGCTGACGGTTGCCGAAAACATCGGTTACGCCGCCGGCAAGAAATATGATGTTCATCGGGTGGAAGGGCTGATCGACGATGTGGGTTTGAGCGGCCATGGCAGCGCGCTGCCAAAGGCCCTTTCGGGCGGCATGGCGCAGCGTGTCGCCATTGCAAGAGCGCTTTATACCCAGCCACGCATCTTGCTGCTCGACGAACCTTTCAGTGCGGTCGATGCTTTCACGCGGATGAAGTTGCAGGACCTCGTGCTGAAACTCGTCGAACAGCACGGCATATCCTTCCTGCTCGTCACCCACGATATCGACGAAGCGCTTTACCTCGGTGACAGGATTTACATGATGGGGGCGCATGACGGCCGTATCCAGCAGCGGATAGAGGTGGACGAACCACGCCCACGCGACCGAAGATCGCCGCAGCTCGCCAGCCTCAAGAACGAGGTGCTGACCGCCCTGCACAACGCCCACGTCATCTGACGGTTACGGCCTCGCCCGACTAGTCGGCGTGAGTGAGAAAGAATGCAAAAACGGGCACCGCAGCGCGATTTTCACGCCACGCGGCGGTGCCCCTTTCGTCGTCATCCGCGCTTGCGCAGGGTCCGCGTGCCGGTGTCGACGAGGTTTTGCGCCGCCTCGTCCACGCTGGCGCGGCCGAAGGCGAGCGAGTCGGCGATGGGGCGCATCACCCCACGGTCGAACTCATTGGCCCCAATGGGGGCAGGCTCCGGATAGGGATCGAGCTTGCCGGACAGGCTTTCGATGTAATCCACCGTCTTGCGCTCGGTCTCGTTGAGGCTTGGCAACACCGCTTCGCGCACCTTCTTTGCCGGTGGCACGCCGCGCTCGACGCCGAGAACCTTGCCGGCATCCAGATCGTTGACGAAGAAGTTGATGAACTTCGCCGCCGCCTCCGGATTGGTGGAGGTGGACGAAATGCACCAGATGAGGCCCGGCCGGTAATAATGCCCGGTCGGTTTGCCCGCTCCCTCGCCCGGCAGCATGCCGATGGACAGCGTCTTCTTGTTGAGCGCCTGATAACCGACAAGCTGGTTGGAATAGGCAAAACCGATTGCCGAATTGCCAAGGGTCAGCGCGTTGGATTCGATGGTATTATCATCACGCGTCTGGATATCGGCGGAGACGCAGAGCTTGTTCTCGCGCAGATCCTCCCAATAGGCGAACCATTCCTTGGCGTCTTCCTTGTTGAAGCCGATGGTACCGTCCTGGAACAGGAGCTTGCCGCGCTGGCGCAGCCAGACATCGAAGACATAGTGATAACGCCCGCCATAGGGCACAGCCCAGTAGTTTCGTTTTGCCGGAGCGTTCTTCTTGAAATCGCGCGCCAGTTCCGCCAGCGCCTTCCAGGTGATCTGTTCCTTCGGCACGGAGACGCCGGCTTCCTTCAGCGTCTCGGCATCGTACATCATGCAGAAGGAATTCAGCCCGAGACCGACGCCGTAAAGCTTGCCGTCGATGCGGCAAAGATCGATCTCGCTTTTGCCGAAGCTGGAAAGATCGAGCGCCGAGCCGACGAACTGGTCAAGCTCCATGCAGGCGCCACGGCCGGAATAATCGGCAATGGTGGAAGGCTCGAGCTGGAAGATATCGGCGACGTTGCGTCCCGCCATGGATGTCGCAAGTTTGGTCCAGTAATCGGAACCGGCGATCATCTCGCCGCTGACCACCGTTTGCGGATCTGCCTTCTGATAAAGGGAGATCACCTCATTGGTACGTTTGTTGCGGTCAGCCGACCCCCACCATACGCAACGAAGCCGGGTTTCGGCCGCCATTGCGCGGAAACCGCCCGCCGCCGCGCCAAGACCGGCCAGCGCCGCCGTCACCAAAAATCCACGTCTATCGATAGTTTGCATCTGCTCCTCCCGCGTTTTGCAAATTTCTCACTTATCACTTAAATTCTTGCAAATTTTCCTTATTTGCAATATTTGCATCATAATAGAATTTTTTGCAAGCGCAGGAGACGACATGAACGATACGCCCGACATCAGCCGCCCGCGCCAGTCGGATATCGCCCAGCGCGCAGGGGTTTCCATCAGCACCGTCTCGCGGGTTCTCGCCGGGGAAAAAGGCATCAGCGCATCGATCCAGACCAAGGTTCTGGGTGTGGCGGCAGAACTCGGTTATCCGCTGCGGCCGGTCACGAGCCAGGCGAGCGGCGTATCGCTGGAGGGCAAGAAAATCCTCGCCCTCATGTCCGCCGAGAGGGCGACCGGCGATATCGGCGCTTTTTATCACGATATTTTCGACATGCTGCGCAGCCTTTCCCAGACGGATGGTTTCGAGCTGGATATCCGGCTGCTGCACCAGAAGCAGATCGACGAGGCGCTCACGCAGCGGGTCTGCGAGGTCGATGGCCTTCTCGCCATTGGCCTTGATCCGGAAGAAGAGATCATTCACCGCATCACGCAGGGCGTGCTGCAACCGGTTCTGGTCAATAGCGCAGATCCCTCGATGATGCTGGATTGCGTCTCGCCTTCCAATTTTTACGGCGGCGCGATGGCGGCGCGACGGCTGCTGGAACTGGGCCACCGCAAGGTCGCCTATATCGGCCCGGAGCACCGCCACACCATCAGAGAACGCATGCGCGGCTTCCGGCATACGATCCTGGAGGACGAGGGAACCACCTATGAGGAATTTCTGCTTTCGACGGCGGATAGCGGCTTTGGGCAAGCCGGCGATGCGGTTCGTCAGCTTTTGGCCAAAAACCCCGATCTGACAGGCATTTTCTGCATGAATGACGCCATTGCGCTCGGCGCGCTTGGCGCGGCGCAGGAACTTGGTCTTGCCGTGCCGGACGATCTTTCGATCATCGGTTTTGACGACCTGCCCTTCGCTGAACTCTCCACCCCGCGGCTCAGCACCATCCGGGTCGACCGCCGCGAGATCGCCCGCGAGGCGGTGGAGCTGATGCGCCGCCGGCTGACGGAACCTTCGGCCAATGCCCGGCAGGTTCAGCTGGGTGTGCAGCTGGTGGAAGGACAGACGGCCGGCCAGGCGAAGAAGATGGAAAAGGCGATACGCAATGCATGATGCGGCAAATAACGATCCGATGACCCGTTTCAATCCACTATATGGCAATCCGCTCAAGACCCGCGCCGACGTGCGGCGGGCGCTGGACGACAGTTTCGCACCTCTGCTTCCCTATTTTTCCGAAAGCGGCGCAAGGGTGACGCTGAGTGGCGCCGCCGCGCATTTCGACCGGGCGGCGGCCGATCTGGAAGGATTTGCGCGGCCGCTCTGGGGCATCGCGCCGCTGGCGCTCAGCGGCGATGCATTTGCCCACTGGCCGCTTCTGGCGAAAGGGATCGCCAACGGCACCGATCCCGCCCATCCCGATTACTGGGGCGACGTGCGCCAGAAGGACCAGCGTCTGGTGGAGCTCGCCGCCCTCGGCTTTGCACTTCGGCTTGCCCCGCAACATTTGTGGGAACCGCTGTCCGACGCACAGAAAGACAATGTGCGCCGCTATCTGCTGACGGCCCGCGAGCGTGCCTATGCCGATAATAACTGGAAGTTTTTCCGGGTGATGGTCGACATGGCCCTCGATCATCTCGGCATCGAATTCGACCGCAGCCTGACGGAGACATTCCAGACGGAGCTCGATGGGTTTTACATTGCCGACGGCTGGTATCGCGATGGAAACTACCGCCGCATCGACCATTACATCGCCTTCGCCATGCATTTTTACGGCCTGATCTATGCGAAGCTCAGCAAGCCGGGCGATGCCTTCGCCGAGCGATACCGCGAACGCGCCCGGCTCTTTGCAAGAGATTTCGCCAGCTGGTTCGACGAGGATGGCGGCACGCTGGCCTTCGGCCGCTCCATGACCTACCGTTTCGCCTGCGGCGGCTTCTGGGCCGGCCTTGCCTTTGCCGATGAGGAAGCGCTGCCATGGGGCGAGATCAAGGGGCTGTATCTGCAGCATCTGCGCTGGTGGGCGAACAAGCCGATCGCTGACCGCGATGGTGTGCTTTCCATCGGTTATGCCTATCCGCAGCTCACCATGTCGGAAAGTTATAATTCGGCGGGCTCACCCTATTGGGCCTTCAAGGCCTTCCTGCCGCTCGCTTTGCCTGAAAGCCATCCCTTCTGGCAGGCGGAGGAAAAGCTGCCCGCCACTTCCACGAAACCACACCCGCTCGTTCATCCCGGCATGGTGATGATGCGCAGCAGAGGCAACGTCACCGCGCTTTCCAGCGGGCAGGAAAACCTGTCTATGCGCTGCGGGCCGGAGAAATATGCCAAATTCGCCTATTCCTCCCGCTACGGTTTTGGCGTGGAAGTGGACGAGCGCGGTTTCAAGACCAATGGTTTCGACAATATGCTGGCCTTCTCCGAAGACGGCCTGCATTACCGCGTGCGTGAAACGAACGACACGGTGTTATTGGCGGGGGTGAACCTTCGGGCAACTTGGAAGCCATTCCCGGATGTCGCGGTTGAAACGACGCTGGTTGCGGCCGGAGACTGGCACATCAGACTGCACAGAATCACCTCCGCCCGCCCCCTTTCGCTCACCGAGGGCGGCTTTGCGATCAACCGCAACGATGGTGACCGCGATGCGATGAACGAGGCGGCAGGCCGCGCGACCGCGAATTGCGGCACCGACATATCCGCGATCGTCGATCTCGGCTCCAGCATATTCCGGCAGGGTGTGGCGCTGAAGGCGCTTCCCAATACCAGCCTCGTTTACGCCAAAACCACAGTGCCGCAATTGCGGGGCGACATTCCGGTGGGTGAAACCCTGCTCGCCTGCGCCGTCTTTGTCGGACTGGCCGGGCCCGAAAGCGAAAAAGCCGTGGCGGCAGTTCCTGCACTTCCGGACATGGCAGCGCTTGATCGCCTGTTTGTTGAGCGCGGCGTCCCCGTCAGCAGCATGGCGGCGGCGGGAGAACCCCAATGACGAGCCCGCTTCCGCGTCTCAGCCTTGCCATGGACCCGGAGCGGACGCAGCATGTGCTGACGCCACAGGCGCTCGAGAAATTGTCGCAGAGCGTCGATATCCTCGACATCCGACCGATCTGCGATTTTCACGATCCAGCCGTCAAAGACCGGCTGGAACAGACCGATATTCTTCTGACCGGCTGGGGCTGTCCCGAAATCGGCCTGCGGGAACTGGCCTTGATGCCGCGCCTCCGGTTGATTTCGCATGCCGCCGGGACGGTGAAATATTTCCTGTCCCAGGCGGTTTTCGAACGCGGTGTCACGGTGTGCAGCGCGGCCGAGGCGAATGCGCAGCCGGTCGCGGAGTTCACTCTGGCTATGATCCTGCTTTCCGGCAAGCGTACCTTCGGTTTCCGGCGTATCTACGGGGAGGATCGCGGGCGGGGAAACGTCGACCGCCTGCAATCGCAGGCCATCGGAAATCTCGGCCTGACGGTCGGCCTGGTCGGGGCTTCGCGCATCGGGCGTCGGGTCATCAATCTGCTGCAGCCCTTCGATCTCGATCTTATTCTTTTCGACCCGTTCTTAAGCGCGGCGGAGGCGGAACGGCTCGGTGTGCGTCTTGTCTCGCTCGATGAGCTGATGGCGATGAGCGACGTGATTTCTTTGCATGCGCCATCCCTGCCGCAGACCCGGCATATGATCGGCGCGGATGCGCTTGCCCGGATGAAGGCCGGCGCAACCCTGATCAACACGGCGCGCGGCGCACTTGTTGATGAAGATGCCCTTCTCGCGCAACTGAAAAGCGGACGCATCGAAGCCGTCATCGACGTGACCGATCCGGAAGTGCCGCCGCAGAATTCACCCTTCTACAGCCTGCCGAATGTATTCCTGACACCGCATATCGCCGGCGCCGTCGGGCTTGAGCGCGCACGGCTTGGCGACATGGCGATTGCCGAGATCGAACGCTTCTGCCGGGCAGAACCATTGCAACAGCAGATACGGCCGGAACATCTGGAACTGATCGCATGAGAATTTTCGAGCCGGGCCTTTGCTCCGTCACCTTCCGCTCGCTGTCACCGCAGGCGGTTATCGATCTTGCCGCCGCAAATGGCATCAAGGCAATCGAATGGGGCGGCGACATCCATGTTGCGCCCGGCGACCTCGACAATGCGAGGGACGTGGCGGCGCGAACGGCGAAAGCCAGCCTCACCGTTTCCTCCTATGGCTCCTACATCTTCGCGCCGGATTTTGCACCGGAGGATGTGACCGCCACTCTTGAAACCGCAAAGGCGCTCGGCACCGGCCATATCCGCATCTGGCCCGGCAGCCGCAAACGCCCATCTGTCGATTATGCCCCTGAAGAACGCCGCGCGGCGACCGATGCGTTGGCAACACTCGCCCGCCGGGCGGACGACTATGGCATGACGATCGGGCTCGAATATCACCCCAATTCACTGACGGACACCCTGCCTTCGGCCCTGCAACTCATGCAGGACCTGCCGATACCAAACCTCTTTTTCTACTGGCAACCCGCCCCCGGCCTGTCGCTGGATGACGCACTTGTGGAGATATCGGCGCTCGGCTCGCGCATCTGCCACCTGCATGTCTTCGCCTGGCTCAGTGATGCCAGCCGCCTGCCGCTTCGCGAGCGTGCTGATTATTGGCGGGCCTGCGTCGATGCCTTGCCGGCAAGCGCCTGGACGAAACCTGCCTATGCGATGCTGGAATTCGTCAAAGGTGACAATGTCGGCCAGTTCTCGGAAGACGTGGCGGCGCTGAGCGAGATTCTCGCCGGCTCGTAGAACCGCTTTTCCCTTATCGAAAACGGACGCGGCGGACTAAAATTCGCTATCGTCACAACGCGTCCTGTTGCCCTCATCCCTGTGCTTGTCACAGGGATCCAGCCAGCCCAAGTCTTTGGGCTGAAAAGACTCTTTTCGCCGCGCGGACGCACGTCGGCTGGATTCCTGTGACAAGCACAGAAATGAGGGAGGCAGCTCCTCCCCCACCCGGTTATGCCCGCTATATCCGCCGCCCGTCCGATCCGAACAGATGCGTCTTCGCCAGATCAAACGCAAAGGGAATGGTCTCGCCGATGCGGATTTGGCGCTGGCCGTCGAGAACAACGGTGGCGGGCTGGCCGTCGGGTGTGCTGGTGTAAACCACCGTCGAGCCGCCGAGATGCTCGACGAGCTGGATGGAGGCATCACCGAGCGAGGCCGACTGGGCCTGCGGGTTCACATGTTCGGGGCGCACGCCGAAGGTGAGCGACTCGCCCTCCTGAGCTGCCACCGGCTTGTCAAGCACAATGCGCTGGCCGGCCACCTCGATGGTGCGGTGGGAACTATCACCGGATGAGACTTTCGCGGAGAGGAAGTTCATCTTCGGCGAACCGATGAAACCGGCCACGAACTGGTTGGCCGGGTTGTTGTAAAGATCGAGCGGACGGCCGACCTGCATGATGCGGCCGTCGCGCAGGACCACGATCTTGTCGGCCATGGTCATGGCCTCCACCTGGTCATGCGTCACATAGATCATGGTGCTGCCGAGCGTCTGGTGCAGCTTGGCGATTTCAACGCGCATCTGTACGCGCAGTTCCGCATCGAGGTTGGAAAGCGGCTCGTCGAACAGGAAGATTTTCGGCTCGCGCACGATCGCCCGGCCAATGGCGACACGCTGGCGCTGACCGCCCGAAAGCGCCTTCGGCTTGCGCTGCAACAGCGGGCCGATTTGCAGGATATCGGCGGCTTTCTGAACCCGCGCCTCGACCTCCGGCTTCTTGTAACCTGCCGTTTCCAGCCCGAAGGCGAGGTTCTTGTAAACACTCATATGCGGATAGAGCGCATAGGACTGGAAGACCATGGCGATGCCGCGCTTGGAGGCGGCTGTTTCGTTGACCCTTTCGCCATCGATGCGAAGATCGCCCTCGGAGATTTCCTCAAGACCGGCGATCATGCGCAGAAGCGTGGATTTACCACAGCCCGAGGGGCCGACGAAAACGGTGAACTCACCCGGCTCGATCTTGAGATCGATACCGTGAACCACCGGAAAGGCGCCGAACCTTTTGACGATTTTTTCGAGCGTAATGCTGCTTGCCATGCTGTTTCTCCCGACCGTCGCGCCGCGTGAAAGGGCGGCCGCGACGGTGTTGATGCTAAAATTCGTTCTCTGTCCGGGTTCCGTTCAGCGTTTCATCCCAGTGGTGGCGATGCCCTCGATCAACAGCCGCTGGAAGAACAGGAAGAACAGGAAGACCGGCACCAATGACAGGTTGGACATGGCGAAAAGCGAGGTCCAGTCCGAGCTGCCGGTGGAATCCACGAAGGATCTGAGGCCGAGCTGCACGGTGTAGGTATTGATGTCGTTCAGATAGATCAGCGGGCCGAAGAAATCGTCCCATGTCCAGATGAAGGAAAAGATCGCGGCCGTGGCCAGAACCGGCATGGACAGCGGCAGCATGATCTTCCAGTAAATACGGAAGGGCGAGCAGCCATCCATGACAGCCGCCTCATCCAGTTCGCGCGGAATGCCGCGGAAGAACTGCACCATCAGGAAGATGAAGAACGCGTCCGTCGCGAGGTACTTCGGCACGATCAGCGGCAGCGAGGTATTCACCCAGCCCATTTCCAGAAACAGGATATATTGCGGGATGAGCACCACGTGATAGGGCAGCATGAGCGTGCCGAGCATCAGCGCGAACCAGAAATTGCGCCCGCCGAACCGAAGCCGGGCAAAAGCGAAGGCGGCGAGCGAACATCCGACGACATTGCCGATGGTGGCCAGCACCGAGATGAAGAAGGAGTTCCAGAAGAACTGCCCGAAACTCACCTGCAGCCCGGACCAGCCACGGATATAGCCGCCGAAATCAACCGACGAGGGGATGAGTGAGGAGGAGCCGAACAGCTCGTCCTGCGGGCGGAACGAACCCGAAATCATCCACAGGATCGGATAGAGCATCGCGAAGGACGCGATGATCAGGGCCGTGTGGAGCATCACCGATTTCAGCGGCGTGCGTTGCGGGCCTTGTCCCGGCCGGGGAGCGGTAACAGCGTCAGTCATCGTAATGCACCCAGTATTTTGCGCTGAGGAACGAGAAGGCCGTAAACAGCGAGATGATGATCACCAATATCCAGGCAAGCGCCGAGGCATATCCCATGCGGAAGAAACCGAAGGCTTCCTGGTAGAGGTAGAGCGTGTAGAACAGCGTCGAGTTGATCGGGCCGCCGGTGCCTTCGGAGATGATGAAGGCGGGCGTGAAGGCCTTGAAGGCGTCGATCGTCTGGATCACGGCGTTGAAGAAGATCACCGGCGTCAAAAGCGGCAGCGTAATGCGGAAGAACTGCCGCATCTTGCCCGCGCCGTCGATATCGGCCGCCTCATACATATCCTGCGGAATTTGTCTCAGACCCGCGAGGAAGATGATCATCGGCGAACCAAACTGCCAGACGGACAGGATGACCAGCGTGTAGATCGAATAATCCGGATTGGAAATCCAGCTTGGCCCTTCATAACCGAAGGCCTGCCAAAGGATCATGTTGACGAGACCGTCGGAGGCGAAAAGCTGGCGCCAGAGAACCGCGATAGCCACGCTGGAACCGAGCAGCGACGGCAGATAGAAGATCGCCCGGTAGAGCGTCAGCCCCTTGATGCCGCGATTGAAGGCGAGTGCGACGAGAAGCGCGAAGATGAGCTTCAAGGGCACCGACAGCAGCACATAGGTAAACGTCACCTGCATGGCGGCCGCGAATTTGGGGTCGGCGGTGGCGATGCGCACGTAGTTGGCCGCCCCCACCCAATCCGGAGATTGCAACAGGTCGTAATTGGTGAACGACAGATAGAGCGACGCGAGCGCCGGGCCGAGGGTGAGGCCGAAAAAGCCGATCAGCCAGGGCAGAAGAAACAGGTAGGCGTGAATGTTGCGGTCGAAAATCCGCTTCACGCCGCCCCGCTTCGGGAGAGCCGCGCCACGGCTCTCCTCAACGAGTGTTTCAGATCGAAAGGCCATACATTATCACTTCCGTTTGATAACGGTTTCAGATTCCTTGACGAGCCGGTCACCACCCTGTTCCGGCGAGATCTTGCCGAAGCCGACTTCCTCGGCCGTGCGCTTCAGGACGAAGGCGAATTCGCCGGCGCCCGGAGGTGGTGCGGGCGGCAGATCGCCGACATCGGGGGTGATTTTGGCAATATATTCCACCATGCTCTTGCTGACCTCGTCGAGCTTGGGGTCAGCGCGTCGCGCATGGATTCCGATGCCGGAACGCCGCGTTCCACACCGAGAATATCGATGCCCTGCGGTTCCGCGACGAGGAAGTTGATGAAGCCGATCGCCTGCTCAATTCCGGCGCTGCCATTGGCGACGCTGATCAGCATCGAGGGCTTCAGATAGTGCCCAGAAGGGCCATCCTTCTTGCTCTTCGGATAGGAACTCATCGCCAGCTTGGACTTGTTGAGCGCCTGGTAACCCACGAACTGGTTGGAATGGGCGAATGCGGTTGCCGCCTTGCCCGTCGTCAGCGGGTTCGTCTCGATGTTGAGCTGGTCGAGCGCCTGGACATCGGCCGGCACGCAGGCGCCGCTCTTGCGCAGATCCGCCCACATGGTGAACCACTTGGTCGCGTCGGTGGGATCAAAACCGATGCCACCATCCTGCGTGTAGAGCGATTTGCCGTTCTGGCGCAGCCAGTTCTCGAAGCTCGGCTCCACGCCGCTCGCATCAGCCGTCGCGTAATAGCCGGGCTTCGGCTTGTTTTTGCTGAGCTTGGCGGCGTTTTCGGCAAACTCCTCCCAGGTCTGGCCGATCGACGGCGGCGTCGCACCGGATTTTTCCCAGGCCGCCTTGTCGAAGAAGACAGCACTGGAATTGACCCCGAGATTGATGCCGTAAAGCTTGCCGTCGACCCGGCCGGAATCGATGTTCATCTTGCCGAAATCTTCGATCTTCAGACCCTTGCCGATATAGTCGTCGAGAGGCGCCAACGCGCCGCGCCGGCCATATTCGAAGATATAGCGATAATCCATCTGGATCAGGTCCGGCGCATTGCGGCCCGCTACCTGCGTGGCAAGGCGCGGCCAGTAATCGCTCCAGCCGGCGAATTCACCGGCAATGTCGAGATCGGGCTTGACCTGCTTGTAGGCGGCTATCGCCTTGTTGGTACGATCCGCACGCTCCTGCGACCCCCACCACAACATACGCAGCCGCGCGGCCTGAGCCTGCGCCGAACCGCCCCCCAATGTTGCAAGTGAAAGGGCCGCAAGGCCCGCAGAAAGCACAGTTCTCCTCTGAAGCATCACGGACATTGGCAACTCCTCCCTATTGACTGCCAAATTGATGATGAGTGTAAACGACTATTGCCGTTTTATAACTAATTGGTTACATGGGAACACTGATCGACAACATTGTCAAGCGGGTGATGAAATGGAAGAAACGACGAAAAACCATCAGCCCGATCCGGCTCCCGAAAAAGCGCCTGCCCCCAAGCGTAAACGTGCGACGGCCCAGGTGCGAAACCCCGAGAGAACGCGGGCAGCCATTCTTGAAGCCGCCCGCCGTGAGGTGGCCGCCAAGGGGCTGGCAGGCGCGCGCATCGACGTCGTCGCAAGGCGGGCCGGCACCAACAAGCGGATGATCTACCATTACTTCGGCGACAAGGACGCGCTTTATCTCGCGGTTCTGGAAGACGCCTATCGCCATATCCGTCACACCGAAAGACGGCTTGACCTCACCCGCAAGGCGCCGTCGGAAGGCCTGCGGGAACTTGCGCTTTTCACCTGGCATTATTTTCTCGACCACCCGGAGTTCCTAAGCATCCTCGCCACCGAAAACCTCAATAAAGCCCGCTATCTCAAGCAATCCCCGACGATTGCGGCCATGCACTCGAACTTCATTTCCGAGCTTGAGGACGTGCTGCGGCGCGGCAGCGATACGGGCGAATTCCGTGACGGCCTCGATCCTATCGACGTCTATCTGACGATTGCCTCGCTCGGCGCTTTCTATCTGTCGAATCGATTTACGCTGTCGACGATCTTCCAGCGCGACCTGACCGACCCCGCCGAACTCGAACGCTGGGGCCAGCATATCGTTGACACCCTGCTTGCTGCAGTGCGGCCGGTCTGAGCCGCAAAAACCGAATTCCTCTTTAACAACAGCGACGACGCGCCATTCGCATTCGCGAAGCGCGTCGTTTCCTTTTGCGCCGCGGCACGAGGCCGTGATTCCAGCCGCCGCCACAACATGTGATTTTCCTGCCAAAAACACCTTGACAGATCGCGTCCTTCACGATCACAAATAACCAAATGGTTACAAATTGCCATGTTTGACGGAAGCGGCTTTTGGGAAAAGGTCGCCTTGGGAGGAAATTCATGAAACGTATCGGCGTCATCATGCACGGCATCACCGGCCGCATGGGTTACAATCAGCACCTCGTGCGCTCCGTTCTCGCCATTCGCGATCAGGGCGGCGTGGTTTTGAAGAGCGGCGAAAGGGTCATGCTCGACCCCATTCTGGTCGGCCGCAACGGTGCGAAAATCGAGGAAATCGCCAAAAAGCACAATGTCGCGCGCTGGACGACCGATATTGACGCCGCACTTGCGAACCCGGATGACACGCTGTTCTTCGACGCCGGCACGACGCAGATGCGCGGCAGCCTGCTGGAGAAAGCCATCAAGGCCGGCAAGAACGTTTATTGCGAAAAGCCGATTTCCGATACGATGGAAGAAGCGCTGGCGATTGCCCGGCTGGCCGAAAGCGCGGGCATCAAGCACGGCGTGGTGCAGGATAAGCTGTTTCTGCCCGGCCTTCGCAAGCTCGCCATGCTGCGTGACAGCGGCTTTTTCGGGAAAATCCTCTCGGTGCGCGGCGAGTTCGGTTACTGGGTCTTCGAGGGAAACTGGCAGCCGGCGCAGCGTCCTTCCTGGAATTACCGCCTGAAGGATGGCGGCGGCATCATTCTCGATATGCTGTGCCACTGGCGTTATGTGCTCGACAATCTGTTCGGCCCGGTCAAATCCGTCAGCTGCCTCGGCGCAACACATATTCCTGAACGTTTCGACGAGCAGGGCAAAGCCTATAAGGCAGATGCGGACGATGCTGCCTATGCCACATTCGAACTGGAAGGCGGCGCTATCGCCCACATCAACTCTTCCTGGGCCGTGCGGGTACGCCGCGACGATCTCGTCACCTTCCAGGTGGACGGCACCCATGGTTCGGCCGTGGCGGGCCTGACCAAATGCTTTACCCAGCACCGCACCAACACGCCGAAGCCGGTCTGGAACCCCGACCAGCCGCAAACCATCGATTTCTACAAGACCTGGCAGGAAGTGCCGGACAATGTGGTCTACGACAACGGCTTCAAGGCGCAATGGGAAATGTTCGTGCGCCATCTCGTCGATAACGACCCATGGCCCTACGGGCTGATGGAAGGCGTGAAGGGCGTGCAGTTGGCCGAACTGGGGCTGAGATCGTGGAAAGAACGCCGCTGGCTCGACGTTCCCACACTTTCCTGAGGAGGCGACAGTGAGCGAACTCAAGCTTCCGAAGGACGACCGCAGCATTGAGGTCTACCGGCTGTCAGGCACGCCTGTTCCCGTCGAAAAACGAAGTGCTGCGGATTTCAACCGCGTCGCCTTCGCCGCGGCCCATGTGGTGGCCGATCCCCTTGCCGACAACGACCCGTGGTTGACGCCCGCCATCGACTGGGACGCCACCTTGCGTTTCCGTCACCGCCTGTGGGACCTCGGCCTTGGTGTCGCCGAGGCCATGGATACGGCCCAGCGCGGCATGGGGCTGGCATGGCCGCAGGCGCAGGAACTGATCTCCCGATCGTTGAAGGAAGCGGCCACCCGCAAGGATGCGCTGATTGCCTGCGGCGTTGGCACGGATCATCTCAATGGCGGCAGCCACGACCTGAACCAGATTATCGACTCTTACATCGAACAGCTTGATTTTGTTCAGGGAGAAGGTGGCCGCGTCATCCTGATGGCAAGCCGTGCACTGGCCGCTGCCGCCCGTTCGCCGGACGACTATCTGCGCGCCTATGCCAAGGTTCTGTCCCGCGCGGATGAAAAGGTAGTGATCCACTGGCTGGGCGAAATGTTCGACCCGGCGCTTGAGGGTTATTGGGGGGCTGGCGACCACATGGAGGCAATGGAAACCTGCCTTGCCATGATCGAGGAGAATGCCGACAAGATCGACGGCATCAAGATTTCGCTTCTCTCCAAGGAAAAGGAAATCGTCATGCGCCGCCGCCTGCCTGCAGGCGTGCGCATGTATACCGGCGACGATTTCAATTATGCCGAACTGATCGCCGGTGACGAAAAAGGTCATTCGGACGCGCTGCTGGGCATTTTCGACGCCATTGCGCCGGCCGCCTCCAAGGCGCTCGCCAGCCTGAAGCGCGGTGCGGACAATGAATTCTTCGACATTCTGGAGCCGACGGTGGCGCTCTCGCGCCATATCTTCAAGGCGCCGACCCGCTTCTACAAGACCGGCGTCGTATTCCTCGCCTATCTCAATGGCCTGCAGGACCATTTCACCATGGTCGGCGGGCAGGAAAGCACCCGCTCCACCCAGCATTTCGCCGAGCTTTTCCGGCTGGCGGACAAGGCGAATGCGCTTGCCGAGCCGGATCTCGCCACGCACCGCATGAAAGCGTTTCTGGCGGTCCGGGGCATCGGCTGAGGCAGCAGAACAAGGGAGAGAACGACATGAGCCTTGAAGGCCTTTCCATCAATTTCGCCACCGTGCGACAGGGCGGCGATTTCGGCGCTATCGTTGATGCATGCCTTGCGCATGGCATCACCGCCATTTCGCCCTGGCGCGAACAGGTGCACGGCATCGGCCTTACTGAAGCCGCCCGCATCGTTGAGCAGAACGGCATTCGCCTCAGCGGCCATTGCCGTGGCGGCTTTTTCCCCGCCCCCGATGCGGAAGGCCGCCGCCGCGCCATCGAGGACAATAAACGCGCCGTCGATGAGGCCGCCGCCATGAAGGCCGATTGCCTCGTGCTTGTCGTGGGCGGCCTGCCCGCCGGCTCGCGCGATCTCAAAGGTGCGCGGCAGATGGTGGAAGACGGCATGGCCGAACTTCTGCCCTATGCGCGGGCCGCTGGCGTGCCGCTCGCCATCGAGCCGCTGCATCCCTTCTATGCCGCCGACCGCGCCTGCTTCAACACCCTGAAACAGTCGCTCGATCTGTGCGACAGGCTGGGGTCTGGAACCGGCGTCGCCATCGATGTCTACCACGTGTGGTGGGACCCGGAACTGGAGGAACAGGTGGCGCGCGCGGGCCGGAACGGGCAAATTCTGGCGCACCATATCTGCGACTGGCTGGTGCCGACGACCGATCCGCTCAACGATCGCGGCATGATGGGCGACGGCGTGATTGACCTCAAGGCATTTCGCGCCATGATCGAGGCCGCCGGCTTCCACGGCCCGCAGGAAGTGGAGATTTTTTCGCATCGCTGGCAGGCGCGCCCGATGGATGAGGTTCTCACCACCGTGGTGGAGCGTTTCAAGACTGTTTGTTGATATATCCGGGAGAGAGACAATGCCTGAAAGGGTGAAACGCAAACGCTATGCGCTGGTCGGCACCGGCAATCGCGGCACCACCATGTGGGGGCGCGAACTTCTGGCCGGGTGGAGCGACTATGTCGAACTGGTCGGCATTTGCGACCTGAACCTGATGCGCGCCGAACGGGCCCGCGCCATGATGGGATCCAACGCACCTCTTTATGATGACTTCGACCGGATGATGGTGGAGCAGCGACCGGAGCTGGTGATCGTCTGCACGCCTGATGACACCCATGACGACATCATCATCCGTGCGCTGGAAGGCGGCGCGGATGTCATCAGTGAAAAACCCATGACCACGACGCCGGAAAAGATCGACCGCATCCGCGCGGCGGAGGCAAAAAGCGGTCGCCGCGTCGACGTTTCCTTCAATTACCGTTTCTCGCCGACGGCGGCGCGCATCAAGGAGCTGATCGACGACGGCGCGATCGGCACCGTCACCTCGGTCGATTTCCACTGGTACCTCGATAACCAGCACGGCGCGGATTACTTTCGCCGCTGGCACGCTTTCACCGAACATTCGGGCAGCCTGTTCGTGCACAAGGCCACCCACCATTTCGATCTTCTGAACTGGTATCTCGATTCCGACCCCGTCGAAGTCAAAGGGTTTGGGCAATTGCTGCATTATGGCAAAAACGGCCCATTCCGGGGAACGCGCTGTCGCACCTGTCCGCACAAGGAGGAGTGCGACTATTTCATGGATCTCGGCGCCGACCCCTTCCTCGATGCGCTCTATGAAGACCCTTCGGCCGTGGACGGCTATATGCGTGACGCCTGCGTGTTCCGCGAGGAGATCGATATCCCTGATACCATGAGCGCCTCCATCCGTTATGCAAGCGGCGTGCAGGTCTCCTATTCGCTCAACACCTATATGCCGATCGAGGGCCACCACATCGCCTTTAACGGGCACAAGGGCCGAATCGAGATGCGCCAGTATGAAAAGCAGCCCTGGACGGAGCCGCCGGCAGACGAAATCCTGCTGGTGAAAAGTTTCGGCGGCGGCGTCGAGCGTATCTGGGTGCCGCACGAGCCGGGCGGCCACTATGGCGGCGACAACCGCATGCGCGACATGATCTTCAAGCCCGGCTCCAACGACCGGCTGCGGCAGCGGGCCGGTTCACGCGCCGGCGCCATGTCCGTTCTCTGCGGCGTGGCAGCCCTGAAGAGTGCCCGCGAAGGCGGCACGGCGGCGGTGAAATCCCTGCCCCTCTAGATATTTCCGGTGCGCGGCCCTTTCGATTCTGTCGCCGCGCGCCGCAACTGCCAAAAAGAACGGACGACATTCCACAGATTACGCGCTTCTTCCCTGCCGGTAAGGTGATGGCCGGGGGAAGAAAGAGTTAACCATGTCCAGTCTTCAATCACTCGTTCCGCTAATCATCATTGGCGCCAGCCTTATCCTATTCTTCAAATGGGTAGGCCGCGACATGAACAGGCAAGAGAAAAAGCCGCGCTCCCGCCGCTGACGGTGAAAAGCGCGCCTGCTTTGGCGCGCCAGCGGAACTTCGCACTCATCCCGGCGTTTCCCTGTCCAACAGGAGAACGCGCGATGACGCAGCAGCAAAAGCCGAAAACGACCGATAAACGGCCCTCGAAGGCAAGCGAAATTCCACCCGCCGGGCCGCATGCCAAACCCTCCCTCACCGACCATGACAAGACGCCCGGCGCGGGCAGCCTGCCAGAGGACGACGCGAAAGACGTCTCTCCCGGTGCTGGATGACAAAACATCGAAAAATTGGTTTCGCAACCGGGCTACGCGTGGAAAAAGTAAATTTTAACAGTGACTTATGCGCATGACCATTGTCGAATGATGCAATTCCCGCCCCGGCCCATTGCAAAATCAAAAATTGAGCCTATATTCGCCATATCGACCATTGCTTGTGACGTCGCTCCTGGGACACTACGTCCCGACGGATTTCCTCTCAAATAATCGATCTAATCCCGCAAGGTATCGCGGGAACCACAACGATTGCTACGAAAGGAAATCGTTATGAACACTGGTACTGTAAAGTGGTTCAACGCCACCAAGGGCTTCGGCTTCATTCAGCCTGACAACGGCGGCACGGACGTTTTCGTCCACATCTCTGCTGTTGAGCGCGCAGGCATGCGTTCGCTGAACGACGGTCAGAAGATCACCTACGACATCGTCCAGGACCGCAAGTCCGGCAAAAGCTCCGCCGATAACCTTCAGGCAGCTTGATATTTGTCATTTGACCCCGCAGACCACGGATGTACTGGCTGCCGGTTCGAGTGATTGTGAGAGGTCGGGTTTAAGCCCGGCCTTTTGTTTTTTTGGCCATGGGAGGCCCTCATGCGCAAAAATCTATACCGCTCCGGCGATGCGATCGTTCTGAAGGCAGGCGTCCTTGGCGCCAACCAGCCCAGCGGCCCCGGCCGGATCATAGCGGTTCTGCCGGAAACACAGGGCCTGGTTCGTTTCAGGGTGCGTTTCCAGCACGAGAATTTCGAACGGAATATAGCGCTCGACGAAATTGATGCGGCTTCCTCGTCATCGCGGGCCCGAGATGTGGAGAATTCAGCACCCCGCGCGCCGGGATCGAGCTGGATCAACACGAATACGATCAAGATCAGAAAATAGCAGCGGTGGCTGCGTTAAGGAGATATTTTGCAGGTACTCGTCCGAGATAACAATGTTGAACAGGCCCTTCGCGTCCTGAAGAAGAGAATGCAGCGCGAAGGTATCTTCCGCGAAATGCGCGCGCGTGAATCCTACGAAAAGCCGTCGGAAAAGCGCATCCGTGAGGAAGCCGAAGCCGTGCGCCGCCACCGCAAGATGGCGAAGAAGAAATTGCAGCGCGAGGGACTGCTTCCCTCCCCCAAGAAGGTTGCCCGCGCCCGCTAACCGTCAAAACAGCGCTTGCGCAAAGGAGAATGCCAATGGCTGCGACAAAAGAAGCCTTTTTCAAACCCGGCAAATTATCCGCGCAGGACAAGGCATCGCTGACGGACAGCGCGGCAAAGCAGATCATCAATGCTGAGTCCGCCCAGCGTGCCCGCAAGACGGAACGCCTTCGCCAGCTTCGCGAAGCACAGGAAGCGACCATCGTCGCCCCTGTGCCCGCACGCCCGAAAAAGCCCTCCGCGAAAAAATGATCCGGCTGCGTTTTTTGACGTGGCCGACCGCAAAAAATTCTTGAACCTGATACATAACAGGCGCAGGCTTCGCGTGGTCAGCATTCCGCTGAATGACGCTGATGATTGAGGACTGAGTGTCCTCGCCCCCGAACGAAAGAAGGTCGAGATGTCTTCCGAGTTTTATTCATCAAGCCTCTCACGCAACCTCGTCCGCACCGGTGGCGCGGGCTACCGGGAAAACGCCTCGTTGCGTCTACTCCTGGGCAAAGCCGAAGAAACGGCTGAGCGCGTGGACTACTATCGCGGGGAACCGACAGGTTTTTCGGCCTTTCCGGATTTCAGCCGTCAGACCCGCATGGCGCGAAGCCTCCTCTCTGCAGGGCGTATCCGCCTGACCAACCCGGCCGTGGAGAAAAATCCACTGTCTGGACCACCTTCCCCGTGACGATAAGGCCGCTTGCCGCAATCGGCCTGTGACGAGCGACCATGCACGGACCGCATCCGATACCAGTTCAATATGAGGAGGACACCATGGCCAAGGGTCAAGTACGCAGCAACAAGGAAATCCGCAAGCCGAAGAAGGACAAGACCAAGGCCGCAGCAGCAGCGCCAGCCGGCTCGCAGGTCAAGTTCGCAAACGCCACGACAGCGGATGGCAAAAAGAAATAGGGCAAGGTCGAAGCCGGTCGCTGACAGGTGCCGGCGACGAAACATCTCCTGGTATACGGACTTGTTTTGGCCACATTGCCCTTCTATATAAAGAATGTAGCAGCTGCTGGTGAGCGCAAATGAAATTGTCGTTCGCAGTTGTTTTAGTCGCTTTGGACTTTTGACCACGGATGTACTGGCACTGGTGTTAAGAGCGATATGAGGAAGGTCGGTGCAATATTGCCCCGGCCTTTTTTGTTGTCTTTAAAGGCCATGCCGAAACCTGCTCAATACCGCCGCTGACGGCGGAATTAACTTGCGTATTCCGTACAAAGAGCGCACCTTTTATTGGCGGCGATTTTAAAGGGCGTTGCCGTCTTGAGGCTGGTTGCCGATTTCAAGCCCGTTTTACACATGTTTCGATGGAACGGCCGCCCTTGGAATTCAACAGGGCCTGCCGAAGGCATCGGCCCCGAAAACCGGCATCGGTCATCAACCGTCCCGGCATCGTTTCAAAATGTTGGAACGTCCCCGTGCAGCCTTAATAAGGGACGCGCGACGCTCCGGCTTTTCTGAGCTCACAAGAAAGGAGGATTCAATGTCTTCCGCATCCCATAGCTGCCTGATCTCTTCTCAGGATCTCAAAATGCTTCAATCGGTCCTCGAAAATGTCGGCTTCAATTGCCATGACGAGGAGAATGACAAGAAACTTCACAACAGGGCAGCCCGCAAGATAATCGAACTGTATCAGGACGGCCTGACCGATCCTGTGGAACTGACGAAAGAAATGCGTTTCCTGTTCGGCGTCCAGAAGCACGACCGGATCAAACCATGGAAACCGCTCCCCCGTTATGCAATCCAGGGCCTGCCACTGCTTTACCGGCATTGAGGGAGAGCGCAGATGCGTGAATACATCATGGTCAGCACCGGCCTTTGGCTCGGGCTGTTCCTGACATGGTATCTCGTCACCCTGTACGATACGGATAAAATTGTTGCGCCGAACGTTGTTTCGGCGCTGCCGCAACTGATGACGTCATCGGAATGCGAAGCCCAGTTCGGCATTCTCTTTTCGATGGGCGACAAGCTGTTGAAGGCCGGTGGCCCTGTTGTTCCCGAGGATTTGCGCCGAAACATTGAAAGCTGCATCTCTTCTGACGAGGGCAGCCGTCTGAAATTGAAAGATAATCAACTCATTCGGCTTTTCCCCTGAGGCTCCGCCGACAACCGGCCCAGTCTACCAGATTTAATAACCATCAAAATCACCGATGAAAATAACGGCTTGGCAAACGGGATATATCAGGAGACACTAAATCGATCGGACATCATGTCCGGGAGTTTGCGTCTGCGTGGAGGGTGAGTATGACGTATGACTGGAGCGGCCGTAGAATGCGCCGCATGCGCGCCGCGAAACTGACGATCATCAGCCTCGTCGCCGCCTTTGTGCTAACGGCCCCGATCTTCGCCCATTACTGACCATTCAGTCCTGCGGTCACACCGGCTGCCTGATGTCGGTCCGCTTTTTCAAGCGGATCTTTAGCCATTTCTGGACAGGCTGATCGTAATGGACCGTCAGGTACCATGACAGGCACGTCGTTCCGATCAGGAACACGATACCGGCAGGCAAGGCGATATTGTCCCTGTGGACTGCAGGAACCAGAAACTCCATCCAGGCCAGAAGCGGAATATGCAGCACATAGACCGCGTAGGACGCCGTACCGAGGAACGCCGACACCATGCCAACCCTGCGGCCGGGAACAGTCTTGCTGGCAACGAACAGTAGCAGCGGCCAGACAAAAACAACGACTGCAAAGTCAAAGAACGGCCGCAGCTCGCGAGACATGGGCATGGCAAGGATGACGCAGACCACGAGGAGGCAAAGAGCCGCATGGACAGCCCTCAGCTCCGGAACGCGGTTGCGGAAACGGTAGATCAATACGCCGGCGAAAAATGAGAAAAACACCCTGCCCATGCCGGCATACATTTCGTTCCAGCGAAAGCCCGCATGCAGTCTGCCGAACTCCGCAGCCGCCACCATCAGCACGACAGCGCTGACGGCCAGCACCGCAATCGTCTGCTTCGTTGTCGCCCGCACGCCCCATCGGGAATAAACCGCATTCACGACCAGCTCGTTGAAAAGCGACCATGCCGGACTGACCAGGAACAGGGCCCCGTTCAATGTCAACGTGAAGGGCGCTGGAAGAAAGAGAAGCCCCGTCACCAGAGAGAAAGCCAGCTCGCCGGGATCGACGAGGCGATGGAGATCATCGATCGGCGTTGGCAGACCGAGAACGTAAAGACAGATAAAATAGGCAGCCATCAGGGCCAGCGCCAGCACATAGAGCGGGTAAAGACGCGCAAAGCGCGCCTTCATGAAAAAGCCGGGCGTTATCGCGCCTTCGCGCAGTTTTACGCTATAGGCATGCGCCAGCACGAAACCGCTGAGCGCAAAGAACAGATCGACGGCGAGATAGCTCGACGCCGTGCTCTTTCCGAAAAGCACCTCGGCATGACGGTGCACGATAAAGAGGGCGGCCACACCCCTTATGCCATCGAGCAATATGAAGCGTTCCGGGGACGACTGGACCATGGGCGTGGATGCTCGGTGGGGCTGAACGATATTTACTCCATAAAAACGCGGTTTAGCGCGCAGCGGTTCACCGCTTCCAGTCACAAACTGTTCAACGCGGCGCGCACCCCGCATTCTTATGGGGCATCTACGCGCGGTCAACGCTCTTTCGCAGTCGCCAAAGGCATGCTACGTCCGGATGTCATCGATGCTTTGAACCTTTGACTCCGCGCATTATGCCTCGCGAAAACCGGCTTCGATTTTCGCACAGATGTTCTGGGCGCAAATTCAATCGTGCGGTACGGCGGCAAGCAACTTTCGCGGAGTCCCACCATGTCCAGCATCGCAGACCGTATCAAAAAAATCATCGTCGACCAGCTGGGTGTAGACCCAGGCACGGTTGTCGACGACGCCAATTTTGCTGACGATCTCGGTGCCGATTCTCTCGAAGTCGTTCAGGTCGTCATGGAAATCGAGGAAGAGTTCGGCGTGGAAATCCCCGATTCCGCCGCCAACACGATCCTGACCGTCGGCGACGCCATTCGTTTCATCGAAAAAAACAAGGCGTGACCGGTAGCGGCAAGCACTATCCCGCCGACAGTGCCGCGACGGGGTCGAGTTTCGACGCGTTGCGCGCCGGCAGGTAGCCGAAGACGACACCGATCAGCATCGAACAGACGAAAGCGGCAACGATTGGCGTCGTGGAATAGACCATGGCGAAATTGCTGCTGAAGGCGGCGAAAAGCACCCCGAAGCCGAGACTGCTCAGCACGCCGAGCGTACCGCCGATGATGCAGACGAGCACTGCCTCGATCAGGAACTGCCGCAGAATATCGGTGCGCCGAGCGCCGACGGCCATGCGCACGCCGATTTCCGACACGCGCTCGGAGACGGAAACGAGCATGATGTTCATCACCCCGATACCGCCGACCAGAAGCGAGATTACCGCAATCGCCGCAATCAGAAGCGTGAGCGTCTGCGTGGTGCTGGTGATCGTCTGACGAATATCGTCGGTGTTGAGAATGTAGAAATCCCGGGTGCCGTGCCGCTGGGTCAAAAGCGTGGTCACCGCCTGTTCGGCAATGGCGACGTCGGTACCGTCGCTTACCTGCACCGTGATGCTGCGCAGCGACAGGCTGCCGAGGAAGCGGGACTGGACGGCGGTATAGGGCAGATAAAGCGACAGGTTCTGGCTTGAACCGAAACCGCCCTGCTGCGCCTGCGTGATGCCGACGATGCGGGCCGGCACCTTGCCGATGAGAATGACCTGACCGACGGGACTGCCGCTGAAATCCGCAAACAGCGATTTGCGGGTATTTTCGTCGATCACCACCTCCTGCGCCTTCTGCGCGACGCTAGCCGCATCGAAAAACCGCCCCTGCGACAGCTTGGTGCCCTTGGCGACGAAGTAACGCTCGCTGACGCCATTGACGAGCGCATTCGCCTCCTTCGCGCCGAAACGCACCGTGCTGGAGGTCGACACCGTCGGCGTGACCGCCGCGACATAGGATTGCTGGGCGAGCGCATCGGCATCGGAAACGACAAGCGTGGTGATCTTGCCCGACCTGATGTCGCCGAAATCCTTGCCCGCGAAGATTTCGAGCGTGTTGGTGCCGAGACTCGAAATATTCTGCAATACGCGCTGCTGCGACCCCTGCCCGAGCGCCACGACGCTGATGACCGAGGCGATGCCGATGATGATGCCCAGCATGGTGAGGAAGGTGCGCAACTTATGCGCCCGCATCGACAGAAGCGCCATGCGCAAGGCTTCCCGCAGTGAGGAAACGAGACTGGAGAGGCCTGAAGTCCCGCGGGAAACGGCAGCGGGCCGGACCTCTTCCGGCAATATCGCCAATGCATCCGCCTTCCGGTCCGAAACGATGGCGCCGTCGCTGATTTCGATGATCCGCCCCGCGCGTCTGGCAATCGACATGTCATGGGTGACGATGATGACGGTGCGGTCTTCGGCATGCAGCTCGTCGAGAATACGCAACACCTCATCGCCGCTCGCGCTGTCGAGCGCGCCGGTCGGCTCATCGGCAAGGATGACCTCGGCATCGTTCATGAGGGCGCGGGCGATGGAGACACGCTGCTGCTGGCCGCCGGAAAGCTGGCCGGGCCGGTGATCGAGGCGTTCCGCCATGCCAAGGCGGCCAAGAAGCCTTGCGGCATTGCTCCTGCGCTCAGCCTGCGACTTGCCGGCGTAAATTGCGGGGATTTCGACATTGCCGAGTGCTGTCAATTCCGCCAGCAGATGGTAACGCTGGAAGATGAAGCCGAGATTTTCGCGCCTGAGCGCCGACAATTCATCGGCATCGAGATGCGCCGTTTCCCGGCCCCTGATGCTGTAGCTTCCCGAACTCGGCCGATCGAGGCAGCCGAGAATATTCATCAGCGTCGACTTGCCGGAACCGGACGCGCCGACGATCGCCACCATCTCGCCGGCCTCGATGGTGAGGTCGATGTTCTTGAGCACGCTGATGGTGCCTTCGCCGGAGGGATAGTCCCGCCGGACGGATTTGAGGCTGATTAGAGGGGCAGCCATATTCAAAGCCCCATCGGCGGCCCGCCCGGCCCCGGCATGGAGTTCGTTTTGCTTTCGGCTGAAAGCTCTCCGGTCACGACGCGCTCGTTCTCGGCAAGGCCGGAGAGAATCTCAGCCGTGACCTTGTTGTTCAGCCCCACCTTCACCTTGCGCTCGGAAATCCCGCTATCGGCAGCGACCACGCGCACCGAATAATCGCCGTTTCCATCCATATTACCAAGTGCGGCGGCAGGAACCGTCAGGACGTCCTTTGCCTCGCCGAGAAGGATATGAACCTCCGCCGTCATATAGGTGCGCAATTTGCCTTTCGGGTTCGGCACCTCGAAAACGCCGTTATAATAGATGGCTTCCGATGACGAGGTGCTGGAGGAGGACGAGGTGGATGTGGAAGACGTCGAGGAGCTGAAGCTGGAATCGCTGCGCACCGATTCCGGCGCGGGCTCAATGGAAGCGAGCTTCGCATCGTAGCGCTGCTGCGGCTCGCCAAGCACCGTGAAATAGACCGGCAGGTCGGGCTTCACCCTCGTTACATCCGCTTCGGAAATTTCCGTGCGCACCGTCATCCGGTCAAGCTGGCCAAGGATCACGATGGTCGGCGCGGATTGGGTGGCGTTGACGGTCTGCCCTTCCTGGCTGACGATCGACAGAACCGTGCCTTCGATGGGAGCGGTAATCTTCGTATAGCCAAGATTGGCTTCGGCGGTTTCGACCGCGACCTGCGCCTCCTCGATCTGGGCGTCAATTGCCTTGATCTGCGCCTCGGTAACGGCGAGTGCTGCGGTGGCGCTTTCGAAATCGGCACGGGAGGCGGCGTTCTTGGAGACCATTTCCTGCTGGCGGGCGAGGCTCTGGCGGTTGAGAACAAGCGTCGCCTGTTTCTCCACGCGCTGCGCGTTCACATTGGCCAGCGCTGCCTGCGCGGTGCGCAGGCTGTTGGTCTGGGTGACGGAATCGATCTCGGCGACGAGATCGCCCGCCTTCACCGTGTCTCCCAGCGCAACCTTGACGGCGGTGATGCGACCGGAGGCCTGTGCGCCGACGGCCACGAGGCGAACGGGTTTCAGCGTTCCGGTTGCCAGCACCGTCTGCTCTATATCGCCGCGCGTCACCTGCGATGTGATGTAGGCGGGCGTGGCGGCCCGTGTATATTGCGAGGACAGCCAGTAACCGCCTGCAGCCAGAGCCGTAATCGCCAGCAATGCCCCTGCCTTACGTGCCGTTTTCATATTTATGTCCAGTCCGGCCGGCGATAGGCGCCTGTGGATTTTTCAGCGTCAGCCTTGCGGCAGGTGTTGCGAGGACGTTTGGAGCCCGTCTTTTCGTGCTGGTCCGTCTTGCAGGCGGGATGCAGCCGCTTTTCTACCTGCCGCGATTTCGTCGCCGGCGTTTCCACCGCCCGTTCCCTGGCTGCGGCGACAGACCAGACAAAGCTCAAGCCGAAGACCGTTGCCAGAACCACATAGAAATATTTCATCATCGTCTTCCCGCTTGAAAATCACGCGGGGGATCGCAGGCGAGCGATCCCCCGGCTGCAGCCGTCACCGGCTGATTTCCTCCTCTACTGGGGGGCAGATTAAAGGAGGAAACTGTGACTAGTGGTTTCAGCCCCGCTCCGCCTGCGGAACCGGCGGCATCCTGTCGCCATGAGGCGGACCGAAACGACCGCCCTCCCCGGGTCCGTGGCGCGGGCCGGGAGGTGGCATCAAGGCACGCTCGAGTTCGGCAAGTTTCTGCACCTGCTGCGGCGAGAGCTTCGGCTTCAGCGCTGCGACGGCGTCCTGCAAGGTTTTCGCCTGCTCGGCTTTCTTCGCGACGATGCCTGCCAGTTCCTCGCCGGCAAGACGCGGCTCGGGTCTGGCCGAATCTTCGGCCGACATTGCCGGCAGCGGCGCGCGCTCAGGACCGGGCGAAACGAGATCGATCAGCGCCGAGGCATAGGCCCGCCACGGCCCGAGCTGTTCCGGCGTAACGCCGATATAGATTTCGGCGGCCGAAAGCTTCGTCGCCAATCCGAGAACATCAGGTCCTGCCATTCTGCGGATGCGTGGCATCGGCCCCCGATCTGGTCCACGATCCGGGCCGAGATCGGGAGCCCCGGGCGGCACGCCCTGCTCGGTTGCCTGTGGTGCCGGCGCATTCTGCTCCTCGGCCTGCGAGGCAGCGGAATCACCCAGAATTGCGGTCGCGATGACGGCGGTGGCCAATAACGAGTTTCTCATCTTACCTTCCTTCCGTTTTCCAACATGAAAGGACGATAGGAGTGCCGGGTTTCCGGCTTTGGTCCGAATGTTTCCGATTTTCTTTCGCAGCCGGCCTATTTGTAACCGAATGTTGCCAGACGGGCCGTGGAAAGCTTTCGTTGCAAAAATCCGCCGTTTCCTTGCGCCGCTTATGTATAGTGGCATCAAAAGGTTGGACGATATGACGACGGTTTCGGTTACACATGTATTGATCGTTGATGACGATCCGGAAATACGCACATTGCTCGCGAAATATCTCGGCTCGCAGGGATTTCGCGTCTCTATGGCCGCCGATAGGCGCGAATTCGAGGAAAAGATCGCAAGCTCCGATCCCGATCTCATCGTGCTCGACGTGATGTTGCCCGATGGCTCGGGCCTCGATATCTGCCGCGACCTGCAGGGACGCCGACCGCGCACGCCGGTCATTCTTTTGACCGCGCTCAAGGAAGATGTGGACCGGATCGTCGGGCTGGAAATCGGCGCCGACGACTATCTCGGCAAACCCTTCAACCCACGCGAACTGACCGCGCGCATCAAGGCGGTGCTGCGCCGTGCGACACCGCAGGAGGCTCCCCGCGCCGCATCCGCCGCCTATCATTTTGCGCAGTTTACCGCCGATCCGGAGCAGCGCTCCGTCATCCACGCGGGCGGTGAAAAGATCGAGCTGACGGGAGCGGAATTCGATCTGCTGAAAGTCTTTCTCGACAGGCCCGGCCGGCTTCTTTCCCGCGACCAGCTTCTCGATCTGACTCAGGGCAGGGACCGCGGTCCTTTCGACCGCTCGATAGACGTGCTGATGAGCCGGTTGCGCAAAAAGCTGGACGCCGACGCAGCAAGCCCGATTTTCAAGACGGTGCGCAACGGCGGTTACCAGATGACGGTGCAGGTCAAAACCCTGCCGGTGCCGCGATGAATTCGCTGAGGAACCGCATCGCCGCCCTGCTGATCGCCTCCATCATCGCGGTCATCGCGCTTGCGACTGTCGTGGCCGACCGGACATTGCGGCCGCCGCCGCCCGACGCCACCATCGAGCCCCTGGCGCGCAGTCTCGCCTTTGCCGTGACGATGGCCGAGCGCGACCCGACCCTGCAACAACCCGGCTATTTTCGCATCGAACAACGGCCGCCGACAGGTGACCCGGACGGCATGCTTTCGGAATTTCTGGAAAAGGCGCTCACCCGTGTCGGAGAACCCCGCGCCGCAATCGTCGTTCGCATGCCGGGAAACCCCGCGCCGGTCGCGGCCATCGCGCTTGAAAAAGGCGGATGGCTGGTCGCCGAAATTCCCCATATGGGCCCGCCGCCCGGCGGCTGGAAGGTCTTCGGCATGTGGATTGGCCTCATCATTCTCGGCAGTGCTGCGGTTTCGATCTTTGCCGCCAGCAAGATTACCCGACCGCTCGACATGCTGGAAAATGCCGCCGCCAGCATCGGGCCGGACGGTTCGCTGCCGCGCCTGCCGGAAACAGGGCCCGGCGAAATCCGCGCCACAGCACGGGCGCTGAACGAACTCGCCACGCGCCTGAAGGCGGCGATGGAAAGCCGGATGCGCCTTGTCGCCGCCGCCGGCCATGACCTCAGAACCCCGATGACCCGCATGCGCCTCAGGGCGGAATTCATCGAAAACGACGAGGAACGGGCCAAATGGCTGGCGGACCTGGAAGAACTGGATGCCATCGCCGACAGCGCCATCATGCTGGTGCGCGAAGAGGTGAACCAGGATACGGTCAAGACGATCGATGTCGGCGCGCTGCTCCGCGAAATCGTAAGAGACCTTTCCGATCTCGGCCACGCCGGTGCGCTGGATTTCATGGAGCCGGAAGCGACCATGACGATCAGGGCCGCGCCGCTCGCGCTCAAAAGGGCCATGCGTAACCTCGTGCTCAACGCCGTCACCCATGGGAAAAAGGCGCATATCGACCTGACCGAAGATGAAAGCGAGATCGTCGTGACGATACGGGATGAAGGTCCCGGCATTCCGCAGGAGCTGATCGGCAGGGTTTTCGAACCCTTCTTCCGGGTGGATCTCGCCCGGCGCAAATCGATCCCGGGTGTCGGGCTTGGTCTGGCCATCGCCAAGGAAATCATCGAACGTTTCGGCGGCACGATCACCATCGCCAACCACAGGAAACAGGGCCTGATCCAGACGGTGATCTTTGCCAGAGCGGCACCTTGAAAAACGGCCGGCATTGTCTGTCGGCCTGACCTTTTTTGCTGAGAAAAAAGATACATGATAAAATTAGTCATGTTTCTTGCCATCGGGTGATTTTTCACCTATTGACCCGGGGATCGCTCAATCCTTCCGACCGGGAACCCGCCGCATGTGGAGCAAGCCCACGTCACGCGCACTCATTGATGATGCCGTACAGCTCTATTATGACGAGTTGTGCAAGGCCATGAACCGGCGTGGGCACACCACTGCCATCTCGCAGGAGATCGTCCACGATCTTTACCTGCGCTTGACCGGCAAACCCCGGCTTCCCGAAAATACCTCGCTCATCCGCGCCTTCCTGATCCGCGCCTGCGCCAATCTCGGCATTGATCGCCTTCGTCGCGAACAATTCGAGCGCAGGCTGTTTTCCGGAAGCATGGAGGAGGCGCTTGCCGCTCCGCAACCCGTCAGCGATGCGGACAGCCTCGCCGACAGGGAGCATCGGCTGAAGGTATTGCGACGCGCCGTGATGGGCATGTCGTTGCAGCGCCGGCAGGTCTTTCTTGCCAGCAGCATCGGAAATCTGAATTCGCTCGAGATCGCCGAGAGAAGCGGCATCAGCAAGAACATGGTCGACCGCCATCTTCGCAAAGCCTATCTCCATTGCCTGGAATGCCTGGAGGAAACGCTGTGACCGGGCTTGCAAAAAACGCCTCCATGCTGCGCGAGGAAGCTGTCGACTGGTTTCTGCACAAGCGTGAAAGACCGGACGACGCGGCCCTTGCGGCGGATTTCGACGCCTGGCTGGCTGCGGATGAGAAGCATGCAAAGGCCTATGAGCGTGTCCGATGTCTGATGGGCGACGCCGGCGCCCTTCTGGCGGGCGACCAGGCGTTTCTGATGAAGGCGACACGCAAGCGCGGCAGCGCCAAAGGCAAGGCGGCAGCGGCGGCAATTGCCGGCGTCTCGCTGCTATCAGGTTTTTACCTGACCGATATGCCCATGCGCCTGCGTTCCGACCATATGTCCGCCACGGCAGAGCGGCAGGTCGTCACCACGCCGGACGGTTCAACCATTACCCTGAACGCCAATTCGGCCATCGCCCTGCGTTTTTCCGCAAAGGAGCGGCGTCTACTGCTGCTACGCGGTGAAATCTTCGTAGAAGTCGCGCCCGATGCGGCGCGGCCCTTTTCCGTCGAGGCCGCCGGCGGCACGACCACCGCGCTCGGCACCGCCTTCGACATCGATATGCGCAACGAGGCAACGAGCGTGACGGTGCTGGAACATAGCGTATCCGTGGTGACAGGCCAGCAGGGCCAGAACGGCCGGCTTAACGAAAACCAGCGCGTCGACTATTCGTCCGATGGCCTGCTGGGCAGCATTGAAACGGTCGACCCCTCCTCCATCGCCGCCTGGCGCAACGGCCGCTTCGTCTTCGAGGACAGGCCGCTTTCCGAAGTGCTGGAGACCTTTGAGCGTTATCTTCCCGGCCGCATCGTCGTGACGCGGGAGAGCCTTAGGAGAAAACGGCTGTCGGGCAATTTCGACCTTTCCGACCCGGGCACGGCCCTTGCGGATCTGGCCGCCGCGCTTGAGATCGGTGTCGTCAGGGCGGGTCCTTATCTGACCGTTCTTTATTGAATGAAATTTCTCCGGCGGAGGTGTCCCTGAAAAGCGGGCTCGTTCGTTCGTGGAGCAGAACCCCATTTGCTGCCCCGGAGAGGTGCCCGCCATGACAAGACCAGAACCGACTTTCCGCCACCGGACCCGCGTATCGCTATTATCCATTTTGCTTGCGAGTGCGGCGGCGGCAACCATTCCGGCATCGGCCCTGGCGCAGCAGACGCAGCGGATCGCGATCAATCTGCCCGCCGGCAACATGGCAAGCGCGCTTAACCGCCTTGCCAGCCAGTCCGGCCTTCAGATGGTCTATGACGCCTCTGTCGCCAGAGGCCTCAAAAGCGCTCCTGTTTCGGGCACCATGACCCCGGCCGAGGCGCTGGAACGGCTGCTTTCCGGAACCGGAATCCGCTACCAGTTCATCGGTGAAAAAACCGTCAGGATGGAGATGGCGAGCCGTTCCGCCGGAACGACCGAAAATGGTGACGGAACGCTTCTCGAGCCGATCACGCTCAAGGGCGGCCGTGTGTTCAACGGCGACGCGCCAAGCGTTGTCGAGATCGATCAGGTCGCCATCGAGGCGGCGCAAGCCACCTCCCTGCCGCAACTTCTCCAGAAGACGCCCGGTGTCAGTTCCAGCGGCGGCGTGCGATTGCAGGGGCAATCCACCGCCATTCGCGGCTTCGCCCGCCAGTCAGACGTGCGCCTTCTGCTCGATGGCGCTCCGAAGAACTTCGAGCGCTACGATCAGGGCACGGTCTTCATTGATCCGGAACTGCTCAAACGCGTGGAAATCCAAAAGGGCGCGACATCCGTTCGTTATGGCAATGGCGGCTTCGGCGGCACCGTCATCATGGAAAGCAAGACGGCCTCCGACATGCTGAAACCGGGACAGACCTTCGGCGCCTGGGGCAAGACGAGCTATCAGTCGGCCAACAGGCAGCAGCTCGGATCGGCCGCCATTTACGGCAAATCGGATTTCGGCGGCCCCGTGACCTATGACGGGCTTGCCTCGGTGATCTGGCGCAAGAGCGACAATGTGCGCGTCGGCGGCGGACAGGTCTATGACGCCTCCAACGACAAGATCACCTCCTTTTCCGCCAATGCCGGCGCTGCCTATGACGGCCACGAGCTGCGCGCCTCGGTGATCTACGGCAAATCCGCCGATTACGGCCCGCTTGCCGCCAATCGCGGCGATCTGGGTCTCACCGCCTACACCATCAAGACCTATGGTTACGATCTGGCGCGGCTGAGGGCACTTGCCTGGCGCGACATGGAGGACTTTTCCTCGACGCTGAAATATTCCTATGACGGCGACAGCGATCTCGTGAATTTCAAGGCGATGGCGAGCTTCTCCGCCACCAGCCTCGACATGACCCGCCCGACCATTCCGGGTTTCGTGCCCAGCGGATCGCTGGGCGGCATGCAGGACGATACGAAATATACCGACTTCAAGCTGGAAGCGGAGAACACCTCCAATTTCGAACTGGGCGGATTGTCCCACGTCGCCAATTATGGCGTGCAATATATGCGCCACGACCGGGACTCGTGGATGTACGACATCGCCAACCGCACCAGTGCGCAATATAATTATGGCTACTATGCATCATGGATCAAACCGGAAGGCACGCAGGAAACCATATCGGCCTTTTTCCGCGACGAAATCAGCCTGACGGACACCTTCAAGGTGACACCCGGCATCAGGTTCGACCACGTCCGCTCCGAAGGCGTTCCAAATGCGGCGCCGCGCTTTAACACTCCGGCCGCCGGGCACGATTATTCCGCCGTTTCCCATAGCGGCGCGACGCCGGCTCTCAGCATGCGCTGGGAAGCGGTTCCGGGCACCACCTTTTTCGCCGACTGGGCCTATGCCATGCGCGCACCCGTCATCGACGAGATCTATTCAAGCCAAAGCCTGGCAACCACGGCATCGGGAACGTCGCGCAATCTGAAAGTGGAGCGCAACAACAATTTCAACATCGGCGTCTCGCAGCAATTCGACGAGGTGTTCCTGAAAGGTGACAGCCTGACGGCCTCGATCGGCGGCTTTTATAACAATGTCACCAATCCCATCACGCGCCGGTTCGGCACCGCCAACCTTGCCGGCGTCAAGAACGTGCCGTTCTACTGGAACACCCCATCCTACAAGATTTACGGCCTCGATGTTTCTGCAAGCTACGATTCCGACCACATCTTCGGAAATCTCGGCCTGTCGTGGATGAACGGCTCGCGTAACGGCGCAATCAACAATGTCTATGGCCGGGATACCTATGTGAACGATCTTTCGCCGTTCACAGCCAATGTTCAGCTTGGCTACAAGCTGCCTGACTGGGATCTGGCGCTCAGCTGGAACGGACAATTCGTCGCCGCGCAGGAAAATACACCCGCCAACCAGGGCGGCGCCTCCTATGCCCGGCCCGAAAGCCCCGGCTACGCGGTCCACGGCATTGCCCTCGACTGGACGCCGAAGGAAGGCATGATGGCCGGAACGGAAGTGCACGCCTCAATCGACAACCTGTTCGACAAATATTACTTCCCCTATCTCAGCGACCGCATCGCCGCCATGCCGGGACGTAACTTCAAGCTGTCAATCAGCCGCAAGTTCTGAGCGGAAGATGACTGAGCCAGCGGGCGGAGCTTTCCGCCCTGAAGATCGATAAAGGGCATCCAAACCTGCCCTCACCTTCCGTCATCCTCGGGCTTGACCCGAGGATCCATTGATCGAGCGACAGTAGATCCTCGGGTCAAGCCCGAGGATGACGTCGAGAGTGAGGGCTTTGCACTACTCCCGTCAGTGGAGACCGCTTCGGCCCCTCACCCAACTATCATCTCAGAAGAAGCCCCTCGGCATAGGCCATCATCAGCGGCCCCACACCCTTGGCATCATCTGATACGACCGGCTCCGTCAGATAATATCCCGGCGAGCCATCGCGGTAATTGCCTTCGAACCCGCCGAGCCCAGCGACGTGGACGATGCCGGTGAGGCGCATAATACCCTCCTCGTCCGCCTTGAGCCGCGTCTCCAGCAGCGTCTCAAGCGCGCGGCGGCCCGCCGAAAGAGCAGCATCTGCCTCCTCGCCCTGCAACAGTCCCAGCCGGGCCGCACGCAGCAGAGCGTAGGCGAACATGGCCGACGCGGAGGTTTCCTCGTAATTTCCGGCAAGGGTCGGATTGTCGAGCACCTGCATCCAGAGACCGGCTTCCGTCTGCCGCGCAACGATGCCGGCCAGAAGCCGACGCGCGCGCTCGCGAAGCGGTGCTGTCGCGTCGTCATCCGGTAAAATCACCAATGCATCGACCAGCGCCATGGCAAGCCAGCCGACGGCACGCGCCCAGATGGCGGGCGACTGGCCGGTCGAGGGGTCGGCCCAGCGCTGGCTGCGGCTCTCGTCATAACCATGGACGTAAAGCCCGCCGGCATCTGCGGTGAGCGAAAGTGCGGACGAAAACTGCCGCAGCGCATCGTCCATCAGCTCGGTGCGGCATGTCGCCTGCGCATATTCGATCTGGAAGGGCAGCCCCATGTAAAGCCCATCCAGCCAGACCTGATGCGGATAACGCTGCTTGTGCCAGTAATTGCCGGAAGCAATGCGCGGATGGGTGCGAAGTTGGCCCGCCAGATGGTTCGCCGCCGCAAGATAACGGGCGTCACCCGTTTCCGTGGCCAGAGGAAACAGAATGCGTCCGGCCAGAATATGATCGATATTATATTCTGCCGGCTTGTAACCGGCGAGCGTTCCATCCGCCGATATCTGGGCATCGGCCAGTCGATGGAGGTGGTGACGCCAGCGCTCATCGCCACTGGCCTCGAATAAAAGCTGTAGCCCCCGATAGACACATCCATCCTCATAACACCAGCTACCGCCCTTGTAGGGCTTATAGCGAATGGAGAATTGGTCAAAATAATCAGTGGCTTTCATGGGTTTTCTCAATAAATTCTGGATAGATGAAATGAGCCTTGCCTGCTCCGGGCCCAATGCATGACGGCCCCGCCGGAACGGCGAGGCCTGTTCTTGAAGATCCTGTTGCACTCACCGGAACAGCGACGGCAACCACAGCGAAAGTGACGGGATATAGGTCACCGCGAGCAACACCGCGATGCTCGCTCCAAAGAACGGCCAGATCGTCCGCATCGCCTCCCTGATCGATATGCCGCCGACCGCGCAGCCGACGAAAAGCACCGTTCCGACGGGCGGGGTGTTGAGACCAATGCCGGCATTGAGGATCATCACGACGCCGAAATGGACCGGGTCGATACCGAAGGCCTTCACCACCGGCAGCAGCACCGGGGTGGAAATGATGACCATCGGCGCCATGTCCATGAAGGTGCCGAGCAGCAGCAGGATGACGTTGATGACCAGAAGCACGATGATCGGATTGTCCGAAATCGCGCTGATGGCTGCGATCATCAGCGTCTGCACCTGGAGGAACGCCATCAGCCAGCCGAAGGCCGCCGCCGTGCCGATGACGAGCAGAACCATGGCCGTCGTCCGAACCGCTCCCATCACCGCTTCGACGAAGCCGCTCCAGTTAAGCTCGCGATAGACAAGCATGGCGACGAGGAAGGCGTAGAGAACGGCGATGCAGGAGCTTTCCGTTGCGGTGAAGATGCCCGAACGCACGCCGCCGAAGATGATGCCGATCAGCAGGATGCCGGGGAAAGACGCCAGAAGATAATACATCAGCTTGGAAAAGCCGGGGAACGGCTCGGAGGGATAACCCTTGCGCCGCGCAACGATATAGGCGGTAACCATCAGGGCTGCGGCAAGCAAGAAACCCGGAATGATGCCGGCGGTGAAGAGATCGGCCACAGAGACATTGCCGCCCGCCGCGATCGAATAAAGGATCATATTGTGCGATGGCGGGATCATCAGCGCGATGATGGCAGCATTGACGGTGACATTGACGGCATAATCCCTGTCATAACCGCGCTTGGCCATTTGCGGGATCATCAGGCCGCCGACGGCGGATGCATCCGCCACAGCCGAACCGGAAATGCCGCCGAACAGCGTCGAGGCGACGATATTGACCTGCCCGAGACCGCCGCGCAGATGGCCGACCAGCCCTGCCGCGAAACGGATGAGGCGATGGGCAATGCCGCCGCGCACCATCAGGTCACCAGCGAAGATGAAAAACGGGATCGCCATCATCGCAAACACGTTCATGCCCGAATTCATCTGCTGGAATACCACGATGGGTGGCAGGCCGAGATAAAGCACGGTGAAGAAAGAAGCGATGCCAAGGCAGAACGCAATCGGCGTGCCGATCAGCATCAGAAGGGTGAAGACACCGAAGAGGATGGTGTAAGCCATTTACGCGGCCTCCTGCACGAGAATATCCGCCGCGATCTCCTCGCCGATGGCGAGATCGACAAAACGTTCGGCCGCAAACAGCGCAATGAGAAAACCGCCACCAACGAGCGGGAAGAAATCCGTGCCGCCCGGCCAGCCGAGAACCGGGACAGTCGCCGTCCATGTCCCGATGGAAAGCGATGTTCCGTACCAGGCCATGCCGACACCGAAGAAAAAGATCAGGGCAAGGCTGGTCAGGTCCATTCCCTTCTGTATGCGCGGCGGCATCATGTAACGCAGGATATCCAGCCCCAGATGCACGCTTTCACGCACACCGACTGCGGCCCCCAGCATAATGAACCATGACATGAGGTGAAGCGACAACGGCTCCGACCAGCTGGGTGAATCGTTCAGAATATAACGGGCAAAAACCTGCCAGCCGACGATGAGCGTCATGGCGACCATGCCGATACCGGCAATATAAAGCGACACGTGGCTGAGCGCGCCGAGAAATGGGCGAACCGCCCGCATGAAGTTTCGCATTTGCCTTCCTCCTCCTCCTTCAAACAAGACGGCTGCAAAAGAAAACCGGCCCTGTCGCCAGAGCCGGTTTCCCCTATGTCACTTGACCGCTTTGACCCGTTCCAGAAGGTCCTTCATCTTCGGATCGGTCACGAACTTGTCGTAGACCGGACCCATCGCTGCAGCGAACTCCTCCTTGTTGACCTTGATGACGTTGACGCCGCCGGCACGCACCTTTTCTTCCGAGGCCTTTTCGCGCGCGCTCCACAATTCGCGCATCTTGCCAACGGAATCCTTCGCCGCCTGGCGCACGAGCTTCTGGTCTTCCGGAGAAAGTTTGTCCCAGGAGACCTTGGACATGACGAGGATTTCCGGGTTGAGGGAATGTTCCGTCAGCGAATAGTTCTTCGCGACCTCATAGTGGCGGGCGGATTCGTAGGACGGCCAGTTGTTTTCCGCACCGTCGACGACACCGGTTTCAAGCGAGGAATAGACCTCACCCATCGGCATCGGCGTCGGGTTGGCGCCAAACGCCTGCATCATCGAAATCCACAGATCCGATTGCTGCACGCGGATTTTCAGGCCCTTGAGGTCCGCCAGTTTTTCGATGGGCTTTTTGGTGGTGTAGAAAGAGCGCGCACCGGAATCATAAAAGGCAAGACCGACAAGGCCGTGTGGTTCGAAGGCCGCGAGAACCTCGTCGCCGATCGGCCCGTCAACGGTATTGTGCATGTGCTCCGTCGAACGGAACAGGAAAGGCAGGCCGAGAACGGTGGTTTCCTTCACCAGATTGTTGAAGGGCGCGGCATTGACGCGGTTCAGGTCGATGACGCCGAAGCGGGTCTGCTCGATGGTGTCTTTCTCACCCCCGAGAACCGAATTGTTCATGACCTGCACCTTGATGCGGCCCTTGGACCGCTCAGACAGGAGCTCGCCCATATATTTCACGGCTTCGACCGTCGGATAACCGTCGGGATGGATGTCTGCCGAACGCAGGGTGATTTCCTGCGCCTTGGCGGAAACGCCCGCGAGCGCGATCCCCATCGCGACGCACATCATGCTTGCAATCTTTTTCATGTCTTCCTCCTCCGTTGTAACAACGGTCCAGCCCCTCCAGGCTATAGGACCGAATTTTCACGCCCATCCGGGCCGGCATGCAAAGACCTTTCAGTTGACAAGGACGATGGGACCTCCCTTTCCCAACCATCCCGGATTGACACTATGCCGCCACGAATGGCGGCAGCTTGAACAGGACCTCGGGGTTATCCACCAGCGCGCGCTGGCGCGCCGCCTCATCCGGCAGCCAGCCAAGAACCAGCTCCGCAAGGCGGGCATCGTCCGGATAGGCCGCGGTCTCGCGGATGGAATTATGCGGCCAGTTGGTGCCCCAGATGATGCGCTCCGGCGCATGGGCCGCGATCACGCGCGAAAAGGCGGCAACATCCTCATAGGGCCAGCTCTCACGCGAACTTTCATACACCCCGGCGAATTTGAACCAGAGATTGCCGCGATCGATGAGTTTCAGAAGCGCGGCCATTTCCGGGCCATCGGTTTTAATGCCCCTGAAGAACTTGCCATGGTGGTCGAACACCCAGCGCGAGCGGATTGTCTCAAGGCGCGGCAGATGATCGAGCAGCGTATTGCCATCGAACTGCACCGCCACCATCCAGTCAGCCGCATGAGCACGCTCGTCCACCGCTTCCAGTTCGGAAAGGTTCACGGCACCGCCCGGCAGGTCCATGATACGCGCGCCGACAGCGCCAGCGGCCGCAAGTTGCTCCATGTCCTTTTCGGTCGTGCCGGCATCGATGATCACCACCGCACGCGCGGCCTCGCCCATCTCGGCAACACAGGCAAGCGTATTGGCATTGTCGCGCTGATGGGCATTGCCCTGGGTGATGATGACGCGGTCTATACCAAGCCATTGCATCAGCTGTCGGTACTCGGCAGGCCCCGGAAGCGAGCCCGGCGGCAGGCCCGGCCCGCCCGGCAAGGCGGGATATCCCGGCAGATAGAGATGCATCTGCGTGTCCACGGCACCCTCCGGAAAGGATGGCTTCGGCGGGGTACCGGTCAGCTGGCGTTCAAGGTCGCTCATGCGTCGGGCATCCTGAATTCGGTGAGCGCATCGCGATTGATCTCGATGCCGAGACCGGGACCATTGGGAATGGCGACAACGCCGTTCACCGCCTCGATCGGGTGCTTCAGCACGGCCTGACGGAAGGGATTGGGGGTGCGGTCGAATTCCATGATCGGCTCGATGGGGTTGACCCGCACCGGGTCAGGCGTCATCGCCGCCATAAATTGCAGGGCGGCGGCAATCTGCACACCGGTGCCCCAGACATGCGGTACAATGCGCACGCCGTGGAGTGTTGCGAGCGTGGCGATCTTCTGCGTTTCGGAAAAACCGCCGCAGCCGCAGAGATCGGGCTGGAGAATATCCACCGCACCGGCGGAAAGCGCCTGCCACATGCCATAACGCCCGTGCCAGGTCTCGCCGCCCGCAACCGGAATAGGCTGTCCTGCCCGAACGCGGGCATAGGCATCGAGCTGTTCGGGAACCACCGGCTCCTCGAACCAGTCGATGCCATAGTCAGCCGCACGGTTGCCAAGCGTGATGGCTTCCGTGACGGTATAACCATGATTGGCGTCGATCATCAGCCGCATATCCGGCCCGATCGCCTCACGCACGGCGGCGATGACGCGAAGATCTTCCTCGATGCCGAAACCGATCTTGATCTTGCAGGCGTGGAAACCGTCTGCCCGACGTTCCGCCATCTCTGCGGCATTGTCGGAAACTCGGTCGACGCCGTCGCGCTTGAAGCTGCCGGTGGCATAGGCGCGGACGCTTTCGCGCCAGCGCCCGCCGAGCAACATCGAAACGGAAGCGCCGTAATGCTTGCCCTTGATATCCCAGAGCGCGATATCGATGCCGGACAAAGCGGTGAGGCTGAGGCCGCGCTGGCCCTGATCGCGCAGGGCATTATAAAGCACGGCCCAGATCTTTTCGGTCTGGCGCGGGTCCTGGCCGATGAGCCAGCCGGAATAGGCCTGAACCACGGCGGCGTTCGGTCGCGCCGGACCGAGGCATTCGCCCCAGCCGACGGTTCCATCATCGCATTCGATCTCTACCAGAATATGGGCACGCCGGTCGAAGCGCATGGAGGCGCTTTCAAACGGCGTGTCCAGCCGATGTTCGAGCAGATGCGTGCGCACCGCCGTTATCTTCATCGCTCCCCTCCCGTTTTGCCCGGATCAGACCTTGATCAGGCCTTGCGCTTATGCGTGCCGATCAGGGCATCGAGCATGCCGATTTCCTCATTCGTCAGGTCCTTCAGCGGCGCACGCACCGGGCCGGCATCAAAGCCCTGCAGGCGAACACCGGCCTTGATGGCGGAGACGGCGTAACCCTTGGCGCGGTTGCGGATCGCCATGAACGGATAGAAGAACTCCGTCAGGATGCGTTCGCAGGTGGCGCGCTCGCCGGCACGCAACGCCGCGTAGAATTCGTTGGCAAGACCCGGCACGAAGTTGAAGACGGCCGAGGAATAGGTGGTGAAGCCGGCGCCGAGATAGGCTTCGGCAAACAGTTCCGCCGTCGGCATGCCGCCGAGATACATCAGGCGGTCACCCATCTTGGCGGTGATCTGGCGAACGAGACCGATATCACCGGTGCCATCCTTGAAGCCGACAAGGTTCGGGCATTCATCGCAAAGACGCGCCAGCGTATCCGCCTGGAGCACCGAATTGTCGCGGTTATAAACCATGACACCGATGCCGACCGACTGGCAGACCTTTTTGATATGCGCGTAGAGGCCTTCCTGCGGCGCATCGATGAGGTAATGCGGCAGAAGCAGGATGCCGTCAGCACCGACCTTTTCGACGGAACGGGCGATATCGACCGCAACCTCGGTGCCGTAGCCGCAGCCGGAAACGATTGCCGTTTCACCGGCCACTTCCTTGGCAGCCGAAACGATGGTGGGAATTTCATCCGGCTTCAGCGAGAAGAACTCGCCCGTGCCGCCCGCTGCAAACAGCACCGGCGCCTTGTAACCGGCGAGCCATTCGACATGCGCCCTGTAGCTATCGGCCGCAAAACGGCCCTCGGAATCAAAATGGGTGACCGGGAAGGAGAGCAGGCCGGAGCCGAGCGCCGCCTTGATTTGTTCAGGGTTCATGGACGAAATTCCTCTGCAAGTTCACTGACTGAAAGCCACCTAAACCGCTTGCCGTATATTTGTCAATAAGTCATCATACAAGTTATATGATGAATTTTCGAAACTGGCGCGGATCAGCGCGCCAGCCAGCCGCCATCCACATTCAAAATGGCGCCATGCACATAATCCGCCGCCGGCGATGCGAGGAAAACCGCCGCCCCGGCAATATCTTCGGAATGCCCCCATCGGCCAGCCGGGATACGCTCGAGAATAGCCTTGTTGCGGGCCACATCCGCCCGCAACGCCTCGGTATTGTTGGTTTCGATGTAACCTGGTGCGATGGCATTCACGTTGATGCCCTTTGCGGCCCACTCATTCGCCAGAAGCTTGGTGAGACCGGCCACGCCATGTTTCGCCGCCGTGTAGGAGGGCACGCGGATGCCACCCTGAAACGACAGGAGCGAGGCGATATTGACCACCTTGCCGGAGCGGCCTTTCGCCAGCAGCTCTTTCGCGAAAGCCTGCGTGGTGAAAAACAGCGCCTTGAGATTGACGTCCATCACCTCGTCCCAGTCGAGTTCGGAAAACTCGACGGAATCGGCACGGCGGATAATGCCGGCATTGTTGACGAGAATATCCAGACCGGCATCGGCAAAGCTGTCCTTCGCCGCCAAGGGATCGGCAAAGTCGATCGTGAGCGCGCTGGCCTTGCCGCCATTCTTCGCAATCAATTCCAGCGTTTCGTCGGGCGCACGGCGCGCAGCGCAGACCACTTCCGCACCGGCGGCGGCAAGGCCGATGGCGATTGCCTGGCCGAGCCCCGTATTGGCACCCGTCACCAATGCCTTACGCCCTTGAAGCGAAAAGGGATTTTTCATTTCAGATCCCCCGGCTGGATGAAGTCCATGTCGGTATAGTCGACATTGTCTCCCGCCATCGCCCAGATGAAGGTATAGGAGCCGATGCCGGCGCCGGAATGGATCGACCAGGGCGGCGAAACCGCACCCTCTTCATTCGAGATGAACAGATGCCGGGTTTCCTGCGGCTCACCCATCAGGTGCAGAACACGGGATTTCTCATCCATGCCGAAATAGAGATAGGCCTCCATGCGGCGATCATGAATGTGGGAAGGAATGGTGTTCCAGACGGAGCCGTCCTCCAGCGTCGTATAACCCAGCACCAGCTGGCAGCTTTCCATGACAAGCGGATGGATGAACTGGTTGATGGTGCGCTTGTTGGAAGTCTCCGTCGCGCCGAGCTTGACCTCCTTGCTATCGGCAAGGCTGACGAGCTTCGCTGGCAGGCTGCGATGGGCCGGGCACGACGTGATATAGAATCGCCCTGCCCCATCAAAGGTAACGGCACCGCTGCCCGCACCGAGATAAAGCACATCGCCACGATTGAGCGTGTAGCTCTGCCCGCCGGCGCTGACGGTGCCGGTCTCGCCTATATTGACGATACCCATCTCGCGCCGGTCAAGGAAAGACGGCGTCTTCGTTTCTTCTACCTTGTCCAGCGTCAATGGCGCGCCGTTCGGCACCGCGCCGCCCATGACGAAACGGTCGTAATGGGTGTAGATCAGTCTGACTTCACCGGAACGGAACATGTCGCTGGCGAGGAAATGCTTGCGAAGCCCTTCGGTATCGAGCGTTTTAGCAAATTCCGGGTTGACGGCCTGCCTTGTTTCGACGGTCAGCATCAAACTCATCCTTCATGATTGTTGCGTATATGACATAATATATGTTATCCGCTTTTTGTACGATCTGTATGATAAGGTCAAGAGGTGCTGAGATATCTCGACCACGCCGGAGAGGCTGGATGCGGGTTTTCCGCAGCTTCGTTGATCCGCAGTCCATTCGTTTGGGAGAATTGTAATGAAACGGCTTCTTGTTACCGGTGCGGCAGGCCAGCTCGGCCGTGTCATGCGCAAGCGCCTCGCACCGATGGCCGAGATATTGCGTCTTGCCGATCTTTCGCCGCTCGATCCGGCCGGACCGAACGAAGAGTGCCTGCAATGCGATCTGGCCGACGCCAGCGCCGTCGATGCGATGGTGGCCGATTGTGACGGCATCGTCCATCTCGGCGGCATATCGGTGGAGCGGCCTTTCGAGCAGATCCTTCAGGGCAATATTATCGGGCTTTATAACCTCTATGAGGCAGCCCGCGCCCATGGGCAGCCGCGAATCGTCTTCGCCAGTTCCAATCACACGATCGGTTATTATTCCCAGACCGAGCGGCTCGGACCGGACGTCCCCTTCCGGCCAGACGGTCTTTACGGCGTTTCCAAATGTTTCGGCGAAAGCCTCGCCCGCATGTATTTCGAAAAATTCGGTCAGGAGACGGCGCTGGTCCGTATCGGCTCCTGCACGGCAGAACCGCAAAACCACCGCATGTTGTCGACCTGGTTTTCGCAGGATGACTTCGTATCGCTGATCGAGGCGGTTTTCCGCGCGCCCGTGCTCGGTTGCCCGGTCATCTGGGGCGCGTCTGCGAATGATGCGGGCTGGTGGGACAATTCGCACCTCGGCTGGCTTGGCTGGAAACCGAAGGACAATGCAGAGACCTTCCGGCAGCATATTGCCGAGACAACGCCGCAACCGGACCCGAAAGATGCGGTGGCGCGGTTTCAGGGCGGCGTTTTCATCGACAACCCGATCTTCAAGGCGGACTGAAATGCCCTATGAGACCGGCAGGCGCGACAACCGGTCTTTCCTGTGCGAGGAGCGGGATTGCAAGCCGGGCCGCGAATAACGTATCGAGGAATACCAGGCGCAACCTGCACCCTTTTTTAGAACGGCGATGACAATGACAAAAGCGACAATCTCCGAACCCGCAGCTCCGCAAGCCAAGACGCTTGTGGTGAAGGTTTCGGAGGAGCTCCGCAGCCAGATCGCCAAGGGCCGTTACAAGACGGGCGAGCGCCTGCCTTCCGAAGCGCAGATGACGCAGGAATTCGGCGTGAGCCGCACCGTGGTGCGTGAGGCCATCGCCTCACTCAGGTCCGATGGTCTGGTCGAACCGCGTCAGGGTGCGGGCGTTTTTGTACTGGAGCCAGCGCCAGTCGAGCGACGGCCTTTCCACAATGTCGATCTCGCCCGTGTCTCGTCGCTGATCGAAATGCTGGAACTGCGCACCGCCGTCGAGGGGGATGCTGCCGGTCTTGCCGCCCTTCGCCGCTCGCCGGCGCAGGAGGAAAAGATCATCGAAGCCTTCGATGCCTTCCGCGCCAGCGCCGCCAAGGGCATTCCGACGGCAGAAGCTGATTTCGCCTTTCACCTGGCGGTTGCCGAGGCGACCAACAATCCGCGCTTCAGTGAGTTTCTACAGGTGCTGGGCCCGACCCTCATTCCACGCCGCGCCGTTGCTGAAAACGGCACTGAAACCGTGCTTTCGCCCGCCGATCTCAACCGGCTTGTCGGCGAGCATGAAGCAATTCTGATTGCGATACAGGACGGTGACGAAGAGGCGGCCAGAAACGCCATGCGTCACCACCTGAAAAGCAGCCAGACGCGGTATCGCGCCATGCTGCGCGCACCGCGCTGAAACTTCCCGCATATCCACATTGCAAGACCGAGGAGAACGACATGCAGCAGCTTCCGACATTCCCGACAGTTTCACCCGACGATGGCGTTGAACGCACCGTGCTGTCCGAAGCGCCTGAACTGATGGTTGTTTCGTTCCGCTTCAAAACCGGTGCGGAAGGCAAGCTGCACAGCCACCCGCATGTGCAATCCACCTATGTCGCCAGCGGCAGCTTCCGCTTTTATCGCGATGGCGAGGCTTACGACCTGCAGAAAGGCGACAGTCTCGTCGTCCCCGGCCACATCGAACACGGCTGCCTGTGTCTGGAAGAGGGCGAGCTGATCGACTGCTTCACCCCGCGCCGCGACGATTTCCTCTGAGGGACGGTAATCAGTCTAGAGACAAATCCCGCAGGGTGCGTGGCAAGCTGTTCATGCACTCTGTCCCTGCCGAGGTGACGAGAAACTGGTCCTCGATCATCAGCGCCCCTAGCCCTTCACCATAGAAGGGCGCTTCGAGCGCCACGACCATGCCGGGCAGAATGATTTCCGGATTGTCATGGGAAAAGAACGGCCATTCCTCGATCCCGACCCCGCCGCCAACCGAATGGCCAAAATGGCCGCGATAATATTCGGTGAACCCGTCTTTGCGCATCGAGGCCAGCATGGCGGCGTGCACCGCGCCAAATGTATTGCCGGGGCGGAGAGCTTCGAGCCCGCTGGCAAAGGCTGCCTCCAGCGCCTTGAAAATATCGGCCGCGAGCGGAGAGACCGGCCCCCATGAAAACGTCCGCGCGCCGTCCGACGAATAACCGTCGACCAGCGTGCCGACATCGGCCTTAATCAGCGCGCCCGGCGTAACGACCGCCGCCATATCCGACAAAGCCGGGCCGATGGATATGTAATCCCAATGGCCGCTCAGCGAAAGACCCGAGTTGATGGCATGCGCCTGTGCGCCTGATTTCCAGGCGGCTGAAAGCTGGCCAAGCGCCGCTCCAGGCCGGATGGCGGCCGCCATCTCGATCAGTCCGGCCTCGGCGGCGGCCGCCGCCCGTCTGAGGAGCCCTGTCTCGCGTTCGGATTTTACGGCACGCAGACGTTTCAGCACCGTCGAACCGTCCACCCAGGTGACATCGGGAAGGGCCTGACGCAGGGCGAGAAAATCAGCGGCGGGCATGAATTCCAGGTCCGCGCCAATGCGCGCCGCAGACAGCCCGCGCTCCTGCAGAAGATCGGCCAGCAGACCGAAACAGGTGCCCCGATCGAATGTCTCAGGTCTCGGCCCACCGGAATTGTGGCGGCGATAGGCATCGTCCACCTGCGAGATGTTTTCGACGTTCGACAGATCGACCATATCGATCCAGATCCGATGGCAGCGCAAATCGACATCGGGCACGGCCCCTGCGACAAGAGGTGCGGCATGATCGCTGACGACAGCGCCCAATCTCGTCCCGGCATCGGCGGGCACCAGCGCGATTGCCGAACCCGCCCTGCCCCACATCGTCGCGACACCCGCATGCGCCCCGACCGCATAACGAAAGGCTTCCGGCTGGAAAAACACCAGCGCCTCGATATCCGCCTCCCGCATCAGCTGCTGCGCACGGCTTCGGTCGATATCGCTCATGGGAACCCCGTAGATCGTTTGCCTGCGGTGCGAGACCGCAACGTTTATGAACCTACGCTTTAGCAGTCGCCGGGAGAGGAATGAAGGTGGAAGATGACACCCACAACCGGAAGCTCACAATTCGGCGCGAGCGGGTGCCTCTCGTTTCTTCTCCCCCGCGGGGAGAAGTCCGCGGCAGCGGGATGAGGGGGCGACGGTAGAGATATGCGGAGAGCTTGCCCCCTCATCTACACCTTCGGGGATCTTCTCCACGGCGGGGAGAAGAAACGGGCAGCGACGCCTCATGGATTGACGTTCGGGGCAAATCCACTGCAGAGCTGCTCACAGATCTCCCCACAGCCGCGACGTCATCCTCGGGCCTGACCCGAGGATCCATTTTTTCGGCGGGTGTGGATCCTCGGGTCAAGCCCGAGGATGACAGGTTTTTGACAATTGCTCCCACCGCCCCGGAGAATCCGCTAACGCCTCACGCCTCCAGCCACTTCACCTGCTCAGCCGTCAGCGCAATATCCAGCGCCGAAAGACTGTCCTCAAGCTCAGCGATGGTGCGCGGCCCGATCAACGGAATAACCGGGAAGGGTTGTGCGATGACGTAAGCAAGCGCGACGTGGATCGGGTGGCGGCCGAGTTTCCGCGCAAGCTCGATCGCGCGGTCGCGGCGATCGAAATTGCGGTCGGAATACCAGACGCGGACGATTTCCTCATCATCACGCTTGTCCCGCCCGGCGCGGTCGGTGAAGAAGCCGCGCCCCTGGCTCGACCAGGCGAAGTTCGGGATCTGACGGGACTGGAGCCATGCCTTCCACTCATCATCCGACGCCGCCACGCATCCCGCCCAGATGGGATCCAGCATTTCAGCTAGAGAGAAGTTGTTGGAAAGAGCGCCGGGCGCCTGTTTGCCGTTCTCCTGCGCATAGGCCGCCGCCTCGTCCATGCGATCGCGCGTCCAGTTCGACCCGCCGAAAATTCCGCGAATACGGCCGCGCTGCACTTCGGCATCCATCGCATCCACGAATTCGCCAACCGGCACATCCGGATTGTCACGATGCATGAAATAGACATCGACATAATCCGTTTTCAGACGATCGAGCGACTGATCGAGCTGTTTGGCGATCATATCCGGATAGCAGAGCGGCGAATGGGCTCCCTTGCCGATCAGCACGATCTCCTCACGCGGCACCTTGCGGCTGGTGTGCCAGTCACCGAAAATCGCCTCTGTTTTGCCCGCACCGTAGACATAAGCGGTATCGAACAGATTGCCGCCCGCCTCATAAAAGGCATCGAGCGTCAGGGATGCGGAGGCGAAGTTGGGGAAGAACTCGAAACCGAGCGCAACCACCGAAGCGGGCTTGGCAACACCCGGTATCTGCCGCTTCGGAACCGCATGACCGGCCACGACCTTTCCACCGGCAATATTCGCGACACGAGAGGTCGCCTTTTCGACGCTGTATTCGAGGCCGACAGAGGCGCGCCATTGGTCCATGACCCGCAGATTGCCGAGGCTGTCGGCCCAGCCCATGCCGGGTGCAGCGAACTCCTGCTTGCCCTGCCTGATCGCCTCACCCGCCGCATCGACCTCGAATGAATAGAGCCAGCGGTCCTCCGGCACTTCGATGGTTTCGACCTTGTCGCCCCTGACGATATCGATCCGGCCGGTGCCGCCCTTGTGGCCGGCGGCGAACCAGAAATCCCTGATCTCGATACGGCCTTCCGAACCGATGATGCGCAGCACATTGTCCTGCCCCGCCATGATCGAGCAGGACACTTCGGCGACGATGCCGTTTGAAAATTTGAGAACGGCCGAGGCCCATTCATCGACGCCCGACTGGCCGAGATGGGCCGCACCGACAACCTTTTCCGGCTCGGCGAAGGGCTTGCCATCCACGGCGCCGGCAATCAGCCGCACCATGGATACGGGATAACCGCCAACATCGAGAATGCCGCCACCCGCCATCTCATTGGCGAAAAGCCGATGATCGGCCCGGAAAGAGCCCATGTTGAAACCGAAGCTGGAGCGGATGATGCGGATATCGCCAATGGCTCGGCTCCTGATCAATTCCACCAGTTTCGCCGTCTGCGGATGCAGGCGGTACATATAGGCCTCGCCGGCAAAGACACCGGCCTTTTTCGCCTCATGGAAAATGGCGTCGGCATCATAGGCGGAAAGCGCGATCGGTTTCTCAACCAGCACGTTCTTACCCGCCCGGATCGCCTTGATCGCCCATTCCGCGTGGCCGGTATGGGGTGTGGCGATATAAACTGCGTCGATATCGGGGTCGGAAAGCAGCGCATCGTAACCATGAATGATGCGCGCGCCGACAAAGGCGTCAGTAAGGCCGGGCTTTTCCGGATTGCGGGTGGCGATGGCCTCTAACCTGCCGGTGCGGGAATGGGCAATGCCGTCTGCAAAAGTCCTGGCGATGGTGCCCGGGCCGATGATGCCCCAGCGGATCGGTTGGTCGGTCGTCATGAAATCCTCGTCTGTCATGGGTGCTTGGGAAAAGGTTCAGCGCAGGCGGGTGCCCTTGCTGTCGAAAAGAAAGGCCTTGCGGGCCGAGAGACCGACCGTCAGCCGATCGCGATTGGCGACATCGCGCGATTCCGGGCGCTCGATCACAAGCTGCTCGCCGCCTGCCGTCCGGGCATAGACGTAGCTGGTATTGCCGAGATGCTCGGCGACATCGACATGCACGGTGAGATCGGCATCGCCCTTTCCTGCATCGGCAAAATGTTCGGGCCGGATGCCGAGCGAGACCTTGCTTCCCTCGCTCAAGCGATCCCGTACAGGCAGGGTCAGCCGCACGGCGGGATCGCTGTCGAGCGACAGCGTTGCGCTCTCCGCGCCCATACCGATGACGGTCGCCTCCAGAAAATTCATCTTCGGCGAACCGACGAAACCGGCGACAAAACGGTTGGCGGGGTCGTCATAAAGATCGAGCGGCGCACCGACCTGTTCGATATTGCCCGCGCGCAGAACCACGATCTTGTCGGCCAGCGTCATTGCCTCGGTCTGGTCATGGGTGACGTAGATCATCGTGGTGCCGAGCTGCTTGTGCAGCCGCGAGATTTCCACCCGCATCTGCACCCGAAGTTCCGCATCGAGGTTCGACAGGGGTTCGTCGAACAGGAACACCTGCGGCTCACGCACGATGGCGCGGCCGATGGCGACGCGCTGCCGCTGCCCGCCGGAAAGCTGTTTCGGCCGGCGTTCCATCAACTCGTTGATCTGCAGAATTTCGGCGGCGCGGCTGACGCGCTTTTGCGTATCGGCTTTGGGATTGCCGTTCATCCTCAGACCAAAGGAGAGGTTTTCGGCAACCGTCATATGCGGATAGAGCGCGTAAGACTGGAACACCATGGCGATGCCACGATCGGCCGGATCGGCATCGTTGACCGTCCTGCCGCCGATGCTGATATCGCCGTCCGATATATCCTCCAGCCCGGCGATCATGCGCAGAAGCGTGGATTTGCCGCAGCCGGACGGGCCGACGAAGACCACGAACTCACCATCGGCAATTTCGAGATCGGCACCGTGGATGACTTCGAGCGCGCCGAAGCGCTTGACGACGTTTTTGAGCGAAAGTTCCGCCATGCGGCCTCCCTTACTTGACTGCCCCGGCGGAAATGCCGGCGATGAAGTGACGCTGCAGAGCCACAAAAACCACGAGGATGGGCGCGGTGAGCAGAACCGCCCCCGCCATGATGCCGCCCCATGACACTTTGGTGAGCCCGATGAGGGTGCCAAGCGCCACGGGTGCGGTCATCATTCCTGGGCGGGAATTGATGAGAAGCGGCCAGAGATAGTTGTTCCACGAGGCAAGGAAGAGGATGATCGACAGCGCCGCCATGGTGGGCCGCGCCAGCGGCAGGGCGATGCGCAGGAATATCTGCCACTCCTTCACGCCCTCGACCCTTGCCGCATCGAAAAGCTCCGTCGGCATCATCGAGAAGGACTGCCGCATGAACAGCACGCCGAGCGAATTGAACAGCGGGGGCACAATCAGCGCCACCCATGTGTTTGCGAGCTTGAATTCCCGCGCCACCATGATGAATTGCGGAATGACGACGACCGCGAAAGGCAGTGTGATGGTACCGAGAATGATGGCAATCACCACCGAGCGTCCCGCAAAGCGGTACCGCGCCAGCGCCCAGCCCGCCATCGAGGTCAGGAACACCGAAAGAACGGTGTAGATGACGGCGACGGTGATTGAGATGAACATGGCCCTGAGGAAGTCGGTATCCGCCTGCAGGTTGTTGAAATTCTCGATGAAATTGGTGGAGGGGACGAGCACGATATCCGGGCTGAAAATGCCGTAATCCGGCATGGTCGAAAACACGAACATCATCCACAGCGGAAACAGCCAGATGACGGCGAGCGGCGTCAGCGCCGCATGCAGGGCAATCTTCTGCCAGAAAAGCGATCTGGATTTCGATCTCATTTCGGCTCCCTCCCGACCCAGAGATTGAGAAGTGAAATGGCGATGGCGAGCGCCGCCATTGTGTAGGCGATGGCCGAGGCGTAGCCGAAATTGAGCGAGGTGAAGCCCTGTCGGTAAAGGAAAAGCCCCAGCGTTTCCGTGCCGCCGCCCGGCCCGCCCCTGTTGGTGATGAGGAAAGGTTCGGCGAAAAGCTGCATGGTGCCGATGACCGACAGGACCACGCAGAAGAGGATGATCGGCTTCAACAGCGGCAGGGTGATGTGGAAGAACTGCTGCCGCTTGCTCACCTTGTCCAGCGTCGCCGCCTCATAGACATCGCCCGGAATGGATTGCAGCCCGGCCAGAATGATGATGGCGTTATACCCCGCCCAGCGCCAGGTGACGGCGATGATGACCAGCGCCATCGCCGCATTGGCATTGTCGAACCACGAGATTGGCGAAAGGCCAACGGAGGTGATGAGCTTGTTGATGATGCCGAAATCGGCACTGAACATCAGCCGGAAAACGGCCGCATAAGCGACCTCTCCAACGACGACGGGTGCAAAGAAGGCAAAACGATAAAGCGGGCGCACCTTCAACAGCGGCGAGTTCAGAAGCACCGCCATGACGGTCGCAAGCGCGATCATGACAGGCACCTGAATGATGAGAATGATCAGCGTATTATAAAGCGCGTTGTAGAACGCCGGATCGGAGACGAGCCGCCCCCAGTTCATGGACGGCGCGAACCGCCAGGGATTGATGCGGGTATTCTGGAACGACAGCATGAACGAGCTGATGATCGGCCAGACCCAGAAGGTGGCGAAAATCAGGAGATAGGGCGCAAGGAACGCATAAGCGATCCTGTTCCTTGACGGCATGACGACCTCCAGATGCCGGACTTGGGCCGGATAAATGGAAAAGCTTGGAAGAGGCCCGCCCTTTAAGGGGCCAAGCCATTGCAAAGCGTCGCGGCATATTTCTTCTCCCCGAGGGGAGAAGGTGGCCCGAAGGGTCGGATGAGGGGGCTGGCTCTCCGGATATCTCTACCCTCGCCCCCTCATCCCGCTGCCGCGGACTTCTCCCCCTCGGGGAGAAGAAAAGTGCAGCACCCTCTCGGTCCATAAAACAGCCACCGGCTTACTGCGCGACCGGCAGCCCCGTGGCCGTTTCGATCTGCTTGGCCGCATCGTCGAGCGCTGCTTTCGCATCGGGATAACCGCCTGCGAAATATTTGGTCTGCGCCGCCTTGTAGATCGCATCCGCATCCGACTGGAACGCGGTTCCGCGGCTCGGCACGATTTTCGGCAGGGTTGCCAGAATATCGGTCCAGACCGCCTGCCCGCCCCAATAGGCCTGCTTTTCCTTGACGAAAGGATCATCGATGGCGGAGAGCAGCGAGGGAACGAGGCCGAAGGATTTCAGCATCGTCACCTGCCCCTCATTGGTGGTGAGCGCATAGTCGATATATTTCCAGGCGGCTTCCTTGTGCTCGGACGTCGAGCTGATCGCCAGCGAAGAACCGCCGAGATTGGCGGCATGCGGGCCATCGGGCGTGAGGCTCGGCATCAGATAGACGCCCCACTTGCCCGAAAGATCGGGGGAGCCGGAGCGAACGGTGCCTTCATACCAGGCGCCATACATCTGGCTTGCAGCCTTGCCGGCCGTATTGGCCTGGATCTTCTCGTCCCAGATCGCGGCCGTGATGATGCCCGCGTCCTTCATTTGCTTGACCTTTTCAAGGGTCGCGACACAGGCAGGCTTGTTGATGGTGATGCTCTGGCCGTCGGTCGAAAAGTAACCGCATCCCTGCTCGTTGGCGATCATGCGGAACCATTCGCTGTCACCGTTGAAATCGGCCTGCGCCATCACCGTGCCGGGATTGGCCGCCATGACCTTCTTGCCCGCATCGGTGAAATCGTCCCAGCTCTTGATGGTGGCAGGATCAACACCCGCCTTTTCGTAGAAGTCACGGCGATAAAACACCGCCACAGGACCGGAATCCCACGGAACGGCATAGGCGACACCTTCCACCTCCAGTTCCGTGCGCTTGAAATCGGGAAAAAGCGCCTGCTTCTCAGGCGAGTAGCCAAGCTCGGTCAGATTGGCGAAACAATCGGGAAAACGGCTCCAGAACAGCTCCGCCTCAAAGTTCTCAATGGTTACGATGTCAGGCAGACCATCGCCACCGGCGGCGCAGGCCGCCAGCGTCTTGTCAAAAACCTGATTGTTTCCAAGGTCTTCAACGACGATCTTTATATCCGGATTCTGCTTGTTGAAGCCTTCGACCGTGGATTTCAGCGCGGAAGCCGCGACATTCCAGCTCCAGATGGTGACGGTCTCGGATTGCGCGAATGCCGGGGCTGCGAGAAGCACCAGAGCAGTAGACGCGCCAAGAAATTTAAAGCACATTGAAAACCTCCCTTTTTCAATTGCCGTTCTTCAGCGAACATGGGCACATTACCGGCGGCAGGAAATCTGTCTCGTAAAAAGGGAACATCGATTTGGCGGAAAGTAAGATTGCCGAAAGAGCCTTCTACCAGCCGGGCGCCAGCAGCATCGAGGGCATGCCGACGACGCTGCAGCTTTTTCACAATCACCCGCCCATCATGCTCCGGCCGCACTGGCATGCCCAGGTGGAGGTGAACTATGTGATGTCGGGATCGGTGCATTACCGCATGGGCGATCACGATCTTTCGCTTTATGCCGGCCAGATGTGCATTTTCTGGGGCGGGCAGCCGCACCAGATGGACCGCTCCTCTGACGATTCCTTTTATGCGGGCGCCCATCTGCCACTCGTGCATTTCTTCCGCATGCGCCTGCCCGCCGCTGTCTCCAGCCTGCTGATGAGCGGTGCGACGATGGTGAGCGCTGAGACGGACCGGGCCGACGCCGAAAATTTCGGCCGCTGGTTCCGTTACGTCACGTCGGGGGACCCGGCCAGGGCGCAGCACGCGGTGGAGGAATTGCTGCTGCGGGTGGAGCGCATGTTCCTTGAGCCATATTCCGTCATATCCTCCGCCGCCAATGGCAGGCGCAAGCAGGATGACGAGGGCATGGCTCCCTCCATCGGCGTGGTGCGCATGTGCGATTTCATTGCGGCCAATTTTTTAGATGACATCGACGCGACGGAAATTGCCCGGGCCGCTTCGCTTCATCCGAAATATGCGATGAACCTGTTTCGCAAATCCACCGGCATGACGCTGATCAAATATCTGACCCTGCTCCGGCTCTCCCGCGCACAAGCGATGCTGATGAACGGCAAGGACAATATTCTGCAAATCGCCATGGAAAGCGGCTTCGGCTCCGTCAGCGCCTTCAACAAGGCGTTTCGCCAGATCGCCGGCATGTCGCCTTCCGATTTCCGCCGCGACATGCGCGCGACGGCGGCTTAGGGTACCCTCCTCATTCCTGTGCTCGTCACGGGAATCCAGCCGACGCGCGTCTGCGCGGCGAAAAGAGTCCTTTCAACCCAAAGACTTGGGCTGGCTGAATCCCTGTGACAAGCACAGGGATGAGGGTGAGTGAGCACCCCAAACCTAGCCACCCATCTCTTCGAAATCGGAAAAAGCAGCGCTGCGCTGCCGCGCCGCCTGCCGATAAGCCCGGGGTGAACTGCCCAGCATTCGCCGGAACATGGTGGTGAAAGCCGGAATGTTTTCATAACCGGCGTCGAGCGCCACATTCGTCACCGCCTCCCCCGCAGCAAGTCTCGGCAGCGAGGCGAAGATGCAGGCCTGCTGGCGCCAGGTTACGAAGCTCAGCCCGAGTTCCTTGCGGAAGAGCCGCGTGAACGAGCGCCGGCTGATGCCCATGGCCGCCGCCCAATCGTCTATCTCCACCCGCGCGACCGGCTTTTTCAGGAAATCACGGCAGAGGGCAGCCAGGCGCTGGTTCTCGGGAAATGGCAACCCAAGCGGACGTTCCGGCAAACGGTTGACCTCATCCAGCAAAAGGGCCCGCACAAGGCCCTGCCGGTGGAAAGCGGCCGGCTGGTGCTCCTCGCCCAGCAATTCCGAGATCAGGCTGGAGGCGAGATCGGTTATCTCCACGACCCTTGGGGCCTCGGCGTGAAACAGATCGGGATGGACATAGATTGAGTGCATCTCCACCGTGGAGATGGTCTCGGCCTCATGTTGCAGCCCGGCGGGAATGAGAAGCCCGTGGCCGGGCGGTATCATCCAGCGCCCGTCTGCGGTGCTGACCAGCACGACCCCCTGACGGGCACACCAGATCTGCACGCGACTGTGGCTGTGGGGCGGGGTCCGGTGCCCCGTGGGATAAACGCGGCAAAGCGCCAGCACCGGTTCATTGGTGCCATCGATCAATTTCAGGCTTCGCTCATGTTCGTCCTGCGCCAGGCTCGAAGGCTGCCGCGATTTGATTTTTACCATTTGGCCCACTCACAAAGAAAATCGTCCAGAACACAAATGCAGGCCAGAAACAATATGAATAAAAGCGGAAAGAAATAAAGACACGTTTCCCGCCCTTCCATCGGGAATTCGGAGAGGATACATCATGGCCACCGTCACCAGCGCCGGGTTCAGCCCGCAACGCACGGCGTTTTCAATCATAGCAGCTGCCAGCTTCTGCCACATGCTCAACGACATCATGCAATCCCTGCTGACGTCGCTCTATCCGCTGCTGAAGGCCAATTATGCGCTCGACTTCATGCAGATCGGGCTGCTGACCTTTGCCTTCCAGGTGACGGCGTCGCTGCTGCAGCCGGTTGTCGGCATGGTGACCGATCGCTGGCCCATGCCGTTCTCCCTGCCCGTCGCCATGCTGTCCACCTGCGCCGGCCTCATCACGCTCGCTTTCGCCCACAGCTTCGAGGTTCTGGTGATCGGCGCCTGCCTCATCGGCATCGGCTCGGCGATCTTCCATCCGGAAGCCTCGCGCGTCGCGCGCCTGGCGTCTGGCGGACGCCACGGCCTTGCGCAGTCGTTCTTCCAGGTTGGCGGCAATACCGGCACGGCCATCGGCCCGCTGCTCGCCGCCTTCATCGTCATCCCGCTTGGCCAGTCCAGCCTCAGCTGGTTCTCGCTGATCGCACTTCTGGGTTTCGCCGTTTTGTCCTGGGTCGGCGTCTGGTACACCCGCCACCGGCGCGCGAATGTCGGCAAGGCTCCGGTCAGCCGTGCACTGCCGCTGGCACGCGGCACCGTGATGATGACGCTTGCCGTGCTGGTTGTTCTGACCGCCACCAAGAACGCCTATCTCGCGAGCCTTTCCAGCTACTTCACCTTCTACACCATCGAGAAATTCGGGCTCGGCGTACAGGATGCGCAGGTTCTGCTGTTCCTCTTCCTCGGCGCTTCGGCGGCCGGCGTGTTCTTCGGCGGCCCGATCGGTGACCGTTTCGGCTCGCGCGTCGTCATCTGGTTCTCGATCCTCGGCGTCATTCCCTTTGCGCTGATGCTGCCCTATGCCAACCTGTTCTGGACCACCATTCTCGTCGTCGTCATCGGCTTCGTGTTCTCCTCGGCCTTCTCCGCCATCGTGGTGTTCGCGCAGGAGCTGGTGCCGGGACGCGTCGGCCTCATCGCCGGCATGTTCTTCGGTTTCGCCTTCGGCTTCGGCGGCATCGGGGCTGCGGTTCTGGGCGTCTATGCGGATAAGGAAGGCATCGAGTTCGTCTATCGCATCTGCTCCTACATGCCGCTGCTCGGCTTGTTGACCGTGCTTTTGCCAAAGTTGCCAAGCCACCGGTAAAAGCCCTTCGCTCTCAAGCATTTCGTCACGGCAGTCACCTGTGTTAATCAACAGGTGACTGCCGTAATTCGTTGAGCGAAGACCAGCCCCATGCAGATACCGATAAAATCGATCCTTGTCTTTCACGCTGCGGCAAGGGCTGGCAGCATTTCGCGGGCGGCGGAAGAGCTGAGCGTGACGCCGTCGGCCGTTTCCCAGCAGATCCAGTTGCTGGAGGGCCAGCTTGGCACGACACTGATGGCGCGAACGGGGCGCAAGGTGACGCTGACCGAGGCGGGCGAGCGGTATTTCTCGATGATCACCGCCCAGATCGAGCAGATCACCGATGCCACCGACAGCATTCGCGGCTTTCGCTCGGTGACGACGCTGACAATCCGGGCGACGCCGACCATTTCCAACAAATGGCTGCTGCCACGTCTCGGCTCCTTTCTGGAGGAGCATCCCGAACTGGAAGTACGCCTCGACGGTACCAACGAACCCACGGATTTTTCGCAGGAGCTTGTCGATATAGAGTTGCGCCACGGTGATGGCCGCTGGCCCGGCCTGTTCGTGGAGGGCCTGGTGGAGGAGGAGTTCCTGCCGGTCTGTTCGCCCAATTATCCGAGAGCAGGTGCGTATGCACCCGAAGAATTGCAAAATCAGCGACTGATTCATTCCGTCAAGGCACAGGCGCAATGGAACCATTGGTTCCCTCTGGCTGGCGTGACAGCAGAAAAGCGCTGGCGGCGGGTTCTTTTCGATCGTAGCCATATGGCGATCGATGCCGCCGTACTCGGTATCGGAGTGGCGTTGGAAAGCACATTGATGATGGAGCAGGAGCTGCGAAGCGGTGCTTTGATCGCTGCCGTACCCGATGCGCCCCGCATCAGGCTCGTCACGCAATGGATCGTCTGCCCCCATGCCCATCTCAGGCAAAAAAAGGTCCGGATTTTCCTCGACTGGTTGCGAAAAGAGCGGGACGACTGGAAAAGTCGCCCCGCTCAGGGTCACTAGATTGGTTTGATCGCCTCAATAGAGGCCCATGAGCCGGATAGGAGCAAGCGTCAGATCCGGGAAGAGCACCAGAGCGAAGATCGCGGCGACCAGAATGGACATGGGCGCGAGCGAACCCTTGATCACATCCTCGATCGACATTTTCGCCACCTGCGCGACCGCGAACAGGCACACGCCAACCGGGGTGTGACCAGCCCGAGCGTCAGGGTAATGACCATGACGATCAGGAAATGTATCGGATCGACCCCGAGCGATACGGCCGGCGGCATAAGCACCGGGATGAGAATGAACATCGCTGCAATCGCATCCATGAACATGCCGACGACAATGAGGAAGAAGAATATCAGAACCATTGCCATCGTAGGCCCGGTGCTGATGTGGCCAAGGAAGACTGCGACCTGCGCCGGCAAGCCATCGAAGGTGAAGACCCAGGCAGCCAGTTTCGCCGTTGCCGCTATAAAGAGGATCGAGCCAGATGTCCGTGCCGTTTCCATGAAAATGCCGAGCAGCGCCGAAAACGGGATCGTCCGGTAAAGTATCACCGACAGAAACAGCGTGTAGACAACGGCAATGCCAGCTGCTTCTGTTGGCGTGAAATATCCGTCGACAATGCCGATCAGCAGGATGACGGGCGTCAGCATCGGCAGAATGGCCGCAAGGCCCGTCGTCACGACACGACGAACATTAAAAGGCGTCGGCGGGTTGAAGCCGTTGCGCACCGCGTAGATGTGATTGAAGACCATGAATACGAAGGCGAGAAACAATCCCGGCACCAGCCCCGCCACGAGCAGGGTTCCGATGGAGGCATTGGCAACGGAACCGGCGATGACGATGAGGATCGATGGCGGGATGATCGAGGAAAGGGTGGAGGTGCAGAGCGTCAGGCCGACGGCATATCCCTTTGGAAAACCGTGGCGCTCCATGGCCTTGATCTCGATGGCGCCGATCGAAGCAATATCGGCGACCGACGAACCGGAGACGCCGCCGAAAATCACCGACGAGGCGACATTGACGTGGCCGAGACCGCCGGGAAGCCAGCCGACAATCGCCTCGGCAAAGTCGAACAGCCGTTCGGCGACCTTGCCCCGTTCCATCAGGACGCCGACAAGAATGAAAAGCGGCACCGCAACCAGAAGGAAGGAGTTCATGCCCGAAAACATGGTTTGGGCCAGAAGGTCCATCGGCATCGACGTATAGAGCGCGATGGAAGCCAGGCTGGCGAGACCAAGTGCAACGGCAAGCGGAACGCCGAAGGCGCTCATGAGAAGGAAAAGTCCAAGCAGCGTCAGGCTCATGGCCGTTTCTCCATATTTCCAACGACCAGATCGGCATCGGCGAGAGGCTGCAGGCCTTCCGGCAGTTCGATGCGGTCGCGATGCTGGCGCAGGGATTCCACGATGGCGGCAATGCCGAGAGCCGCGCTGAGCGGAATGATGATGCCGATCATCCACATCGGCGTGGCAAGCGTCGCGGCGGCTTCATTCATCACATATTGCTGGCGCACCAGCGTCCAGCCCGTCCAGATCATCAGGCCGAAAAAGACGACCGACGACACGACGTAGATGGGCAGCGCGAGACGCCGCACACAGGCCGGCATCAGCGCGATGAACACCGTTACCCGCGCCATGTCGGCGGTGCGGAAGCTGCCCGCCACGCCCAGGAACACCATCCATATGAAAAGATACCGTGTCGCTTCCTCCGTCCAGGAGACCGGAGTGCCCCACATTCGGGTCGACACCTGCAAAAGCACGACGGCCAGAACCCCGATAGCGGCCAAACCGGCCAGCACGTCGGTCGCCAATCTGATGACCCTGCCGAAAAATGATGACGTTTCGTCCATAAACCTGTCCTCCCAACCGGACCGGCTGCGCGCCGGCCCGGAAGACCTGATGGCCTTACTTCTTGCCGACGGCGGCAATGGTCTTGTCAAAGAAAGCCTGATCCTTCACCAGCCCGGCAAAGACGGGATAGAGGCCCTTTGAGACTTCCACGAACGCCTTCTGCTGCTCCGGCGTCAGGCGATTGATCTCCATTCCGTGTTTCTGCAGTTCGGCGATCGTCGCTTCGGCGCTCGAGGCGTCGTTTTGCACCTTCCACACTTCCGCTTCCTTCGCCGCCTCCTCAACGGCCGCCTTGTGCGCATCGCTCAGGGCGTTGAACTTGGTGGGGCTGATGCCCAGAACCCAGCCGTCACCCATATGGTTGGTGATCGAGACGTATTTCTGCACCTCGTAGAATTTCGCCGACAATGGGACGTTGATGGGGTTTTCCTGCCCGTCGACGACCTTCAGCTGCAGGGCGTTATAAACCTCGGCAAAGGCGAGCGGCGTCGGTGCTGCGCCCATCTTCTTGAAGAATTCCACCCAGAGCGGATTGTTGGGAACGCGGAACTTCAAACCCTTGAGATCATCCGGCGAGGTTATCGGGCGCTTGGAATTGGTCATCTGGCGGAAAGGGCGCGGCCACAGATCCACCGCCTTGATGCCGATCTTTTCCAGTCCGGCGATCAGCTCCTTGCCCTGCTCACCTTCCAGATAGGTGCGAAGCTGTTCTTCATCGTCAAAAAGATAGGGAATGGAAATCGCCGAAAAACGTGGGTCGAAATTCGCATAAAGCGATGTCGCCAGAAGCAGCATGTCGAGCGACCCACCCGCGAGCTGCTTGACGGCGCCTGATGGATCACCACCATAAAGCGAACCGTTCGGGAAGACCTTTATTGTAACTTCGCCATTCGTCTTGGCAGATACCAGTTCCGCGAACTTGTTGGCCGCCAGCGTGATTTCCGAATTGTCCGGGTCAGGCGTCGAAAGTGTGAGCGTTTCCGCCTGAGCGATCGATGCAACCAGCATGGTGGCGGCGAGAGCCAGCCCGTAAAGTTTCGAAATTTTCATGTGTTCCTCCCTTTGTTGTCTCTAAACAGTTTCGAGCGTTCCTCCGAACGCATTCATGCGCTTAATTTCAAGGATCACACCGCTGTGATCAAGCTCGCCCGCACCATGCTCGACCATGGAACGGAACAGCCGGTCAACCTCCTCGCCGACCGGTAGTTTCAGGCCGCGGCTTTTGGCAAAGGCCAGCGCCGTGGATGTATCCTTCAGCTGATATTTTGCCGGCCCGCCGGGGCGGAAATCGCCCTCCACCATGCGTTTCCCGTGCTGGCGGAAAACGGTGGAATCGGCGAAGCCGCCAAGCAAAGCCTGCCTTACCTGCGCCGGGTCGGCGCCGCCCTCTTCGACAAGCGTAAGGGCCTCCGCGACGGCGCAGATCGTGGAAGCCACGATCAGCTGGTTGGCGAGCTTGGCCAGCGAGCCGCAGCCCACCGGACCGACATGGGTGACGCGGCCAAGGCAATCGAATAGCGGCCTCAACGCCTCCACATCCGCCTGTTCTCCTCCGGCCATGATCGCGAGCGTTCCTTCGATCGCTCCCTTTTCACCGCCGGAAACCGGGGCATCGACATATCTGATAGCGCAAGCCCTGGCCGCCTCCGCCTGTTCCACCGCGTCATCGACGGGAATGGAACTCATCACCAGAAGAACCGCACCGGGTTTCATTGCTGACATGGCACCTGAAGCACCGAGCAGAACCTCGTTGCAAACCGGGCCGGAACTCAGCATGCAGAGCACGACATCCGCCTTCGCCACGGCGTCGGCGGCTGTCGCCGCCGGCTTCACGCCATTTTCCGCCAGAATAGCGGCTTTTTCAGCACTACGGTTCCAGGCCTTGACCGAGAAACCGGCCTCAGCCAGACGCGTTGCCATGGGTGCGCCCATGATGCCGGTGCCGATGACGGCGATCTCGCGGATGTCCTGCATTTTCTCCATCCTTCAAAGCCATTGCCGGTTCAGGAAACGCACCGGCAATTCTTCTTCGATGAGGGCGGGAAACGCCTCGCGAAACCGGTCGAGATGCGGTGTTTCAGATGGTCGTCGAAAGCCTCACGGCTGTCATAGACCTCATAGAACACCACGTTGTTTCCAGCTTCCGGCCGCACAACGTCGAATTGCCGGCAACCCGGTTCGTCCTGAACCGAATGGGTGGCATCATCGCGCGCCGCGTCCAGAAAGGCATCCATCGCGTCAGGTTTGACGCGGAATTCCGCGATCACCACGAAAGCTCCATTCGACATGTCCCGTTCTCCGCCCATCACGCCGCAGCGTCTTTTTGCGGGCGGAACTGGTTTTCCATATCTTGGCGAAGTTTCACCACATCCAGGTCACTCACCAGTTCCACATCGTCGAAACTGACGATCTGATCCTTTTTGATGGCGCGCTTCAGCTTGACGTTATGGGCAAGGCCGATCGGCAGCGCCTTGATGTCGAGGCTGCGGGTGGCCGGGATCGCATTGGCCCACACCGCGTAACCGCCCTCACCATCCAGCATCTCGCCGGGCTGCATATCCTTCTTCGCCGTGGCGACGGCATCGCCGCGAAATTCCTTTGAGCAACCGGTCGCTTCGTTGCGCAGCACGGCCGAAAGCACGCTGATCGATGTTTCAAGACCGATGATGTGGAACGGACGCCACATGGAAGCGTACCAGCCTGAAGGATCGGTCAGCAGGCCATATTGCTTGAAGCAGGCGCGGGCATATTCATTATGCGCCTTGAAGGTGACGAAAACGCCGTAGCGGATGTTGTTGAACACCTCGCGGCCATCCGGCTCCTGGCTTGCGGCAATGTCCACGAGACCGGAGCGCGCCATGCGACCGCCATCGGCAGCGGGGCGGAAGACGCGGGCGAGATCGTGCAGGCCTGCGGGCGGGAAGGCCAGACCGTCATCCGGGCAATCCAGTCCCGTGCCATTGGCGACGGCCGCCATCTCGATGGCCGCCTTGGTGCCGTCGGTGAAGGAGTTGTACATTTTGGGATTGAAGTCGCCCTTGGCCACCTCTTCGTCGGTCCAGCCGAAATAGCTCCAGACCGTGTCGGGCGTCGAATAACGATAGCGTGGCTCGAAATTCATGCCCTTGCCGGCGGAAACGACCTCGAAGCCGGTGGCGCGCGCCCAATCAACCAGTTCGCAGATCAGCGCCGGCTGGTCGCCGTAAGCCATGGAATAGATCAGGCCCTTGGCACGTGCCTTTTCGGCAAGGATCGGCCCGACCATGACGTCGGCTTCGACATTGACCATGACGACATGTTTGTTGTGGTCGATGGCGCCAAGCGCATGGCGAGCGCCGGCAAGCGGATGGCCGGTCGCCTCGATCACGCATTCGATCTCGCCGCGGGCGAAAAGCTCGTTCACATCGTCCGTCACATAGGTCTTGCCGCTCTTCAGCGCATCGGCGCAGCTCGTCGCGTCATAACGCTCCTTGGCCCAGCCGACCCGGCCCAGCGATTCCCTTGCCTTGCCAACGTTGAGATCGGCGACGGCGACCATGTGGAAACCCGCAATGCGCTGCGCCTGCGCCAGCACCATGGAGCCGAACTTGCCGGCGCCGATGAGACCGACCCGCACGGGCTTACCACCGGCTGCACGCTGCGACAGAAGAGAATAGAGGTTCATGTTTTGACATCCTTCGCTGGGGAAATTGCTGGCGAGAGAACCCAGGCTTCCCGGCGAAGGCCATGCAATACCGAGGCTACGAAGGCTTCCCCCTCGCGGCACCGACAACACGACGTTTCTGCGTTCCTCCCGGATACCGGCACGCCTTTGCGCCGGTGCTCGCGGTCGCCTCCCAAAGCAACCTTGGGAGCAGAGTAGGAGTGTTCAAATATTAGTTCTATTTAGAAAATCAGATTTTTTGTTTAATTTTTCTAACAAACCTTCAGGCCGATTTGCGCAACATCAGATCGGCACTAAGAAGGATGCGTTCCCGCATCCGCGTCGTGTCATCCGCCTCTTCATTCAGCTTCTGCAACAGAAGCTCGATCGACAGCCTGCCGATCTCGTTATAATTCTGCGCCACCGTGGTAATTGGCGGGCAGGCATAACGCGACAGTGGATGATCGTCATGGCCGGCGACCCTGAGGTCGTAATCCGCCCCATGGCCGACCTTGATGCCCTTCTGAAAGGCGGCGGCAATGACGCCGAAGGCGATACGGTCGTTCGAGCACAGGATGGTGCGCGACGGCAGAAGCTCCCTTCGGTCCAGCAGCCGGCCAGCTTCGTCAAAGGCGAAACGCTCGAAATCCCAGGTAACGATATCGGGAACGTTGAGCACATGCGGTTCGAAACCGAGGCGCTGCATGGCCTCAACATAGGCGGTGCGGCGCGTCGCCGCGTTGGTGTTGACCTGCGGCATATCGAAGAAACAGGGCGGTTCGCCCGAGCGGCAGAGGTAGTCCACCATCAGGCCGACACTCTGGCGGTTATCGGTGCCGACAAAGGCCGAGGTCTCATCGAGCGGCGAATCGACATAAACGATCGGAATGCTGGCCCCAGCTGTTCGAGCGTGGCGCGGTGGGATTTGACGCCGAGCGGGGCGATGATCGCGCCTGCGACATTCATCGACTTGAAGGTGCGGATGGCACGGTCTTCGATTTCCGCCTTGCCATCCGACGACAGCACGAAGGCAAGAAAGCCAGCCTCGTTGGCGATGAGTTCGATACGGCTCGTCAACGCCATGTAGAACGGGTCGGTCGAGTTCGGAATGATGATGCCGATGATATTGGAGCGGCGGCGGTTGAGGTTGACGGCGAAAATATTGGGCCGGAAGCCCGATTTCTTCAGCGCATCCTCGATGGCATCCCGCGTCTTCTTGCGGACCGAGGCCGGATCATTGAAGTATTTCGAAACGGTCGGGCGGGAAAGGCCGACGAATTCCGAGAACTCTTCCATCGTCCTGATAGATTTGGCCAAAGTGCTTGCCCCCATGAAATATTACATGTGGTACTCTATATCGACCGACCTTCGCACGAAAAGCCGGTCGAATACGGTTATCAACGGCCAAACGATCATTCGGCTGCAAATTGCACTTTCATCGTGGCGGGATCGGACGGCTTTTTCGTAAAGAACGGCAACATCTCCGAAAGCGGCAGCCGGTGCGACACCAGCCGCGCCATGATATCACCATCCGTTTCCAGAATGGCGAGCGCCTGCGGTATGTTGCGGTTCAGCGAATGCGAGCCGACAAGCTTCAGCTGCCGCCGGAAGATTTCAAAGGGCGCAACCGAAATGCGGGCATCCGGCGCGCAGACGCCGAAAAACAGCGCCGTGCCGCCATCGGCAACCAGCGGGATCATCGCTTCCGCAACAGTCGCGATGCCGGTCGCATCCGCGACGAAGTCGAACGACTTCTGTTGCCGGAGCAGCGCTTCAGACCCGGAAACCGCGGCCTGAAGGCCGAGTTCTTCGGCGAAGGCCAGTCTGCTTTCATTGATATCGGCAATCGTCACCGTCGCGATGCCCCGGGATTTCAGCGACAAAGCAAGCAGCAGCCCGATGGGACCGGCACCGAAAACAAGGGCGTTGTCTGGCACCGGCCCGCTCTCGCCGATGCCCGCACTCTGCATGCCGTTGACGACGCAGGCGAGCGGTTCGGCAAGTGCGGCGACATGATAGGGCATGGAGCCGATGCCGTGCAGATGATCGGCGTGTACGACGCTGAATTCCGCAAAACCGCCATTATGGGAAACACCATAGGCCTTCAGCGTGCTGCAAAGATTGGTCAGCCCCTTACGGCAGCTCGGGCAGGTGCCGCAGGGCAGATTGGGATCGACCACCACCCGGTCACCGGTCTTTATGCTCGTTACATCGGCGGCCACGGCCGCGACTTCACCGGCATATTCATGCCCCGGAATAACCGGAAAGGCACCGTCGCCGTAACGCGCGTGAAGCACATCGATATCGGTGTGGCAAAGCCCCGAAGCCTTGACGCGCACGAGCGCATGGCCCGGCGGCAGATCGGCAACGGGAACTTCCGCCAGAACGGCCTGTCCCTTCTCGATGAATTGAATGGCATGCATGGTCATCTCCGGCTTTTCAGCTCATCCAGTTGCCGCCGTCGACATTATATGTCTGGGCGAGAATATAGTCGCTATCTGAAGAGGCGAGGAAAACCGCGAGCCCCTTGATGTCGTCTGGCGTGGCGAAACGGCCGATCGGCACGGATTTCGCCACTGCCGCCTTCTTCTCACCCGGCTTCAGGCCTTCCCATTTGGCAAATTCCGCATCGACCACTTCCCAATGCTCACCATCCACCACGCCGGGTGCAATGGCGTTGACATTGATGCCGTGCTTGACGAGCGCCAGCGCCGCCGACTGCGTGGCGGAAATGATCGCCGCCTTGGAAGCGCAATAAAGCGTGACGAGCGCTTCGCCGCGCCGGCCGGCCTGGCTCGCCATATTGATGATCTTGCCGCCGCGCGCCCGCTCGATCATCACATTCGAAACCGCCTTCATCATGAACAGCGGTCCCTTGAGATTGATGTCGAAGACCCGCTCATAACTCTCTTCGGTAATGCCATTGATCGGGGCCATGTCGAAGATCGCGGCATTGTTGACGAGAATGTCGATGCCGCCGAATTCCTCATCCACCGCCTTCACCACGGCATCGATCCCGGCCAGATCGGTCACATCCAGCCGGATGGCCTTGGCGGAAGGGCCGATAGCGGCGGCAGAGGCGGTCGCGCGGGCAATATCGATATCGGCGATAATCACCTTCGCGCCTTCATCAGCAAAAGCCTGTGCGAAACCAAGGCCGATGCCGCGGGCAGCGCCGGTAATCAGCGCGACCTTGTTCTTCAATCTCATGTCGTTCTCCGTGATGCATGGCGGGTACTTGGCCATGCTCGCTTGTTGTCAGATGCAATTTTTCCGGCAACCGCGAACACGGAACACCGGGTAACGATTAGATGTGACAGCACGCCCTACACCCCGTCATTCGTGTGCTTGTCACAGGAATGAGGGCGGCGGGTGCGCCAGACCGACCCATGCCGCCCGCCGCCAAAAGGCGAACGGGCGGCACGCCGGGAGGACGCGGCTACTTGATGTAGCCCGCGCGGGTCATGTCACGCTCGACCTGTTTCTGCGCGCCTTCGAGTGCCGAATCGACGGTCTGCTGGCCGGAAAGGGCTGCCGCGATCTGCTGGCCGACAATCGTGCCGATGGACTGGAATTCCGGAATGGCGACGAACTGCACGCCGGTATAGGGAACCGGATCCTTGGTCGGCTTGGACGGGTCAGCCGACATGATGGCTTTCAGCACCGTATCCGCAAATGGCGCCGCCTTCTTGTATTCCGGCAGGTCATAGGTGGATTTACGCGTGCCGGGCGGCACGGCGACCCAGCCTTCGCTTTCGCCAACCGTCTTCACATAATCCTTCGAGGTCGCCCATTTCACGAAGGACTTGGCGGTTTCGAGCTTCTTGGAAGTGTTCGGGATTGCGAGGTTCCACGACCACGACCAGCTAGAGCCGTTTGGCGTTGCCTCCACCGGAGCGCGCGTGAAAGCAGTCTTGTCCGCAACCTGGCTCTGCTTGGGATCATAGACCCGGCCCGCAGCCGAGGTAGCGTCGATCCACATGGCGCAGCGGCCGGATGAAAACAGCGTCTGGTTCTCGTTGAAGCCGTTGGCTGCCGCGCCGGGCGGGCCATAAGACGTCATCAGCGCCACATAATCCGAGATCGCCTTTTTCCACGGCTCGCTCGTCAGCTGCGGCTTCCAGTCCATGTCAAACCAGCGGCCGCCATAGGTGTTGATCATGGTGCCGAGGAAGGCCATGTTTTCGCCCCAGCCCGGCTTGCCGCGCAGGCAGATGCCATATTGCTGCTTCGACTTGTCGGTCAGCTTGGCGGCGAAATCCTTGATCTGGTCGTAGCTCGGATTGTCAGGCATTTTCAGGCCGGCAGCGTCGAACAGGTCCTTGCGGTAAAGGGTGAACGAGCTCTCGGTATAAAACGGCACGGCATAAAGCTTGCCATCCACCGTCAGGCCCTTTTTGATCGGGTCGAGCAGATCGGCGTAATCGTAATCGTCGCCGAGATCATCAACCGGCGCCAGCCAGCCCTGCTTGCCCCAGATCGGCGCTTCGTAGCCGCCGATGGTCATGATGTCGAACTGGCCGCCATTGGTGGCGATATCGGTGGTGACGCGTTCGCGCAGAACATTCTCTTCCAGCACGATCCAGTTGATCTTGTTTCCTGTTTCCTTCTCCCAGGCGCTGGAAAGCTTCTGCATGATGATCATGTCGCCATTGTTGACGGTGGCGATGTTGATTTCTTCCGCCTGTGCAAGTCCGGCCAAAAGGCCCGCTCCAACCACAGACGACGACAGAATTCCAATGAATTTGCTCATGAGACCCGCTCCTCCTTTACGGATGTCCACGCATAACAATACATGCGTAAATTTTTATCTCGCAAACTCACGCCGCTTGTCAACATCCAAAAATAAACGATGACGCGAGAACATACGGGCATATTACCCTAATCGTTTGTTTTAACGCCAATAATAGCACTAAAAATTATTGTCATACCGATTTCACTTGCTGCGTTGCAACAAAATTTTTGCCAGCCAATATCTTGACGCGCGTAAATTTTAATTGCTATCCGGAAAACAACAGAGCCGCGATGCCGGGGTTTGCACCCCGCATGGATGGAGCCGAATGCATATGGAGGAGACGATGAGGCAGGTATCCGCACTGGCGCCGCACGCGAAGGGCCCGACGATTACGGCGGGTGAAATCCTCGTGGAAATCATGGCGACGACGGTGGGCGACGGCTTTCTGGAGCCACAATCGCTGATCGGCCCTTTCCCGAGCGGCGCACCCGCCATCTTCATCGATCAGGTGGCACGCTGCGGCGGAACCGCCGGCATCATCGCGGCGGTCGGCGATGACGATTTCGGCCGCCTCAACATCGAACGGCTGCGCCGCGACGGCGTCGACATATCGGCCATCGCCACCATAGAGGACCGGCCGACCGGCAGCGCTTTTGTCCGCTACAGGGAGAACGGCGCGCGGGACTTCGTTTTCAATATCGCCCATTCGGCGGCGCGCGAGACGCGCATGACGGTTGAAGCAAAGGCTCTCATCGAACAGGCGGGCCATGTGCACGTCATGGGATCGGCATTTGCGATTGCCGGTATCGGCGAGATCATTCTGGAGGCGATCAAAAGCGTCAAGGCGCGCGGCGGCTCGGTGTCTTTCGATCCGAACATTCGCAAGGAACTGGTGCAGGGCAATGAGGGCCGCAAGCTGATCGATGATCTCCTTGGTGTCACCGACCTTCTGCTGCCTTCCGGCGAAGAACTTCAGGCAGCCTCCGGTCTGGATGATGAGAACGCAGCGATAGAAAAGCTCCTCGCCTCCGGTATCGGCGAGATCGTGCTGAAACGCGGTGCCAGCGGGGCAAGCCACTTCAGCCGCACCCATGGGCGCATCGACGCCCCCGGGCTGACGGTCACCGAAATCGACCCGACCGGTGCGGGCGACTGTTTCGGCGCAACCTATCTCACCTGCCGCCGCCTCGGCATGCATCCCGAAAAGGCGCTCGCTTATGCCAATGCATCAGGCGCGCACAACGTTATCAGGCGCGGCCCGATGGAGGGCGCCGCCAGCCTTTCCGAACTCGACGCCTTCCTGGCCGCACAAACTTCCGGAGAAGCCCGATGACCGGCATATTGGAAAACCTCGCCGCCGCGCGCCGCGCCGGCAAGCCTGCGGGCATCACGTCGGTCTGCTCCGCCCACCCCGTTGTTCTGCGCGCCGCGATCCGCCGCGCCGCCGCCAGTCAAACAGCCGTGTTGATTGAGGCGACCTGCAATCAGGTCAATCACCTCGGCGGTTATACCGGCATGACCCGCGCGACTTCGTTGCCTTCGTCAACGCCATTGCGCAGGAAGAAGGACTGCCCTCCGAGCTGCTGATTTTCGGCGGCGATCATCTCGGTCCCAATCCCTGGCGCAGGGAGAAAGCCGAGGATGCGCTGACAAAGGCCGCCACCATGGTCGAAGCCTATGTAACAGCGGGTTTTCGCAAGATTCATCTGGATGCATCGATGGGCTGCGCCGGCGAGCCGGCGGCGCTGGATGACGTGACGATTGCCAACCGCGCCGCAAAACTCGCGGCCGTCGCGGAAAAGGCCGCCACCGATGCCGGCCTGCCGAAACCGCTCTACATTCTCGGCACCGAAGTGCCAGTGCCGGGCGGCGCCGATCACGTGCTCGACACGGTGGCACCCACGGAGCCGCAGGCGGCGCGCCAGACCATCGACCTTCACCGCGAGATATTCGCACAGCACGATCTTTCCGATGCGTTCGAACGGGTCATCGCCTTCGTCGTGCAGCCCGGCGTGGAATTCGGCAGCGACAATGTCGTTGCTTATGATCCGCAGGCAGCCACGGCGCTCAGCGCGGTGCTGGACGGCGAACCGCAACTGGTCTTCGAGGCACATTCGACGGATTATCAGACGAGACCAGCGCTAGCCGCCCTGGTGCGCGATGGATATCCGATCCTGAAAGTCGGTCCTGGCCTGACTTTCGCTTACCGGGAGGCGCTTTATGCTCTCGATATGATCGCATCCGAGATGGTCGGCGATTATGGCGAGCGGCCGCTGGCGCGGACCATGGAAAAGCTGATGCTCGGCGCGCCCGGCGACTGGCAGGGTCATTACCATGGTGATGACATCACGCTCAGATTGCAGCGTCACTACAGCTACAGTGATCGAATCCGCTATTACTGGACGAGGCCGGAGGCGCTCGCGGCCGTTTCCGCCTTGCATAAGGCGCTTGAAGGGAAGACAATTCCCGAAACGCTGCTGCGCCAATATCTCGGCGAGTTGCCGCTCGCCACGGTTGCGGGAAAGGATATGGAGGAGGTTCTGGTCGCGGCGGTGGATCAGGTGCTGGCGACCTACCATGCGGCGACGGGCGAAGGACGCCACTGAGGCAATCGTTGAATTAGGATGCCCCGGCGGAGACGTTGCGGGGATGGTCAGGGAGGGAACTACCAATGGCAACCCGAAACACGAGCGGTCTTGCGCGGGTGATGCTTGCGCCATCGGTGCTGCTGTTGCTGGTGTGGATGATCGTGCCTCTGGCGATGACCTTGTGGTTCTCGTTCCAGAACTACAATCTCCTCAACCCGGCCAATGTCAGCTTCGCGGGCCTGTTCAATTACCAGTATTTCTACACCGACCCGGCCTTCTTCCAGTCGATCTGGAACACGCTGTTGATCGTCGGCGGCGTGCTGTTGATCACCGTCATCGGCGGCATCGCCATTGCGCTCCTGCTCGACAATGACATTTTCGGCCAGGGCATCGTGCGCATCATGATCATCTCGCCCTTCTTCGTCATGCCGCCTGTCGCAGCTTTGGTGTGGAAGAACATGATCATGCATCCCGGTTATGGCGTGCTTGCCGATCTCTCGCGTTTCTTTGGTTTCCAGCCGGTTGACTGGTTCGCGCAGTTTCCGCTGCTCTCCATCATCATCATCGTCGCCTGGCAATGGCTGCCGTTCGCGACGCTGATCCTCTTGACCGCCCTGCAGTCGCTCGATGGCGAACAGAAGGAAGCCGCCGAGATGGATGGCGCCAACTTCGTCAACCGCTTCGTCTATCTGACCCTGCCGCATCTGTCGCGCGCCATCACCGTCGTCATTTTGATCCAGACGATCTTCCTGCTCGGCGTCTACGCGGAAATCCTCGTCACCACCAATGGCGGGCCCGGTTATGCCTCGACCAACCTTGCCTTCCTTATCTATCGCACCGCGCTTCTCGGTTACGACGTCGGCGGCGCATCGGCCGGTGGCATCATCGCCGTCATCCTCGCCAATATCGTCGCCATCTTCCTGATGCGCGCCGTCGGCAAGAACCTGGATCGGTAGGGGGTATGACAATGGTTCTATCTGCGGCATCAGCGCCCACTCCTCCTCATTCCTGTGCTCGTCACAGGAATCCAGCCGACGCGCGTCGGCGCGGCGGGAAGACTCTTTCTCAGCCCAAAGACTTGGGCTGGCTGGATCCCTGTGACAAGCACAGGGATGAGGGAGGTGGGGATGCCTCCGTCTCCACACCAAAACGGCCCCGTGCTTTTACCGCTATTACCTCAGGGGAGGTCTAATCATGGCCCGCAAGACAACGACACGTGCGAAGATCGGCTTTTCCATCGCGGCATGGGCCGTGGCGCTCCTGCTGTTCTTCCCGATCCTCTATGCCTTCCTCACCTCGATCAAGACCGAGCCGGAGGCGATCTCGGGCTTCAGCCTCATTCCCTCGGGCACGCTCGAAAACTACATCACCGTGCAGACCCAGCGCGATTACTTCAAGCCCTTCATGAACTCGGTCGTGCTGTCGCTCGGCTCAACGATCATCGCGCTGATCATTGCCATTCCCGCCGCATGGGCCATGGCGTTCTCGCCGACCAAACGCACCAAGGACATTTTGATGTGGATGCTTTCCACCAAGATGATGCCGGCCGTTGCCGTGCTGGTGCCGATCTACCTGATCTTCCGCAATGCCGGCCTGCTCGATACCCGCATCGGGCTCACCGTCATGCTCACCTTCATCAACCTGCCGATCGTGGTGTGGATGCTTTACACCTACTTCCGCGAAATCCCCGGCGAGATCCTCGAAGCCGCGCGCATGGATGGCGCATCGCTCTGGAACGAGATCGTGCATGTGCTGACCCCGATGGCGGTACCGGGCATTGCCTCGACGCTGCTTTTGAACGTCATCCTCGCCTGGAACGAATCCTTCTGGACGATCCGGCTGACGACCACCAATGCAGCCCCGCTGACGGCCTTCATCGCCTCCTTCTCAAGTCCGCAGGGGCTGTTCTGGGCAAAACTCTCAGCCGCCTCGATGATGGCGATCGCCCCCATTCTCGTCATCGGCTGGTTCTCGCAGAAACAACTCGTGCGTGGCCTCACCTTTGGCGCCGTGAAATAAGGAACGACAATAATGGGCAGCATTTCCCTTCAGAACGTGTCCAAGCTCTTCGGCGAGGCAAAAGTCATCCCGTCGATCGATCTCGATATCCATGACGGCGAGTTCGTCGTCTTCGTCGGCCCGTCCGGCTGCGGCAAGTCCACGCTGCTGCGCCTGATCGCCGGGCTCGAAGACGTCTCCGGCGGCAGGATCGTCATCGACGGCAATGACGCCACTGAAAAGGCCCCGGCCGAGCGCGGCCTTGCCATGGTGTTCCAGTCCTATGCGCTTTATCCGCATATGAGCGTGCGCAACAACATCGCCTTCCCGCTGAAGATGGCCAAGCTCGACAAGGCCGTCATCGATAAAAAGGTCGATGATGCCGCCCGCATCCTCAATCTCACCGATTATCTCGAACGCCGGCCCTCGCAGCTGTCGGGAGGCCAGCGCCAGCGTGTCGCCATCGGCCGCGCCATCGTGCGCGAACCGAAGGCGTTTCTGTTCGACGAGCCGCTTTCCAACCTCGATGCGGCGCTGCGCGGCACCATGCGGCTGGAAATCTCCGAGCTGCACAACACGCTGAAGACGACGATGATCTATGTCACCCACGACCAGGTGGAGGCCATGACCATGGCCGACAAGATCGTCGTGCTCAACCGCGGCAATATCGAGCAGGTCGGCTCACCGATGGAGCTTTACCGCTCCCCCGCCAACCTCTTCGTCGCCGGCTTCATCGGCTCGCCGCGCATGAACCTGGTGACCGGCGATTACGCCCGCAGCAAGGGCGCCACCACCGCCGGTGTGCGGCCGGAGCACCTGAAGCTGTCGAAGGACAGTGGTCTCTGGCAGGGCAAGGTCACGGTTGCCGAACATCTCGGATCGGATACGTTCCTGCATCTCGACGTCCAAGGCATCGGCCCGATCACTGCCCGCACTGACGGCGAGTTCGAATGCAGGCATGGCGATACCGTCTTCATCACGCCCGACGAGACCAAGATCCACAGGTTCGATGACAAGGGTGGAGCAATATGACGGGAAGACTGGAAGGATAATCTGACGCCAGAGGCGCGGCGTTTACAAAGGCTCCCAACTTTCCGTCATTCCGGCCTTGAGCCGGAATCCAGCCAGCCCAAGTCCTTGGGCTGAAAGGGGTCTCCCGCCGCGCAGACGCGCGTCGGCTGGATTCCGGCTCAAGGCCGGAATGACGGAGTTGAATGTGCAACCGCACAGAAAATCTTCCTGCCGAGGACTATGCCAAACCTCACGCCTCGCCGATCCTGACGCCATTCCTGTCAAAGACATGCAGCCTTTCCTGGGGGAAACCGACCCGCAGGGATTTGCCCGGCTGCAACAGCGCCCGATCCGATGAAAACAGCTTGAAGGGCAATCCGTGTACGGTGAGATGCAGGATGACGCCGAGGCCCGTCGGCTCGACCAGATCGACAGTCGCCTCCACACCGCCTTCAGCCGGCGCAACGGTCACATGTTCCGGGCGGATGCCGAGCGTGACTGGCTCGCCGTCGGCAAGCTTCACATCGCGGCCGAGTTCGAGGCGCGTGCCATCGCCGAGCACGACGAAACTACCGCCATTCTCCCGTCCGATCCGCCCTTCGAGGAAATTCATGCCGGGTGAGCCGATGAAACCGGCGACGAAAAGATTGGCGGGGCGATCGTAAAGATCGAGCGGCGCGCCGATCTGCTGCACATGGCCGGCATTCATGGCGACGATACGCGAGGCGAGCGTCATCGCCTCGATCTGGTCATGGGTGACGTAGACCGAGGTCGCACCGAGATCGGCATGCATGCGCTTGATTTCGGCGCGCATCTGCTCGCGAAGCCGGGCATCGAGATTGGAGAGCGGCTCATCGAACAGGAAGGCCTTGGGCTGGCGCACGATGGCGCGGCCCATGGCGACGCGCTGGCGCTGGCCGCCGGAGAGCGCCTTCGGACGGCGCGCCAGATAGGGATCGAGCCCGAGCTTTGCGGAGGCACCGGCCACGGCGGCCGCAATGGTTTCCTTGGTGCTGCGGCGCAGGCGCAGGCTGTAGCTCATATTGTCGGCGACACTCATATGCGGATAGAGCGCGTACGACTGGAACACCATGGCGATGTCGCGATCCTTCGGTCTGCGATCGTTGACACGCTCGCCGTCGATGGACAAATCACCTGATGATATCTCTTCCAGACCCGCGATCATGCGCAGCAGCGTCGATTTTCCGCAGCCGGAGGGCCCGACGAGGACGATGAACTCGCCATCCTCGATCTTGAGATCGACGCCATGCAGCACGGCGAGGTCGCCATAGGTCTTGCCGACATTCTTCAGCTCGATGGAAGCCATGGGATTATCCTTTCACCGCGCCGGCCGTCAGGCCCTGCACGAGATAACGTTGAATGAGCAGGAAGAAGAGGCAGGCCGGAATGAGCGCCAGAACGCCCGCGGCCATCATCTGCCCGAAATCGACGGAAAACTTGGAAACGAAGGTCAAAAGCCCGACCGGGAAGGTGGCGCTCTGGTTACCCGAAATCAGCATCAGCGCAAACAGAAGCTCGCTCCAGGCGGCAGTGAAGACGAAGCCCAGAGTGGCGGCGATGCCCGGAAGCGTCAGCGGCAGAATGATCTGGCGGAAGGCCGTAAACCGGCTCGCCCCGTCGATCATCGCCGCCTCTTCCAGATCCTTCGGAATGCCATCGAAGAAGGACTGCATGAGGAAGGTGGCGAAGGGCACGTTGAAGGCGGTGTAGACGATGACGAGGCCCGTCAGGCTGTTGGTGAGGCCGAGGGGCGACAGCATCTTGAAGATCGGCGCGACCAGCATGACCAGCGGAAACATCTGGGTGATCAGCATCAGCGCGACGATCCAGTATTTGCCCTTGAAGCGGAAGCGCGACAGCGCATAGCCTGATAGTGACGAGAGTACCGTAACGGCAAGCGCCGTGGAGCCAGCGACGATGACACTGTTCTTAAAAAATGTCGGGAAGGCACTGTTTTCTATGACGAAACGATAGTGATCCCATGTCGCGCGCGAGGGCCACATCCGCACACCTTCGCTGTAAAGCAGGTCATTCGGCGTGACGGAGACCTTAAGCAGCCAGAACAGCGGAAAAAGCGCAAAGGCGATATAGGCGAGGATCGCGAGGCGATGGGCAAGGGTGAGAAATATCCTTGATGTCATCGGTCAGTCCTTCTCGATCAGGCGCTGGCGCAACAGCACGATCAGCATGGAATAGGCCAGAAGCAGCACCAGAAGCACCAGCGCGATGGCCGAGGCATAACCGAAATCGAGACGTCGGAAGGCCTGCGTGAAGATATAGCTGGCGACGATCTGCGTGCGGTCGGCCGGTCCCCCATTGGTCATGACGATGATGAGATCGGCGAAATTGGCGATCCAGACGGTGCGCAGCAGAATGGTGATGGCGATGGTGGGGGCGAGAAACGGCAGGGTGATGGAGGTGAAGCGTTGCAGCGGGTTTGCCCCGTCAATTTCCGCCGCCTCGTAAAGATCGCGCGGGATCGCCTGCAATGCGGCAAGCAAAGTGATGGCGAAGAAGGGAATACCCCACCAGACATTGGCAATAATCGGCCCCCACATGGCGAGATGCGGATCGGCGAGAATATTGTTGGGCGCGGATAACAGCCCGAGCGAGACCATCCAGTGCGGCAGCGGCCCGATGACCGGGTTGAACAGCCATGCCCAGTTGAGACCGGCAAGGAAGGTCGGCACGGCCCATGGCAGGAAGACCAGCGCCTGCGCCAGCCCCCTGCCCGCAAAGGGCTTGTCCAGCAGCAGCGCCAGAATGAGGCCGAAGAAGAATTGCAGGAAAACCGAAGCGCCGGTCCACCAAAGCGTGTTTTTCAGCGCCCGGTAAAAGGCCGCATCCTGCGACAGCGCCTCCAGATGTTTCAGGCCGACGAAACCGCCGGAAAACGGATTGAGCAGCTGCACATCGCGAAAGGCATAGGACAGGCCAAGCACCAGCGGCACCAGCATGACGGCGACGATGAGCACCAGCACGGGCGCGCTGTAGAGCCAGGGTTCGGCCCAATCGGCAAACCTTCGCATCGCGGGTTTGCCAGCCGGTTTGCGCGCGGCCACCGGCCCGGCGCGATGGGCATAGGACATTGTATCGCTCCCTGAACGGACGACGGAACGGACGGGTTTTCCAGCCTCTCGGCTTACCGATCCGAAAAATTGCGAGGAAAAGGCCTGTCGCAGCGAAGGCCGGCAAGACCCACCGCACGGGCATTTTTCGCCCGCGCGGCTGGTCAGTGTCGTTACTTCGAGGCCAGGAACTTCTGCTGTGCCTTGGTCATGTAATCAGCCCATTGCTTGGCGAGATCTTCCGGCGTGATATCGCCGAGAAGCGCTTCCTGCGATGTCTTGATCACAAGCGAATCCTTGAAGAAGGCGAATTCCTCAAGATAGGTCGGCATCGTCGTCGGCACGGCATTCTTGTCGGCAAGTTCGTCGAACCAGCCCTTGAACTGCTCGCTGGCATAAAAGGGGTCCTTCTCCGCCGACTTGTGCACCGGCAGCGCGCCCGTCTTCTTGTTCCACTCGATATTGCCTTCCGGCCCTTCAAGCGTCTCGACCAGCTTCCAGGAAAGGTCCTTGTTGGCGGATGCCGACATGATCGACCAGCCGGCAAAACCGATGGTCGGGAAAGTCTTGCCATCCGGTCCCTTGGGCATGGTCATGACGCCGAAATCTTCCGGCTTCATGCGCTGGGCGATGGCGATAAGGGCATCGGGATCCTGATCAAGGAAAGCGCAGGTGCCGGAATAAAAGCCCGCGACGATCTCGTTGAAGCCCCAGTTGACGCTGTCCTTCGGCGCCAGCCCGTTCTTGTAGAGATCAATCACATAGGTCAGGCCCTTCACCCAGCCGGGGCTATCGAAGGTGGATGTGCCGTCCTTGGTGAAGAACTCGTTCGAGCCCGCCATGGATGCGCCGAACATAACCCAGCCGTTAAGCCCGCCCGGCCCGCCACGAAGGCAATAGCCGTATTTGCCGGGAAGTGCCGCGACCTTCTTGGAGGCATCGGCGAATTCGTCGAGCGTCTTCGGCGGCTCCTTCACGCCGGCCTGTTCCAGCAGTTTCTTGTTGTAGAACATGGCCCTGAGGTAGAAACCATAGGGCAGCATATAGGCCGTTTCCTTCACGTCGCGGCCGAGTTCGAGCGCGCGCTCGCTGAGGCCCGCTGTGTGCTCCCACTTGGCGAGGTAGGGCTCGAGGCTTTCGAGCATGCCGTTATTGGCGTAGAGCGAAAGCCAGGTGTCAGGCATTTCCATCACGTCGGGAATATCGCCGGCCGACACCATGGTGGCGAATTTCTGGAAGGCTTCGCTCCACGGCAGGGAGATGATTTCCACCTTGGTGCCGGGATTGGCCGCTTCGAATTTCGAAACGATGCCCTTCAGCGTTTCCGTCCGTTCGGGACTTGTGATGACTTCGACCAGTTTCAAGGTCGTGTCCGCCAGCGCCGTTCCGGTCATCAGGGCGGTGAAGATTGCAGCTGCTACCAGTTTTTTCATGTCGTTCTCCCCTTTTTGTCGTCGGTTTAAAAACGCGTCAGGCGGCGGCAGACGCCGCCTTGATCGCGGGTTCGAGATCGTTCCAGAGCGCTTCCGTGCCCTCCAGTCCAACATGCAGGCGCACCGAACGCGCGCTGATACCGAAGGTGTGGGCGGAGTTTGGCTGCGCCTTCTGTTCGAGCACCACTTCGCCGGGGACGATGAGGCTTTCATGCCCGCCCCAGGAAACACCCAGTTTGAAAAGCTTGAGGCGATCGGCGAAAGCGCGCACATCCACCCCTTCCTTGAAAATGAAGGAAAACAGGCCGGACGTGCCGTTGAGGCCGGGCGGCAGGCGGTTCGCCAGCCCCGGATGGCAGACCTTTTCCACCACATCGAGCGCCTGCAGGCGGCTCGCAATGTCCAGCGCCGAGGCCTGATGGGCTCGCATGCGCAGCGGCAGGGTGCGCAAACCACGGATGAGCAGCCATGCATCGAAGGGCGACATCTTGCCACCGAGATAGGGATAGGTTTCCGCCCGGATGCGATCGATCATCGCCTTGGAGCCAGCCACCACACCGGAGACCACATCGCTATGCCCGCCGAGATATTTCGATGCCGAATGCACCACGAGATCGACGCCGAGCGTAATCGGCTGCTGGAAGACCGGGCTTGCCCAGGAATTGTCGATGACAGTGACTGCGCCATGGCGCTTGCCGATGGCGGCGAGCGCGCCGACATCGTGGACTTCCATCACCCAGCTGGTCGGGCTTTCCATGTAAAACAGTTTTGCGCCCGGCATCGCCTTTTCAACCGCCGCCTCATCGCGGCCGTCAACATAGGTCACCTCGATATTCATGCGCTGCATGAAGGTGCCGAACAGGCGGAACGCATCGGGATAGACATGGCGCACGGCGACGATCCGGTCACCCGGCGAAACGAAGGAGAGCACGGTGGAGGAAATGGCCGACATGCCGCTCGCAAAACCGAGCGCATCTTCCGCCCCTTCCAGCTTCGCCAGCATCTCCTCAAACAACCGCACGGTCGGGTTCAGTCCGCGCGTATAGACCGGCCGCACCTTTTCGCCGCGATAGGTGGAGACCATTTCGTCATAGCTGGAAAAGGTAAAAAGCGAGGTCTGCACGAGGGGCGGCACCACGGCTTCAAAAGCGTGGGTCTCGTCATGCGCGACGATCAGGGAGGCGGGATCGAAGAGATCGTTGCCTTGGTTCATTTCGACATGTCCTTGATATCCTCCTCGACGACGGCGAGGATTTTCAGTGTTTCTTCACGGGCGGTCTCCGCATCGCCGGCGGCGATGGCGTTGAACAGCGTGCGGTGAAAGGGGAAGGAGCGACCGGCAAAATCCGGGCGGTCGAACGGCTTCGACCAGAAGCGTTCGAAACCTTCGCGCATCTGCTCCAGAAGCTGCTTGAAAAGCGTGTTGTGGGTGGCATCGTAGATCGAAAGATGAAAGGCAAGGTCGGCCTTGCCGGAGGTTCCCTCGGCCAGATGCACCCGCTCCATTTCGTCGAGCCGCGCTTCCATCGTGGCGATATCCTCAGCCGTCCGGCGGCGCGCGGCGGCCATGGAGGCTTCCACCTCAATGCCGCGCCGCACTTCCAGCGTCATCAGCAGCGCGTCGCGCAGGCTCTCCGCATCGATGGAAATCGGCATATGCACGGTGGCGGCGGAAATAGGCTTCAACAGATAATTGCCGCTGCCCTTGCGGCTGTCGATGACGCCAAGCGCCTGAAATTTGCGGATGACTTCACGGATGGTGGAACGGCCGACACCGAGCGCCACCATTAGTTCCCGCTCGGCCGGCAGCCGGTCGCCAGCCTTCAGCCCTGCTCTCTCGACATAGTCCGAAAGTGCGGCCTCAACCTGGCGAACGCGGTCGCTGGGCGGAATAGGCTGCATCAGTTCGCGGCTGGATCTGTCCAAGACGTGCCCTTTAAATTGGTCTGACATCTTACCATTTCAAAAGGTAAATCGATTGTCAACCAGCATGGGGCGAAGCAAATCCGGCAAGCAGAGGGGGACTGCCCAAAAAAATAGGGAGGGTGACGCGGATCACCCTCCCTAGGCTCACAGGAAATCGAGGACTTACTGGCTGAGAACAGCCGCCTTGATGGTATTGATGTTGTGGTTGACCATGTCGATGTAGGTCGCGGCCGGGCCGTCAGCCGTGGAAAGCGCGTCGGAATAGAGCGTGCCACCCACCTTCAGGCCAGTTTCGCTGGCGATCTGGTCCACCAACCGCTTGTTCGTGATGTTTTCGACGAAGATGGCCGAGGCCTTGTCATGCTTGATCTGGTCCACAAGCTTGGCGACGTCGGCAGCCGATGCTTCCGATTCCGTCGAGACGCCTTCGGGCGCCAGGAATTCAAGGCCATAGGCATGCTCGAAATATCCGAAGGCGTCATGCGAGGTGATGATGACGCGTTTCTCCGGCGGAATGGTGGCAATCTCGGTCTTCACCTTCTCGTTCAAAGCCGCAAGCTTGGCGACGTAGGCTTCGGAATTGGCGGTGTAAGTGGCGCAACCCGCCTTGTCGACCTCGCAAAATGCACCGGCGATGTTCTTTACGTAGATTTCCGCATTCTTGATCGACTGCCAGGCATGCGGATCGAATTCGCCGTGATGGTGGTGCCCCTCATGATCGTGGTCATGCGCCTCAGCGGATTCGTGCTTGTGGTCGGCCTCTTTAGCCTTATGGTCGTGAGCTTTCTCTTCTTCTGCCTCCGGATGAGCGTGACCAGCCGGCTCGTCGGAAAGCTTCAGCGGCTCCACGCCCTTGGTCAGTTCCACCACCGGCGCCTTGGTGCCGCTGGTGTCGATCAGCCGCTTCAGGAAACCTTCGAATTCCAAACCGTTGACCAGCACCACATCCGCCTTGCTGACGGCGACGGCATCGGCCGGGCGCGGCTCATAGACATGCGCATCGCCATCCGGCCCGACGAGCGTGGTGATCTCGACGCGGTCGCCGCCGACATTTTTGGCAAAATCGGCGATGATCGAGAAGCTGGCCACGACCTTGAGTTCGGCGGCGGACGCCTGCGCCATCAGGACCGGGGAAAGGGAGAGAAGGCTAGCGCAAGTGGCTAGACGGAAGGTTTTGAACATGAGGTTCTCCTTTTTTCGAACGCTGTTTTCAGGCCGTTCTGTGACGACCGGAACCGAGAAGATCGCTGAGCACGCCACGCGTGCCGACGAGAATGGAAAGCGCATAGATGACGCCCGCAGAAAGGATGATCGCCGGGCCGGATGGCAGCGACGCGTGATAGGAAAGAAGCAGGCCCGCAAAGCAGGAGACAATGCCGATGCCGATGGAGATGAAACACATGGGCGCGACGCGGTTGGACCAGAAGCGGCTGGCGGCAGCGGGCAGCATCATCAGCCCCACCGAAAGCAGGGTTCCGAGCGCCTGAAACCCGCCGACCAGATTGAGAACGACGATGGCGAGGAAGAGGAAGTGCACGGGGCTGCCCCAGTTGCTGACGGAGCGCAGAAACAGCGGATCGAGGCATTCCGCCAGCAACGCCCGCCAGAACACCGTGATCACCCCCAGCGTCACGATTGAGATTCCGCCGATCAGGCCTAGCGCTTCATTGTTCAACGCAAGCACCGTTCCGAAAAGCACATGCATGAGATCGACGCTGGAGCCGCGCCACGAGACGAGCAGCACGCCAAGCGCCAGCGAAATGAGATAAAAGGCCGCAAGCGAGGCGTCTTCCTTCTGGATGGTGAAACGCGATACCGCACCGGCACCGAGCGCGACCAGAAGGCCGACCACTAGCCCGCCGATGGTCATCGGCAAAATCTCAAGGCCATAAAACAGAAAGCCGACGGCAGCACCCGGCAGGATGGCGTGTGACATGGCATCACCCGTCAGGCTCATGCGGCGCAGCATCAGAAAAACTCCGACCGGCCCGCAACTGATGGCAAGGATCAAGGCGCCGGCAAGGGCGCGCTGCATGAAGACATACTGAACGAATGGTTCGATGAAGATATCAGCCATGAACATTCGAGTTCGCGTGGGAGGGGGAATGAGAATGTGCCCGCATCACCTGCGGATTTGCGGCGTGGGCATTGAGCACAGGCGCGTCAGCCGGTTCACACCACGGCGCATTTTCCTCCCACGCCTCGTGGAAATGCCGCGCCTGCCGGATGTTATCCGCCTTCAGGACGTCGGCCGTCGGGCCAAGTCCAACGAGTTTTCGTGCGAGGAACAGCGTCTGCGGGAAATGCTGCCGTACCAATTGCTGGTCATGGAGAACGGCCAGAACAGTCCGCCCCTCAGCAACCCAGGCCTCGATCATCGCCAGAAGATCGGACACGGTGCGCTCGTCGACGGCGTTGAATGGTTCATCCAGCAGGATCAGTTGCGCATCCTGCAACATGGCGCGCGCAAACAGGGCGCGCTGCAACTGGCCGCCGGAGAGTGAATCGATATTGCGCTTTTCAAAACCGGAAAGCCCGACCGCTTCCAGCACGCGGGCCATCGCCACCCGATCCTCAGAACGGTGGCGGCCGAGCAGGCCGCGCCTCGGCCAGAGACCAAGTGCAACGAGATCACGCACCTGCGCCGGAAAGGTGCGGTCGAGTTCAGATTGCTGCGGCAGATAGGCAATGGAAACGCCGGGGCTGACACGGCATTCACCGCCGAGCGGCTTCAGAATGCCGGCAATACCCTTCATCAACGTCGATTTTCCCGACCCATTGGCGCCGACCACCGCCGTGAGCGAGCCCTTGGCGATATCGCCATCCAGATGATGCACCGCTGCGCGGCCGCCATATCCAAGCGTCAGATTTTTGAAGGCAAGGCACGGATCGTTCATCGATCCCTCCGGGGCAGGATTTCAATTGATGACCCCTAATATGTAATGTTATTACATTCGTCAAACGAATACGTAATGAAATAACATTAACTCTCGGAAAGGTGGACTCTACCCCACCCACGCCGTCACCCTCGGGCTTGCCTCGAGGGTCCATGGTCGCACCGGGCTATGGATCCTCGGATCGAGCCCGAGGATGACGGCAAGTGTAGCGCCAGCCTTATCGTCAATGACGAGAGGGCACTTTTTACTCGTCCGCGCGAGCGACTACCCGACTTGACCCGCAATTTTCCGACCACATGTTGACACGATGCATGCACGTAATGTTATTACGTTACATATCTGGAAACAATGGTGCAGTAAGCCACATCGTTTCCAGATCGCCTGCCGTGGCCGCTGTGAAGCCCACAATACCGTTGCTATAAAACGAGGTCCTGATGTCGAAAAAACTCCCTGTCACCGTCCTCTCCGGCTTTCTCGGCGCCGGCAAAACGACGCTTCTGAACCATATACTCGCCAACCGCGATGGTCTGCGGGTCGCGCTGATCGTCAACGACATGAGCGAGATCAATATCGACGCGGCACTGGTGCGCGATGGCGGCGCCAATCTTTCCCGCACCGAGGAACTGCTTGTGGAAATGACCAATGGCTGCATCTGTTGCACGCTGCGCGATGATCTTCTGACAGAGGTGCGGGCACTCGCCGAACAGGGGCGGTTCGATTATCTCCTGATCGAATCCACTGGCATCGCCGAGCCGCTTCCGGTCGCAGCCACCTTCGATTTTCGTGACGAGAACGGCCGCAGCCTTTCCGATGTGGCGCATCTCGACACCATGGTGACGGTGGTGGATGCCGCCAATCTTCTCAATGACTATGGCTCTTCCGATTTTCTGGCAGACCGTGGCGAGACGGCGGGCGAAGGCGACAACCGCACCATCGTCGACCTTCTGGTGGAGCAGATCGAATTCGCCGATGTCGTCGTCTTGAACAAGATCGGCACCGCGACGCCGGATGAGCGGGACGCCGCCCGAAAGATCATCGTCGGATTGAACCCGGATGCGAAACTCATCGAGGCGGATTTCGGCAAGGTGGAGCTGAAAGAAGTGCTGGGCACCGGCCGTTTCGATTTCGCCAGAGCCGAAGAACATCCCCTGTGGTTCAAGGAACTGCACGGTTTCAAGGACCATATTCCCGAGACCGAGGAATATGGCATCCGCTCCTTCGTCTATCGCGCCAAGAAGCCGTTCGATCCCGTGCTGTTCCAGCGCTTCATTGACCGCGCCTGGCCGGGCGTGGTGCGCGCCAAGGGGTTCTTCTGGCTGGCCACCCGGCCGGGTTATGTGGGCGAGATCAGCCAGGCGGGCGCACTGGTGCGCACCGGCAAGATGGGCCTGTGGTGGTCTGCCGTGCCCAGGGAACAATGGCCGCGCGAACAGCAGTTTCTCGACATGATGAAGCCCTATCTCGATCCGGTCTTTGGCGACCGCCGGCAGGAAATCGTCTTCATCGGCTCAGATCCGATGAGCGAAGCGCGCATCCGCGCCCAGCTTGATGCCTGCCTTATCGACACCGAGGCTTTCACGCCGGATGCGTGGCGGCACCTGCCCGATCCCTTCGCCAGCTGGGACCGGCAGGCGGCTTGAGTAAAGCTTTTTGGCTAAGGCGAAGCATCCACACGTCGTCACCCCGGACTAGATCCGGGGTCCAGCTCGATCAAGTCCGTGATCGCGAAAGAGTGTTTTCACGGCGCAGACGCGCCGTGGCTGGATGCCGGATCAAGTCCGGCATGACGACGAGAGAATTCAGAGAAAATTCAGCGTCACCAGCGTCAGCACGAGATAACGCCCGACCTTGGCGATGGTGACGAGCAGAAGAAAAATCGGCAGCGGCTCCTTCATGATCCCGGCGGCAACCGTCAGCGGATCGCCGATCAGCGGCGCCCAGCTTAAAAGGAGCGACCATTTGCCGTAACGCCTGTACCAGTTCTGCGCCCTTTGCAGCGCCGCTTCACCGACGGGAAACCAGCGTCTGCGCCGAAAGCGCTCGATGCCTCGGCCGAGCAGCCAGTTGGCGAAGGAGCCGGCGACATTGCCGGCGCTGGCCACAACAACCAGCAGCCAGACGGGCTGGGCTTTCAAAAGGATGAGGCCGGCAAGTGCGGCCTCCGACTGCATGGGCAGGATGGTCGCCGCGACAAAGGCCGTCAGAAACAAGCCCGCATATACCGCCAGATCGGCCATCCCTTCCCCTTCACAATCAGCGAATCGTGCCGCCGCCGCCCAAGTGCCGGATGACGGTGGTTGCCGTCAAGCGCGGCGGTGTTACTCACGGCCGGCTTCAGGCGGTTCGGCGGCAATGGCGCTGACAATATCGTCAAACGCGACATCCAGAAGTGCCTTGTGAACAGACCATTGCCGGCTTTCGCCGGATGTGGACAGAACGAGGATCACGGTTTCCATGGGCGGGCAATCCGGCAGCGCGCAGGAAAGCTCGCTGACGGAAACGGTGTCATCCGCTGAGAGGCAAAGCAGCTCCCGCGTCCATTGCTTCAGAAGGCGGGCCTGCGAAACGATGGCAGAGCCGCTGCGCGCCAGCGGATTTGTTCTCGCCGTCATCGATAAACCTTTCGCCCCGCCTGTGAGGCCAATGTGTCAAAAAGATCGCGGATCGGCCGCTGCGGCATATCCCTGCCGATGAGGACGACTCGCGTCGCGTGGTTGCCGTCGGGCCAGCGCTCCAGCCGACTCAGCGGATAAAGCCGGTGTTGCACGGCATGGGCGACCACCGGACGCTCCGGATCATCCGTCGCGCCGAAAATTCCCTTGAGCCGCAGCAGACCGGAATGCACATTGCTGGTGACGAGTTCGAGAAAGGTAACAATCGCCTGCGGGTCGAACGCCCCGTCAAATGTCAGATCGAAAGCCTCGATACCCGCACCATGTCGGTTGATATCATGGTCATGGCCGGCATGCAGGTTCAGCCTGTCGACCGCCAGCCATCCCGGCACATCCTCCGGCTTGCCGCGCAACGAATAATTCGCCTCCGCAAACAGCGACAGAAGATCGAAATCGCCTGCGTTGCGGTCATGCAGGGCGGCGGCGGGATTGAGATCGGAGAGGCTTTCGCGGCTCATCGCGGTTGCATCGGCGAGATCGGTTTTGGTCAGAACGATGTGGTCGGCAAAGGCGAGCTGTTTCCAGCCCTCGATGAAACTGTCGAGCATTACCCGACCCGAGGTGACATCGAAGGCCGTGACGACGCCTGAGAGATGAAAGTGCCGGGCGACGATATGGTCCCGCAGGCCGATAGCCGCTGTGCCGCCGGGGATCAGGCTGTTGATGATCGGCGCGGGATCGGCAAGGCCCGTGGTCTCGATGACAACCCGCGATATTTCCGACGTCATCCCCTCCAGAAAGGCCTGATGCAACTCGTAAAGGGAGGTTCGGATATCGCTGATGGCCGTGCAGCAGATACAGCCTGTCGTAGTTCTGAAATAACGTTCCGAACCCGTTCGGACCAGACCGTGATCGATGGGCACCGAACCAAACTCGTTGACGATGACGGCGGCATCGCGCATCGCCGGATCGGCCAGAAGTTCGTTCAGAAGCGTGGTCTTGCCCGCACCCAGAAAGCCGGTGAGCAGGGTGACCGGTACGGTGCGGGAGGATGGCGCGACAGCCGAATCGTCTTTTGGTGCAATTGCCTTCTTTCGCTTCATTCCGAACACTGCCGCACCTTTATGATTATAGGACTTGCGGCACTTTAATACGTAATGTAATAACATATCAATATCCCGTGCATTTTAACTCGCCACCATGCCGGTGCTTGTGCGCCCCCTCACCCTCCACCCTCATTCCTGTGCCTGTCACAGGAATGAGGGGACGCTGGCGCTTCAAAAAAGCCACCAACGTCGCAGCTGACGAACCTCTCCCGACGCCTTGCTGCTCACCCTCGACCGCCAGCACACGAAAAAACCAAAGCGCCGACGAAATGGAATAATAAAACCGTTTCGTTCACTTTCGTTTTAATCGTTCCACGTTCTATTGCATTTTCGTTAGAGTTCGCTTTAAATCACATCGCTAATACAGAAAGGGTCGCCCGTAGCCATATCGTGGAGGATAGGCTGCAATAAGGGGCTGTATCTTTTACTGTTTTCATAACGGGAGGAATCGCCTTGAAAAAACTCAGCTACCGCCTCGCTGCGGCATCCGCGCTTTCGTTTTTTGTCACATCGAATGCTTTCGCTGCGACGGAAATCCAGTGGTGGCACGCCATGACCGGCGCCAATAACGAGGTCGTGGACGCGCTTGCGAAAGAGTTCAACGACAGCCAGAAAGACTACAAGATCACGCCCGTCTTCAAGGGCACCTATCCGGAAACGCTGAATGCCGGCATTGCCGCATTCCGCGCCAAGCAGCCGCCTGCGATCATTCAGGTCTTCGATGCCGGTTCCGGCGTGATGATGGGCGCTGCCGGCGCCATCAAGCCGGTGGCGGAGGTGCTGAAGGAAGGTGGCTACACCTTCAACAAGGAAGAATATCTGGCCGGCATCGTGGCCTATTATTCCAAGCCTGACGGCACCATGCTGTCCTTCCCTTACAATTCGTCTTCGCCGATCCTCTATTACAACAAGGATGTCTTCCAGAAGGCTGGCCTTGATGCCGCCAATCCGCCGAAGACCTGGCCGGAAGTTTTCGAAGCTGCCAAAAAGATCAAGACCAGCGGTGCGGCCCAATGCGGTTTCACCTCCACATGGCTCACCTGGATCCAGACCGAGAACTTTGCCGCCTGGAACAACGTCTCCTATGGCAGCAATGAAAACGGCCTTGGCGGCAACGATGTGAAGCTTGCGGTCAATGCACCGCTCTTCGTCGAGCACTTCCAGGCCATCGCCGACCTCGCGAAGGACGGAACCTTCCGTTATGGCGGCCGCACCTCGGAAGCCAAGCAGCTGTTCATGTCCGGCGAATGCGGCATCCTGACCGAATCTTCCGGCGGCCTTGGCGATATCATCAAGACCGGCATGAATTACGGTATCGGCCAGCTTCCCTATTACGAGGGCCATGGTCCGCAAAACACCATTCCCGGCGGCGCCAGCCTCTGGGTCTTCGGCGGCAAGAGCGAAGCCGAATATAAGGGTGTGGCCGAATTCTTCCATTTCCTTTCCCAGACCAAGATCCAGTCTCGTCTGCATCAGGTCTCCGGCTATATGCCGGTGACGATCGCGGCCTATGAGGAAACCAAGAAATCCGGCTTCTATGAAAAGAACCCCGGCCGCGAAACACCGCTTCTGCAGATGATGGGCAAGCCGCCGACAGAAAACTCCAAGGGCGTGCGCCTCGTGAACCTGCCGCAGGTGCGCGACATCATGAACGAAGAGTTCGAGGCGATGCTGGCCGGCAAGCAGGACGCAAAATCCGCACTCGACAAGATTGTCACGCGCGGTGATGCGGCCATCAAGCAGGCCGCCGGCAACTAACCGATCCCCTGCCCCGCCCGCATCCTTATCGGGTGCGGGCGGCATTCCCATCTCATCAGGAGATCGCCGTGCAAAGCGTCGTATTCCCCAACAAGATCCTGCCTTATCTGCTGGTCGCGCCGCAGATCATCCTGACGGTGATCTTTTTCTTCTGGCCCGCCAGCCAGGCGCTCTACCAGTCGACCATGCGCGAGGACGCCTTCGGGCTGAACAGCAATTTCGTCGGGCTCGCCAATTTTTCCGCCGTGCTTTCGGACGAAAGCTATCTGAACGCGCTGCACGTCACGGTCATCTTCAGCATTCTGACGGCACTCGTCTCGATGGGCCTCGCCCTGCTTCTCGCCACGGCGGCGGACCGCGTCGTGCGCGGCAAGGGTTTTTACCGCACCATGATGATCATGCCCTATGCGGTGGCGCCCGCCGTGGCGGGCATGCTGTGGCTCTTCATGTTCAATCCGGCCATGGGAACCTTCTCCTATATCCTGCGCCGCAACGGCATCATGTGGGACCCTTTGCTGAACGGCAATCAGGCCATGCTGCTCGTCGTCGCGGCGGCTGCCTGGAAACAGATCAGCTACAATTTCCTGTTCTTTGTCGCAGGCTTGCAGGCAATTCCGAAATCATTGCTGGAGGCAGCCTCCATTGACGGTGCGCGCGGTGCGCGACGCTTCTGGACCATCGTTTTCCCGCTGCTTGCGCCGACCACCTTCTTCCTTCTGGTCGTCAACACAGTCTATGCCTTCTTCGATACCTTCGGCATCATCCATGCCGTCACCGGCGGTGGACCGGCCAAGGCGACGGAAACGCTGGTCTACAAGGTCTATAATGATGGCTTCGTGAACCTCAACCTCGGCTCTTCCGCCGCGCAATCCGTCATCCTGATGGTGATCGTCATTGCGCTGACCGCCTTCCAGTTCCGCTTCGTCGAGAAGCGCGTGCATTACGGCTGAGGATTTCCTGATGATTGAAAATCGCCCGGTCGCCCGCGTGATCGCCCATCTGATGCTGGTTCTCGGCATCATCATCGTGGCCTTCCCGATCTATTACACCTTCATCGCGTCATCCATGACATCGAATGACATCATCCGCCCGCCAATGTCGCTGCTGCCCGGCGACCATCTTGGCGAAAACTATAAGGACGCCATGGTCGGCGGCGTCGAAAGAGTGGTTGGCGTCAGCCTTGAACGGCTGCTGTTCAACAGCTTCGTGGTCGCGCTCGCCATTGCCATGGGCAAGATCGTCATCTCGTTCCTGTCGGCCTTCGCCATCGTGTTTTTCCGCTTTCCATTCCGCATGGGCTTCTTCTGGATGATCTTCATCACGCTCATGCTTCCGGTAGAGGTGCGCATCCTGCCCACCTACAAGGTCATCGTCGATTTAGGCCTGATCGACACCTATGCGGGGCTGACACTGCCGCTGATGGCGTCCGCGACAGCGACGTTCCTGTTCCGGCAATTCTTCCTGACAATACCGGGAGAAATGGTCGAGGCGGCGCGTATCGACAATGCCGGCCCGTTCCGCTTCATGCGCGATATCCTGCTGCCGCTATCGAAAACCAATATCGCCGCTCTTTTCGTGATCCTGTTCATCTACGGCTGGACCCAATATCTCTGGCCGCTGCTCGTGACCAACGACGCCAAGATGAACACGATCATCATCGGCCTCAAGCGCATGGTGGATTTCACCGACGCTTCGACGCCCTGGAATTATGTGATGGTGACGGCGATCCTCGCCATCATCCCCCGATTATCGTTGTGGTGCTGATGCAGCGCTGGTTCGTCAAAGGTTTGGTGGAGACCGAGAAGTAATGGCAAAAATTGCGCTGAAAGACGTCCGCAAGGTTTACGGCGGCAATGTCGAGGCCATCAAGGGCGTATCGATGGAAATCGCCGATGGCGAGATGATCGTACTGGTCGGTCCCTCCGGCTGCGGAAAATCCACGCTGCTACGCATGATCGCAGGGCTGGAAGGCATATCGGGCGGTCAGATCATCATCGGCGACCGGGTCGTCAACGATCTGGAACCATCCGATCGTGACATCGCCATGGTGTTCCAGAACTATGCGCTTTATCCGCATATGACGGTGCGCCAGAACCTTGCCTACGGCCTGAAGAACAGAAACACGCCCAAGGACGAGATCGAGCGGCGCATCACCGAGGCCGCGAAGGCGCTCGAAATCGAACAGTTCCTGGAGCGCAAGCCGCGCCAGCTTTCCGGCGGCCAGCGCCAGCGTGTGGCCATGGGCCGCGCCATCGTGCGCAAACCCGCGGCCTTCCTGTTCGATGAGCCGCTCTCCAACCTCGATGCCAAGCTGCGCGTGCAGATGCGGGTCGAAATCCGCCGTCTGCAACGCTCGCTCGCCACCACCAGCGTCTACGTGACGCATGACCAGATGGAAGCCATGACGCTGGCCGATCGCCTCGTGGTGCTGAATGCCGGGCGCATCGAACAGATGGGCACGCCGATCGAGCTCTATGAAAAACCGGCCACCACCTTCGTTGCCACCTTCATCGGTTCGCCATCCATGAACCTCCTGACCTATGGTGCGGCGTCAGCAAACGCTTCTTCCGGCTGGTCGGTGAATGGAACCGGCGCGCTGCCGCAAAACGTCGCCACGCTCGGCATCCGACCGGAAGACATCACGCTGGCGGATGCGGAACCGATGGACGCGGCCTTTACGGGCAACGTACAGGTGGATGCCGTGGAACTGGTGGGCGCGGAAAGCTACGTACACGGCTCCTTCGCCGACGGCACCACCATCGTCTTTCGCGTCCACGGCCGCTCGCAGCTGCGCATTGGTGAAACACTACGGATCGCCGCTCAGGCAAAGGATTTCCACCTGTTCGACGCATCGGGCAAGCGGATCTGAGACTGATCGCACCCGGCATTACCGCCAAGCGCGGCAATGCCGGGGCCTATTTTACGCCGATGATACCGCCGCGTGAGCGGGCTGGCGTGAGGCGAGTTTCTTGCCCAATGTCTGCGCCGGCAATTCGATCAATCTGTAGCTCACATAGGCCATGGCCACCGTCAGAGCCCAGGCCAAGACGATCGTGACGTGAACCGGATAGGGCGCCAGTTGTCGATAGGGAAGCATATATTCCACGACGGGCTGGGCGACAGGCCCCAGCAGATAGACGGAATAGCTTATCGCACCAAGCCAGACGAAAACCGGATGCGTGATGCGGAGCCTTGTCGTGAAGAGCGCAAATAGCGCCATCCCCGCATAATAGGCGATCGTATAACGATACCAGGTCTCGCCGAAACCCATATCCACATTATAGCTCAGAAGGCTGACGACGGGCACGGTCAAGATGATGAGGAGGGAAGTGGCATGGATGAGCCGCCGCATAGGCGCTCCGGCCTCTTCGCTGGCACCGTGACGCCATAACAACCCCCAGAACATGACGGTCAGCCCAAGCGGAATGGCGACCGGCAATTTGATGCCCGTACCATAACGCGCAGCCCCCATGGCAAGCGCGCAGAACAGGAAGAACACCACGGCGCCGGCGGCCCCCTCCGGCTTGTGAAGAAGCCTGACATAAAACAGCATGTGTCAACGGCGGAGTAAAAACCGGCCACGGGCGGAGCAAAAGTCGGCCACTATGGCGGCCGCCTGAGACCGCCGGGAGGGCGTAGCCCGAGCGGGGGTCTCAGGCGGGGCGGCGATTTTTTGAGAGGTGTCAGCCGGCCTTTCGGGCGCGGCTCTGGGCGAGACGATAGCTGTCGCCGTTCATCTCGAGGATGTTGACGTGGTGGGTGATGCGATCGAGCAACGCGCCGGTCAGACGCTCGGATCCCAGGGTTTCGGTCCATTCGTCGAAAGGCAGATTGCTGGTGATCAGGGTGGCACCGCGCTCATAGCGTTGCGAGATCAGCTCGAACAGCAACTCCGCGCCGGTCTTTGATAGCGGGACGAAGCCCAGCTCGTCGATGATCAGTAGCTTGTAGGCCGCCATTTGCTTCTGGAAGCGGAGAAGACGCCGCTCATCACGCGCCTCCATCATCTCACTGACCAGGGCGGCGGCCGTGGTGAAGCCGACGGACAAGCCCTTCTGGCAGGCGGCCAGGCCGAGGCCGAGAGCAACATGCGTCTTGCCGGTTCCACTGGGACCGAGAGCAATGACGTTCTCGCGGCGCTCGATCCATTCGCAGCGGGACAGTTCCAGCACCTGCATCTTGTTGAGCTTGGGGATAGCTGTGAAGTCGAAGCTATCCAGGCTTTTGACGACCGGGAATTTGGCCGCCTTGATGCGACGTTCGACCTTGCGGCGATCCCGCTCGATCGTTTCCCGTTCGGCAAGCCGGAACAGGTAGCCGACGTGATCGACGCCCTCGGTTGCGCATAGCCGGGCCAGCTTCTGGTGCTCGCGCTGGAAGGTCGGCAGCTTCAGGGCCTTGAGATAGTGCGCGAGCAGGATCTCGGGTGCTTCGGTGTTCATGCGGCTTCTCCCGCATCCGACGACAGGAGACGCATATACGCCTTCGCCGAGGTCGTCTCGACCGTCGCCCTCGGCAGATAGGGGTAGATGGACAGGTCCAGTCTGGGCGGCCGGCGTTCCACCCGGCACAGGATCAGATGCTTGACGGCGTCAAAGCCAATGGCGCCAAGCTGGATCGCCTGCTTCACCGCCGCATGCAGATCGGCGAGTTCGAAGCTCTCCAGCAGGCGGAGGACCTGCACGTACTCACGCCGGCCGTGCTTGGCCATGCGGCCTTCCATCAACCGGCGCAGCGTAGCGAACTCTTGCGGCAAGTCCCAGCCCTGGAGGGGCGCTGCCTGATCCAGCGAATTGATCTTCTGCTCGATCAGCGGCAGGTAATGGACAGGATCGAAGACGACGTCTTCCCGTTCCCAGCACCGAGGATGGCGGGCGATGATCTCGCCACGGCAACCGATGACCACTTCGTTGACATAGCCGCGCACCCACACATCCTGATGGCCATAGGCGACCGGGACGGAATAGTCGTTGGTCTTGTAGCGCACCAGCGACTGCGCCGTCACCTTGGCACTTGCCTGGTCGCAGGCATCAAATGGCGAGGCTGGCAAGGCGCGCATGGCAGCCAGATCGCGCCGCAAGCGCTCGCCGATCGTCTCGCTCTCGCCGCGCAGCCTGTCGCGCTGGCGCTTCCGGCACTGCTCCTCCAGAAAGGTGTTGAACGCCTCCCATGTCGCAAACTGCGGGATCGGCACCATGAAGTTGCGCCGGGCATAGCCGACGAGACCCTCGACGTTCCCCTTGTCGTTGCCCTTGCCGGGACGGCCATAGCGATCCCGGATAAGGTAGTGGGACAGGAAGCCGCTGAACAACGTCGCGCGCTTGCGGGTGCCGTCAGGCAAAATCTTCGCCACCAGGCAACGGTCGTTGTCGTAGACGATCGACTGTGGCACGGCCCCAAAGAAGGCAAATGCATGGATGTGGCCGTCGACCCAGGCCTCGGCCACCGCCGCCGGATAGGCCCGCACATAGCAGCCGTCGCTATGCGGCCGATCGAGCACGAAGAAGCGCGCCTTCTGCTCCACGCCGCCAATCACGACCGTCGCCTCACCGAAGTCCGCCTGCGCATGGCCGGGCGGATGCGACAGCGGCACAAACACCTCTTGTCGGCGCTGATCCCGATCGCGCATATAATCCTTGATGATCGTGTAGCCGCCGGTGAACCCGCATTCGTCGCGCAGGCGGTCGAACACCCGCTTGGCCGTATGGCGCTGCTTGCGCGGCACCTTCAGGTCTTCATCGAGCCAATGGTCGATCGTCGAAACGAACGCATCAAGCTTCGGACGCCGGATCGGTGATCGCCGCTGATAGCCGGGCGGCGTCGAATAGGCCACCATCTTGGCCACGCTGTCGCGCGATATGTTGAAATACTTTGCTGCCTGACGCTGCGTCATCCCTTCGGAAACAGCCAGGCGAACCTTGAGGTATAATTCCACGGTGTAGATCCCCTGTCCCTCCTGCGATCATTGCAGAAAGGAAATAGGTGGCCGGATTTTACTCCGCCCGCAGAAGCATTATGCCGCCGCTACCGTGGACGACTTTTGCACCGCCGCTCTCAAGAAAGAAGTTCGGCAACGTCGATGCTTGCTTGCATTCTATAGGTTTGGACGTTCTAGCCATTGCGTGGGACAAGATGATGGTTGAACTCACTGGTGAAGCGAAAGGCCGTCAAACTCGGCTCGATCCCGCTCCCCCGCACCGATACTGCCAAACAGGAAGGGCGCTCGATCCATTTCTGGAGAGCGCCCTTCGCCAACCCGGACAGCACAGCGCGCGACAGGGTCACTGCGGCAAGGCCATCGAGAACGGGTGATGGACCATAGATGCGTTCATACGGCGTCGATTTCAAGTCCTCCTGATGATCGACCCGATGTCGCCGAATTCCATGTTGGACAGGACGACACTCCTCCTATCCACGAAGACATGATTACGTTTGACGGCACCCGGATCGGTGAGCTTGGGAGTGATTGAAACGATTGACACCTTCCACTCGGGAATCTTGGGCTGGGGGGCGTCCATCACACCGCTTAGAACAGTGAGGCCCCGCCTCTCGAGTTCGGCCACGCAAGCAAGAATGTCGCCATACAGTTTCCGTCGAGAGGGCGACTCTTCCCCTTCGATCTGAATGTCCCCACTCAGCGAAAAGGACGCAAAATCCAGCCACTCTATCAGATTGGCGATGTCCTGGTCATAAACCTCTGGAACCTCCGGCCGGTGCACAAGGAAGGCCTGGCAAGATATGGCTTCACGAACCGCGCGCTGCGTCTTCATGGCCGACACCGGAACCCGCTCGACATTCCCAAACGTGTCGATCATCTCTTGAGCGGCCTTTTCAGCGCTCAAAGGGGTCCGAGGAGCGTGAAACGCACCGCTTTCGTATCCAAGAGCCTGAGCGATCCGGTCCAGGGCTTCTTCGCTTACCCGCTCGCCCCTTTCGACACGTTCGACAGTGGAAACTGAGACCGTCGAGAAGTCGGCTAGCGTGGAAACTTTCCAACCTCTCATCTGCCGCACCCATCTGACGACAAGCGCCACGAGCTCTCTTGGCGGAACTGCTGGCACATCGGCTTCCCCGCGGGGCATCTGGGTGACTTTGTCGAGTAGTTCTTCTACGTTCATGGCATTCTCCTTTGATTAGGGAGAACATGCCTCAACCCCGACGTGGAAAAGAGGCCTTAAAATCCTTCAGTAGACGTTTTGGGTAAGGAGCTAAACGCCACATTGCCTTGCGTGGCCGTCGCAAGCGGCGCGACGAACCTCTTCGCGGCCGCGCCGACTATAACCCGCATTTGCAACAGCACTCTCAAGCAACGACATTACCGCTTAGCCCTAAAGTAAATCCAGCTTCGAGCAACGTATTCGTTCAGAGTGCAGTACCAAATGTCAGCATGGTTATGAAATCGCGACCGAACTAGTTGTCCGAAGAACCTCGCTGACATCTCATGCGGATCGCCATTAGGATAGAGGGCGACGCACGCGTGCCAGATTGCTTGAAGGGGCGTTCCTTCCCAGTTTGCGCCAGGAAGCCAGCTGGCGACGTGCACCTCATCCTGTCTTTGGTTAGCAATCAATGTATCGACGTATGCCGATGCAGTAGCGACAGCGGATGACCCCATGCGGCCAACGATCTGGTTGTAATAAACTAAAAAATTCGCAGACAAAGGAGGCATAGTTTTTTCGTCGATTGTCCGAAGCATCTTCCCCATCCCATTGGCGATTATGTGGATTTTGTGGTTGCATATTTATAAAAACCAGCGAAAAAAACTAGTCGTTTGGTTGAATTTCAATAATTGAGACGATCACATTATGCGTTACTACCTTTACGGAGGCTATGAGCTTCCAAGAGATCATGGCCGAGTGATATTGGGCGACATCGATCAGCGCCAAGCTTTTTGGGAGGATGTCGAATATTCTGTCCCTGGCCTAAGTGACGCCTGCGGGTGCTATGTGTTTGGTATCCGAGTCGGAGGCGGCACAAAACCATGGTACGTTGGAAAGGCAGAACGTCAGTCGTTCAAGCGTGAAAGCCTGACGATGGACAAGCTTACGAAATACGAATCCGCAATGAAGCTTGTCGGCAAAGGGACACCGCTTCTTTACTTCTACGCGCGGACAACGAAGGCGAGGCATGCTTTTTCCACCCCTTCGAGGTCCAAACACAGGGACGTATCCTACCTTGAGAAGCTATTGATCTCACACGCCTTGCAGCGAAACAAAAACCTCATCAATAAGGTAGAAACCAAGCTGCTACGCGAAATGATCGTACCGGGAATGATCAACACGCCTGCAGGATCGCTTACAGCCGCCGCACGCGAGATGCAAACGCTAATGGGTTATTGAACGCTCTTGGGGGCTGCCAGTATCACAGCAATCCAACAACGGGTATGTCGTCAAATCAGCCTCAGGCGTCGTCGATCTGATCCGGCAAGTAACGCTCCTGCTGGGTCGGCGAGGTCTTAACCGTGAGACGACAGCTCTGCACGTGAGATCGCGATACGCCGTGGCGAATACAGTTCAGAGGTAGATGGCGGCCGTACCAGAACTTCGTAGCGTGACGCAACCGGCTACGAAACGGCCGAGTTGCCCGTCTGTCGATCTCCAGCTTCAGCCGCGCGATCAATGCCTCGGAATGCGATACGAGTGCTTTTGCACTGGCGGCTTCGGCCTTGGCGGTCGCCGCTTCTGCTTCGGCTGCAACACGCCGGGCGCGTTCCTGGGCCAGCAGTGCAAGGGCACTGGCAAGGTCGTCCGGAAGCTCTTCAGTCGTATTGCTCATGACAGGATGGAATCATATTCGAGCCTGTCATTCCAGTGTTTTTGCTTATCCGGCTGACGTCGGCCGCCAGGTCTTTTGCGGCATCCGCCAGTCGATACCTTCCAGCAGATAACCGAGCTGCGCAGGTGTGATCACCACCGTGCCATCGGCCGCTGATGGCCAGATGAAGCGGCCACGCTCCAGCTTCTTCGTGAACAGGCAAGCGCCCTGGCCGTCATGCCAGATCACCTTGATCAGGCCACCGCCGCAGCCGCGGAATACGAACAGGTGTCCACACATCGGGTCACGCTTCAGCGCCTCCTGCACCATCAACGACAGACCGGGGAAGCCCTTGCGCATGTCCGTATAGCCCGTGGCCAGCCAGACCTTCACGCCAACAGGAACCGGGATCATCGCAGACCCAATACGCAATCGAGAATCCGGCCAAGGGCATCCGTATCGATGTCGCTATCCACGCGCACGCGCCGACCCCGTCCAAGCTCGATTGTCACATCGCTACGCTTCCGACGAGGATGGGATGTGGTGGGCGATTCCGGTTGAACGGGAGAGACTGTCGAAGCGGCCTCGGACACGATCACCGGCACCAAAGTCGCCGTATCAGCCCTTGGCTCTTCGATCCGGCAAAGCTCTTTGCGCCAACGGAACAACTGGCTGACATGGATGCCGGCCGCGCGGGCAATCTCGGAGATGACCGCGTCTGGCTCAAAGCAGGCAGCGACCAGGCGCTCTTTATCTTCGCGTGACCAGCGACGGCGGCGCTCGACAGACGTGATCACCTCAATTGGATGCTTCGTCATATGACTACTCCTGGTGTTACCACTAGGACTGGCAGTCAGAAGCCCTCTATCGCAAGACGGCCTTCACCGTGGGCTTACTGTCAAACCCGGTGTGGCGGCTTTCCATATTGCGCGTGGGATTTGACGCGATAGCATGCATCTGAAAGCGAACGGGGGCAGAGGTCGTGTTTCAGCGTATTCTATTGGTAGCGGTTACGGCATCCATCGCTTGTGCCGGGGTCTCACATGCGGACATCACCCTTGAGCGTGTTCCAATTGACGGCTCTTCACCTGTTCTCCTGCTGAAGGGTGAGTTCACGACATCGGACAATCCTGACCAACTTGCGCGTGAAGTCGCCGCAAGCGGTGCCAAGCTGATCACCTTCAACAGCAACGGCGGCAACGTCGCTACGGCGATGGCGTATGGGAGGATGATCAGATCGCTCGGTCTATCGACGCTGCAGCTCCGGTCCGCCGAATGCGCGTCAGCCTGTGCACTCGCTTTCGTCGGAGGCGTGAACCGGCAGGCAGAGCCCGGCGCGATCGGTGTGCACCAATCCTCTTTCTCCCCGGAAACGATTGTCGAGGGGCACACTGCAGTCGCTGCGGTTCAGGCACTGACCGCCCAGATCATGACGTACCTTGTGGAGATGGATGTCGACCCGAAACTGCTCCAACTCAGCCTGTCCGTTCCCAGCAACGACATGCGTTATCTCACCGCCAGTGAGATGCAGAGCTATAAAGTGACGTGGGGAAGTCTGGCCGACTTAACGGAATCCGCTGCTCCATCCAAGGCCGCACCGACGGTGGTGCCTGCAACTCCACAAACCAATCAGGCCCATTTGCCAACAACAGAGGAAAAAGCATCGGCCTTTGTGACGGCGTACTACGACGCCTGGTCTCGTAGTAATTCAGAAGCGCTCGCCTTTATGGCCAGGGCGTATGCCAATACGGTCGAATTCTACGGGAAGACGACTCCAAAGGCGGCTCTGATTGACGAAAAACGTAACTTCGCGACCAGATGGCCAGTCCGCGCCTACAGCGTGCAGCCAGGCTCGACGAAGGTGACTTGCACGCAAACCTGCAAGGTTGACGGCATTGTTGACTGGTACACGAAACGCGACGTCGGGAACCGTATTTCATCCGGCTCGGCCGAGTTCGCTCTGGTTTGGGACCAGAGGGCGGGCGTGATCATCTCCGAAACGAGCAAGGTTATCCAGACCGACAAGGGCGTCTCTCAACCTGTAGGTCTGATATCCCAATGGACGGAACAGAATAGTGCCTGCCGCGGCGGCAGCGGCGACCTGCCGGAAACAAACGCGGCCTGCGAACGACGCGAAGTCATCAGCAACAAGCTAGAGGCTGCAGGATGGTGTTATGGTCGTGAGGGAGAATATGGCTATCAGATGCGATGGCATGCCTGTGACTCGACATCCTATAAACAGGAAAGTGCGGTAGCGGTTTCTTCGAGCGCAACGTTCAAGCGGCCAGACCTTTCCGACTACCCGGCCCAAGGTCGTTTCTCAGGAAAGACTATAATGCCGGACTTCAAGGGGCGCGACCGCGAATTCAACAGTTTCAGAACCCGTATTCGAGACGGTATGCGTCAAGGGCCAAACTTCGCTGGCCGATATACCCTTATCCAGATCGGTTGTGGTACAGGGTGCTCATTCGTTATCGTCGCCAACAATCAAACGGGCCGCCCGGCGTCATTCCCACGTGGTGGCGAAGAACACATGTATCTGAGTTTGGACTTTCGCCGCGACAGCAGGCTGGTGGCCGCTCAGTGGCTGAACTACGACACTAATACATGTGTGGTCGAGTTCTTCGATTTTGACCGAGATATTTGGAAACCGATCACCAAAACTGACGTCGGTAAAGACGATGCGTGCTATCGGACGATCGCCGAAAACCTCCGTTGAGTTCAGTTTAGCGACGAACTTCCCGAGCTTAAAAACCACCTGGCTGCGTCCGGCCCGATCACGCACGCGCTCGCCGAAAGCCAAGAGCGACCGCCTGCCGGCCATGCATCATCGAAATTAACCATTAAGTTGAGAGTGGCCGCTATTGCTACTTGCAGAGCATTTTAGCCATCGGCAATATGCCGTGGGGGCTCTTCTATGAAAAAAAGATACTGGCTGCTTTGTGGACTCATCCTCTTCGGCATTTCGAAATTGGGGGAAACACCGTCGAAGTCCGGCGTAACAACACCATCGCCAAGCTTTTCGACTGGTGCGCGAGTCCCGGAACCTCCGCCGTCGACGGTGATTGACCAACAACCCGCCTCCCCTTCAGCAACAACCGCTTCACCACGAGATGAGACGCCCACTTCGCCGAATTTCACAGAAATACGAACCAAGTTTGTCAACGGAAACGGTGTCGCACTGCGCGATGCGCCAAACCCAAAATCTCAAATCATTGATAGACTGGATCGAGGACGAAAAGTGGACCTCCTTCAGTCGGAGGCACAATGGTCCCGGGTCAAAGATGTTCTGACTCAAAAAGAAGGATGGGTCGCAACCAGGTTTTTGCAGGATGACAACCCAAAACGGGAGGAAATCTCAAAACCGTCGGAACCAAAGAGTAAGCCTCCACCGACACTATCACCCACCATCATCATCCAGCGGATCATTGCAGAATCTCTTGCCAACTATCCCGGCACGTGCGCCTGTCCCTACAGCACAGATCGTAGGGGCCGAAGATGCGGCAACCGAAGTGCATATTCTAAGCCTGGCGGTTATGCGCCAGTCTGTTTTGCACAGGACGTTACGAAATCGATGATTGAAGCCTATCGCTGACCCATTGTAACCGGTGTTCCGATCACACATTGTCCTCGCCGCCCTAATCTGTGATCGCCTTTCCATGGACAAGCAACGGGAGTTTCTCCATGGAGAATACATTGGAGGTTCTCACGACGAGGAAGTCTGGACTTGAGGTTCACCGGCAGTGGCCGGACGAGGTCAAGGCTCAGATCGTTTCGGAGAGCCTCCCGCCCGGCGCGAAATTTCTCTGTGTCGTCGACGGTCTTCGAACTTCTGACAGCGTCGATTTCGATAGTCGCCGCGCAGTCCAGACATGCGGCGTGAGCGCTCAGTCCAAAAAATATGAAAGCCCCAGAGGATCAACTCTGGGGCTGCGATCTTAGTAGCAGTAGAACGATGCAAGAAAGGGGCTACACCGCGCATCATTCTCTCCTGTGCCCGCGAGAAGAGCCCTAAACGACTGCGGATGAGTTTTGATCAAACGCTGAAGAACCTCGGCATCGAACGCTCCCATGGGTTCACCGTCAGGGCCTCCCAAGTCCCACATCGGCAGCGATTCTTCCCAGATCACATCGGCGTAGCGGCCCAACCAACCACCATCGGGCGCATCCTCGAAAGTCAGCGACCCGTTCTTGCGCACGGTAACGATGTCGCCGAGGTTTGCAGGGTGCTTTCCTAGCCAATCGATCACTTGATCATAGATTTCGTCAGGTCCACCCACGAAGCTGATATGGAAGCGGTTCCCATTTTGCTGCTCAGGGATACTTCCTGCGCCAGTTGGAGCTACCGGGGGATATTCTGACCGCGAGTGTCGTCTGGACGACCGATACTGGTGATATCGAGATTGGGCATGATGTCTCCTTGTTTGCCGTTAACCATCGTCGTCTTCGACGACGTATAGGTTCGGCTAAAGAGACGTCTTCTGCCTGAGAAACCCCGATAGTAAGCTTGGCAATAATCGCTACGTCCCAGACCCGGAGCGCTTTAATTGCAACCGACTGGTCAAGCGCCGGGATATGATTTCGGTGCTGCTGCGCATGCTGCATAGCTCATATCCTCCTTCTCTGCGACGTTGCCCGGTTACCAATATCAATCCAACTGGAGCACATCGGCACAACGCCTGCAAGCAGAAAAATCGGAGTAAGCCTTTGTAAGTGTTGATAATAAAATGTTCAAAAATGGGATTCGCTGCATATCCAAGGTGTTAGCAAGCACGTTAGTTTTGCGCTAACCATATTTGGAGCTATGGAGAAAGCTGCGCTGCTTGTCTCGTTGCAGAAGCGTCACCCTCTGATGTCGAAGAACTCACGTTCGCTTGCCGGAACAACATCACCGGCTAGCTCGAGCAGGCCGGCCCAGACATTGAGCTCTTGGAGGGCGAGTAGCTCCAGCGCCCTTCCCTCGATACCCCTGTCTCACCGTACCAGGATGATGGAACGTCGAAACAAGCTCCGTCCTGAATATCGCCATGGACTCAGGTCGTATTCCTCGGGTTTCAAAAGGACCGGCATGCGCCATTCAGGGGAGCCCATTCATCTTTCCGAACATTATATCTCACCCGGGAGTGTAATTGCGCTCGCCACGTGATCCGGCCTCCCGGTGCGATCGCACGGCCGCCTTAATGACGTCGGCCGATAGAGTTCCCTCCCGTAAAAGCTGGGCATGAAGGTCAAGAAGAACGTTTCTGTGTTCTTCGAGCAAAGATTTCGCCCGCACGAATTCCGTCTGCAATGTCCCCTCGACAGACTTGGCAAGCCCCTTACGACGACTGCGATACGCCGCCAATTCTCGCGGGCTATTGCCAGGCTCCACGGTGAGCGTTTGCCCCAGACCCCAAGTGATTTCCACCATAGTAGCGATATCGGTCGCACGATTTAGGTCCGCTGTAACATCGCCACCGGCACCATTCTCGAAAGCACTGAACAGCAGCTCCTCGGCAGCTACTCCGCCGAGCAATGTGGCGATCTTGTCTCGAAAATAATGTACGGTTCTTCTATTGAAAGGCCGTTCTTCGAACTCGGTATGCCCCATTGTTTGAAGTGACCTTCCATATTGGATGGTCCTTGCAATCGAAACGGACACCAAAGGTTCTGTCTCAAGCAACACTCCGAGGATTGCATGGCCTAACTCATGGGCGGCCACACAGCGTTGCACTGCCACCGGCACCGGGAGACACTGCGGCATAGCGGCCAGTAGATCATCAAGCGAAATTGGTCGCATTGCTCTTCTTGCAGTTCGACGTGCCTCTCGGACGCACCGTTCAATGTCTGCACCTGACCATCCCTCGCTTCCCTTCACGATGCCATCCAGAGTTTCGCCTCTAAGGGTTTCTCGGAGATAGAAACGAAAGATGTCGTGGCGAGCTGAAGCATCGGGAAGCGGGATCGAAAAGTGGCGTTCCAATCGCCCTGCCCTAAGAAGCGCCGGGTCAATGATACCTGGGTAGTTTGTTGCTCCAATGACAACGACGCCCTCATGCGCATGCGCACCGTCCAACAACTCCAAGAGCGCGTTGATCACCTGGCGATGGTAGTTGTCGCTACTTCCAGTTCTATCGTCACGATTGGCGAAACTATCGAACTCGTCGATCAGCAGGATCGCCGGGGACTGTGCTTCGGCGTCGGTGAACGCTCTCCGCATTGCTTTGAGCATATCTCCAAGGTGGCCTCGTGCCTGCCACCTCGCTGCTGAGCCGAGGATCAATGGAACATTGCACGTCCTTGCTAATGCCGCGGCATATGACGTTTTGCCCGATCCGGGGGACCGGAAAGGAGAATACCACAATCGACATCAGCCCAGGAAAGTACCCCCTCTTTCCAAGCCTTCAGGTCTTCGGCGAGTGAAATTCCCCAGTCTCTGGCCCCTCCATATCCGGCCAACTCATGCAGTGTCGGCCCAGATGACGAGTAGCCCACAGACCGCGTCTTTTGTTGGGCTCCCGGGTATCGCCTGAGACGCTCGACGCTGACCGCCATGGATCGGCCACGCCTCCAAGTGAGTTCTACCCGCTTCACCGATTGTTTTGCCAAAAACTCGGAGTCAGCGTTCGTGATCGAGCCCCCCATCCGGTTCGCCACAATACGATAATCATTGGCAGATGGTCCGGGTAAAGAAACGATAATGTCGGCGGCAATGCGGACTTCGTCTGAAAGGAGTGCTTCGTCTCGAAGAAGAATGATTGCCCGCCTGATTTCTCGGAGCTTCCGGAAGCTCGCAAAATCTTCAGTGAGCTCTTTTTCTTCGTCGACGAATAAAACGTAGTTATTGCCATGTTCACCGTCGACCGGCACTGTGCCTTCGAGCAGCCATTTGGCCGCCATTTTATACGCATGAGCGTCTGCGTTCGGCGGCATGACGAAAGCTGCTACGAATGGTGACCGCCTTTTTAGAAGCCGCTTGATTGGCCTAGACATTGAAACGATCGCTAGCTGTGTGGCCAGCGTAAGCTCGTATTTTGCGCTATGAAACGGGTCGCGGTTGGCAAACAGGTTATCGCTGTACGGCTGCATGGATACCTCGGAAAACGGGAACAAACTAGACGACGACGGGACGCTCAGGTCCGTATTCGTCGCACCATCGTCTCCGGTCCGAGTAATTCAGTATCCAAGTCCACATCGACAAAACCGCGCAAGATCAACTGTGCCAGACCTGCGATGGGTTTGGTTTCGGTAAAAACCGTCAAGCATTCGGCAATGGTGAGATCGCCATGATCCTTTAGGACGGAGAGCAGCCGGAGCCGGTCGCCGAGCGCTAAAGCGTGGTTGCCATACATAAGTAGGTCCTTGGCATTCTGGAGCCGTGGTCCATCGTAAACCTCCGCGACAACCAATCGCCGATACCTAGCTCCGTGATGGGCTGCGCATCCCTCGATCACCGTCGAGTCTACAGGCATCACTCTGTCCGACGCATCGATCAACAAACGCCCACCGTCGCAATCGGTCACACCAAAGTCGGGGACATGGACACCTCCACCGTAATCCAGTGAGAGCGGCATGCAGTGCCAAGAGGCGATCGATGGATTGACGTCGAATAGGCAAGCCGCATCTCGAGCAGATTGAGAGCGGAAGATCGTCATGCCGTCGCATTTGATCGTGGCGGTCGGAGAGAACGTACGGATAGATGCGGAATTGCGGTTTGTGCGAAGTGATTTCGCGCGCTCGGCGATACCCATTCTTATACCTCAACAAAACAAAGTTGATCGTCGCCGTGACGGTCATCACGGCCGGCGGAGATCAACCTATTCGTATGAGATGGGTAAAGGTTTCCATGAATGGAACAAATATAGAACAAAAATCCGTCTGTCAACTGCCGCATCAATTTCCCCAAATCAAGGGAGACCGGAATATGGGCATCGCGCCCTACCTTCCTGCTAACCTCCGGAAACATAAGCCAGTTTCTCCCAACAGCTAAAATTTTATAATTTTTATGCAATAACAATAACTTAGATTTATTTCTCTTTTCGATCGAATCCAGTTGACGGGCTCGCAAAGATCGTTAAATGCACAGCAGCAAATCCGATGCGGCGACCTAACAGTTGCATGGTCCGCCGGATAACACGGGATTTGCCAGAGAGAGCGCGCGGCCCAGGACGACAACGGTCCCCGCATCGGAGTACGGTGTCACCCCGTGCAAGCATGCTCCCCGGGGTGGGTTAATCCGGGAGAGAGTTTTGTTCCCCGAGTCGCTCACGGAGATGCCCCATGCCCGGTGCCATCAAATAATTCCTTTCCATGACACACGCTCTACGCCCGTTCATCCTATCGCTATTGTCAGCTGCCATCCCGAGCACAAGAGTGTTTGGAAAGAAAATGCCATGCTTACGACACCCCTGGACATCCAACCTATGACCGAACACCTCGTTGCGGTAATCGCTCTTGGCTCTCCCTTCTTCGTCGGAGGAACAGCGCCGCCTGCGCGTTAACTAGCCAGCAACCTTCGCATGGGAACATACCTCCGAGTTCAGGCACCCGTCGCACACCGCCCGGGCCCAACCTTGGAGACCACCCATGCGAATATTGAACAAGGTATGTTTCGCGTCTCCGTGAGCTAGGCCCCCAATAGGATGCCTTGGCCAGCGAGACGATCGCAATGAGGTCAAAAGGTAACCGGGATGTCCAATACTACTGCCCCGAACAATCCGACCACTCTCAGCGTGATCTCATATTCCAGTAACGGGAATGACTGGTCTCGCTTTTCCTTGACGCACGCCTACCGCGTCGGCGTCACGATCCTCTCGCGCCTCCTTATACGTCTGTAGCCGCATCCGCAGCCAGACCTGTCATCCGTCCGCAACACGGGCAGATGGCGTGTTCAATTCTGCAGCCGAAAGGCTGACGGAGCGATCCCGCATGGGGGAAAGGCAGAGCATGGAAGTCGAAATTCCGCTCGCTATCCAGATTCTTCACGAGCGTCGTAAGGGACGCGATTTCCTCGCGGTCCCCTATGAACGCACGACCAGTTTCGCGCAGCCGAGCAGCAACGGAAACGGGCGCAGTGGCCTTGAAGGACGCTCATATCCGGTCATCGTCGAAGGCGGCCGCGACATCTCACTAAAAAACAAGCCTGACACCATCCCTGTCGAAGAACGAATGAGCATTATCAGCAACCGCATCACAATGCCTTTTCGTGATAGCGGCACCAGCTATCGACTCGAAAGCCAGCTCGAAGCTGGCCTGCTGACGCTGCTCGCTTGCAACCCGCGGGTTGTCAATGTCCGCACGCAGTTCGGACCTTTGCCTTTCGTGCATCAGGGAAAATTGCGCCACCACTATGCCGACATCTGTGCGGACTTCGATAACAATTGTCGGTCGCTCTATCTCGTCCGTGCGGAGGATAATCTGCGTGATCTGACGATCACCCATGAATTGTTGACGAAGCAATGCGTCGGCAAATTCGCGCATCGCATCCATCTCTACACCGACCGACATATCAATAAGCCTGCGGTCCTGCGTGCCGACGAGCGCCTTAGGGCACGCAAGCTTCAGAACGAAGCCACAAACCAACAGCTACTCCAAAAGCTTCGTGTGATGGGAGGATCGGCAATGCTTTTCGATCTGTTCTCCGAGCTCTATCCGGCGGTCACTTTCGCCGAGGGCTGGACCGCCGTATGGGCGCTTATCGACGCCGGAAACCTCCATCACGACCATCCGCACGCTGACGAAATGATGATGACGCGCCTCTCCCGTGTATCTCTCGTAAAGGGCATCTGAATGAACACGAAAAAGGCCGATCCTAAAAAGGTTACCTATACCAATATCGGGTCCGATGATCGTATCGAATTCTTTGGCCGCCAGTATCGTTTCGACGAGCGCCTGGACGACGGCGTTGTCATCAAGTCCGACGATGATCGCCCACACAACATTCTCGTCCTCTCGTGGCGGGACATCTACGACCATATCTGGGCGAAGAACCTGGTCGTCGAGAAGGATTACTTCTCCAAAGAGAGCGCCATCAAGCGTGCCTCTAAACGATCGCTCGACAAGTTGCGAGAGGACGTCGCCCTTAAAACAGTCGCCGTGCGGCAATTCCTAGAAGAACTCGATGAGGGAACGCTAACCAAGTCGGACGACGACATCAAAAAGTTCCTCCGCAAGTTTCGAATTGAAAACGCGGCACTCCTTGAAAAGGCTGATGACGCCCGTAAAAAGCGCGGCAACAAAAAGCGCGGGATCGTGTCCCCCCGCCAATTCCGTCGCTGGGTAAAGGACTTTCAGACGGGCAATCGCTTGGATCACAGCCTTGAGTGGAAACACAAAGGTCGCGCGTCTTTCGGCAGTAGCTTTACCCCGGAAGAGCTGAAGTACTTCGGCACATACATCAACGCCTTCCTGGACGAAAACGAACCTAACATGTTGGCTGCCTATTCGAAGCTCGAACGCGATTATAATGATCGTGTTCGGCGAGGCGAGAACCCTGGCGCACTGTGCTCGTATGGTACTTTCCGTCGGATGGTACATGCGATGGACGAGTTCGTCGTGAAATTGGCGCGAGACAAGGATCATCATCGAACAACGCGCGAGCACGCGATCAGCCGAAAGGGCCTGCAGCCGCGCTATCCCCTGCAAATCGTTGAAATGGACGAACAGTTCATTGATCTGATGGTCATTTGTCAGCTCTTCGGTTTCTGGGAATTGCTCGACCCCGATATCCAAGAGCGTGTGGCGGAAATCAAGCGCGTATGGATTTGCATCGCTCTCGATGCCTATTCGCGCTCAGTCCTTGGTATGCGGGTTCTTGCCGGCGCTCCATGCGCCGCCGAGGCGATCGCCACCCTCGCCATGGCCGTTCGCCACAAGACGTACACCACTGCCCTTTCGCAGGAAGTGATTGAATGGCCTCAATGCGGTACCCCCGATCGAGTCCACACAGACGGTGGTGCCGGCTTTGCCAACGATGAGTTCCCGATCGTAGTGCAGGCCCTCACGGGTAAGCATGCTATCCCTCCGAGCAAACATCCCCATCTGCGCGGCCGCATCGAACGGTTCTTCAACTCGTTGTCGACCCGGTACATGCACTTCTTCTCTGGCCAGACCTTCGGGAATATCCTGCTGAAGGGGCAATACAAGCCGGAAAAGCACGCTCACATTACTCGCGAGATGCTCTGCGAACTGCTCGTGCAGTTGATCGTGGTTTGCTACCACAATACACCGCACCGGTCCCTCAGCGGTGAAACCCCGCTCGACCGTTGGTATCGAGGTTCGCAGCAAGAACGCGGTGTTTCACCGCCACCTACCGACGAGCAGTACCGCGACATCTTCGGCGTCCGTCTTGTCAGGACGATTGGTCGACGTGGCATCACGATCCTTGGAAACATCTACGCATCGACAGAGCTCGACGACCTCGCGATGCACAAACTCAACTGTGAAGTGGAGGTTCACATGAACGATCAGGACATGTCGGTGATTTCGTTCAAGGACCCTCGTGATGGCAATTGGTACGACGCGTACGCCACCTTTGAAGGCTTCAATAACGTGTCTGTACCAGAATGGATGGAAACCGTTCTCTACCTGCGCAGAAAATTCGGCACACGCGCCCCTGGCAAGGAACGTGCACGTCAAATCGTTTCCGACGCGCTTGCGGCCGTTGAAAAGGTGGCTGAACAAACGCGCCTGGCTCACGCAATCGGTGGCCCGCTTGTTACCGATAAGACAATCAAGAAGTTCGAGCGGGAGAACATGATGAACTGGCAGTGGTCCAAGCACCTCTACGTTGACTTTGCCGATCCGAACCAGCGCCGCGTTTCGAACGGCACGGTCGAACTCGTCGCAAACGTCTCAGACGATGATCCCCTGAACCCAACAGGAACCTTCGACCGTGACGCGTTGGAGGAGCCAAACGAAGAGCGCAATGCCTTGGAAGTGCCCCGCAAGACCAAAACCAGGACGGCAGCCCGATCTGCCAAAGCCGCCGAAGACGATGATGACGAATTGGCTGTTGATTTCGTCAGTCTGCGTATCGAAACGAAGGAGTAACCTCATGAGTTCACAGGCCCCAATTCGATGCTTGAGTTCCTTCGTTCAACGATGGACCCGGTGCAACTCAAGCGCTCAGAGCTTCTTGCCAAGCTCGAGAATTTCTACGTTGCGACCAAAATGGACGACAAATTCAGTCTCGAGTTCAGCATCATGATCTCCGAGATCGCGGCGGGCAATATGCCAGAAGGATATGCGATTGCCGTGCCGGGTAAATCCGGCAGCGGGAAGAGCACAATGATCCGTCACCGGCTCAAAACCCATCCCGGCCTCCAACCTTATGTCGACCAGTACGGCAACAAAAAGCAGGCTTGCCTTTGGGTAAAAACGCCTGCCGGTTGTTCAATGAAGTCACTCGGCGAACTCGCTCTCAAGGCCGCAGGCTACCCAGGTGGCGCACTCAGAAATGAAACCGCAATTTGGGACAAGCTGCGTGATGCCCTGATGGTCAAAGAGTACAAGATCGTCTTCTTTGACGAGTTCCAGCACGTTCTTCACGCCACGACGAGCAAGTCCAAGGAGCATCCTGCGAACCAAGTCAAAGCCATCATGCAGTCCGACACTTGGCCAGTTTGGCTGATCCTGAGCGGCGTCGACGACATGATGGGTGTCATCGAGGCCGATCCTCATCAGCAGACATCCCGCAGAACACGTGTCGTCGAGATGGAGTTGCTCACGGAAAATGAAATCACCTTCGTAGCCTCGGTTTTGAATGAACTGTGTTCCACAGTAGGCTTCAACGTGTCGTTCAAGCCTACAAGGAAGTTCATCATGCGTCTCATGCATGGCGGACTGCAGCGGTTCGGAATGGTCGTGCAATTGATGAAGCTCTCAATTCAAAGCGCCATCTTCGACGACAAGACCTTCCAGCACAAAGTCATCAACCATGATCACTTCGCGGAGGGATATCGACGGCTGAGCAATTGCGATGACAGTACCAATGTCTTCACTTCGGAAGACTGGTTCAACATCGTTCGAGAGGTCGATGAAAATGGAAGGCTGACGACGGCCCAAGTGAATGGACCGAATTGAAAGCGGCGGACCCGACACAGAGTTAAATCAGGAGATGACGTAAACGATGTTGCAAGTTCCACTTTTCGAAGATGAGGTCCTACCGGGTTTTGTTTCCCGTTTGGCGAAAGCCAATCGCATGGGCCCTCTAGGGTACTTCTGCAAAGCGTATGGGATGTCCTTCCATGGTCTGAACCACGGCAAGCCCGACGCCATCGAAATGCTGTCTTCCTTTGCCGGACTACCAAGCGAGCAGCTCTCACACCACGCGACCGGGGTTACGACCTATCGGTCCACGACGCTATTCGGGCAGACATTTGAACAGGCTTTGCTGATCAGGAATACGCTTCGTTTCTGCCCGAAATGCTTTGAGGCCGACGAGCTGTGCGACGATCGTATTCCTGGAACGCGTCGCTATCGGCGGGCACTTTGGCTCTTGAAGCCGTATCGCATCTGTCATGTCCACCACTGTGAACTTGTCGAACTTCCCGGACGTAAAACCAGTCCTTCGTTCGACTTCTGCGTGGAACTCGATGTCGAACAGGAGGAAATTCAGAGGCTGTCTTCTGGACTTTCCGATCGGCCGGCCGGCCCTGTCGATTTGTTTATCGGTGACCGATTTTATAGCAACGTTTCTCATGGGCCGCTAATCGACCAGCTTGAGACCGCGGTAGTTCTCAACATCAGCCGCGTCCTGGGAGTGGCATTAGTTCACGGCAGAGACCAGACCCTTGAACTGCTGACGCAAGACGCTGTCGGCGATGCCACCGACGTTGGGTATGAAGTCCTGGCTGGAGGCGTGGACCAATTTCACAAAGCTCTCGACCGCATTTCAGAAGGTGCGGCAGCGGGCACGTTTCTTCGTTACGGTCGCTTCTATACCCATATCCGGCAAAGCCAACACAAAGAGAGCTATCAACAAATCTGCGAACTGTTCCAGGCTCATGTGGCAGAAAGATATCCCCTTACGGCCTCAGTGAAAAAGTTTGCGCGTACACAGGAGGAAAAATGGACGACGGTCGCGCATATTGCTGCTGTGACCGGGTTGTCCCCACCCGTCGTTCGGCGTCGGCTGACCGATACCAACATCAACACGAAGGCAATCCCCGTCAGCGCCCTGGCATTATTTGAACGGATGTCCGGTGGCACGATCCAATTTCGCGAGGCGGCAACTATTCTCAGATGCAAGCCCATGTTGGTGAGCCAACTCACTGCCGCCGGCGTATTGCGTCGTTTGGACTTCGATCAAATCGGTCATCGAGGGAGACGCAATACCCGCTTGATCTCGGAGGTCGAAGTGAAAGAACTTCACGAAACCATCCAGAAGGTAGCCACCACTGCGCTTGAGCCCGAGATGCAGTCGATCAAAGAAGTGTCCGAGCGAATGGGAATTAATCGGATCGATCTAATCGTAAAAATCGTCAGAGGTGAACTGAAACGTGTCGCACTTAGTGGACGACCATCGCTCCTCGATGACGTTATGGTCCATCCGTCCGAACTAAAGAACGCCAGATTTTCCGGCAGCCACGTCGATAACGCGGTAGCTTTGGGGATTCTGGAAATTTCCCAAAGAAGTCTTTTGGCTCTTCAGAACAATCGATTGATTGGCTTTGACGAGGTGCGCTCAGACAATGGAGCTGTCGTCTATCGAGTGACGTCGCGAGCAGAGTTGGCTGAATTCCGAGAACGCTATGTCACCGTGAACCAGCTCATCAAAGCGACTGGGCTAAGCCAACGGCAGGTCCGCAGTCTGCTTAGAGGCAATGCGGTGCCGCCGGCCATCTCAACTGCGGAGGGTGGTTGTGCTTTCTACGATCGCGCGCAGATTGGACCTTTTCTCGAGGAAGCCTTGTGGCGGGTAAAGGAAGTAGCGCCCGTATGAGATTTTGGATGATGGTCGCACAGTTGTTCACGCTAAAATTGAGCTTTCTCAATTATAAATAGGTAAGACAGCTGCGATATGAAGTGTCCATAGAACGTTACCCGATGGTAATTTAGCCGCCCTCCCTCTCGGTTGCGACAGACCTAAGCTGAAAATGATGACATGGGAATTGAAGTAAGCAAAACGAACCAGGTGAGCATCAATCACCGACACGAAAACGGCGTTGATACTTCACTAGATGGAAATCCTAGCAGAGGTCATTTAAAAGGTATTCCCCTCGTTCACGTATTCCGTCGGAACCACAACGGTAGTCGGCGAGACGATGGCAATCCGTTGATTTTTGCCTTAAAGGGCATGCGCGGCTTTTCAATCACCCCATTTTGGGAGAAGCAGTTGATGAAAAGAGCAGTACAAATCATCTCCTCTGCATCGGAAGACTTCGCGGAAATCGACTACTGCATGCCGGTCCCTTCGTCCTCACCCCTATGCGGAAAGTTCGCAGCATTAGTTGCGCATACACTTGAGAAACCGATTATTGATCCAACGTTCCTGAGGAAAATGAAAGTTGGTGAGGTTCTTGCGGAGGTAAAAGCAAATCCGCCTCGTGTCAGGTCTGGTCTGAAGGTGACATTCACGTCGCAACTCAGCACGTTGGAGAGGACAGACCAAAATCGAGAATGGCAGGCAAAAGAGGTAGATATTTCCATTCGCCATCTCTTCCATTCCTTTATACTTGAGGGCGAAGCGCCCCCGCTTGCGGACAGGCATGTACTACTGGTAGACGATCTTTTCGCAACAGGGTCTTCGATCCTGTCTCTGAGGCAAGTAGTCCAGAACCAACTAGGCGCATCAGTTTCAGCGATGTGTCTTCTCAGCGGAGCTCGGTAGCACTTGACCCCTTCTACTGACTTGAGTATGATCAGTGGCAATCGGAGCAATCCGCGACCCTGTATCAACCTCAGGGTCGTTAAATATGAAGCAGGGCCTAAAACCCTGCAGGGCCGCGCGAGCACCGTTAACCGAGGTCAAACCCGTAAGGGGAGAATATCGGGACGCTATGAAGCGGGTAGCGAGAATTTGGAGAGGGAGGTCTGATGGCCTCCCTTCTTCATTTGGGGGTCGAACCTGCTTCGATAGTCCATTTAGATGAGGATTCGCACCACGCCTCAAATCGCTTATGCATCAGCTTCCGATTTTACTGTGATTGGACCTTCGCATCGGCAAAAAAATCCTTTTACGTTTTTGGCAGCATCATTTGGGCGAATTCAAGATGGCTATATATGCGCTACCAAGCACTGCTTTTGCCTGTTCCCCGAAAACATCTATACGCGCGATATGCTGGCCGGTCCCAGCGAAACAATCGTGCCACGGTGATCGGTCCGAGACGACGACTGGATCGTCGAAATCCTCGAATTGATCCGCGGTAATATCAACGATCACCGATCCGGACTGGAGCCAGGCGTGGGATTTTCCGCCGCGCCATCCAAGATAGTATCGAAACTCACCATACCCTTGCTCAGCAAGATATTGACCTAAAAGAAGGGTCGCATCTCCGCATGAACCATTCGGAAAATCCTGTAACGAGATTGGGAGGCTGTTCTTCGGTGTCCCCACGATAAGTTCGCGAAATCGCGACGCTGCTTTTTTGAGTTCGTCCACGTGTCCTCTCCAAATAAGTAAAACCCCGGCTAGCTCGTCGGACTCGATGATTTTTTTACGGCCACTGCAAGCTCTCGCCCTAATTCGTAGAATCTAATGACCCTGGGACTTCTTCAAAAAGCTGACGTACATCTTTTGCCAGCCAGTTTACAACATCTCGAACGACACCCGTCTCATCAGGGAGCCCGTCTCCGTCCCAACGACCCACTACTAGGTTGCGGAGAATCGCGGCCCCCGTTTTGGTCGCAAAGTGAGATCGGTCGCCTGAGAACTGGGCGATTCGTCCGAGGTTTCTTAGATGCAGCTCTTCAATAAATTCCCAAGAACGCCAGTCGTCCGATGGAGTGAGCGGAAAGGACACCACTGCACCGGCTTCTGAAAAAAGCTCCATTGGCTCGTCCCAATAATTGAGAGAGATTTCAGGGTGGGTCGCATCCTTGATGACTTCGACCTCAATGTTTCTTCGAACAGGAAGTTCTCGGAAATTCCCCAGTAGCGGTGCTAAGGCAGGAAACGAGTTTTCAACAATCTCCGCATACGCAATTTGCCGTCTGCTATGAAGCGCGTCGAGTGATTTCGCGAGCTTCCGCTGATCATTAGGTTGTTTCAAATCGAGCCTCAGGGGATCGCACCACCACTGCTGCAAATTCGTGACGCCGGAATTTAGTAGAAAGTCCACATGTGCGATTAGGTCGCACATTCTAAAAGTTTGGCCGCGGCGGTTGGAAGGCGGTAAGATGACGCGGTCTTCAAATGCGCTAAGCGCTTTTCTGATTGGCTTTAGCGCGTATCCGTCGGGCATGACGATCTTGTATTCGCGCTCCAAGTGGTTGATCCGACTCATAACGAGCTCCTCGGTCCATACCATACCGCCCCGAATGCGCCGCGCCTTGATCGCGTTTGAGAGCGCCGAACCAACCGCCTTAATTCCAATTATGCGGCCTGCGTCATAACCCAGACCGAACGCTTTGAGATTTATGCCGAACCTGCGGTGCGCGTCTGTCCGAGACTTGACCTCGATCCTTGGCATCCCCGGCTTCAGGGCGCGAAAGGCATAGAAGGCGTGGTCTTGGCTGAGATCACCGATTATTCCCATCTCATCGACATCCGTACCGATCAAAGCGAACCTTATCGAGGTCGTCATCGGTTCCAGGTGCGCCTCGACCACGGTATCGAGAGCGTTTAAAACCACTTTGAGGAACTCATACGCTTCGGATTTTGGTCCACGCGAGTCCTGACCGGTGGCCACGCCGGTTCCAGGCGTGAGATGGAGGCAGTCAATCGCCGTCTGGAGATTAGCCCGTGCTATCGCATCCCATATGGTTTGGCTCTGCTCCAATGTCTCGGCCGCAGCCAGAAGAAGACGTGGGAACTGCGAAGTCTCCTCTAGGTCCAGTTCCTCGACGCGAGACTTGATGTCACTACCCGCGTCATGAATGAACGCCAACGCCCTGAGATAATCAGCAAGCGCCTCGTGGGTCAGTTCGATTCTACTCTCCGTGATGCTTATGGCATTGGCGTCCGTCAATCGCTCTAACGTAACCGTGGCATTGCCATCGCCAGAGACGACAGCCGCAGCCTCTTCGAAGGTCAGTGGCGCGACGCGCGTAGCCTTTGCGAGCGCCGTGAGCGAGGCTCGGTACTTCAATTTCTCGATCTCACCGAAGTCAATCAGCAATCTGCTTACCCAGTCTTCGTAAAGTGGGCGTACATGTGTTGGATAGCGATTGTGCTCTCTAATGTAAGACACGACGAGGTCTGCTATCAGCGGCTCCTTACATAGCCCTTCAAGGTGACCCGACATTGCCGGTGATCGGCCCAAGAGACTGGGCCTACTTACGTTTCGCAGCTTCATCAACCTCTGTAGGTCGCTCTCGCTGTAGCCATCGAGACGTAGTATTGGCAGGCCAAGAGTGGCGAGCTCCCGACCAGTCGCGCGGGACATCACGAAAACCTGAGCGTGCGGATAATCACGGCAAAAACTTCGCAGGCTGGAAATCCACTTCTCGCGCAACCGAGGCTCTAAACGTTCGAAACCGTCCGCAACAACCGTGATACCATCTCTTTTGATCCGATCTCGGAGAACGAGTTCCGTTATCTGCGGAACTTGGCGGGAAATCCGCTCGTGCAGGAATTTTTCAATCCCCGTTTCGTCTACAGCGACGTCCGGGATAAAGACTTCGATTACAAGATGCTGTCGTGTCCCGCGTCGTCGCAGCTCAATCGCCTGCACACACAACGAAGCCGCGAGCATGGATTTTCCATAGCCGGACGGCCCTAATATGATAACACCCCTCTTATACCCCTCAACGAGGCTTTGTGAACTGACGGGTTGATCGGCCTGAGGGTCATGCAAGGTGCGTTGCATCCACGGGCCCAGCGCCGACAGCCTATCCAACTCCCGTTCTTCGAAAGCTGAAAAATCCTCAGTAATCGTAGCAACACGCTTATGCGCAAGGTTGGCACAAATAATGCGAACGGCCTCGACGCCTGCGATCGCCTCCAGATCGGATCGCCTTGACGCCAGGTCACAGACATCTGCATGGAACACCAAGTCATTGTCCAACGTGGGCTGGAGCTGCCAAATTTGCATGACCACTCCGTTCGTCACCAGAATAAGAGGTGCGCGCAGATGCTGGGCATAGGATTCCGCCTGGGCGACACCGTCATGCAGTGGGATTCTAGGACGCTTTGCCTCGACGACGATAGCCGCCGTGTTACGGTTATGCGGCTTTCCAGTGTACACGACGAAATCAGCCTCGGGCGTCCTGCCCTTTTGCTTCTTGCTGCCAACACGGATTTCAACGGGAGGCTTCGGCCGGATGTCGGAATTTTGGTAGCCGAGGGCGTTGAGTAATGGCAATACCAAACGCGTTTCTACCTCTGCCTCGTTAGAGAAATGGAGAGTGGACAAACTGTCCCAAAACGCATTCTCCGCCAATTTTCTCTCCTCTCATCAATTTAACTCCGCATGCACATGGACATCTCTCGGTGTCCTAAGTGCTTGGAGGCCCGCCTAAAAATCGATAAGTGGTCATATTAGCGTTAGCGTAAAGTCGAGACCTATCGGGAAATCTTTTCAACGACCGCCCTCCGTATCAAGCTGCCGAGAAGGATTTCGATCTCCTCCCCTTCTCCCGTATCGATGACGCTCTTCGCCAACGGGGCTGACTGATTCACAATTCCGCGTTCGGGTTGGCTCGGTTCTTTGACGATCTTGAACTGATAGGTTTCCTGATTTTTGTCCAGATAGCGCAAACGAACGGTGTCCCCCAATCTGGCCGTTATTGTTTTGGCCGCAGCACTACTCGTCCCTGGCGCGGGCGTAGGGTGCGCCCGCAGTGCAAGGGTGGTCTGCCCATCATCTTCACCAATCGGGCGCGTCTTGGGCGACGGAACCTTCGGTTCGGACTTTTCAATCACGATTGGCTTTTGAGGCAGCGGCCGGGTGGCCCGATCCTTCAACTCCGACAAACGGGCGGAGATCGCCGTTCGAAGTCGTTCGGCCTCCCTACGCGGATTGTCGAACCAGTCCGTGCTCCAAACCCGGTGAATTTTCCAACCCAGGTTTTCCAGAACTTCCTGTCGATGACGGTCACGGTCACGCGCCGACTTTGAGGAATGGTATGTTGCCCCATCGCACTCGACCCCCATGATGAAGCCGTTTGGCCATTCCGTATGTCTGATACCCAGATCAATCGAATAGCCAACGACGCCTACTTGGGGAACGACAGTGCATCCCATGGTTTCGATCTGCTGGGCGATGTACTGCTCAAGCGGTGAATCGAATGCACCGTGAGTGCCGGACGAAGCTTCAAGGAGACCTCCAGCACTGTATTGGAGCCAACGCTTGAGCATGAGCGCCCCTTCATTGCCTCCCTCCTCCGCAAGAAGGTCGTCGCTTGTCATGGACGTAAACGTCCGAATTTGCTCTTTAGCGCGGCTGAAGAGAACATTCAGACGCCGTTTACCAGTTGCGCCGTTCAGCGGACCGAACGCTTGGCGGACGCGTTCACCACGTGCAGGTGGGCCGTAGACCGTCGATATGAAAATCACATCGCGCTCGTCGCCCTGGACGTTTTCGAGGTTCTTTACGAAGAACTCCTCGAGCCCACCTCTCTCCGCACTCCAGCGCTCGACGTACTCGGTCGCCCTTTTGTCTCTAGCGATTGCATATTGAAGACGCTCGTTAATGAAGTCCGATTGCGACTTATTCATTGCTACGACACCGAGCGATCGATGCGGATCGGTTTTCATGAAATCCAGTGCCGCTTCTACCACCGCCTCGCCTTCGACAGGATTCAAGCCGGCCTTGTAGATGCCCGACGTGAATGTAGAGAAGACGCCCATAGACGGATCATCCTCGTTCGATGATGGGAAAACGACCAAGTCGTCGTCGTACATCATCCTATTTGAAAATCTGATCAATGCAGAGTGGCGGGACCGGTAGTGCCAACGAAGCATCCTACGTGGTCGGAATGCACCGTTCGCCATTTCCAGCACAGATTCCTGGGTAACAGCGTCGGGCTTGTCGTCGTCCTCATCGTCGCCCGCGTAAATCTTTTGGAAAAAATTCGTAGGCGGCAACTGCTTCGTGTCACCTACGATCATCGCTTGATGGGCGCGATACAAAGCACCAACAGCATCCTCGGGAGGCATCTGGGATGCTTCGTCGATCACGCATATGTCGAAGTGGATTGATCCCTTTGGAATGAACTGGGCGACGGCAAGTGGTGACATGATCCAGCAAGGCTTGAGTTCAAGTAGTGCGCGGCCGGCACGACGCGTGATGTCGCGCAATGGAACGCGAATTCGCCTTTGGTTTGCCAAGTGCTCGAGAAGCCCCATTTCGGAATAGTCAGCAACACGACCGCGTGAATTTCCGCTTGCTGGCCTTGCCCCTGCGATGAGTTCCGACCGGAGGGCTTTACGTGAGAGTTTCCTGACATTGTCGTCGGCATGCTTGAATTCGGCTCGGATGTCCTCGAGCTGCTTGCCGGAGTAACCAGCCAACTCTGATCCGTATTTGTCATACACGCGTTCGGCCGCCGCCCGACGAACCAGCGCTTCCACCATTCGAGGCAGCTTGTCCCAGCCGGCGACTTGCGTTTGAAGCAAATCAACAGTCTCCATCATTCCGAAGCGAGCCACGTCCGTCATAGCCTTCGAAATCAGGATCGCTGTCTCTAGTCCCTCTGCATCGGTAGCAGCCGCCGAAAGGAATGTGCCCATTGCAGATGCGTGCAGATCGTTGGCGTTGGCTCGCAGATCGCAGACTGCCTCCCGCGATGCATCGGTGAGCGCGGCATTAGCTTCCGCACCAGTAGCGACCGCTGCACTGGTCTCCTCACCCAGCAGAGAGTAGTCCTTGTCCTGAAGACTCCGGCGGAGGATTTCGCCGGACTTGCCTGCCTCTTCGAACAGGGAAGCGAGTTCAATAAGCGGTCTCGTTGCCTGAAAATCGGTTCTCCAGCCCACGAAGCGTCCTCTGAGTTGGGCAGCTTGGGGAAATGAATCCAATTGGAGAAGAGCTGTCTGCAACCGGTCTAAATCAGCGGCTAGCGACCGTATCGCGGACGGTCCAAATTCCCGACCAGATGGCAGAAGTTGGACTTCCAGTCTCGAGAGCTCCTCGTGGACCTCACGTAGTTGAGCCAGAACCGTCGACGACTCCTTGCCGAAATCCTCGACCGCTCCAAACTTCATTTCGGGAGGCAAATCCCCAACGGCAGGCATGCTCTCAACCAGATCGGCCTCTGCCGTCTTTAGGAAAGACCTGATCTCGCGATGTTCGAAACCAGGAAGTGTCTTATCAATCTCGGCATAGAGGCGGGCCAACTCTTCGAAGGTCTGGAAATCTGTTTCTCGACCTTCGAAGCTGGGGCCAAAAACTCCGCTTCGGATAGCCCTCTCGTTGAACGCTTCCTCATCCTCGAGGAACGTTTGTAATCGCTGGAGATCGTCGATTGCCGTAGTTTTGTCGAAAGTGCCTCTTTTGGAAATTGACAGGTAAAACGCCTTCGCCTGTTTGAAAGCTCCCGACAGAAAGCTGAATGCTCCCGATTGTCTGATCACAACAAGTGGGCCTTCAACGTCGGACGCCTTCAGACGAGTTTTAACAGTGACTGCGCCACTTAACTCCGCGTGCCGCTGGCGAAGAGCCTCTGCCCTTTCTAAAAGCCCCCTGAGGGTTTCGATCGAAGCCGCGTCGATCAAGCTCGCACGGCGCTGTGCGACAACTCGCTCACTGGTTTCCGACCATATTCTACGCGCGTTGCGCACGTCTCGGACAGTCCATTCTGCTGCACCGGGTACACGGCGTACAAAAGCCGATACATCGGCGCTAAGCCGTTCTGCCTCGATTTTGGCATTCGAGTGAAATTCGATTTGCAGTATCCGATCAGATGCATCCAATCTTACGATCCCGTTCGCCTCACAGATATCGGCGATACGGGTGAGTGAATCAGAAAGGTCTGGCATCAAAGGATCGGTGACAACTTCACTGAGCTTTGCCACCTTCTCTTGAGCGCTCGCACATCGGTCAAGGAATTGCGAAATCGCTGACGCGGGAGCCGCGACCGCAATTGTGATATCGTCGTCCGACAAAGACTGCGGATTCCATTCGACGAGACGATTTATCCATGAAGCTAGCTGAGTAACATCGCTAAGCGTAAGGGTCGAAATGCCTGTCCGCTTGCGCAGGGTCGAAAGGGCCTCATCAAACCGCTTATAGGACGACGCCGCCTTCTCGGTGCGGGCAATAATAGCGTTCATCTTGAATGGGCTGGTGTCGAGGGATGTGGTGCCGCGCCAATACGGACGCTTGGCGGCATCCGTGGAGGATATCTCTGCCAATCTTCGTACCGCCTCAACCAAGTTGTTGATCTCGTGTTCCTTGAGATCGGTCTTGGGCAACCGATGTTCCAATACGGCCGTTGGCGTTAGGCTCGACAGGGCATCTTGTGTCGCGATCGCAGCGCCCAAAACAGCATGGACTGATTTGCCGCTACCGTTCCACTCTTCTGAAAGGATGCTGACGTAGCGCGCCAAGCGGTCTCTAGCTGCAGCAAACCGTTCTCGTTCTTGTTGCATATACCGGGGCGATGGTTCCACCGCATCAAGTCGCGCTCGAAGCGAGTCCATGAACTCCTCTCGGCTCCCCTTTCCCGCAAGAAGCGGCAAAACGAACTCCCCTAACCCAACTTCTTCGAGACGAGAATGGACGACTTTCAGGGCCGCGGATTTTTCGGCAACGAAAAGTACCTTCTTGCCCTTCGCCAACGCCGCGGCAATCGAGTTGACGATCGTATCGGACTTCCCTGTCCCAGGCGGGCCCTCGACAGCGATGTTCTTGCCTTTCACGAGATCAACGAGGACGCTAAACTGTGAAGCATCCGCCTTTTTCACTAGATGAGGGACGTGCGCCTCGACATCTGGAGCGTCGACTTCGTACTCGTTCGCAATCGCCCCGGCTTGTCCAACCTCAGAGCCAACAAGGAGGTTTTCGATTACGCTGTTTTCGGAGAAATCCGATATAGCTGTATCAAGGTCTTCGTACATGGCCATGCGTGCTGCGGGAAACACACCGAACACGATCCAACGACGGACACGCCAAGAAACCTTTGTCTGCTCGACAGCGGAAACCTCCTCAAAATAGGCCTCAAGAGACCCGCCGCCGAAAACAGGTAGCTCGATATCGAATTCACGGCGGAGCTTTTCGCGCAGTACCAAATTTGTCTCTGCTTCTTCTCCGGCACCTTCGACAGTGAATACCGGTCCTGCAGAAGTTTTCTGGCGCGACATTGACGTAGGCAACAGCACCAAGGGAGAGTAATAAACGCGGTTATCGCCGCGCTTGGGGTCCTTCCACTCCAGGAAACCAAACGCGCCACGAAGCAGGTTTAAGCCCGTCTCTTGCTGCCAAGTTTTTCCCTTGGCCATCAGTCCGTTAAGCTTGCGCTCTAAATCTGGCCCGAGAAGCAGCGTCTGGATGAGGTCATCGTTATGTTTCGAGTCTATGTTTTCGCTAGGTTCAGGCAGGTCAAACCCAGGATCAATGCCGTGATTACGGGCATGCTGGGTGAGAGGTTCATCTTTTCGCGTGATCCGTTTCGGCATCCCGAGTTTTTCACGGATGCGGTCTTTTAGCTCCCGCTCCAATGTTCGCGCTAGGTCTGGATAATCGACAGCATCCGCGTTCAATTTCGAATGCTGCTCAAGATATATGGGGTCTGTCACCAGCCCGATTGCAAACTCCTCAAGGAAGGAGGCACCCTGTTCGTCGGGCGGGCCATCCTCAAGCGGTGGCAGCGCGCGAAAATCAAGCGAAACGTCATTCAATAGCGAATAAAATAGCCTGTCGGGAAGCTCGTTGACAACGCGGACATACCCTGCGGAACGAGAACCGAAACTCAAAGATACCAAAGGGTTCTTCGCAGAAAGATCAAGTAGTCTTGGCCTGATCTCCTCGATCTTTGACCTTACCAGCTGGCTGAAATCCTGCGCTTTTGATTGACTCGCGTCGGACATAGAGGACTCTCGTAATATTAGGGTATTTCGTGGTGTCTCATGCCGGACCTATACAAATCAAGCGTGAATTACTTGATCCTTATCGTCACTCCTAGATTGTATTGAAGATGTGATGCCCGGCACTCGCTAAGCCGTAAAATTGAAGACGCCTTGCCGAAACGCGATCAATGCTCTGCGCCGAACTTGCTCGCCTTTGCCTGTTCTGCAATCTTGTTTCTACGGAAGAGCACCAAGAGTTTCTCCACGGAGACTACGCCGGTGATTTCACAACAAGTCGCGGGCGACGTGAGGTCAATCGCCCGTCGCCCGATGAAGTCGGATGGTCCGGGCGACACTGGCGAGCGGAGCAAGCTAGTTTTGTACGAGCTGGATAAAGTCTCCGAATTTGAGGCCGTGGTCGTTGATCCGTCGTGGGGGAGCCGCGCGCAGCATCCGATCAATCGATCGGCCCCGATTCAATCCCCCTTGAGGCACCCGGCTTTCAGCCGCTCGAAAATTGCCAGAGGTTGCCACGCCGGTTCACTGCCAATTTCGGACGCTTTCCCATATTTCTCCAACGGCGACAGCTTCGAGAGTGTCGTCACGCCGGCGATGAAGGAAGCCTGTAGCGCCTTCAACGCCTTTTGATCGGCGAAGAACATGTCATTGGATGGATTACTGCTCGCTGTCACCGACTTGCTCTCCGTGTATACGAGTATGCCGGGAACATTGTAGTCCGGATAGCGTGACCTCGCCCACTCGAGATGTTGGTAGACTTGCCCGACTTCTTCAGAGTTAATCGCATTGCTGCCGAGCTTGTCCGTCTTCAACTCGATGGGGATCGCTACCTTGGTATTATGATCGATCCAAACGTTGTCCGGACCGTCGTGCTCATCTGTATCAGGCCGCCTAGACTCGAAGCCCAACGCCGCCCCAATGACTCTAACCGCTTCCTCCGCCTTTTTGTGCGACTGATCACCGTACGCAGATTCAGTTGCTTTCATCAGTTTCATCAGCTTGCGACTAGCTTCGGGCACGGTAAGCGCGCAGAACTCGCGTAGCCCCTCCTCGATTACGGTTTTACAGGCCGGAAGCAGGCCGACTTCCTCCTGTTCCTGACGGGGCAGTGGAAGTTTGCCGCCCAGCCTGTTTCTCGCCTCGTCAAACCAATCGAACATAGCGTCGGACCGACTGAGAATGGCGTTGGCCGCGCCGAGCCAGATTGCATACCAACCAGCGAGGCGCGGATTCTTCATCCGCACTTCATCGATAATTTCCTCGAACTGCCTGAGCGCTCCACTGTGATCCCCCTGCCAGAGCATGAGAATGAAATTCGCTTCGCGCTTCGCTAGCTCATCATCAAATTTTGTGTAGTCCTCACGATCGCTGATGCGCTTCTCGTCGATCGGGTTCTGACCGATCTGCGCCTGATAATACCCAAGCCAGCCTTGGTCGCGCTCGATGATTTGGGTCACGATTGACTCGATTTTCTCGGGCGTCATGTCTTTCAGCTGATCGCAGAACTCCTCAGAAAGACGTATCTGTTCCTGAAGGACTTTCGGAAAATACGCTTGGTTAGCAACGTTTCGCAGCCAGTTCTCGGCATCGCTGGAATAGATGAAGTAGATGCCGTAGTCGTTCTTTCCGCGATTGATACGGCCAAAGAGCTGAGTGAAACGATTGGCGACCCGAGGGAAGAATGTCTGATCTAACTTAATACGATCGAACAGGTATCTTTCCAGCTGCGCCGAACCAACTGGCACTCCATCAACCGCCATGACACGGCAGTCATCGTCGGGCAAATCAATGCCGTCATATCTACCCAGCAACATGAAGGCCCCTGTCGTCCCCGCACGGAACTCGTTCAGCCTTTGCGTGAATGTATCGGCGCTCTTGGGCGGGGAGGCAAAGTCGTCCCATTTATCTGCCGCCTTCTCCGTCGGGGTAGCGATCAGAACCTTCACTTTTTTGCTTAGGGCTTGGAGACCCTTCACGTCGTCACAGAATTTGTTCAGAGACGAGCTAAACAACATGAGCCGCTCACCGAGGCCGGCGTCAACGTCCGGTTCAATCACCCTTGGGGATCGACCAAACGCACGGACGATATCGCCCTTGGACTGGACCGTGGCCGAAAGGAAGACCTTGGGCACACTCTTGTCTTCAAGGGCGCGGACATGGAGTGCGGGAATAAAAGGAGGTGTGATCTCGATTATGAATTTGCTGATGGTAATCGCGCAGTACTGCAAATGTCCACGCAGATAATCGAACGGCAACTGAAGGCCGATATCGCTGTCGATGTGCGGTTCCAACGCGGCTTGGAACTCGTGGCTGCGGTTGTGCACTCCGTTTGGTGGGCAAAGCGCTACGGAACCTGAGGAGAAATCCGAAACAATCTGCTCAAAATTGTAGACCTGACCGATATCATGGAAGCACTCCTTGATGATCGCCGCAATTTGGGAATAGAGAACTTCGTTCTTTGCCTTCCTAATTGTCAGGGTAAACGCGTCTCGGACCAAACGCTCACCGACATGCGCATCATCAAAGATGACAGCACCCGGCGCATTCTGGCCTTGGAATTTGTTCCGAGTGTTCAGCAGGGCCTGATAAGTCGTTATGCAAAACGATTTTGACTGGGCAAAATTCTGGTCTGAAAATTTCGACTGGTAAAAAGTGGTCGGCATAATCCCGATACCGTTGGCTTCGCGAACCGTTTGATGGATCAAGTCAATCGTCGGGCAAACGTAAAGTACATTTCGGACGCCTTGCAAAAGATAACTCTGGGCGATCAAAACCCCAACCAGAGTTTTTCCGGCACCAGTATACATTGAGATCAAGGTGTCTTGCTTCGGATTCCTGTACCATTCGTCCAGCGCTTGTGCTTGGCCTTGCCAGAGCTCCTTGATTTTCGCCTTCCCGGATGGTCGACTGCGGAAAATGTCCCGCGGATTGGGAGACGCGCTCCTCGCTTTGGGCTTCTCCAGTCCACCGAAATCAAAAACCATGATCCACCTCCCGTCAAGAAGGGGAGACTAACAACCAATCGTATAAAATCAAGAAGCGATTAATCGTATAAGTTAGGATCGTGGACGAGGAAGTATTCAAAGAATCAACGGACCTCCGGATTACAGCCGTTACACTAACGCGATGTGGAGTGCGCCACTTCCTTTATCTGAAAGCGCCGCTGCGGTGTTTCTCTTTCGTCGACGATAAAATGAAAAGCAAGCGATCTGGATTGCTTCCGCACTCCCTCAGCTTCTTAAATAGTGAACTCACTACTTCGATGCCGTCCCACGCCAGATAGCGAGGAAGCGGTTAAGCGCTGTAACTTGTTGACGTATGAGGCTTTGATTTCGCGCCCGCGCCCACCCTTGCGAGAGCCTGACCGAGAGCCATCTCGATGTCGAACAGATTTTTGGCTTTCAAAATCGCGGGATCGCCAACCAAGCCGAAGTGCACCAATCCGTCATCTACAGATCGGTCAGCATCGACCCAGCCGCTCGCTATCAGTGGGGTCTCCTCTGACAGTTCAGGTACGCGACCCGCGCGACTGGCCACGATAGTAAGAAACACTCCATCCCTCCCCTCGTACATCTGCTCAACAACGAAGACTCGATCAACGAACACATCCTGCTTTTCATCGAGATAGAGACCGACGTCTTCGCCGAAGCGAACTACAAACGCGTCACATTCAATTCCGAGGTCTGCATACGAGACGTCGCGGGCATCGTGGCTTGTATCGGAAAGATCGCTAAGTTCGTAGGCAACTGCGCCAGCAGCACCCCATTTCCGGATTACTTCAGCTAGTAATCGAGAACGTGCCGCTTCGTCGTCGAAATGATCAAGCGATGGTCTATTGGCCGTCGCTGCTTCGCTAGGTCGTGGGTTGTTCATCGATTTTGCTCCCAGAGTTCGATTTAGAACCGATGAGGCTCAGTATCGCAAGGGACAAACTGAAAGGCTGCCAAAGTCGCTCAAATTGATCTGCCGCGACGAATAGAAGAGGCACGCTCGATCTCGAGCTGTGTTTAAAAGTCTGCAAAATTCTGTAGTTTTTTTATCTTAGATTCAATGAGATACAGATATTAGCCATTTCAAGCTGACTCCCCGGTCAAAATGACGCGCAAAAAAAGCCCGGATTTAAGTATTCCTCCGGTCAGAATACGTGACTCCGTACAGCCGGCGCGTAAAGATGACCTCACGTCCCGGAAGTGCGCAAGAACGTAGTGAACACCGACCCGCCAAATGAAAACCCCGGCCTTTCAGCCAGGGCAATATTTCAACGGAAATCGTCTCAGGCAAAGAGCCGGCGGCCGCTCGCAACCAGCATGCCGGCTGCACCCTCCAGCCATCCGGCCCTCAATTCCAGCGCCAGGAAACGGCTACGCTCGAATGGGCCCGGCATGATCAGGTGCTGCGCCTTGTCGGCGAAAAAGCCGAAACGCTCGTAATAGGGTGCGTCACCCACGAGGAGGATGGCGCCGTGACCGCGTTTGGTGGCTTCGGAGATCGCAGCGCGCATCAGCGCCGAGCCGATGCCTTTGCCCTCATGGGCAGCATCGACGGCCAGCGGGCCGAGCAGCAGCGCTTCAACCGCGCGTCCTTCGCGCGAAATGCCGGCTTCGACATTCCACAGGCGTACCGTGCCAATGACATGACCATCCTCATCGCGAGCGACGAGCGCCAGACCTTCGGCCGGAACCCGGCCGGCGCGCAGCTTTTCGGACGATTTGCGACGGCGGCCAGCGCCCATGGCGCGGTCAAGCAGGTTTTCACGGGCAACGACATCGCCCGGATTTTCCTGATCGACATGAAATGTCTGCGGCGTGAAAAATGCCCGTACCGAATTCAAAAGAGCGGCCATCCTTGGCCTCCCGTCACACAACCGCCCACACGCGGCCCTTGATGAAAAAATGGTGGAGCCGTTCCGGCCCGCCGACACGCTTTCCTCGGCTGGAAGAGGAGCAGCAAGCAGGGATTTGCGCAACAGCACAATCGGCAGGGCCGGAACGGAAGCTTGGTCGAGACGCCGCCCTTTTCAGCGGGCGGCGCTCGGATCAGATGACGTAGGCTTTCAGCGGCTCGAAACCGTTGAAGGCAACCGCGGAGTACGTCGTCGTATAGGCACCGGTGCCTTCGATCAGAACTTCGTCGCCGATCGTCAGAGAGACCGGCAGCGGATACATGTTCTTTTCATACAGCACGTCGGCGCTGTCGCAGGTCGGACCGGCCAGAACGCAGGGCTGCATCTCGTCCTGATCGCGCTCGGTGCGGATCGGGTAACGGATCGCCTCATCCATCGTCTCGGCGAGACCGCCGAACTTGCCGATGTCGAGGAACACCCAGCGGTGGTTGTCGTTGTCGGACTTCTTCGACACGAGGACGACTTCCGCCTTGATGACGCCGGCATTGCCCACCATGCCGCGGCCCGGCTCGATGATCGTCTTCGGGATCTGGTTGCCGAAGTGCTTGCGCAGCGCCGTGTCGATCGCCTGGCCGTATTCTTCGGCAGCAGGAACGTCGCGCAGGTACTTGGTCGGGAAACCGCCGCCCATATTGACCATCTGCAGGTGAATGCCCTGCTTGGAAAGCGATCCGAAGACGCGCTTGGCATCGGCGAGCGCCGCATCCCATGCGTCGAGATTCATCATCTGCGAGCCGACATGGAAGGAAACGCCGTAGGATTCGAGACCGAGCTGATGTGCGTAGACGAGAACATCGACAGCCATCTGCGGTACGCAACCGAACTTGCGCGACAGCGGCCATTCGGCACCTTCGCCATCCGTCAGAACGCGGCAGAAGACGCGCGCGCCAGGAGCGGCACGGGCAACCTTCTCGACTTCCTCGTGGCTGTCCACGGCGAAGAGATCGATGCCGAGCGCATAAGCGCGGGCGACATCGCGTTCCTTCTTGATGGTGTTGCCGAAGGAAATCCGGTCGGAAGTCGCACCCGCATCGAGCGCCATCTGGATTTCAGCCACGGAGGCGCAATCGAAGTTGGAGCCGAGCGAAGCGAGCAGCTTCAGGATTTCAGGAGCCGGGTTCGCCTTGACGGCGTAGTAGATCGCGCTGTTGGGCAGCGAGTGCCGGAACGCGTTGAAATTGTCGCGCACGACGTCGAGATCGACCACAAGGCAAGGGCCTTCGGGACGTCGGGTCTTGATGAAGTCGAGAATGCGTGCAGTCGTCATCGATATATTCCCTATAAACCGGCTCCGGAAAATCCGGAGGACAAAGGACGCTCGAGATATGCATACGAATCAGCCGGTGGAGGCGCAGATTCGATAGCATACGCTCAAGGCGCGAATGTGAACGACGCCCTGCCAGAGCATCATTCGGCTTTGTCTGCCATCGATTGGAGGGATTGACCCGACCGCACTTCAGGCAATGATGGTGTGCCTCTTCAGTACCCCGGCTGATGGAAAGCCGGCAGAGAACCAGAAAGGCCCGCACCGTCGTTGCTTCATATGTCCTCGCATTTCCCGGTTGGCCGGAATAGCGACTGGAGGGGTTAGTTCCAGGTACCTTACCTAAATCCTCACCACATCGAGGACTCGGCGGACACACATGGGCACGTGCGACTTTGGGCAGCACGGGAGATAAGAATATTCGCCGTCATAATCAAGAGGATTTTTTCATCAAAGCGCGGATTTTTTCAGCAGCGGATTTAGGGTTGAACAGTCGCCTCCCAGCGTTCAATTATATGGAACGAACCGGAGGATTTTCATGGACACGCTGACCCGCATCCGCGCCTTTATCGATGTCGTCGAGGCGGAGGGTTTTTCCGCCGCCGCACGCAAGACCGGGCGCTCCAAGGCGCTGTTGTCCAAATATGTGCGGGAACTGGAGGACGATCTCGGTGCGCTGCTCCTCAATCGCACCACCCGGCAGTTCTCGCTGACGGAGGCGGGACACACCTATTACCGCACCGCCTCCGATATCCTCAAGGAAATCGACAATCTCGCCGATCTGGTAAGGGAGAAGAATGCCGATCTTAAAGGCAAGCTCCGGATTTCGGTTCCCCGTACCTTCATCGACGCCGATGTCGGCCAGAGCCTGATCGACTTCGCCAAGGAAAATCCGGAACTGTCGCTGGAAATCGTCGCCGAGGATCGGTTCGTCGATCTGATCGAGGAGGGCTTCGACCTTGCGGTTCGAATCACGCGGCTGGAGGATTCGGGCCTGATTGCCCGCAAGCTTTCCGATTTCCGGGTCTATGCCGTGGCGACGGCGGATTTCGTGGCCCAGCACGGGCCGCTCGACGGCCCGCAGGATTTCGCCCGCGTTCCCTTCATCATCGACACCAACACCCGCTTCCACAACTCCGTTCGATATTTCGAACCGGATGGCGGCTCGAACTCGGTGGCCATCAGCGGCCCCATCGAGGTCAACAGCCCGCAGGCAACGCTGCGCGCCGCACGGGCCGGGCTTGGCATCGCCATGGTGCCGGATTTCATCGCGCGACCCTATATCCAGTCCGGAGAGCTGGTGACGCTGTTCGACGATTATATTTCCAAGGACCGGGGCATCTACGCGGTCTATCCGCACCGCCGCTACCTGCCCGCCAAGGTGCGCAGCTTCGTGGATTATCTCTCGGCGTGGTTTCGCAAGAACGGGTGACGTAGCTGACGCTCCCCGAGCGTCATGCCGGACTTGATCCGGCATCCAGCCACGGCGCGTCTGCGCCGTGAAAGGACTCTCCCGCGATCAAGGACTTGACCGCACTGGACCCCGGATCAAGTCCGGGGTGACGGAGTGGGGATGCAATCGTCTCGCCAAATTCAAGCCTCGGCAAAACTTTTAGCAGCATCGACGCCCGCCTTTCAGCGGGCATCGCGTGGCCGGACCCCTTATCAGAACGGCGAATCCGGGAAGTAGAACTGCTCGGCATTGTCCTTGGTGACGAGCGTGGCATCGAGAATATACTCACCGGCAACCGGCACCTGATCGTAGAAATGACCGGCCGTCAGCTGCATGGCGGTCGCCACCATTGCCGGCGGGTAGAGCACGTCGACCGGCACCAGCTTGTCGCCGTCCATGACCTTCTTGATCATGTCCTTGGAACCGGCGCCCGCGACGATATACTGGATATCGGTGCGTTTCGCCTGCTGGATCGCTTCAAGCACGCCGATGGCCATGTCGTCATCCTGACACCAGACCACGTCGATCTTCTTGTATTTGGTCAGATAGTCCTGCATCACGCGGAAGGCGTCGTCGCGGTTCCAGTTGCCGTACTGGCGATCGAGAACCTTGACGTTCGAGCCGGCGATACCCTTGTCGAAACCGTCCTGGCGCTGCTGGTCGATGGGAATGGGCAGGCCGCGAATGACCACCACTTCCGCATCAGGCGTGGTTTTCTTGATGTATTCACCCGCCACCTGTCCAAGCGCCGGGTTGTTGCCGGCAACGTAAAGATCGCGGATGGAATTATCATTGACGCTCGGCGCGCGGTCCACGAGTGCGACGAAGGTGCCCTTGTCCTTGATTTCCTTGATGGCATTTACCAGCGGATCGGGATCAGACGGCAAGACGACCAGCGCGTCCAGCCCCTGCACGGCGAGGTCCTGAAGCGCGTTTGCCTGATTGGCGGCATCCGGCGAGGTCTTGACGATGACGTTCAGACCCGGATGCTCCTTCATCAGAAGCTTTGCCACCCGTTCGGCATGGTAGACGACGCCCGCCGTCCAGCCGTGGTCGGCCGCCGGAATAGATACGCCGATGGTGACCTTCTTGTCCTGCGCATGGGCCGAGCCCGCAAGCACCGCAGCCAGCGCGGCAAAGGCCACGCCGATGAATTTTCTACGCATAGTCTCTTTCCTCCCAAGACCGGGGCGTTCCTCCTCTTACAACCGCGCCTGCCCCACATACGCGGTCAAACTCCCCATCGCGCCCTGCTATCTGCGGCTCAAAGAGCGCTGCACCAGCATGGCGATGATGATGATCGCGCCCTGGATGGCGCCGATCAGATATTCGCTGACGAAGTTAGACAGGATCATGATGTTGCCGACGATCTCCAGAATAAAGGCGCCGCAGATCGTGCCCCAGATGCGCCCCACCCCGCCGCGCAGTGCCGTGCCGCCGACGACGACGGCGGTGATGGCCTGCAGCTCCCACAACATGCCTGTCGTGGCCGAGGTGGAGGCGAGACGCGGCACGTAAAGCAGAACGGCGACGGCAACACAGAGGCCCTGCACGACATAAGCGATGGTGCGGACCCGGGCGACCGAAATGCCGGAATATCGCGCCACATCCTCGCTGGAGCCGACAGCGGTCAGATGCCGGCCATAACGGGTGCGGTAAAGCACGAAGGCGGCGATGGCGGCCGTGACGAAGATGGCGATGACAGGCACCGGCACGCCGAAGACGTTGCCGAAATAGACCGGGCGATAAAGCGTCTGGATTTCCGGGTTGCGCAGCGTGATCGCGCCGCCCTGCGACAGCCAGGTTGTCAGCCCGCGATAGATGCCCATGGTGCCAAGCGTGGCAATGAAGGGTTCAATGCGGCCGATGGTGGTGATGAGGCCGTTGGCGAGCCCACAGGCCGCACCGATGGCGACCGCAAGCGCCATGGCGGCGAGCAGCATCAGCAGCGGACTGGCGATGACACCGCTGTTCATGAACAGGATCATCAGGCTGGCCACGAAAGCGACCATGGCGCCAACGGAAAGATCGAGCCCGCCGGATGTGATGACGTAAGTTGCGCCAAGCGCGATAATGGCAATGAAGGCGCTGCGGGTAACGACATTCAGGAGATTGTCGATGCCGATGAAATTGGGATTGGCGATGGTGCCAAGAACCAGAAGCAGAGCCAGCGCCACAAAGGGCGCTACGGCGCGCAGATCCCAGTCCTTCGAGGTCTTCGGCGTCTTGCCGTTATCAAGTGCGGCCTCAGTCATGTTTCCCCTCAGTATTTTTCCCCTTGCGCATCTTCACCTCAGGCCACCTCTTGTGTGTGAACGCCTGTCGCCAGCGCCACGATGTCGTTTTCGGTCATGCGCTCCCCCGTTACCTCGCCAACGATCCTGCCGGAGCGCATCACGACGATGCGGTCGCAAATGCCGATCAGCTCCGGCATTTCCGAGGAGACGACAATGATCGAGCGCCCCTCATCCGCAAGCTTGGCGATGAAACGGTAAATCTGCTCCTTCGTACCGATGTCGATGCCCCGCGTCGGCTCGTCAATGATGACGATGGACGGATCGAGCAGCATCATCTTGGCAAGCAGCAGCTTCTGCTGGTTGCCGCCGGAAAGCTGGCCCGCCAGCAGATCCTTGCGGCCGGTGCGGATATCGAAATCATGGATCGCATCGTCGAGCGCCGCCGTCTCCCGGCGGGTGTCGATCTGGAACAGTCGGCTGAATTTCTTGAGCGAGGCAAGCGTGAGATTGACCCGCAAATCCTTGGCCAGCAGCAATCCCTTGCCCTTGCGGTCCTCGCTCAGATAAACGATGCCGGCCTTCAGGCTGTCTTCCGCCTTGGCGAAATGCACGGGTTTGCCGAGATGGCGGATCGTGCCGCGCCCCGGCCGCAGGCCAAGCACGCCCTCCATAAGCTCCGTTCTGCCTGCCCCAACGAGACCCGCAAAACCGAGAATCTCGCCCTTGCGGAGGCTGAAACCGGCGTCCTGCGCGTAGCCTGGCACCGTGAAATGCTTCACCTGCAGAACCGGCTCGTGCTCGCCGCCGGCGTTGCGGTCAGGATAGAGCTTTGCCACATCGCGCCCCACCATCAACCGCGCCATATCCGCTGGCTCGAGTGCCGATATCGGGTGGGAAGCGACCAGCTTGCCGTCGCGCAACACCGTTACCCGGTCGGCGATCTCCTTCACCTCCGGCAGGCGGTGCGAAATATAAAGGACCGCCACGCCTTTCGCCCTGATGTCACGGATGACATTCAGCAGCGCATCGGTTTCAATGGGGGTAAGGCTCGCGGTCGGCTCGTCGAAAATTACTACGCGATGCGGCACCAGCAGCACACGGGCGATCTGCACCAGTTGCCGCTGGGCAATCGACAGGCTGCCGACGATGGCGTCCGGATCGATCGTGCCGCCTAGATCGCCGATTGCCTTGCGGGCACCCTCGCGCATGGCTCGGTCGTCCACCATCGGTCCCTTACGCAATTCGCGCCCGAGATAGATGTTCTGCGCCACCGTCAGATCCGGCGCCAGCAATATTTCCTGATGCACGAGAACGATGCCGCGATGTTCGGCGTCCACCGGGCCGCTCAGCGTAGCGGCTTCGCCGTCTATCTGGATTTCACCGCCCGACGGCTTCTCGTTGCCGGCAAGCAGCTTCATCAGCGTGGACTTGCCAGCGCCGTTCTCGCCGATGATGGCGTGAACCTCGCCGGCGCGCACCGCGATCTCAATATCCTTCAGAACCTGTACCGGACCAAAAGACTTCGACAGCCCGACCGTCCGGATAAGGGCCGGGTCTGGAGATGCTTCAGCAAAAGCCATGTGCCATCACCGGTGTCCGGCGCGAATGGACGGCGTTTGCCCCTTAATTTTATTTGAAATGACCATCTGCGAACTCCTCCCAAAGCTCAAGGAAGAAGCTAGCGTCCGTTTTGAGGTACGTAAAGCAAATTTCGCTGGTCTTTTAGAATACACTCAAATTTGACCGCGCCAGCGGGTCCCGAAATCCGGTCATGACGACGGGGAACGCTGAAAACCCTTCATGAGACGATGCACAGCCTCGGCACCTTCCTTGGCCAGATCGAAACGCTTGCCGAAGAGCAGCCAGTCGGAGCAAATGCCCTTTATCAGCCAGTAGATCGCATCGAGTGCCGATTCCGCCGTCCAATTGTCATTGAAAGCGCCTTCGGCCTCCGCGCGCTCGAAAACCACCTCGAGGCGCTCTTTCTGGGAACGGTCCAATTCCTCCTGCGCGTGCAGAACCGGTGCGAACTCATCGGAATAGTTGGTGCGCAGGCTGATGGTCATGATGCGCTGGCGCTGTTCGTCTCCCGCCAGCAGGGCCAGCCACTTGCAAGCGGCTTCCTCGATTTTGGCGAGAAGCGCCAGGCCTTTCAGATCGGGGTCATCGAAATCGAGCAGATCCGATTCGGGCAAGGCGACCGATTCATAAAGCCCGATGAAAAGGTCGCTCTTGCTGGAGAAATGCCAGTATATCGCACCGCGCGTCACACCGGCAGCGGCCGCCACCTCGTCCAGCGAACTGTTGGCCACGCCCTTCTTGAAGAACACCCGCTCGGCAGCGGCAAGGATCGCCTGACGGGTCTCTTCTGCCTCGGCCTTGGTACGGCGCATGCTGATGTCTCCTTCGAATCGTGGCACGGTGCCTTCGCACCGTGCCTGTTTGCATTGCCGGCCCATCAATCACATGACTATGCCGGCCTTTTCATCCGTTTTATTCCGCAGGCGATACGGCGTCAGCAGCAATCTGGCTGTCCTTCTTCCGATCCCCGAAAATCTTCATGACGAATACGAAGAAGACGGGAACGAAGAAGATCGCAAGGATCGTCGCCGAGATCATGCCGCCGAGCACGCCGGTGCCGATGGCGTTCTGGCTGGCCGCGCTTGCACCCGAAGCGATCGCCATCGGCAGAACGCCGAGGGAGAAGGCAAGCGAGGTCATCAGGATCGGCCGGAAGCGCAAGTGCGCCGCCTCCACCGTCGCATCATAGGTGGATTTTCCCTCCGCCCGCAAATCCTTGGCGAATTCGATGATCAGGATCGCGTTCTTGGCCGAAAGCCCGATGATGGCGACGAGGCCGACCAGAAAGTAGACGTCGTTCGGCATGCCGCGCATCATCACCGCCGCCACCGAACCGATGACGCCGAGCGGCACCACCAGCATGACGGAGAGCGGAATGGACCAGCTTTCGTAAAGCGCCGCCAGAAGCAGGAACACGAACAGAACGCTAAGCCCGATCAGCGCCGGCGCCTGCGAACCGGACTGGATTTCCTGCAGCGACTGGCCTGTCCATTCGAAACCGAAGCCGCTTGGCAACTCGCCCGCCAGACGCTCCATTTCAGCGATCGCGTCACCCGAGGAATAACCGGGTGCCGATTGCCCGCCGATACGGACCGCGGGATAGCCGTTATAACCGACCACCTGCGAGGGACCGCGTACCCATTCCACCGAGGCGAATGAGCTGATCGGCACCATGCCGCCATTGGCGTTGCGAACGTTGAGGTGCAGCAGGTCCTCGGTCTTCATGCGCTGGCCCTGCTCCGCCTGCACGGTCACACGCTGCATGCGGCCGGCATTGGGGAAGTCATTGACGTAGGACGAGCCCATATTGGCCGAGATGGTGGCGTTGATGTCGCTGAAGGTCACACCGAAGGTATTGGCCTTTTCACGATCGATGATGAGGTTGACCTGCGGCGAATCCGGCATGCCTTCGACACGAAGGCCCGCCAGAACAGGGCTCTGTTGCGCGGCCGCCATCAGCTGCGCACCGGCGGCGCTCAGCGCAGCCTGTCCGGCACCCGCACGGTCCTGCAGGCGGAAGGTGAAGCCGCTGGAATTGCCGAGACCCTGAATGGGCGGCGGCGACAGCGTGAATGCCATGGACCCGGGCAGGCCCCACAGCTTGCCGTTGATGCGTTGGGCGATGGCGGAGGCGGAATCCTCCGGTCCACGCTCGCTCCAGTCCTTCAGCGTCGCGAAGGCAAGACCGGCATTCTGCCCGGAACCGGAGAAGGAGAAGCCCGAAACCGCGATCACGCGATCGACCGCCGGTTCCGCCAGGAAGATCTTTTCGATTTCCTGGATGGATTGCAGGGTGCGTTCGCTGCTGGCTTCCGCCGGCGCCTGGATGTCGACGATCAGGTAGCCCTGGTCCTCGTTTGGCAGGAACGAGCTCGGCAATTGCATATAGGCCCAGCCGAGACCGGCAAGCAGCGCCGCATAGATGATCATGAACCGGCCGGAACGCTTGATGATGCTGCCGACCGACGAGGAGTATTTATGCGAAGCCTTGTCGAAGCCGCGGTTGAACCAGCCGAAGAAGCCCTTCTTCTCATGGTGCCCGGCCTTGATCGGCTTCAGGAACGAAGCGCAGAGCGCCGGTGTGAGCGACAGCGCGAGGAAACCCGAAAACAGGATGGAGACCACCATCGTCAGGCTGAATTGCTGGTAGATGATGCCGACCGCCCCGGGGAAGAAGGCCATGGGCACGAACACCGCCGTCAGAACCAGCGTGATGCCGATGATGGCGCCGGAAATCTGGCCCATCGCCTTGCGGGTCGCCTCCTTCGGCGACAGGTGTTCTTCCGCCATGATGCGTTCGACATTCTCGACGACGACGATCGCGTCATCGACCAGAATGCCGATGGCGAGAACCATGGCGAACATGGTGAGAACGTTGATCGAGAAACCCGACACATACATGATGGCGCAGGTGCCGAGCAGCGCCACGGGCACCACAAGCGTCGGAATGATGGTGTAGCGAATGTTCTGAAGGAAGACGAACATCACCACGAAGACGAGGATGATCGCCTCCACCAGCGTGTTGATCACCTTCTGGATCGAAATCTTCACGAAGGGGCTGGTGTCGTAGGGAATTTCATATTCCAGACCGGGCGGAAAATAACGCGACAGCTCTTCCATGGTGGCGCGCACGCCATCGGAGGTCTGCAGCGCATTGCCGGTGGGCGAGAGCTGCACGCCGATGGCCGCACTGGGCTTGCCGTTCAGGCGGCTGGAAAAGGCGTAGCTTTCGCCGCCAACTTCCACACGCGCCACATCGCGCAGCCGGACGGACGAGCCGTCCGGATTGGCGCGCAGAACGATGGCGCCGAATTCATCCGGCGTTGTCAGCTGGCCCTGCACGTTGACGGTGGCCGAAATCTGCTGGCCGATCGGGTTGGGCGACGCGCCGATACGGCCCGCCGCAACCTGCGAGTTCTGCGCCTGAATGGCGGAGATGACGTCGGACGAGGTGAGGCTGAGGCCGAGCATCTTGTCCGGGTCCATCCAGATACGCATGGAGCGCTGGGTGGCGAATAGCTGCGCGCTGCCGACGCCCGGCACACGGCGCAATTCGCCGAGCACGTTGCGGCTGAGATAGTCGCCGAGGCCGATGGCGTCGGTATTGCCATCCATGGAGGTGAGCGCCACCATCATCAGGAACGAGGTGCCCGCCTGTTCGACGCGCAGGCCCTGCTGCGTGACCGCCTGCGGCAGGCGCGGCTGGACACGGGCGATGCGGTTCTGCACCTCGACCTGTGCCTCGCCGATATTGGTGCCCGGCGCGAAGGTGACGTTGATGGAAATGCTGCCGGACGATTCCGAGGTCGATTCAAAATAGAGAAGACCCGGGACACCGTTCAGCTCTTCCTCGATGGGACGCGTGACGCTCTGGTAAATGTCTTCGGGCGCTGCACCCGGATAGTTGGTCGCAATCGAAATCTGCGGCGGCGCCACGTTCGGATATTGCGCAATCGGCAGCATGGGAATGGCGAGCAGGCCCGCCAGCATGATGAAGATGGAGACGACCCAGGCGAAGATGGGCCGATCGATGAAGAAACGTGCCATGAAATCGGTCCTTATTGCTTCGCAGCCGGGGTCTCGGCCGAAGCCGCACCCTCGCTGCCGGCGGCGTCAGCGACATCGGGCTCCACAGACCATGGTTCAGGCTTTACCTTGGCGCCCGGCGCGGTTTTCTGGAAACCTTCGGCAACGACGCGGTCGCCATCCTTCAGTCCTTCCGAAATCACCCAGCGGTCGCCGATGGAGCGACCGACGCTGACACGCCGCTGCTCGACCGTGTCTTCGGCATTGACGACAAGCACGCTCGCCTGCCCGCCCGCATCGCGCTGCACGGCCTGCTGCGGTACGGCGAAAGCCGCCCTCTCAATGCCCTGCTGGATCTGGACGCGGACATACATGCCCGGCAGCAGGTCGCCATTCGGGTTCGGGAATTCGCCACGCAGCGTCACCTGGCCCGTGGTTTCATCGACCGCGGCTTCCGAAAACAGCAGGCGGCCGGGAAGCGGATAACGGCTGCCATCATCAAACAGCAGGTTCACTTCGGCCTCGTTCGGGCCGGTCATCAGCTGGCCGTCCTGCAGGGCCTTGCGCAGGCGAATGAGATCGGCGGCCGGCTGGGTGAAGTCGGCATAGATCGGATCGAGCTGCTGGATCGTCGCCAGATTTTCCGAACCCGTAGCGCTGACAAGCGCACCTTCGGTGATCCGTGCCCGCCCGATCATGCCGCTGATCGGTGCCGTTACATTGGCATATTGCAGGTTAAGCTTCGCCTCTGCGACACCGGCTTCGGCAACAGCCACCTCGGCGTCGGCCTGCGCCAGCTGGGCGATGGCATTGTCGAATTCCTGCTGAGAGCCGACGTTGGAGCGGCGCAGCTGCTGTTGTCTGTCCGCCGTCTGCCGTGCCTGCAGCTGCGCGGCCTGCGCCCGCCGCAGCGTTCCTTCCGCGCTGTCTACACGAACCTGAAACGGCGCAGGATCGATCCGGTAGAGAACGTCGCCTTGCTTCACCAGCGAACCCTGCTCGAAGACCCGTTCGACGATGATGCCGGAAACGCGCGGGCGCACTTCGGCAAGCCTCGTCGGTGCAATGCGTCCCGGCAATTCGTTGTTGATGGGCAATTCTTCCTGTTTCACCGTCACGACCTTCACCGCGCCGGGTGGAGGAGCGCCGGGCGCGGACGCCTGCTCATCGCTACATCCGACCAGAACGATGCCCGTCAAGAACACCGCCACGATCTGCCCCAATCTCTTCGCCATACTGCGCTCCGAATCCATAAAATAGGTCACATTTACATACATACTAAGACGTATGTAAAATAGTGGCAACATATTTGTTGCAGCGCAGCAGCGGTGTCACGCGCTTGTGAAGGCCGCTTGCCAGCTTGAAAATCGGAATTGGCGTGGATTTTTTTTGCGGAAGAGCGAACATGAGCGCCCGCGAAACGGGTTACCCGCGGCAGGCGGCAGGGCTCGTGGGCAATCCCGCTGCCGGAACTTGAAATGGTGAAAGGAATGAACAGACTGGCGAAAGCGCCCTTGTCGCCCAGCCGTCAGAACAGGCGCTTCACGGTCGTGTTTTCCGGCTGCGGACCAGCCTTCGTCGTGTCGCTGTTATCGGCAGATCTGTTGCGCAGCGCTGCATAATAAGCGTTTTTCTGCTCGTACATATTCATATCGGCGCGGCGCACCAGCGATTCCATCGTCTCGCCGGCCTCGCTGGTTGCAACACCGAGCGACAGGCTGAGCGGCGCGCTGGAATAGAACTGGTTATTGATCTTCAGCAGCTCATAAACGGTATCGACCATGGCAGCAGCGATCTGCTTGTCCGCCCCGGGAAGCAGGATGGCGAATTCGTCACCGCCGATGCGCGCCGCATGGTTCGGCGCGGTCACGACGCCGTTCAGGACCTCACCCATGCGCCGCAACAATGCGTCACCGGCATCGTGCCCGAGCTTGTCATTGGCGTCCTTCAGGCCGTTGAGATCGATCACGATGGCCGAGACGGGCCGCAGCGCGCTGCGGTCCAGCCGGTTCAGCTCGTCGGAATAGAAAGCGCGATTGTGCAGCTTGGTCAGCACATCGTGCTTGCCCAGATATTCGAGATAGGCTTCCGCCTTCTTGCGCGCGGTGATGTCCGTCAGCGCCACCTGCACCAGCGACCAGTCGCGCTCGTGGCCGGGAAAAACGGAGAAATGCAGCAGCACATGCCGCTCTGACCCGTCGAGCGCATAGTTCACCACCTCCCGGTGGTGGGTGAGATTGCCGTTCCAAAGCTCCATCAACTGCTCACGGAACGGCTTTTCCATCTCGCCGCGGAAAATATCGCCAAGCCGCTGCAGCAGGACCTGCCGGTCCGGCGCGCAAAACAGGTCCAGCGTCGCCCGGTTGACGTCGATCACGCGGATTTCGCTCATGCATTGCCGCACGAATTCGGGATGCACATCCATGAACACCCGGAAATCGACGATGCCGCGCTCCCTGACTTCCTCGATCAGCCGACGGACCCGGCTAAAATCCTCCACCCAGAGGGAAACCGGCGAATGCTTGAACATGCCTTCGGCATAACGGCGGTTGACAAGCTCCTTGCGGCGCGCCTCCTCGCGTTCCGTCACATCTTCGGTCGTCAGCAGCAGCCGCCCGAGCGTTTCTTCATGGCCGGGTATGACCGCGCCGCGCAGCTGGATATCCAGCCGCTTTCCACCGATCGAATAATTGACGGCATTGCTGGTGAATTCCGTCTTGCCCGCAAAGAGTTCCGAAAGCTCGTTCACGTGGCTTTCGAGCATGTCATCGCGAAAAATCCGGTGCAGATTGTCGACGAGATGCGCCTGATCGCGCGCTTCGAACAGCTCCAGCGTTTTGGCGTTGACCTGAAGCACGCGGATTTTCTGCGAACAGGCCGCGACGCGGGACAAATCCTCCAGGAGAAACGTCCGGATATCCTCGACACCCTGTGCCCGCCAGATATCAAACTGGTTCTTCACCTCGCTGAAATCCTCGATCCACATCGCCACGGGCGCAAGATTGAAGATATTGGTATCGATCGTCTCAATCATACGGGTAGTCTTCTTCAGGATGAATGCGGGCGGATGCCGAAATCGTGCGGCGCAGCGATTGCCGACCGCATATTGGGATTTATTAGGGATATTCGATCTAACGCAAGCATTTATCGCGCAAGCCCGCGGATTGCGCGATAATTCACGGTTTCAGGCAATATGCCGCCCGTTACCAGAGCTTCACATGCCGGTTCACATCCTTGTAGAGCAGATAGCGGAACCGGCCCGGCCCGCCCGCGTAACAGGCCTGCGGGCAATAGGCGCGCAGCCACATGAAATCGCCCGCCTCCACTTCCACCCAGTCCTCGTTCAGCCGGTAGACGGCCTTGCCTTCCAGCACGTAGAGACCGTGTTCCATGACATGGGTTTCCATGAAGGGAATGGTCGCACCCGGCTGGAAGGTGACGATGTTGAGATGCATGTCGTAACGCACATCCTCCGGATCAATGAACCGGGTCGTCGCCCACTTGCCGTCCGTATCGGGCATGGCCGACAAAGCAACCTCATCCTCATGCGAAAAGATCGCCGGCGGCGGCTCAAGGCCGTCGACTGCCTGAAACGCCTTGCGGACCCAATGGAACTTGACGGGCGCCTTGCCGGAATTGCGAAGCTGCCAGCGCGAGCCGGCTGGCAGGAAGGCGAAGGAACCCTCCCGCAGGGCATGCTGCGCGCCCTCGAACTCCACGGTCATTTCACCATCGACGACAAAGATCGCCGCCTGCGCCCTTTCATCGGGCTCCGGCCGGTCGCTGCCGCCGCCGGGCTGCACCTCGACGATATATTGCGCGAAGGTTTCGGAAAAACCCGTCATCGGCCGGGCAATGATCCAGGCCCGCGTGCCGGTCCAGTGCGGCAGCACGCTCGTCACGATATCGGACATGACGGTTTTGGGGATGACCGCATAGGCCGTCTTGAAAACAGCCTTGCTCGACAGCAGTTCCGTCTGCCCCGCCAGACCGCCCATATCCGAATAATATCTCTTCATTTCAGCCATTCCATTCTGCAACGCATTCGGCGCGGATTCTTAGGCCCGCAGCAGCGTTTAATCAAATGGTTATTGGTGGCGGACGAGCGGGTAACAGGATGTCATAGGCAATGACATGAGGCACGTCGTCGCCGCTTGTTTCTTCTCCCCGCCGGGGAGAAGGTGGCCCGAAGGGTCGGATGAGGGGGCGAGGTAGCGATAGGCTGCGAGCTTGCCCCCTCATCCCGCTGCCGCGACCTTCTCCCCGGCGGGGAGAAGAAACAAGCGGCACCCACTCGCTCCACCTGAACAGCCAGCAATGAAGCCTCAGCCAAGAGACGGGCCTCAGCCCTTCTTACGCATCGTCGCATAGACGATATTGTGGTTTTCGCCGAAGAACACATCCGCCTCGATGCTTGAGGGATCGGCGCTGGCATTGACGATGCGCCACATATCCGCCTTCGAGCGCAGCAGCAGCGCCCAGTTCATGAAGGTTTCCATGTAACCGTCGACAACGATATCCTCGGAGAAATTGGCGAAGAGGAACATTCCGCCGGGTTTGAGCATCTCCATGCAGCGCCGGGTGAGCTTGATCGCCACCCTGTCGTTCAGATAATCATAGAGACCGGCGGCATAGACCAGATCGAACGTGCCCAGTTCCTGCGTGCGCAGGACGATATCGCGCACGGAGCCGTCGATCGCCTCGATGCGGCTGCCATTGAAATCACGCGCGACGGAGCCGACGCTCAAGGGGTCCTGATCGAGCGCCACCCAGCGCTTTATCCTTCCCTCTTTTAACGCCACGGATGCATCCGCCTCGCGCAGATGTCCCGACGCAATGGTGAGGATTTCCGTTTCCTCGCCATGCCGGGCCGCAGCCTCGTCGACGAAGCGCGTCAGCAGATCCCGCCGCTCGCGCACGGCAACCGAGGAACTGGCATCCCTGGTGTAGTCATAAAGTGCCGCGCCAAGCGGCGTGGCTTTCTTCACCAGATCGGCGACGCTGTCGTGGCCGTAGATGAAGTCGAGAAGCTGGGCATCTCCCGAATAACCTCTCGGCTTTTCGAACGACCAGCGCGTGAAGGGATCTTCGAGAAAATAGTCCGATACCGAGTGATTCTGTACCAGCGGAATCAGTTCTGCCCACACGCTGGAGTGGAGCTTCTCCCGCAGACCATGCAGCGCGCCGGCCGTTCGATGTATTATCTCACGTGCCGAAACACCATTGTCAAATTGCTGCTGTGCCAATTCGAGAATGAGCGCGATTTCTGCTTTTGCAACTGCGAACTGCTCATCGAAATTTTCCGTCTTGCGTGCAAAAATCTCTTTTGCGACAGTATCCGGGGTGATCAGACTTGCCCCGTCAAGATTTTTCTTCTTTACCCGCACCACTTCAGCCTCCAGTATTAACACATTGTTAACTATACGTTTCTGGGAGACGGAAGGCCACTCGCTTTCGATTTTTGAGCGGTGTAGGGATAGATTAGTAGATTAGCGTATTTTTTTGGTCACACTTAGGGGCGGAGGAGAAAGTGGATACGCGGTTTAGCGAAACTTAATGTTGCGAACGTATGATGCGTTCTTCCTTTCTATGTTTTCCGCACGCATTGGGAGAGATCGGCAGGAACCCGCACCGGGTGCGACAGCACACGGAAAAGTGGAATAAGCAGTTACTTGATAAAGTATACGCAACACTATGGGAAAGTGCATGAAGCACACATCGGGAGAGGTGAATGGACAGCAAGACTATCGGCGGCCGGACTCCCGGTTTTCTGATGAACTTCTTGCCCTTTACCAGCAGGAAGGTGAGCGCAGTCGCCGTGGTTCGATCAGACAGGGCCTGTGGACGGCTGTTTTCATCTATCTTCTGTTTGCCGTTACCGACATCATTCTGATACCTGACGTCGCTTTCTACACCATCATCGCCCGCGTACTCGTGGTCTTGTTCTCCCTGCTGACGCTGGAAATACAGCTGCGCATCAACGCCAGCACCGCAGCGCTTGACCTGACCTGCGCGACCGCGCTCGTCATGGGATATATCGGCTGGCTGGTGCCGTCGCTCTTGACCGACAATCTTGAAAACATGTCCTATTACATGGTTTTCGGGGCGATCTTCATGATGGGCGCCAATCTGTTTTTCACGTTCCGCTTCCATCTTTCGCTTGTGTCTTCAGGCATCATTCTCGTCACCTATTTCCTGGCCGTGACGCAATTTCCCGAAGACATCTTCTACAAGCTCGCTTTCGGCACCTTCTACATATCCTGCTTCGTCTTCACGTCCTACGTGAACTGGAACCTGAACCGGGAACGCTACCACGTCTTCCTCAATGCGCTGGAGGCCAAGGCCCAGCAGAAGGCGGCGGAAGAGCGGGGACAGGCGCTGTTGCGGCTTTCAAACACCGATTCCCTGACCGGCCTGCAGAACCGCCGCGCCATAGATCATCATCTGCGCCTGCTGTGGGACAATTGGAGCAAGAAGGAGGAAGGTTTTGCCGTTCTCCTCATCGATGTCGACTTCTTCAAGAAATACAATGACCGGTACGGCCACCAGGAAGGCGACAAGTGTCTGGTGACGGTGGGCAACGCCCTGCAGGACGCGATCATCGGCCATGGCGCTTCGATTGGCCGTTATGGCGGTGAGGAATTCATCGTGCTCGCGCCGTTCAGGTCCAAGCAGCAGGTGGGTGAGCTTGCCGAAACGATCCGGCACACCGTGGAAGACCTGTCGCTTGCGCATGACCAGCGCCGGGACGGCACCTTCATCGTCACCGTCAGCATCGGCGCCTCCTTCACCCGCCCCAATCCGGACGGCAAACTCGAAAAGATCATCAACGAGGCAGACCGGGCGCTTTATATCGCCAAGGGCAACGGCCGCAATTGCATGAAACTATTCGACCCCGACGATCCGCAGACCAGCGACGAGACGGAAAACATCGCCGCACTTCTGAAAATCGCCGTCGCGGAAGACCTCGTTTCCCTCGTCTATCAGCCGATCCTGAATGTATCTACCAACGAAACGGCGGGGGCCGAGGCACTGATGCGGCTGCGGCTGCTCGACGGCAGCTTCGTCTCCCCAAACATCTTCATTCCGATCGCTGAGCGCACGGGCACGATCCTGGAACTGGGCCTCTGGACCATCAAGACCGTCTGCAAGCAGATTCTGGCCGATGACAAGGTTTCCGTCGTCAGCGTCAACGTGTCGCCGATGCAGTTGAAGAACCCCGGCTTTGCCACCTCGGTCGCCGCCATCCTCGTCGAAGCGGGAATTGCGGGCAACAGGCTAGCCTTCGAAATCACCGAAGGTCTGGACATGGAAATGCATTCGGATCTGCTGCGCTGCCTCAACGATTTGAAGACGCTCGGCATCAATATTTGGCTGGATGACTTCGGAACTGGTTTCGCCGGCCTTTCCTGGCTGCGCATGACGGATTTCGACACCGTCAAGATCGACCGCTCCTTCCTGCATGACAGCAAGACCCCGCGTGGCCGGGCGATGCTGCAGGACATGATCCGCCTCATCCGCAATCGCGGCCACAAGATCCTGATCGAAGGCGTGGAAACGGAAGAGCAGTTGAGGCTGATACGCCAGCTGGAGATCGATTACGCGCAGGGCTATTATCTCGGACGCCCCGTCGTTGCCGAGAGGCTAAGCCCGGCTGCTGCCCCCTATTCGCGTCCCAATATGATGCTTCGCCCTGCCTGAAAAATGATGGCGACGGCAAGAAGCCGTCTCTCGGCTTTAGTGATAGGCGGGCAGGCTGATCGAGAATTTTGCCGCGAGTTCGGAAAACGCCTGACGGGTGACGGGATCGACAGGCGCCCCTTCCCTTTCCCGTCTTGCCGCCACCGCCCATTCCCGGTCGCCCGGCGCCATGACCTTGCAATCTTCCCGGACCGGCGACCCCCGCAGCACTTCGAGATAACGCTTCATGCCCTCGTCGAACACCTCGCGTTCAAGGAAGGCTTCCGGCTTCAGCGCCAGAACGAAGGCCCCAAGCCCACGCGGCGTGGAAAAATCCGGGCCGGGCATGGGGGCGATATCGAAGCTGAGCTTCATGCCGGTAAGAACTGCACTGAAAATCTCCACCATCCCCGCCAGCGCCGCCCCTTGAAGCCGAACTCGCCGCCAACCGGGGCAAGCATTTCAGCGGCATTGGGGTCGCGCGTATCGATACCGTCGCCATCCGAGGCGACACCATCAGGCAATTGCTGCCCCAGGCTGCGGTAAAGCAGAACCCGGTTATAGGGTACCGCACTTGTGGCCATGTCCAAAAGCCAGGGCATGTCATCCACCGCCGGCACGCCGACGGCAATGGGGTTGGTGCCGTGGAAACGCATCGCGCCATCGTGCAGGCGTACGAAACTGTCGGAGTTGCAGAAGGCGAGGCCGATGTAACCCCGCCGCGCCGCCTCCAGCGCATAGGCCCCGGCCGGACCGAAATGGGAAGAGTTCCTGATCGCCACCGCGCCGATGCCGAATTTTTCCGCGAGCGCCATGGCGTTATCCATGGCCGCATAGGTAGCGCGGGCGCCATGGGCGTGATCGGCGTCGATCGTTTCCACCGCTCCAAAGCCGGAAACACGGCTGATCTGCGGCCGCGGGTTGAGACGCCCGCCTTCAAGCGCAGTAACGTAGTGAGCAAGCAGCCGCACGCCGTGGCTGTCCACACCCAGCCGCGTGCCATGCATCATGGCGCGGGTCGCCGCATCGGCCGTTTCATCATCGGTGCCAACAGCCAGAAAAACGGCGCGGCAAAAGCGCTCCAGCTCGTCCAGCCTTGCGAGAACCGTGACGTTTTCATTGCTATGCGACATGCGGGGAACCCTCCCGATTCCAGAATCCATGCCGCACAGGCTATTCATGGGGCGCGTTTTTGCAATCGAATATCGCGCCCCGGATGGATCAATCAGTCGTCGCTGCCCATTGCCTCATAGGCATCGCGCTCGCCGGCAATGATGGCGCGTTTGCCGACATGGTTGGCAGGACCGACAATGCCTTCCTGCTCCATGCGCTCCACCAGCGAGGCGGCGCGGTTGTAGCCGACGGACAGGCGGCGCTGGATGTAGGAAGTCGAGCACTTCTTGTCGCGCATGACGACTTTTACGGCCTTTTCGTAGAGATCGTCGCTGTCGTCGTCACCCATCGACGTCTTGTCGAAAACAGCCGTTTCCTCTTCCGCCTCTTCGTCGGCTTCGTCGGCATCTTCCGTGACGGTGCCGAGATATTCCGGACGCCCTTGAGTCTTCAGATGTGCCACGACCTTTTCCACTTCCTCATCCGAAACGAACGGGCCGTGGACACGGGCGATACGGCCGCCGCCCATCATGTGCAGCATGTCGCCCTGGCCGAGCAGGTGCTCCGCACCCTGTTCGCCGAGAATGGTGCGGCTGTCGATCTTCGACGTCACCTGGAAGGAGATGCGGGTCGGGAAGTTGGCCTTGATGGTGCCGGTGATGACATCGACGGACGGGCGCTGGGTGGCCATGATGAGATGGATGCCGGCGGCGCGTGCCATCTGCGCCAGGCGCTGGATCGCCCCTTCGATCTCCTTGCCCGCGACCATCATCAGGTCGGCCATCTCATCGACGATGACGACGATGTAGGGCATGGCGGTGAGGTCCATTTCCTCCTGCTCGTAGACAGCCTCGCCGGTGGCGCGGTCAAAACCTGTCTGCACGTTGCAGAACACGGTCTCGCCCTTGGCACGGGCGGCAGCCGCCCTTGCATTGTAACCGTCGATATTGCGCACGCCCAGACGCGACATCTTGCGATAGCGGTCTTCCATTTCGCGCACGGCCCATTTCAGCGCCATGACCGCCTTTTTCGGATCGGTGACGACAGGGGTCAGCAGGTGCGGAATACCGTCATAGACCGAAAGCTCGAGCATCTTGGGATCGACCATGATCAGGCGGCATTCCTCCGGCTTCAGCCGGTAGAGCAGCGACAGGATCATGGTGTTTATGGCGACCGACTTGCCCGAACCGGTGGTGCCGGCAACGAGCAGATGCGGCATCTTCGCCAGTTCTGCAATCACCGGCTCGCCACCGATGGTCTTGCCAAGGCAAAGCGCGAGCTTCTGGCGGGTTTCGCTGTAGTCAGTCGCTTCGATCAACTCACGCAGGTAAACCGTCTCGCGCACCGGGTTGGGCAGTTCGATACCGATGACATTGCGACCGGGCACGACGGCGACACGCGCCGAGAGCGCCGACATCGAGCGGGCGATATCGTCGGACAGGCCGATAACACGCGAGGACTTCACACCGGGTGCGGGCTCGAACTCGTAAAGCGTCACGACGGGGCCGGGACGGACATCGATGATCTCGCCCTTGATGCCAAAATCCTCCAGCACGCTTTCAAGAAGCCCGGCGCTTTGTTCCAGCGCCTCCGGGGTCATTGTCGTGGTCTGCTGGACGCGAGCCTGCTGCAGAAGATCGATGGAGGGGTACTCATATTCGCCGTCGGCAAAGACCGGCGCTTCCCGGAACATTGGCTGCGAAGCCTGAATGGGCGCGCGGGGCGTAAAACGCGGCTCGGCCACAATTCTTTCCACCGGCTGAGCCTGCTCCACAGCCTTTTGCGGCTCGACGACCGCCGCCGCTTCCACGACCGGCTGCGGTGCGATCTCCGGTTCGGCAATCTCAACCGCGGCCGGGACCACGGACTGACGTACGCCGATCTCGCGATAGAGCCGGATGGCGGAACCGCCGGGGACTCTCACAATGGGGGCTCGGCCGAAAGCCGGATGGGGGCGGTTGCGGGCGATGCGGAGGTGACGACGGGCGCTGCAGCCACCGGCGCTGTCAGCACAGGATTTACCCGTACCTGACCTGCGAGCACGGCGCGCGCGGATGCGGAAACGCCCTCGCCGGCATCATCACGCAGATCGAGCGTCATGACTTCCCAGAAAAGCTCGTCCGGCAGATGGGCGGCAAAAGCAGGAATGGAAGTCCGCGGCACGGCGACCTGCCCGGCATCGGCAAGCGACGCTTCGGGCAGCGGCTGAGCGAGTGAAGGCATCGCCGGCACCGGCGTTGCACGGATCACGGCCGCATCTGCCTGAGGCGGCGTCAGGGCCGCAGCGGCAGCCTCTTCCGCCTGCTTGCGGGCAAGCTCAAGCCGCAATTTGTAGGTCAGCGCTCTCGCACCCCGTGCGTCGGGCGGCTGCGGCAGAAACGGCATGCGCGGCGGCGGGAGGCGTCGTTCCGGCGACTTCACCACCGGTTGCTGCACAATCTCCTGCTGCACGGCGGTCTCCGGCTGTTCGACCGTTTCAGGCTCGACAGATTCGGAAAGGGCAGCAGCGGCGATTTCTTCTTCAGGAATATGCGGCGTCTCGACCGGCATGCGCCGGCTAAAGGCGCTCTCGGGCGTACGGGTAAAACGGACATTCGGGCCAAGCACGAAAGCATTCTGCCAGCCCGGCATCTCAGCCCGACCCTCGATGGCGTCTGCGGCACTGACATCGGCATTCGGACGGTGGGCAACACCCGCCTTCATTGCCGCTGCCTGCTGACCGGCAACCTGGCTGCCGGCATCACGAGCCTTGTCGCTCCCCTCCCCTACGCTATTGGACGGATTCTGGAATCTTGATCGGGAGAAGCTCATGGCAGCGTGCACACTCATCATAAACGTACATATTTCGATCCTTTTGAAATAGAAAATAAAGGTTAATTACCCCTTTCCAAATGGGGCGGCGGAGGCAGATTTTCACCTCCTCCACAGGCGAAGCACGGCACATGGCGCTTGGGGAACGGTATCCCAAGCCTTTAATTTCATTGCGCTAAATCAGATTTTTGGGCAACGCCAGCCTGCAATCGAGACGGCGGGAGAAAAGGGGCTCGTCACTCTGAGGCATATTGTTTCCGCAAACGCGCACGCAACGTAAAATCATTGCTGTAAAGCCAACGAATTAACGTGGACACTGCCGAGGTTGCAGTCTTAAGATCGGGCAGGCCGCGGCCCTGCGGAAAGGCCCGCCCCGCCCTCATTCCGGAGTGAATTCATGTCGCCTGTCCACCTGTCCCGCCGCTCGCTTCTCAAGACCTCGCTCGCTCTTGCCGCAACTACGGGACTTGCCGGCATTGCCGCAGCACAGCAGACGGCACCGGGTGGACGGCTGATCGTCGCGGCCGATTCCGAGCCCAAGAACCTCAACCCGGCCATAGTCGCCTCCAACGGCGTGTTTTACATCTCAAGCAAGATCGTCGAGCCACTTGCGGAAGCCTCCTTCAGCGGCAAGGACGGGCTGGAGCCCCGCCTTGCGACTGAATGGCAGGGATCGGATGATGGCCTGAGCGCCACCTTCAAGCTGCGCGAGGGCGTGACCTGGCATGACGGCAAGCCCTTCACTTCGGCGGACGTGGCCTTTTCGGCACTGTCGGTGTGGAAGCCGCTGCAAAATCTCGGCCGGCTGGTCTTCGCCAATCTTGAAAAGGTGGAGACGCCTGATGACCACACGGCCGTCTTCCGTTTCTCCAAGCCCACCCCATTCCAGCTCATCCGCAATGCGCTGCCGGTCGTTACCAGCGTCGTGCCGAAACATCTTTATGAAGGCACCGATATCGCCACCAACCCGGCCAATGCAAAACCGGTCGGCACCGGGCCTTTCGTTTTTGCGGAATACAAGCCCGGCGAATATTATCGCCTGACCCGCAACCCGAACTATTGGGGCAAGGGTGAGCCGCAGCTTGAGGAAATCATCTATCGCGTCCTGCCCGACCGGGCGGGTGCCGCGTCTGCACTGGAAGCGGAAGAAATCCAGCTCGCCGCCTTTTCCGCCGTGCCGCTTGCCGATCTTGCCCGCATCGCCAAGGTTCCGGGCATCAAAGTGATTGCCGATGGCTACGAGGCGTTGACCTATCAGCTGGTGGTTGAAATCAACCATCGCCGCAAGGAGCTGGCCGATCTCAAGGTGAGAAAGGCCATCGCCCATGCCATCGACCGGAAATTCGTCATCGACAAGGTCTTCCTCGGTTATGCCACGGCATCCACCGGCCCGGTGCCGAAGAATGCACCGGAATTTTACACCGACGATGTCGAGACCTATGACTTCGACACCGCCAAGGCAAACGCCCTGCTGGACGAGGCGGGTTATGCACGCGGGCCCGACGGAAAGCGTTTCTCGCTGAAGCTTCTGCCCGCGCCCTACTTCAATGAAACCAAGCAGTTCGGCTCCTATCTTCGTCAGGCGTTGCAGGAAATCGGCATCGATGCCGAACTGGTCAATAATGACTCCGCCGCGCACCAGAAAGCCGTCTACACCGATCACGCCTTCGATCTCGCCGTTGCGCCGCCGGTCTTCCGTGGCGATCCGGCAATCTCGACCACCATTCTGGTCCGCTCCGGCATCCCCGCCGGCGTCGGTTTCTCCAATCAGGGCGGCTACGAGAACAAGGCGCTGGACGAATTGATCGACAAGGCGGCAGTGACGGTGGATGCGGCGGCCCGAACGGCGCTTTACAAGGATTTCCAGAAACAGGTCGTCGCCGATCTGCCGCTGATCAATGTCGCCGAATGGGGTTTCATCACGGTGGCGCGCGATAAGGTCAAAAATGTCGCCAGCAATCCGCGCTGGGCCGTTTCCAACTGGGCCGACACGGCGGTCGACACCTGAGGGAGCGCCGTGAGACGCGCGGCAACATTGCTGCGGAGAAGAGCGGTCAGCGCCATTCCGGTGCTGCTGATCGTTCTCATCTTCACCTTCATTCTGCTTGAAAACGCATCGGGTGACGCGGTCGACGCCTATCTCGTCTCCATCGGCGGCGGCGATGCCGGGCTGCGGGATGCGTTGCGCGAGCAATATGGGCTGAATGGTTCGGTGCTGGCCCGTTTCTGGCTCTATGCCAGTTCGGTAATGCAGCTGGATTTCGGCTGGTCGCTTGCCTTCGACCGGCCGGTGCTGGGGCTGATCCTCGAGCGTCTGCCGAACACGCTGCTGCTGATGGGCAGCGCCACCGCGCTTGCTTTCATCACCGGCACAGCGCTCGGCATCGTAGCGGGCGCGCGTCCGGGCGGTTTGACGGACCGTGTGCTGTCGGCCCTGTCACTGGCGCTTTACGCCACACCCGGCTTCTGGCTCGGCCTCGTGCTCGCCATCGTCTTTGCCGTGCAACTGAGGTGGCTGCCGACGTCAGGCATCGAAACCATCGCCTCTGGAAAACAGGGCCTGGCAAGGGCGCTCGACATTGCGCGCCATCTCGTCCTGCCGGTCGCCAGTCTCGGGCTGATCTATCTGGCGCTTTTCCTGCGCGTCATGCGCACGGCCATGGCGGCGGTCTGGCCACTGGATTTCGTGTTGTTCGCCAAGGCCAAGGGGCTTTCGAGACGCCGCATCGTCCTGCGCCATGTCGCCCGCAACGCCGCCCTGCCGCTTGTCACCGTGCTTGGCCTGCAAGCAGCCACCATGCTGGGCGGCAGCGTCGTGATCGAAAGCGTCTTCGCCATTCCCGGCTTTGGCCGGCTGGCGCAGGAAGCCGTCAGCGGCCGCGACACGCCGCTGTTGATGGGCATCATCCTGACGAGCGCCGTCTTCGTCATCCTCGTCAATCTTGCCGTCGATATTCTCTATTCCGTTCTCGATCCGCGCATCGGCAGCGGGGAGCAACAGGCATGAGTTTCGCTTCCCGGCTCCTGCACAGTTTCGAGGGCGTAACGGGCGTCATTCTCCTGACGCTGCTTGCCGTGACGGCGATTGCCGCGCCCCTCCTGTTTCCCGGCGATCCGCTCTCGATCATCGGCGAGCCGCTCATAGCGCCCTTCACAGACGCCGCCTCCCCCCTCGGCACCGACCGGCTGGGCCGGGATGTGCTGGCTGAACTTGCCCACGGAGCACAGGCATCCCTGCTCGTCGGCATCGGCGCTGCCGCGGCCGCCCTCATGATCGGCACCGTCATCGGCACCATTGCGGGGTTTGCGGGTGGGCTTATCGATGAAGCCCTGATGCGCGTTACCGATGCCTTCCAGATCGTGCCGAATTTCCTTCTGGCGCTCGCTTTCGTCAGCACCATCGGCCCCTCCATGCCCATCGTCATCCTTGCGATTGCGCTTGGCGCCTGGGCGGATCCGGCACGGCTGATGCGCGCGCAGGTTTTAAGCATCCGCGAGCGGGATTATGTGCAGTCCGCCCGCGCCATCGGCATGCATCCGCTGGAGATTGCCTTTCGGCAGATCCTGCCCAATGCCCTGCCGCCGGTTCTGGCGCTTGCCGCCATCATCGTCGCCGCCGCCATTCTCACCGAAGCGGCGCTGTCCTTCCTCGGTCTCGGCGATCCGAATATCGTCACCTGGGGCTCGATGATCGCCGAAGGACGCAACGTCCTGCGCTCGGCGGCGTTTCTCTCCGTCATCCCCGGCATCGGCCTTCTGGTGACCGTCATCGGCGTCTATCTTCTGGCGGAAGGCATCAACAAAGCGATGGCGACACGGAAGGACGCGCCATGAGCGGCAATGCACTCTGCCGGATCGACGATCTCAGCGTCCGCTATGCGGCGGGCGATGCACCGGCACTGCAAGATGTTTCGCTGACGATCCGGCAGGGACAGAGGCTGGCGATCATCGGCGAAAGCGGCTCGGGCAAATCGACGCTCGCCAGGGCCATTGCCGGGCTTCTGCCCGTGAACGCTAGGGTTTCCGGCGATATTTCCTGGAGCCGCGACAGCGGTATTTTCACCGACAGGCCCATGCCGGGGCGTGATATCGGCACCATTTTTCAGGATACCGGCGCAACGCTGAACCCGGTTCTCACCATCGGCGAACAGGTGGCCGAAGGGGCGGTGCGGCACCTCTGCCTTTCATGGCGCCAGGCACGGGATCTTGCCCGCGACCTTCTGGAGCGTGTGCGGTTGCCGCATCCCTCCCATCTTCTGACCGCCTATCCGCATCAGCTTTCCGGCGGGCAGAGACAGCGCGTGGCAATTGCCGCCGCCATTGCCGCGCATCCCGCAATCCTGATCGCCGACGAGGCGACGAGCGCGCTCGACACGGTAAGCCAGGCCGCCATCGCCGCGCTGCTGGATACGCTTGTGCGTGAAGAAGAAAGAACGCTGGTTTTCATCACCCATGATATCGGCCTTGCCTCCAGCCTTGCCGACGAGATCGCGGTTCTGCGCGCAGGTCGTCTGGTGGAACACGGCACGACCCGGCGGGTGTTATCCGCGCCTGCGCATGACTATACGCGCGCGCTGCTCTCCGACTATCTCGACCTCTCCACACCGCCTCTTATCAATGAGGCACTGCCATGAATGAGGTTCTCCTCAGCGTCGAAGACCTCTCGAAAACCTACCGGACCGGCGGACGCACGGTGGAAGCGCTTTCCGATATCTCCTTTTCACTTCAGCCCGGCGAGACGCTGGGGCTTGCCGGCCCCTCCGGCTGCGGGAAATCGACGCTGGCGCGCATCCTGATGCGGTTGATCCCCGCCGACGAAGGCACCGTCAATTTTGAAAACCGTGACTGGCTGACGCTCGATGGCAGCAAATTGCGCGCCGCCCGGCGACAGATGCAGATGGTGTTTCAGGATACGCATGGCGCGTTCAATCCGCGCGCCAGCGTCGAGGACGCCATAGGCGAGCCGCTGCGTATCCACCGCATCGTCGGCAGACGGGAGCGACCGGCGGAAATCCGCCGCCTTCTTGACCGTGTCGGCCTACCCGCCAGCCATGCCGGCCGCTCCGTTTTCGAGCTTTCCGGCGGCCAGAGGCAGCGCGTGGCAATTGCACGGGCGATTGCGCTCAAGCCATCGCTTCTCATTCTGGACGAAGCGGTTTCGGCACTGGATGTCTCCGTCCGCCGGCAAATTCTTGAGCTGCTGGTCGAAATACAGCGCGAGACGGCCGTTGCCTGCATCTTCGTTTCCCACGATCTTTCTGTCATCCGCGCCGTCTGCCATCGCGTCGCCATCATGGAGGCAGGACGGATCGTTGAGATAGGCAGGACCGCAAACATCGTTTCCGCACCGCAATCCTCGACTGCCCGAACCCTGATCGAGGCTGCGCCGCGGCTCACCATCACCACCCAAGGATAAGACGATATGCCCGCCCCGGATTATGCATTGCTTCTCGACCCTCCCGCCTTTCCCGCAGACCGTTACGCCGTCCTTGCCGACCGGCTGGCAGCCCTGATGGGCACAAGGAACGATGTGCTTCTGATACAGGCGGAAGCGGTGTTGGCACTCGAGGCCACCGCCGCCAGCCTCGCGCGGCCGGGTCTGAGGGCGCTCAATATCGTCACCAGCCCCTATGGCGCGTGGTTCGGCGGCTGGCTGGAACGAGGCGGAGCGACGGTCCGCAACCTCACCGCCAGCCCCGCCAAACCGATCTCTCTTCAGGAGGTCGAGCGGGCGCTGGACGATGGAACCGGCTTTAATCTTCTCGCCATCGTCCATGCGGAATCGGCGAGCGGCATTCTCAATCCCCTGCCCGCCATTGCAGCACTCGCCAAAGACAGGGGCATCGTCACCGTGGTCGATGCCGTCGCTTCCATCGGCGGCCATGCCTTCGAGGCGGACCGGCTGGACATTGATATTGCAGTCATCGGTCCGCAAAAGGCGCTGGCGGGTCCAGCCGGGGTGTCGGCCATCTCGGTCAGCCCAAAGGCGTGGGAGCTTCTGTCCCATGGCGCAGCGCCGGAAAACTCCATGCTCTCGCTTCTCGACCAGAAAAAACTCTGGCTTGATACCGGCCGCGGCGCGCTTCCCGGAACGCCGGCCCCACTGGAATTTTTCGCCCTTGAGGCGGCACTCGACCGGATCGAGGCGGAAGGTCTTGCCTCCGCCAACGAACGCCACAAACGGGCCGCGGCCGCCGCGCGCGCCGGCATCAATGCACTCGGCATACCGACATGGGTTGAGGAGACACACGCTTCCGCTTTGGTTTCCACGGCAATATTGCCAGACGCCATCGAAGCCGGGGCATTTCTCTCAGCCGTCTCCACGGAACAGGGCGCCGATATTTCCGGCGGTGTGGGCCCAGGCGCGGAACGACTGATAAGGCTTAATCACACCGGCCGGCGCGCAAATCCGGAGGCGGTGAAAGCCAATATCGCTGCCGTTTCAAGCGCCCTGAGAAGCCTCGGCCATAGAGCGGACACTGATTCCGCGCTGGAAGCGGCGGAAAAAAGCTATTTTGCAGCCTTCGGGGACGGTCTGTAATCGCACAGATAAACGATCATTGCGCTAAATCCGGCACCGGCGGAACGCCGATCACGTCATTGTTGTTAAAAATGGTAGACAAATTCCCCGGCCAATCTTGACGAAATCGTGGCAACGCGCGAAACTTAACGCTACGTTAACTCGCGTGAAGAAGGGAAACGGCCATGGTAGCAGGGTTCAACATGCTCTCCTTTGACCTCTTTGGCATCGGCCGAAGGATGCCCGTCGTTAATGAGCGGGTGGAGACCGATTTTCAGGACAAGACTCCGCGCAGACCGGATGACGAACAGCACAATGACGACCGCGACCAGGAATATGAACTGTTCTTCTGGTCGCTTTATCCGGTGATTTGAGCGTCGAACGGCGGCCGACAGGGCATCAACCTTGTCAAGGGCCGCCGGTTCATTCAATGATTGGCGGATGCGCCGGTCCGAAAATGACAAAAACTCTGCAAACAGAGACCTGAAACTGCTGCGCCGCCTTCTGCGCGCACGAGATCACATGGACGCCGCACCCCATGAGGCTTGGCCTGTTTCACGTCTTGCGCGCGTCAGTGGCGCCTCGCAGGCTCATTTCGCAAGATCGTTTCGCGATGCTTTCGGCATACCCCCTCACCGCTATCTTTTGACCCGCCGGGTAGAGCGTGCCGTTGCGCTGTTGCGCGACACGGACCTTCCGATCATCGAAATCGCCTTGCAGACCGGCTGGAACAGCATCGGTACGTTCGGCCGCGTTTTCCGTGACGTGACCGGGGAAAATCCCAGTGAATTGCGGCGGAGGATGCGGGCTTTGCCGGCAGATCTTGAGCAGGTTCCGCATTGTTTCGTCAGCGCCGCACATCGCCCCCACCTCACAATCGCAGTTTCGGAGAAGCGCCGACAGACGGAAAGCGGTAGGTACGACGGGCCAAAGGGAGATAGCTCATGAAAAATGGTGTTCAAGTCGTCGGGCTTTACGTTCATAATCAGGACGAAGCGCTGCAATTTTATGTCGAGAAAATCGGATTTCGGGTGCACACGGACGCACGCAACGGCGATTATCGTTGGCTGACCGTGCAGCACCCGGACCAGCCGGATTTTCAACTGGGCCTGTTTCAGCCGCAGACGCCGACCGTTGACGAGGCGACGGCGCAAAATCTGAACGAAGCCGTGGCCAAAGGTGCGATGCCACCGCTGGTTCTGGTGGTCGAGGATTGTCAGACAGCCTTTGACGCCATGAACAAACGCGGCGTTGAATTCACCCAGGAACCGATCGCCCGCTACGGCTCGGTGGATGCGAGCTTCCGCGATCCTTCCGGCAATGGCTGGAAGCTGGTTCAGGCGCGTTGAGACGCGCCCATGTGCCACATTCCATCCTGGATGATTTTTCGCGGAGGCGAGTTTGATCTTGAAACACTGGATACGACAGGGCCATCGCTGGCTGGGGATTCTGCTGACCGTCACCATTCTGGCGAATTTTGGCTCAATGGCATTCGGTCCCACGCCGCTGGTGATCGTTTATGCGCCGCTGCTTCCGCTGACGTTGCTCATCTTCAGCGGGCTTTACATGTTCTTCCAGCCCTATCTGGGAAATCAGCTGAGCCAACCGAAGGACTAATCGTACCTCGATTCCGGTAGTTCTGAATTCCGGGCGCTCAATCGAAGATAAAAAATGTCAGCCCCGGATGAAACCCGGGGCTGATGTAAAAAAGAGGTCGGCCAAAGCAACCTTACCGTTAGTGGTTGTCGCGCGGCAGGCCCTTGGTCTGGGCGATGCGCTGATATTTGACGGCCGGTTCCAGAACCGCGCCGGTTTCCATCTGGCTGACGATGCCGCGCTGGATTTCCTGCCAGGGCGTCTGGTGGTCGGGGAACTTGTAACCGCCCTCGGCCGACAGCGCCTCGTAACGCTTTGCCAGTTCCTCACCGGAAATCAGAATATCGGCCTTGCCGCGACCCACGTCGATGCGGACGTGGTCGCCCGTCTGCAGGATGGCGAGACCGCCGCCTGCCGCCGCTTCCGGGGAAGCGTTGAGGATGGACGGGCTGCCCGAAGTGCCGGACTGACGGCCATCGCCGATGCAGGGCAGCGAGTTGACACCTTCCTTAAGGAGATAATCCGGTGCACGCATGTTCACCACTTCCGCCGCACCCGGATAACCGATCGGACCGGCACCGCGCATGAACAGGATGGTGTTGGCGTCGATCTTCAGCGACGGATCGTCGATGCGGTGGTGGTAATCCTCCGGACCGTCAAACACCACGGCACGGCCTTCGAAGGCTTCCGGATCATTCGGGTTGGAGAGGTAACGGTTGCGGAATTCTTCCGAGATCACGCTCGTCTTCATGATGGCGGAGGAGAACAGGTTGCCGCGCAGAACGCGGAAACCGGCGCGCTCCTTGAGCGGCTGCTCATAGGGACGGATAACCTTCTCATCCTCGATGATGGCGCCACGGCAATTGTCACCGATGGTCTTGCCGTTCACGGTCATGGCGTCTTCCATGATGAGCCCCTGGGTCATCAGCTGGTTGACGACAGCCGGAACGCCGCCGGCGTGGTAATAGTCTTCGCCGAGATATTCGCCGGCCGGCTGCAGGTTGACGAGCAAAGGCACGTCTTCACCATAGGTCTGCCAGTCATCGACCGTCAGCTCGACGCCGACATGGCGGGCAAGGCCGTTGAGGTGGATCGGCGCATTGGTGGAGCCGCCGATGGCCGAATTGACGCGGATGGCGTTGATGAAGGCGTCCTTGGTCATGATATCGGAAGGCTTCAGGTCTTCCTTGACCATTTCAACGATGCGCAGGCCGGTGAGGTAGGAAACTTCCTGACGGTCACGGTAAGGAGCCGGGATGGCGGCGGAGCCGGGAAGCTGCATGCCCAGCGCTTCGGCAAGCGAGTTCATGGTCGTCGCCGTGCCCATGGTGTTGCAATAGCCGGTCGAGGGGGCCGACGAAGCCACGAGCTTGACGAAGCCCTGATAATCGATCTCGCCCTTGGCCAGCAGTTCGCGCGCCTTCCAGACGATGGTGCCGGAGCCGGTGCGTTCGCCACGGAACCAGCCGTTCAGCATGGGGCCGACGGAAAGGGCGATGGCCGGAATATTGACGGTGGCCGCCGCCATAAGACAGGCAGGCGTGGTCTTGTCACAGCCGATGGTCAGAACGACGCCATCGAGCGGATAGCCGTAAAGCACTTCCACGAGGCCGAGATATGCGAGGTTGCGGTCGAGACCGGCGGTCGGGCGCTTGCCGGTTTCCTGGATCGGATGCACCGGAAATTCAATCGCGATGCCGCCGGCTTCGCGAATGCCTTCACGCAGGCGGTTGGCGAGTTCCAGATGGTGACGGTTGCAGGGCGAAAGGTCCGAACCGGTCTGCGCAATGCCGATGATCGGGCGATCGGACTGAAGCTCGGCCTGGCTGAGACCGAAGTTCATGTAACGCTCGAGATAAAGCGCGGTCATGTCCGCATTGGCGGGGTTGTCGAACCACGCGCGCGAACGAAGCTTGCTTCCCGTGCCTTGGGTTGCGGGCAGATTGTCGGATTTAGTCATGATGCGGGTCTCCAGCCGGAAGTGGCCAACGGTAAAATATTACGAAATGCGACAAGCTTATGTTGTGCGCAAGGAAAATGGAATCAGCTTCTGGGGATCACGCATAACCGACAGAGCAGGTCCAGACGAGTGGATTTGGGCTGTTCTTCAACCATAGCCGAATATTTTTCGGTGTTTACGACCATGCCGGCGCTGCTCAACGGCCTCTTCCTCCCTGCTTTACCGGATTACAGCCGACCCATGGCCCAGCATTCCGTCACAAGCTGACTTTCTATTTATATTACTATTTGATGCCACAGTGACCTGTCAAGCTGGATCGCGGTGCGTCGGGGGCGCATTTTCGAGCATGAATCAGTGAGAAAATAGACTCACAACCCGTTGATTCATCGTATTTTATGACAAAATACCGACAAAACCGACATGACGCTAATTACGAAACTGCTAAAAAACCCCTTTTCAAGAGTATTACTATATGCTCATACTGCCGCGTCACGCTGACATCATCTCTGGGAGGATAAGATGAGAAAAGCTCTTGCGGCATTCACTGTCGCCGTCTCCGCATGCCTTGCATCCAGTGTTTCCGCGCAATCGCTCACCGTTGGCTTCTCGCAGATCGGCTCTGAATCCGGATGGCGTGCGGCTGAGACAACCGTCACCAAACAGCAGGCCGAAAAGCGCGGTGTCACGCTGAAATTCGCCGACGCCCAGCAAAAGCAGGAAAACCAGATCAAGGCCGTTCGCGGCTTCATCGCGCAGGGCGTCGATGCGATCCTGATTGCGCCCGTCGTCGCAACCGGCTGGGACGCCGTTTTGAAGGAAGCCAAGGAAGAAAAAATCCCCGTCATCCTGCTCGATCGCCAGATCGAAGCGCCGGACGATCTTTATCTGACCGCCGTCACTTCCGATCAGGTGCATGAAGGCAAGGTTGCCGGTGACTGGCTGGTCAAGGATGTCGGCTCCAAGGACTGCAAGGTCGTCGAATTGCAGGGCACGACAGGCTCTTCGCCCGCCATTAACCGCAAGAAGGGCTTCGAGGATGCCATTGCATCCCATGCCAACATCAAGATCGTGCGCTCGCAGACGGGTGACTTCACCCGCACCAAGGGCAAGGAAGTGATGGAAAGCTTCATCAAGGCCGAAGGCGGCGGCAAGGATATCTGTGCTGTCTATGCCCATAATGACGACATGGCCGTCGGTGCCATCCAGGCGATAAAGGAAGCCGGCCTGAAGCCCGGAACCGACATCAAGATCGTCTCCATCGACGCGGTGCCTGACATTTTCAAGGCCATGGCGGATGGCGAGGCCAATGCGACGGTGGAACTGACGCCGGATATGGCCGGCCCCGCCTTCGACGCGCTTGAAGCCTACCTGAAAGACAAAAAGGAGCCGGCGAAGTGGATTCAGACCGAATCCAAGCTCTACACGGCATCCGACGACCCGATGAAGGTCTACGAGGCGAAGAAGGGCCTGGGGTACTGAGCCATGTCTTCGGAGGAACGGCGCGTCGTTCGCGCCGGTCTCTGGCATGTTGTAAAGGGCGCAAAGCCCTACCACGTCATCCTCGCCCTTGAGGCGAGGATTCATACCCGTGAAAGGTGGATCCTCGGGTCAAGCCCGAGGATGACGTGGTGCCTTGAGAAAGGCTTGCAAGCGACTTCAGGAGCGAGACATAAGCTGCGCCGCTCCGTCATGGTTTTATTTCTTACGGAACCTGCTCATGCCCGAAACCGCACCACTTCTGGAAGCACGCTCCATCGGTAAATCCTTTCTCGGGATCACGGCGCTGGACGGCGTTGATTTTTCGCTGAGGCGCGGGGAAATCCATGCGCTGCTCGGCGAAAACGGCGCGGGCAAATCGACCCTCATCAAGATATTGACCGGCGTCTACCACCGCGACAGCGGCGCGATCTTTCTGGAGGGCGGCGAGATATCGCCCGCCAATGTCGGCGAGGCGCAGTCGCTCGGCATCGGCACGGTCTATCAGGAAGTGAACCTTCTCGAAAACCTGACGGTGGCCGAAAACCTGTTTCTTGGCCGCCAGCCGCGCCGCTTCGGACTTATCGACCGCAGCACGATGCAGAAGAATTCGCAGGCGCTGCTTGCCCAATACGGGCTTTCCATTGACGTCAACGCGCTGCTTTCCAGCTATTCCGTCGCCATCCGGCAGATCATCGCCATTGCCCGAGCCGTCGATCTTTCCGGCAAGGTGCTGGTGCTGGACGAACCCACCGCCAGCCTTGATGCCCATGAGGTCGAGATGCTGTTCGGGGTTTTGAAAAACCTGCGCGCGCGCGGCATCGGCATCGTCATCATCACCCACTTCCTCAATCAGGTCTATGATATCGCCGACCGGGTGACGGTGCTGCGCAACGGCCGCCTTGTCGGCACACGCGACATCGGCAGCCTGCCGAGGTCCGAACTGATTTCAATGATGCTGGGCCGCGAGCTTCAGCACATCACACACGAACACCAGGCGACCGACGATACGGTTGCCGAGGGCGAGCCGCCGATCCGTTTCGAAGGTTACGGCAAACGCGGCAGCATCGCCCCCTTCGATCTCGGCATCCGGCCGGGAGAGATCGTCGGCGTCGCCGGCCTTTTGGGCTCGGGACGGACGGAAACCGCCTTCCTGCTCTTCGGCATCGACCGACCCGATACCGGCATGGCGATGATCGACGGAAAAGCGGCGGCGATTTCGTCTCCCGAAGCCGCGATCTCGGCGGGGTTCGGTTTCTGCCCGGAAGAGCGCAAGTCGGACGGCATCATCGGCGATTTTTCGGTGACGGACAATATTGCGCTGGCGCTTCAGGCGCGTCAGGGCTGGGCGCGTCCGCTTTCCCGAAGGCAGAAGGCTGAACTGGCTGAAAGCTTCATCAAATCGCTCGACATCCGACCTGCCGATCCTGACCGGCCGATAAAGTTCCTGTCCGGCGGCAACCAGCAGAAGGCCATTCTGGCGCGCTGGCTCGCCACCCAACCCCGGCTTCTGATCCTCGACGAGCCCACCCGAGGCATCGATATCGGCGCACATGCGGAAATCCTCAAGATGATCGAAAAACTCTGTACCGAGGGCATGTCGCTCATCGTCATCTCATCCGAACTGGAGGAACTTACAGCCGTTGCCCACCGGGTCGTCGTCTTGTCCGACCGCCGGCATGTCAGCGAACTGAAGGGCGGCGAGGTGACGGCCGATAACATCATGCGGGCCATCGCGGATGCGGCCAGAACGGAGGCGGCATGATGGTGGCTGTGACACGACGCCTGAAAAGGCTTGCTCCCCAGCTTATCGCCCTCTTCGTCATTCTGGCAGCGATTACAATCGTTTCGCCGGGCTTCCTGCATGTTTCGTTCCAGAACGGCAGGCTCTATGGCAGCCTGATGGACATCCTCGTGCGTGCTGCCCCCGTGGCGCTGCTGACCATCGGCATGACGCTCGTCATCGCCACCAAAGGCATCGATCTGTCGATCGGCGCGGTCATCGCCATTTGCGGAGCGGTTGCCGCCACGCTCATCAGCAATGGCCATTCCATCCCCTCTGTCATCGTCGTCTCGCTGGCGGTGGGCATTGCCTGCGGGTTGTGGAACGGGGTGCTGGTCGCCCTGCTCGACATACAGCCGATCATCGCCACCCTGATCCTGATGGTGGCGGGGCGCGGCATCGCCCAACTGATCACGGAAGGTGTCATTCTCACCTTCAATAATGACGGTTTCTCCGCCATCGGCTCCGGCTCACTCGCTGGCATTCCGCTGCCTGTCATCATCTGGGTGGCGGCCGCACTGCTGATCGGCCTTCTGGTGCGCAAAAGCGCGCTCGGTTTCCTGATCGAGGCGACCGGCATCAATCGCCATGCGGCAGCGCTCGCCGGGGTTCGAGCACGCTTCCTGCTGTTTTTCGTCTATGCCGTTTCCGGCCTTTGCGCGGCCATCGCCGGCTTGATCGTAACCGCAGATATTCGTGGCGCGGATGCCAACAATGCCGGGCTGTGGCTGGAACTGGACGCCATATTGGCAGTGGTGATCGGCGGTACCTCGCTGAATGGCGGCCGCTTCTCCATCACCGCCTCGCTCATCGGCGCACTCATCATCCAGACCATCAATACCGGTATTCTGGTCTCCGGTTTCCCGCCGGAATTCAACCTCATCATCAAGGCAGGCATCATCATGGTGGTTCTGACGCTGCAATCACCGGCGATCATGACGGTTCTGGGCTTCGTCAGAACGCCGAAGCCGCACCCGAAACCGGCCGCCGCCAGCAGCATGACCAAGGAAGGAACCGCGCGATGATCCACAGCCGCAACCTTCCTTTCCTCACCACGCTGACGATCTTCGTCATCGCCTATCTTCTCTGCGTGCTGCAATATCCGGCGATCCTGTCGACACGGGTGATCGGCAATCTTCTGACCGACAATGCCTTTCTTGGCATCGCCGCCGTCGGCATGACCTTCGTCATCCTGTCGGGCGGCATCGATCTGTCCATCGGATCGGTCATCGCCTTTACCAGCGTCTTCGTCGCCGTCATGGTCGGCACCTATAATATCCACCCGCTGCTGGCCTTCGCCATCGTGCTGGTGGTCTCGACACTGTTCGGCTGCCTGATGGGGCGATGATCCGCTTCCTCGCCATCCCGCCTTTCGTGGTGACGCTGGCGGGCATGTTCCTGGCGCGTGGTGCCGCCTATCTCATTTCGACGCAATCCGTGCCGATCTCGCATCCCTTCATCGATGCGATACAGGGCTTTTATTACCGCTTTCCCGGCGGTGGCAGACTGACGGCGCTTGCGATGGTGATGCTTCTCGTCTTTGCCGCCGGCATGCTGATCGCCAGCCGCACCCGCTTCGGCGCCAATGTCTATGCACTGGGCGGCAACCCGCAATCGGCCGAACTGATGGGCGTACCGATCGGGTCAACGACGATCGGCATCTATGCGCTTTCCGGTTTTCTCTCCGGTCTCGCCGGCATCGTCTACACGCTCTACACCTCGTCGGGCTATTCGCTGGCGACGGTGGGGGTTGAACTCGACGCCATCGCTGCCGTCGTCATCGGCGGCACGCTTCTGACCGGCGGCACGGGGCTGGTGGCGGGAACCTTTATCGGCCTTCTCATCCAGGGGTTGATCCAGACTTACATCGTCTTTGATGGAACGCTTTCTTCCTGGTGGACGAAAATCGTCATCGGCGTGCTGCTTTTCGTCTTCATCGTGTTGCAGCGCGCAATCATCTGGTATTCAAACAGGAGACTGGCCGGACCGCATCCGGCATAATTGCAAACGGAGGCTTGCTTGGGGCTGCTCGAAACGACGATAAGCGGACGAAAACGCCGGAACAGCCACGCCCATGTGGTCTCCGAACTCGGCAGCGCCATCGTTTCGGGCAGAATAGCTGAAGGTTCTCTCCTGCCCAATGATGCCGAACTGTCCTTGCGTTTCGGGGTTTCGCGCACCGTGCTGCGTGAAACAATGAAGACGCTGGCGGCCAAGCGGCTGGTGGAACCCAAGGCCAAGGTCGGCACCCGCGTTCTCGACCGTTCAAGCTGGAACTTCTTCGACCCGGATGTGCTGGGCTGGCGCTGCGAAGCCGGCATAGACGAGGAATTCGTCACGCATCTGGCGGAAATCCGCCTCGCGCTCGAACCGGCCGCCGCTGCCGCTGCGGCCCTTCAGGCCTCGAATGACGATATCGTTTCCCTTTACGTGATCGCCGCCAAGTTCGACAATCCGAAACATACGCCGGAGACCATCGCCAAGGTCGATCTCGAATTCCACCTTGCCGTCGCGCATATGTCCGGCAATCCCTTCATGCGTTCGGCAAGCGGGCTCATCGAAGCGGCACTCGCCATATCCTTCCAGCTTTCGTCACCGGCAGCCTCACCCGGCACCATTGCCGAAATTGCCTCCAATCACCTGCGCATCGTGCACGCCATTGCGGCTCGGGATGCCGATGCCGCGGTGAAGGCCATGCGCCACGTGATCGAGGTTGGTAAGGACCGGACGCAGAAGGCGATCAAGGCGCCTTGAAGACGGAATAATATGGATCGAGCGGGTGCCGCATGTTTCTTCTCCCCGTCGGGGAGAAGAAACATGCGGCAACGCTTTCGCTTATCTTCGGACCCGCAAGAGAATGCGGGTTTTTCTTACCCCTGCGACGCCTCGACCTGCGGCACCACACCCCGGCGCGACGCCATCAGCGATGCGCCGAGGAGTGCGGCGATCGACACGAAGACGAAGACCATGGTTGCGCCCTGAAGGTCGATCAGCAGACCGCCCAGAACCGCACCGCTGGAGATGGCGATCTGGAAGGTGGTGAGCAAAAGCGCGCCGGCGCTTTCGGCCTCATCGGAAGCGACCCTCGTGATGAAGCTCTGCACGCTCACCGGAAGTGCGCCGAAAGCAAAGCCCCAGGAGGCGATGGCGAGGCCCGCGACGATGGGCGATGCACCGGCGAGCACCAGCACCGAGGCGGACGCGGCGATGAGGGTGGCGGCGAACGTCACCGCCCAGGCCGTGTTTTTCTCGGCGAGGAAACCGCCGAAGAGATTACCGAAGAAGCCGCCGATACCGTAGGCCAGCAAAACCAGCGAGATCGCCTCGACGCCAAGCTGCGGCACGTCTTCGAGGAACGGGCGCACATAGGTAAAGCCGGCAAAGTGACCTGCGACAATGAACAGCGTCGTCAGAAGGCCGATCCTGACCTGTGGGCGCTGCAACAGGCGGAACATCGTGGAAAGACCCGGCGCGCCGGCTGGCGGCAGGGACGGAACGGTGAGCAATTGCACGAGAAGTGCAATGACGCCGAGCACGCCGGCGACGACGAAGGCCGCACGCCAGCCGAGCGTCGCGCCGATCCATGCACCCACCGGGGCAGCGCAGACGGTGGCGACCGAAACGCCCGTCAGAATGATGGCCATGGCGCGCGGCATCTTATCGAGCGGCACGAGCCTCAGCGCCAGCGCTGCCGACATGGCCCAGAAGCCGCCAAGGCCGATGCCAAGCAGGACGCGCGATGCAAACAGCATGAAAAGACCATTGGCAAAGGCAGCCAGCGTGCTGGAGATGATCAACAGCATGGTAAGCCCGAGCAGGGTCCAGCGGCGGTCGATGCTGCGTGTGCCGATGACGACGCCGGGACCAGCCACCGCCGCAACCAGCGCAGTGACGGTGATGGACTGGCCGGCAATGCCGGAACTGATGGAAAGATCGGTGGACAGTGGTGTCAGAAGGCTGACCGGCAGAAATTCCGCCGTCACCAGTCCGAACACGCCGAGCGAAAGTGAAACCACGGCGGCCCACTTCGCATCCGGCTCCTTTTTGCGCGGCACATATTCAAGTTCGTTGATTGTCCGGGTGTTCATGAAAATCTCCTGATGCGCATTCTGAAATGCGCCCTGAAACAGAATGGTAAAGTGATGAAGCCGGTGGGAGCCCGGCTCGTCGCCCGCAAATCGATGCTCGTAACCTATGCGTGACAACCCGGCGTTTCCATGCTAGAAAATCCGCATTCCTTAACCAAACGTCCGAATTTGTGAGTTGCCATGAATGATGCACTGACGGAAATGTTGCGTGGCCTGCGGCTTGACGGTGTTGAATACGGTCGCTGCCGCATGGCGACGCCCTGGGCGACAGCCTTTCCCGAACAGGAGGCGGCGCGGTTTCATTTCATCGGTGTTGGACAGGCCAAATTGCGGAAACCTTCCGGGGAATGGCTGACGCTGAAATGCGGCGATGCGGTGCTTCTGCCCCGTGGCCATGCGCATATACTGGGCAGCGGCGAGGATGTGAGGCCCGCCCCCTTCGACCGGTTCGGCAAGAAGGAAGTGTGCCAGGGCATTTTTGACATGCAATGCGCCAGCGCCGGTGGCGACACGGTGGCGTTTACCGCCTCCATGCGTTTCAACATGGATAATCTGCACCCGCTGTTGCAGCTTATGCCGGATGTGATGCTGACCAGTGATCTGGCCAAAAGCGACCCGGCCATTCCGCATCTCCTGGAAGCCATGGCGCGCGAGGTGGAACTGAACCGCGTCGGTGCCGGCGGCATTCTGGCGCGGCTTGCCGATGTCCTGACGGCGACCTTGATCCGCACATGGGTGGAATATGGCTGCGGCGATTCCAGCGGCTGGCTTGCCGCCGTGCGCAATCCCGAACTTGGGCGGGTGCTGGCCGCCATCCACCTCACCCCCGAAAAGGACTGGAGCGTGGAAGAGCTTGCCTCCCTGATGGGCGCGTCCCGCTCCAGCTTCGCGGAACGCTTCACCCGTGTGGTCGGTGAAAGCCCGGCGCGTTATGTGGTGCGCATTCGCATGCATCAGGCGCGGTTGTGGCTGCGTGAGGGCATGCGCGTGACGCTGGCGGCGGAAAAACTCGGCTACGATTCCGAAGCCTCCTTCAGTCGCGCCTTCAAACGGGTGATCGGCGCGCCACCCAGCCAGTTCCGCAGGAAGGACACGGCCGGGCTGGAGGATGCAGCTTAAAAGCGTCAAACAAACCGGATAGGATATTGCGTGAGAGCAGATACGCCTGAAGCGGAAGAGCGCCGTCCGGGGAGCATCCATCATGAGCATTGCCGACGACGCCCGTTTCTGGAACCGGAGCGCGCGGAAATATGCAAAGGGCAGAGTTTCGGATGAAGCGGGATATGAGCGAACGCTGGAGCGAACCCGCGCCCTGCTGAAACCGGATGACAGGGTGCTGGAACTGGGCTGCGGCACCGGGACAACGGCAATCCGGCTGGCGGGCGGTGTCAAAGACTACCTTGCGACGGATATTTCCGCTGACATGATCGCGATTGCCGAGGAGCGAAAATCCGCCGCCGGCGCTCTTTCGAACCTTGCCTTCCGCGTAACGACTGCGGAAGCAATCCTGCCTGGCGACGTGCCGTTTAATGCGGTGCTGGGTTTCAATTATCTTCATCTGGTCCGCGACCTGCCCGGCACATTGCAGCATATCCATTCCCTGCTTGGCGCGCAGGGACTGTTGATCACCAAGACACCCTGCGTCGGCGATATGAACCCGCTTATCCGCCTTGTGCTGCCGGTGATGCGGGCAATCGGCAAGGCACCCTATGCCGGCGTGTTCAATGCGACCGAACTGAGCCGGCATATAATGGCGGGCGGCTTCGACATTCTGGCCACGGAAATCCATGCCACGAGGGGCAAAGACAGGCGCCCCTACATCGTGGCGCGCAAAAGGTGAGCTAAGCCTTCATCTCAGTGGAAGTTGCGGGAGATGACCTTTATCCGCTCCACCTCATCTTCATCATCGGCGGCAGGCGGCGGATGTTTCCTGTTTGCACGGTGATCTTCCGGCGGAATACCATGGTGAAACTCATCGCCACGCCCGTGCGGCAGGGGGAAGGCGTGGTTGCGCTCACCCACGCTTGCCAGCGCCTCCGACAGGTCGGTCAACCGGTGGGCGACCAGATGGACCACCTCGCCCTCCCGCTGGATCTTGCCGTAAATGCCGACCATGCCGGCTGACAACACCACACGGCGGTATTTTTCGAAGGTTTTGACCCACAGCACCGCATTGGCAATGCCCGTCTCGTCCTCCAGCGTCATGAAGATCACGCCCTTTGCCGAACCGGGGCGCTGGCGCACCAGCACCAGACCGGCCGTTTCCAGCCATGTGCCATCCCGAACGCGCACCGCCTCCGCACAGGTGACGATGCGGCGGCGGGAAAGATCATGCCGCAGGAAGGTCATGGGATGTTCGCGCAGCGTCAGCCCCACATGGCCGTAATCCTGCACCACCTCGCCGCCATCCGTCATGGGCCTGAGCGTGACGGATGGCTCCTGAAGCTCGTCCACCACGGTGTTTTCCCGGCTGGCGGCAGCGGCGAAAAGCGGCAGCGGCTCATCCCGCAAGGCCTTGATGGCCCAGAGCGCCTCGCGTCTGGCAAGCGAAAGCGACGGCAGAAAGGCATCGGCTTCGGCGAGACAGACTAGGGCAGCGGCGGGAACACCCGCCCTTCGCCACAGATCGTCGACGGAGGCGAAAGGCCGATCCTGCCGACCGGTGACGATATCGGCAGCATGTTTGTTGGAAAGCCCCTTCACCATGCGCAGGCCAAGCCGCACGGCAAACCGCTCCTCACCCTTGCCATTCTTCTTGCCCGTAGGCTCCAGCGTACAATCAAAACGGCTGTTATTGACGCAGACCGGGCGCACCTCCACGCCATGATCGCGCGCATCACGCACGATCTGCGCCGGGGCGTAAAACCCCATGGGTTGTGAATTGAGAAGCGCCGTACAGAAAATATCGGGATGATGGCATTTCAGCCATGAGGAGGCATAGGCGATCAGCGCGAAGGAGGCCGCATGGCTTTCAGGAAAACCATAGCTGCCGAACCCTTCCAGCTGCTTGAAGATGCGTTCGGCGAATTCTTGCTCATAACCGCGTTCCACCATGCCATCGATCATATCCTGCCGGAATTTGGAGATGGTGCCGACATTCTTGAAGGTTGCCATGGCGCGACGCAACTGATCCGCCTTGCCGGGTGAAAAACCGGCGCATTCGATGGCGACGCGCATCGCCTGCTCCTGAAACAGCGGCACGCCCAGCGTTTTGCCCAGCACGCCTCTCAATTCCTCTTTCGGATAATGTTCCTCTTCTTTTTTGTCACGGCGACGAAGATAGGGGTGCACCATATCGCCCTGAATGGGACCGGGACGAACGATGGCGACCTGAATGACGAGATCGTAAAATATCTTTGGCTTCAACCGCGGCAGCATGGACATCTGCGCCCGGCTTTCAATCTGGAAGGTGCCGAGCGTATCGGCTTTCTGGATCATGGCATAGGTGGGGTCATCATCCTGCGGGACAGTGGCGAGATCGTATTTAACGCCCGTGCGCTCTTCCAGCATGTTGAAACCGCGCTTCATGCAGGAGAGCATGCCGAGCGCCAGGCAATCCATCTTCATGAACTTGACGACATCGATATCGTCCTTGTCCCATTCGATGATCTGCCGGTCGTCCATGGCGGCGGGTTCGATCGGCACCAGCTCGTCCAGCCGGTCATGGGTCAGAACGAAGCCGCCCGGATGCTGGCTGTGATGGCGCGGCGTGCCGACAAGCTGGTTGGCCAGCTCGAAGGCGAGTTTCAGGCGTCTATCCTCCATATTGAGGTTCAGCTCCTGCACCTGTTTTTCACCCACTCCTTCGCTCCAGCGCCAGACCTGCGAGGACAGAAGTTTCGTCAAATCTTCCGGCAGGCCCAAAACCTTGCCGACATCGCGAAGCGCCCCGCGCCCGCGATAACGGGTGACGACCGAACAGAGCGCGGCCTTGTCGCGACCATAGGTGTCATAAACCCACTGGATGACCTCTTCGCGCCGCTGATGCTCGAAATCCACGTCGATGTCCGGCGGTTCGCGCCGTTCTTCCGAAACAAAACGTTCGAACAGGAGATCGACCTTGACGGGATCGATGGCAGTGATGCCGAGCACGTAACAGACCACCGAATTGGCGGCCGAGCCACGCCCCTGGCAGAGAATATCAAGCGAGCGCGCATGGCGGACGATGGCATTCACCGTCAGGAAATAGGGCGCATATTCCAGCCTTCCGATGAGGCCAAGCTCATGATGCAACGCCCTTTTCACCTTCTCCGGCAGACCATCCGGATAACGCCCTGGCACCGCCTCCCAGACGAGCTTCTCCAGCGCCTGCTGCGCCGTCAGCCCCGGCAGGCTGCGCTCTTCAGGGTATTGATAGACCAGTTCCTTCAGCGAAAATTTGCAGCGTTTCGCGATTTCGAGACTGCGGCAGAGCGCTTCAGGATAACGGGCAAACAGCCGGTGCATCTCTTCCGGTGGTTTCATATAGCGGTCGGCATGGCGTTCGCGCCGGAAACCCGCCTCGTCGATGGTGCAATTATGCCGGATGCAGGTAACGACATCCTGCAGCATGCGCCGCTCGGGCACATGAAACAGTACGTCATTGGTCACCACTGTCGGCACACCAGCGGCTTCGGCCATCCCAGACAGTTCGAAAAGCCGCATCTGGTCGTTGGGCCGTCTTCTGAGGCTTAGCGCCATATAGGCCCGGTCCGCAAAAGCGGCTTTCAGTCGCCGCAGGCGAAGCGCGCAGAGATCATCGGCGAGATCGGCGAGCAGCACTACGATCAGGCCTTCACCATAGGTCACGAGATCATCCCATGTCAGCCGGCATTTGCCTTTGCCTCCCCTTTTCTTGCCGACGGAAAGCAGCCGGCAAAGCCGCCCGTAAGCCGGGCGATCCATGGGATAGACAAGCACGGAAAGATCGTCATCCAGATCGAGGCGGCAGCCGATGATGAGCCGGATGCCGTGGTTGCTTGCCGCCTCATAAGCACGGGGAATGCCTGCAAGGCTGTTTCTGTCGACAATACCCAAAGCCTCGATGCCAAGGCGTTTGGCCTGTTCGAAAAGCTCCTCGCAGGAGCTTGCGCCGCGCAGGAAGGAAAAATGCGTGGTCACCTGCAGCTCGGCATAACGCGGCGTGCTCATGCGAAGACCCCATGGATAAACCAGCCCTGCGAACCCGTCTCGGCATGTTCGCCATCACCGGAGCGGAAAATCCAGAAACGCTCTCCGCTTTCGTTTTCCACCGTGAAATAATCGCGCACGGCCGCCTTTTCCCGGTCGCGTTTCCACCATTCGCCGAACACCCGTTCCGGCCCGTCGGCGCGCCGCACATTGTGGCGCACGCCCTTCCAGAGGAAATAACGCGGCGGGTGGTCGGGCAGCAGCGCCAGCGTCTCGATGGGTTCCGGCCTTGCAAAAAGCCTGACAGGGCGGGGCCAGTGGCCAGGCCAGCCGAGCGTATCTTCAGGCGCAAGCGCCGCCACGGGGGCAACGGAACGTTCCGGCACGTCGCTTGCCACCGCTGCATAACGATAAACCCTGTGGCCGCGATTGAGGATGACATCCACCGTATCGGCGATGTCCGCACGGCCTTCCTCCAGAAGCGAGGAACGGGCCTGTACAGCCACAAGCGGCTCGGCATGGGTGGCGGTCAGCACCATCATCTCGATGCCGAAGCCGGGATCGATGGTGTCGATCCGGTCGGTCAGGAGCCGAACCAGCTGTTTGACATCACGCACCGGTCTGGAGGTGCCTGCCCGCACCGCCTGCAGGCCGCTATCCACCCGGTGCAGCACCAGATCGACACGACGTGCGCCGAGGCCGCGTTTTTCAAGCGCTGTGCAAAGGCCTGTAACAAGCTTCTGTGTATAACGGGCAATCGTCTCCGCCGCCGCAATCGGCTCGGGAAAGGCGCGCCGCACCTCCACCAGCTCGGCCACGCGCACCGGTTCTATGGGTTCGCCGATCTCCCCGAAAGCCTGGGAAAGGCGGCGAACGAGTTCCGGGCCGAAACGCAGGGTAAGCGGCGCACGCGGAGCCTCGGCAAGTTCGCCAATGGTACGGAAGCCGAGCACCTTCAAGCCTGACACGATACGCTCCTCCAGCCGGAGCGCGGAAAGCGGCAATCCACTGATCACCGTCCGCTGGGCACCCGGCGGCACGATGCTGATTTCCTCACGGCCGAAACGGGCAAGCGCATGGGCCGCTCCCCAGCTATCGGCAATGGCGGCGCGGGCTGCAAAACCAGCGGCATGCAGGCGGTTGACCATGCCGCTCAGCATCAGCCCCTCATTGCCGTGCAGATGGTCTGCCCCCGCCGTATCAAGCACCAGCCCGTCCGGTGGATCGGCGGCGACGATGGGGGCGTAGATGCGCAGGAAGTGAAATGCGAGCTGCTGCAGGGCGCGGGCATCGGCGCCCGCATCCAGATTTTCGACGAGAAGGCCGGGCACCAGCGCCTGCGCCTTGCTGACCGGCGTGCCGGGCCGGATGCCCGCCGCCTTCGCTGCCCTGTCGAGCGCCAGCACCAGCCGGCGGCTGCCCTGACGGCCGATCATGACCAGCGGCTTTTCAACCGGCGGCGCGTCCTTGCCCGAAAGACGCCGGTAGCGATCCGTCGGCCATGTCGGCAGGTAGAGCGAGACGACCCTTTGCATCACAGGCTTCCACTTCAAATTCAGCACTTTCGCCGCCGCGACATCGCAAAAGTTCCAGAAACCAGCGCGGCCTGCCCACACCCGGCACCGGCAAGGGCGAAGAGGGCCGGACCGAGACACGCCAGCGGGTCACCGCCGCCGTCGGCTCGCCGAACAGCGCCGCATCGGCCGCGCGCCGGAAACGGCGGATGGCGATGCCGGTAACACCAGAGGTTTCCGCCGCCAGTTGCAGCCGCCGCGAGGCATTCATCGGCAACTTCGCCAATTCACCCATCACCGCGCCGAAACCATTGCAGCGCAAGCCCTCCTCGAAACAGTCGAGCACGCCTTTTTCATCGCGGCATTCAACGATGATGACCCGGTTCTGCGACAGCCCGGCCTGCGTCAATCCCGGCATGAACAGATCTCGCCGGGTCACGCACCATAAAACCTTGCCGGACAGCCTTGCTGCCACACCGGCAGCAAAAAGGGCCGCCGCCGCACCATCGGCAGCGCCATTGCCGCCGCCGCTCACCTCATGCAGGCAACCGAGTTTCAGCCCGCCTCCCGGCAGGTGATGGTCGATGGCATCCACGCCGAAAGGCAAGGTCTCGTGCAGGCGCTGAGGGCCGTTACCGATCCTTTCCAGCCTTTCACGCAGCTCTTCGACAACGAGCAACTGGTCCGCGCGCTTTTGCATGGCATGACGGGTTTCAATTCCGGTTATTCATCACTACTGTTCTTGTTTTGTTCCTATTTCAGCAAAGAGTCAAGCAACAGACTGCCACTCATCAACAGTTTGCACGGGAAGAGAAGATTCTGGCCTTGCAGCGCCTCGTCCCGCCGTTAAAACGGAATTGTCCGCTCGCTGCCGTTCTTCTCACGGGAACCGATGTGCCACGGACATCAGGGTTTTGGAGGAAACCGCCGATGATCGCCAGCATTCTGATTGCCGTGGTTGCGGCCATCCATCTTTACATCGTCATTCTGGAAATGCTGCTGTGGGAAAAGCCCGCCGGCCGCAGGGCCTTCGGTCTTTCTGCGGATTTCGCCCGGCAGACGAAAGTGCTGGCCGCCAATCAGGGGCTTTATAACGGGTTTCTGGCCGCCGGGCTGGTCTATGGGCTGATCCAGGGTGATGAAGGGCTGAGCTTCAAGGTCTTCTTTCTTGCCTGCGTTCTGGTGGCCGGAATTTTTGGCGCCATCACCGCCAATATGAAAATCCTATTCATTCAGGCTTTGCCGGCCGTGTTCGCGCTCGGCTTCCTCTGGATCGGAGTATGAACCGATGAGCACATGGAACGACGCGTCCGCAAGAGACGCCCTCAACCGGATATTCATGGCGGCAGTCGCGAGCGCCGATCCTGCAAAGGTGCTGCACCACCACCTTCCCTCCCCGCCCAAAGGCCGATGCGTGGTGGTGGGCGCGGGCAAGGCCTCGGCCGCCATGGCCGCAGCGCTGGAAGCGGCATGGCCGCATGTCGATCTTTCCGGTGTGGTGGTGACGCGTTACGGCCATGCTGTCCCGACCACACGCATCGAGATCATCGAAGCATCGCATCCGGTGCCTGACGATATGAGCGCGGAAGCGGCAAAACGCATTCTCGCCGCCGTTGAGGGGCTGACGGCAGACGACATGGTGATCGCGCTGATTTCCGGCGGCGGTTCGGCGCTGATGGTCGCCCCCGCCGAAGGCATGACGCTTGCGGACAAGATGGCCGTCAATCGTGCCCTGCTTGCCAGCGGCGCGACGATTTCCGAAATGAACGCCGTGCGCAAGCACCTCTCCCGCATCAAGGGTGGACGGCTGGCGCTGGCAGCCAAGCCGGCCAAGGTGGTGTCGCTGCTGATTTCCGATGTGCCGGGCGACGACCCCTCCGAAATTGCCTCCGGCCCAACGGTTGCCGATCAGAGCGACATTAAAACCGTGCGGGAAATCGTCTCGCGCTATGAACTCGACCTTCCCGAAACGGTGCGCAAAGTACTGGAAAAAGGTGAGGAAACACCGAAGGCCGGCGATATCGACGAGGATGTCAGGATGATCGCGGCACCCTCGCTCGCCCTGCAGGCGGCGGCTGATGAGGCCGTCAGGCTCGGCCTTACACCACTCATCCTCGGCGATTCCCTTGAAGGCGAATCCAAGGATGTCGGCGCCGTCATGGCCGGTATCGCACTGTCCGCCAGCCGCAAGGGTCTGCCGCTCAAAGGCCCGGCCGTGCTGCTTTCCGGCGGTGAAACCACGGTAACAATCGGCAGGGGGCCGGCTGGCAAGGGGGGCCGCAACACGGAATTCCTGCTGAGCCTTGCGCTGACACTGAAGGGCGCAGAGGGCATATGGGCCATTGCCGGCGACAGCGACGGCATTGACGGCGTCGAAGATGCAGCCGGCGCGCTGGTGACGCCGGATACGCTGGTGCGCATGCGCAATACCGGTATCGATCCGCGTCAGTCGCTCGTGACCCACGATAGCTATACCGCGTTCAAGGCAGCCGGCGATCTTGTGGTGACGGGTCCGACGCTGACGAATGTGAATGATATCAGGGCGATTTTGATCGGGTGAACGCGGGAGAATTCGAGGCGGCTATCCCCGCCCGGGCACGTGCATCAGCAGGCAGAGCCCATTTTTGACTATGCCTTCTGACAGGTATAATCTGGAGGCGTGTCACTTGGAGCCTCAGCCATGCGTCCTGGAGTGCTCATACTTGGCCTCATCATGGCCCTTATTCCTACCTTGGCGGATGCCCACAATTGCAAATGCCGAAATCGCGGCGTCATGTTCGAACTCGGCCAAACATCCTGTCTAAAGGTCGATGGCGGCTCTTATCTCGCGCGCTGCGAGATGAAACTCAACGTCTCGTCCTGGACCAAGGTTCAGGACGGTTGCCCCGTGACGGAACGGGCGCAGCAGCAGACGACACGCGTTAATTGATAACGTCGTCAGATGGGGTGAGACCAAACCTCTAATCAAGGAGTCCAAGCTTTGGCCGAGCGATGACGAAGGCGACGAGCCGCATGCGCTCAGCATTTATGTTTTCCCATCGATGGTAAGACGACCCCTCCTCCGTCATCCTCGGGCTTGACCCGAGGATCCATGGTCGCACCGGGTAATGGATCCTCGGGTCAAGCCCGAGGATGACGTGGAATGCGAGGATGGGTTGTCAGCAGCTTGGGACAGTTGACGCCCCCTGCTCTGTTACAGCTTCACCCAACCACCATTCTTCCTGCCGGATTCAACGCACGCCGTGACGAAGGCGACACCTTTCACTCCGTCATCGACTGTCGGATAAATCACCGCCTTGTCCAACGCCGAGCCGGTGCGGCGAGCCTCGATGGCATGCGCGGCCTCGGTATAGATGGTCGCGAAAGCTTCAAGGTAACCTTCCGGATGGCCGGAAGGAATGCGGGTGACGCGTGCGGCCGCGGCCCCTGCACCGGCACCACCGCGGGTGATGAGCTGTTTCGGCTCACCGAGCTTCGTAAACCACAGATAGTTCGGATCGGCCTGCGTCCACTCGAGACCGGCCTTGTCGCCGTAAACACGGATTTTCAGCCCGTTTTCGTGACCCACCGCAACCTGGCTGCACCAGAGCAGACCCTTGGCCGCCTGCTTGCCGCCATTGGGTTTGAAGCGCAGCATCACATGCGCATTGTCATCCAGCCGTCGGCCCTCGACAAAAGTGTGCACATCCGCCGCCAGCTCATCGGCTTCCAGACCGGAAATGAAGCAGCCGAGATTATAGGCATGGGTGCCGATATCGCCCGTTGAGCCGCCGACGCCGGATTGCGCCGGATCGGTGCGCCAGACGGCCTGTTTCGCGCCCGTCTGTTCCACCGCCTCCGTCAGCCAGTCCTGCGGATATTCCATCTGCACCAGACGGATAGTCCCGAGTGCGTCGGTCTGTACCAGTTCCCGTGCATGCCGAACCATCGGATAACCGGTATAGTTATGGGTGAGGATGAACAGCGCATCGGCCTTGTCCGCCACCTCCTTCAGCTTCTTGGCATCCTCCAGATTGGAGGTCAGCGGTTTGTCGCAGATGACATGGATGCCGCGTTCCAGAAATGCCTTTGCCGCCGGATAGTGCACATGGTTGGGCGTGACGATCGCGACCGCCTCGATGCCATCCTCGCGAAGTGCTTCCTTCTCGGCCATTTCCTCGAACGAGCCATAGCAACGTTCCGGATCAAGCCCGAGCTCCTGCCCGGAGGCAATGGATTTTTCCGGCGTGGACGACAGGGCACCCGCCACGAGATCGAAGCGATTGTCGAGCCGCGCGGCCATGCGGTGAACGCCGCCGATAAATGCACCAGAACCGCCGCCCACCATGCCAAGGCGAATGCGCCTGTTCGCCTTGTCGGTTGTTTTTCCTTCAATAGCCATAATATCTCCTCGGCATTTTTTTAAGCGCATTTCCGCACGGAAAGCCGCTCACACTTTTCCTGGAAATGCTTTCAAAGCCCAAGCATGCGCCGGTTGGCCGCATCGTCGGTGCCAGCAGATGCGAAGTCATCAAAGGCTTTTTCGGTGACGCGGATGATATGGTGCTTGACGAACTCGGCCCCTTCCCGGGCACCGTCTTCGGGGTGTTTCAGCGCGCATTCCCACTCGACCACGGCCCAGCCGTCGAAATCATTGGCCGCCATCCTGGAGAAGACCGCACCGAAATCAACCTGTCCATCCCCCAGCGAGCGGAAGCGTCCCGCGCGGTTGACCCAGCTCTGGTAACCGCCATAAACGCCCTGCCGGCCGGTCGGATTGAACTCGGCATCCTTGACGTGGAACATCTTGATGCGGTCTTTGTAGATGTCGATATTGTCGAGATAATCGAGGCATTGCAGCACGTAATGCGACGGGTCGTAGAGCATGTTGGCGCGCTTGTGGTTCTTCACCCGTTCCAGAAACATCTCGAAGGTGACGCCATCGTGCAGGTCTTCGCCCGGATGGATTTCGTAGCAGACATCCACGCCCTGCTCATCGGCATAATCGAGGATCGGTGTCCAGCGTTTCGCCAGCTCGTCGAAGGCGGTTTCCACCAGACCGGCCGGCCGCTGCGGCCAGGGATAGATGAAGGGCCAGGCGAGAGCGCCCGAAAAGGTCGCATGGGCCTTGATGCCGAGATTCTTCGAGGCTTTCAGCGCCAGCTTCACCTGCTCCACCGCCCATTGCTGACGGGCCTTCGGATTGCCGCGCACTTCCGGCGCGGCAAAACCGTCAAAGGCCTCGTCATAGGCCGGGTGAACGGCAACCAGCTGGCCCTGCAAATGGGTGGAAAGCTCGGTCACCTCAACGCCATTCTGGCGGGCGACACCGGCGAATTCGTCGCAATAATCCTTCGATTCCGCCGCTTTTCTGAGATCGATCAATTGTCCGGCCCAGGTCGGCACCTGCACACCGGCGTAACCCTTTTCCGCCGCCCATTTGGTAATGCCGTCCCAGCTGTTGAAAGGTGCGGCATCACCGGCAAACTGACCGAGAAAAAGACCCGGCCCCTTGATCGTTCTCATGAAATCTCCTCCCTGTATCGATACAGTTTAGCGGTAAACCGCTTTTTCTCCCAATCGCCAAGCTAACCGCTGGTTATTTTCAAACAAGCCCCCAAATGCCAAGGGGCGAGAGAATTTCGCTCTTCGCTAAAAAACCAGAAAGCGGCTAAAGCGCCAGCCCGCTCGCCCTGTCGAACACGTGGACGCGCTCATGATGGACAGTGGCGGCAAAGGGGGTGTTAACCTTGACCAGCTGCTCACCATCCACCACCGCCGTCACCTGATCGCCCGCCAGTTCGAAGACCACATGCGTCTGCGCACCGGTCGGCTCCACCAGCACCGTCCTGCCGGACAGCGAGATATCGCCGCCGACGGTCGAGCCGATATGTTCCGGTCTCAGACCGATCGTCACCGGCTGGCCGCGCTTGACCTTGCGTGTGGCGGCGATGCGGATCGCGGTTCCGTCCTTGAGACGCGCGGCGGGCTGATCGCCCTCGCCATCGACCACGCCTTCGATGAGGTTCATGGCCGGCGAGCCGATGAAGGCGGCAACGAAGAGATTGGCAGGCGTCTTGTAAAGTTCGAGTGGCGTGCCCTGCTGCTCGATACGGCCGTGATTGAGCACCACCACCCGGTCCGCCAGCGTCATCGCCTCGATCTGGTCATGCGTGACATAAATGGAAGTCGTTCCAACCTTCTGGTGCAAAGTCTTGATTTCGCTCCGCATCTGCACACGCAGCTTCGCATCGAGATTGGACAACGGCTCATCGAAGAGGAAAACGGCCGGATTGCGCACCACGGCGCGGCCCATGGCGACGCGCTGACGCTGGCCGCCGGAAAGCTGCGAGGGCTTGCGGTCCAGCAGCTTGCCGAGATCAAGCATGCGGGCTGCTTCCGCCACGCGCTCCTCAATGACGTTTTTTGGCTGGCCGGCCAGCTTCAGGTTGAAGCCCATGTTTTCAGCCACCGTCATATGCGGATAAAGCGCATAGGACTGGAACACCATGGCGATGTTGCGCTCACGCGGCGTCATGGAATTGACGACGGTGCCGCCGATGAGAATATCCCCATCGGTGATTTCCTCCAGCCCGGCAATCATGCGCAGCAGGGTGGATTTGCCGCAGCCGGAAGGCCCGACCAGCGCGATGAATTCACCGTCCGTAATATCAAGCGAGATGCCGTGAATGACATCGAGCGAGGCATAGGACTTGGCGATATCTCTCAGTTCGACGGAAGCCATATTTTGCTCCTTTCACGTCACGATTTGACGGCACCGGCCGTCAGGCCCGCGATGATGTGTTTCTGTGCGAGGAAGAAAACGATGACGGTCGGCAGGATCGTCAGCGTGATGAAGGCGAGAACGAGCTGCCATTCCGTGCCGAATTCGCCGCGATAGACCATGATGCCGAGCGGCCAGGGATATTTCGATTCCGAATTCAGCATGATCAGCGGCAGGATGTAGCTGTTCCAGCTGCCGACGAAGGAGACGATGCCGACGGTCGCCACGATGGGCCGCGAGAGCGGCATCGAAATGTGCCAGAAGAAGCGCAGATAGCCGCAACCATCCACGAAAGCGGCCTGAAACAGCTCCTCCGGCAGATTGCGGAAATAATTGCGGAACAAAAGAATGCTCATGCCGAGCCCGAAAGCCACCTGCGGCAGCACCACACCCCAATAGGTGTCGAGCAGGCCGAGATCGCGGATGCGGATGAACAGCGGCAGGATCGCGGTTGCCGCCGGGAACATCAGCCCCAGCAGGAAATAATTCAGCAGGAAGGACGAGCCGAAGAACTTCACATGCGCGAAGGTGAAGGCGGCCATGGCCGAGACGGTCAGCGTTAGGAACACCGTCAACAGCGCGATGACCAGCGAGTTGAAAATCTGCAGCCAGTAGCGCTTGCCGAAGAGAATATCGCCGTAATTGGCCCATTGCCATTCGGCCGGAACGCCGAACGGGTTGACGCGCAGGTCTCCCAGCGTCTTGAAGCCGCCGAGCGCCGTGGTCAGAAGCGGGATGAGCACGATGGCCGCGATGAGGCTCAGCGATATGTAAAGATAAAGCTTGGTTTGCAGCGGCATGCGGACGGAGGTGGATGTGTCAGTCATGGCGCATGAAAATCCTTTTGTAACCGAAGGCGAGCGTCACGCAGATGATGAAAAGAACGACGCCGACCGCGCTGCCAAGCCCCACCTGCATTCGCATGACGCCGTAGGTGTAGAGGAACGTGACCATGGTCTGCGTGGAGTTGGACGGACCGCCGCCGGTGAGCGGCATGATCATGTCGAACAGTTGCAGCGAGCCGATCACCGCGAAGAAGACGGACAGTCGCACCGTGGAACCGAGCATCGGCAGCGTGACATACCGGAATTTCTGCCAGCCGGAAGCGCCATCGATTTCGGCAGCCTCCAGAACATTCTTGTCGACGGACTGAAGGCCGGCGATGAACAGCATCATGTGGAAACCGAAATATTTCCAGACGATGACGCCGAGCACGGCGTAGATCGCCACATCCTTGTCGGCCAGCACGTAAGGATTGGCGAAGCCGAAGAAATTGGAGATGGCGGCGAAGAGGCCATAATCGCCATCATAAACGAAGCGCCAGATCAGACCGGCCGCGACATCCGCCAGCACATAGGGCAGGAAGAAAACCAGCCGGAAGGCGACGACGCCGGGCAAGCGGTGCGCCAGCATCATGGCAAGCCAGATCGCCAGCGGGATCTGGATCAGCACGGAAATCAGGATGATGAGGCCGTTATTCAGCAGAGCCTGCGAGAAGGCGGCATTGCCGAACAGCACCTGAAAATTCTTCAAACCCACGAAATCGGTCGGCGTGCCGTAACCGTTCCAGCGGTAGAGGCTGTACCACGCCGCCTCGCCCATGGGCAGGATGACGAACAGGGTAAAGAGCAGAAGTGCGGGCGGCAGGAAGACCAGCAGGGTCAGCGCCCGGTCATGCGCGACCGAGCTTTGTTTGCGCTTTATCTTCGTCGCGCCGCGCGCCGTTATGGACGCAGAAGTCATGGAAATATCCGTCATCTCTATCCGCTTTCATTCAGGCAGATACTGCGGCGCCGCGTCCCGCGCGGCGCCGTCATGGAACCGAAAATCAGCGAAGCTCGAAAGCATCCTGAATTTGCTTGGCACCCTCTTCCGCGCTCATCTGGCCGGAGACGATCTCGACGGAGACATCATTGACGACGCGGCCGACGGCTGCGCCCAGCGTCTGGTCGAAGAAGTTCTGGTGCCAGGTGGAGCCGGCAAGCTGCTTGGCCGAATCCGCCAGCAGCGGGTTTTTCACCGCACCGTCAGCACCCGTCGCAACGGGCAGTATCATGCCGGCTGCTGCCATCTTCTCTTCGCTTTCCTTGCTGGTCAGGAATGCCGCGAAATCGAGCGCTTCCTTGGAGGCGTTCTTCGTGACTGCCCAGCCATTCAGCCCGCCCAGCGTGTCGGTGGCCTTGCCCGCGCCGCCTTCGACGGCGGGAAAGGCGAAGCGGCCGATATTGTCGGCTGCAAGGCCCTTGCCGTCACCCGCATTCTTGCGCTGGTTGGCCTCCGTATTGTCGAAGCCGAGGATCATCGCCGCCTTGCCGTCACCGAAGACGCCAAGCGCCTGCGGCCAGGTGGAGCCGAGATAACCGGGCTGGAAGGGCTCAAGCTTGCCGAATTCGGCCAGCTGCTCGCCCGCCTTTATGATGGAAGGATCCATGAAGCCTTCGCCCTCGCCCTTGCGGGCGGCATCGAACACGGCCTGCCCGCCATTGCGCATGACGAGATAGCTCCAGTAGAAATGGATCGGCCATTTTTCACCGCCGCCACCGGCGATCGGAACGATGCCCGCTTCCTTGATTTTCTTGACGGTGGCGCCGAGATCATCCCAGCTCTTGATGTCTTCCGCCTTCACGCCGGCCTTGGCAAACAGCTCCTTGTTGTAAAAGAAGCTGACGAGGCTGACCTTGTAAGGCACGGCCCAGACCTTGCCGTCAAACGACAACCCGTCGATTGCGGAAGCATTATAGGCCTGCCGAAGCTTGCCGCCATCAGCGTCGAAAACTTCGGTCAGATCCTTCAGCGCGCCGGTTTTGGACTGTTCCTCAAGAACGCCGCCGCCCCAGCTATAGAAGAAATCCGGAACATCGTTGGATTGCAGCAGGGTCGGCAATTTCGCCTTGAAAGCTTCGTTTTCCAGAAATTGCAGTTGCACATCCACATCGGGGTGCTTGGTCTCGAAATCCTTGGCAATCTCCTCCCAGACGGCCACGGCTTTCGGGTCCAGCTCCACATGCATCCATTTAACGACCGTCGCGGCCGAGGCGCTGGCGGTGCCGAGCATGAGAGCAATGCTTGTCGTTGTGGCAAAGCCTGTCAGCCTGCCGCTCAGGCTTGCGCCTGCGTGCCAAATCGTCATGATGGTGATCCTCCCTCGGGGATTTCCTCATTTATTCCCCAATGCGGATTAATTCACATTAGGCCTCGCCCAATGTCAAGGCAGGTTGCCGATTTTTTGCGCGAACAGCTTGACACACCCCTCCCCTACACCGTTATTTAATCCGTAACCCGACATAAATCGGTTCTCGAACCGGCATTGATCGCAGCAGGACCCCATGAAGACCGCAGACCCAGAATTGATGCGCGCGATCAACAGGCTGAGCGTGCTTGACAGCATCCGCCGCCACGGGCCGATATCCCGGGTGGAAATCAGCGAAAGAACGCAGCTTTCAACCACCACCGTTTCGGCGATCACCGCATCGCTGCTGGATGACGGGCTGATCTTGACCCGTCACCTCGGAGATATCCGCACCGAGGGAGCGCGCGGCAGGCCACGGGTGATGCTGGAGCTGAACCCGGATGCCGCCCGCGTCGTAGGCGCCAAGATCGCGGCAAGCCGCATGGTCTTCGTCGTTACCGATTTCTGCGGCAACGTGCTTTCAACGCTTGCCCTGCCGATCCGTGTCGACCGTCAGCCCATCGGCGTCATCGCCGACCTGGTGGAGGACGGTGTGCGGCGCTGTGTGGTCGATGCCGGGCTGTCGCTGGAAGATGTGGACATGGTCTGCCTTGGCCTTCCCGGCGTCATCGAACATCGCACCGGCAAGATCCGCAGCAGCCCCATCCTGCGGGAAGTGAACGTCAATTTCGCCGAGGAAATGACAGCACGGCTGAATTCGCCGACCATCATCGAAAGCGACGCCCACGCCATCACGCTCGCCCATCACTGGTTCGGCCATGCCCGCGATCTGGAAGATATGGTGCTGATTTCGCTCGAACAGACGCTGGGGCTTGGCGTTCTGCACCAGAACCAGCTGTTTCGCGGTGCCGGCGGCCTCAGCCACAATCTCGGCGACCTCGTGATCGGCCTTGCCAGCGAGGGTACGGTGCGGCTGGCGAGCCAGGCGGGCGAAAATGCCATTCTCGGCTCTCGCCCCGTGGACGGGCGTTTTGCCGAAGCGATCCGGCTCGGCCGTGGAATGCAGCATGCCCATGCACTGATTGCGGCGGAAGACCACGAACTGATTGCGGCAGCCCTGCGCGCAGGCGCAGCACTCGGCCTGACACTTGCCAATATCGTCACGCTGTTTGCGCCGCCACGGGTCATCATCACCGGCTCCAGCCTCGAACTCGGCGACCCCTTCATCGCCAGCATTCGCGACAGTTACAACGCCGCCGTGCCGCCTTCGCTGGCCGGCGTCGCGGAACTGGTTTTCGACGTTGCAAGCGATGAGCTCTGGGCGCAGGGGGCTGCGGCCGTCGCTCTCTACGAGCTTTACGAATCGCCATGGAACACCACGGGGCCAGCGGTCTAGCCGGCAGGACTGGGCAGCAGGCTTAGACATTTCTGATTTACGGGAGGAAATCACATGAACAGGGTCGGTATCGGCATCATCGGCTGCGGCAACATCTCCAGCGCCTATCTCAAGGCCATGGCGTCGTTTCCCATTCTCGACATTCGCGGACTGGCGGATATGAACGCGGAGGCCGCGAAGGCACGGGCAGACGAATTCGGCCTTCAGGCAAAAAGCATCGACGAGTTGCTGTCCGATCCTTCCGTGGAAATCATCGTCAACCTGACGATCCCCAAGGCGCATGTGGAAGTGGGCCTACGCGCGCTTGAGGCGGGAAAACACGCCTATTCGGAAAAGCCGCTCGGCATCAATTTCTCAGAAGGCAAAAGGCTTGCGGATGCGGCCAAGGCAAAGGGCCTGCGCATCGGCTCTGCCCCGGATACGTTCCTCGGCGGCGGACACCAGACCGCACGCCGGCTGATCGATGAAGGTGTGCTCGGGCAGCCGATTGGCGGCACGGCCACCTTCATGTGCCCCGGCCATGAGCGCTGGCACCCCAACCCGGCCTTTTATTACGAGGTTGGCGGCGGGCCGATGCTGGATATGGGGCCTTATTACATCACCGATCTCGTCAACCTTTTCGGCCCGGTTGCCAAGGTGGCAGGTTTCGCCATCGCACCACGCAACGAGCGTCTCATCACCAGCGAGCCGAAAAACGGCGAAAAAATCCCCGTTCATGTTGCCACCCATGTCTCCGGTGTACTGGCGTTCCAGAATGGTGCCGTGGTGCAGGTGGGCATGAGCTTCGATGTGGCGGGCCACAAACATGTGCCGCTGGAACTCTACGGCACCGAAGGCACGTTGATCGTGCCAGATCCAAACCATTTTGGCGGCGAGGTGCAATTGCTGAAAAAGGGCGGCCAGTTCGAGCCGCAGGCACTGTCGTCGCCCTATGCGGACGGTAATTACCGCTCGATAGGCGTAGCGGATATGGCCCATGCGATCCGCGAAAATCGCCCGCACCGCGCCAATGGCGATCTTGCCCTGCATGTGCTGGAGGTCATGGAAGCCTTCCAGACGGCATCGGACAGCGGCACGACCGTTTCCATCACCACCGAGGCGGAGCGCCCTGCTCCTCTCGAAACTTCGCTGGTCGACGGCCAGCTCGGCAAATAATCCGGAGGAGAAAATAAATGCGCGAAGCACTCATCGTCTGGGGCGGCTGGAGCGGCCACGAGCCGCAGGAATGCGCCACCATCGTCAAGGACATGCTGGAGGAAGATGGTTTCAAGGTCTATGTGGAGCACTCAACCGAGGCTTTCGCCGACCCTTCCGTGCATGATCTGAGCCTCGTGGTCCCCATCGTCACCATGTCGAAGATCGAGAAGGAAGAGATCAAGAACCTCACTGCCGCCGTGGAAAACGGCGTCGGCATTGCCGGCTTTCACGGCGGTGCCGGCGACAGTTTCCGGGAATGCGTCGAATACCAGTTCATGATCGGTGGCCAATGGGTCGCCCATCCCGGTAATATCATCGACTATCACGTCAACATCACCCGCCCCGACGACCCGCTGATGGAGGGGATTTCCGATTTCCCCTATACCTCGGAGCAATATTACATGCATGTCGACCCTTCCAACGAGGTGCTGGCGACGACGAAATTCACCGGTGACCATGCCTGGTGGATCGACGGCGTGGTGATGCCGGTGGTCTGGAAACGCAAATACGGCAAGGGCCGGGTTTTCTATTCGGCGCTCGGCCATCAGGCCAAGGAATTTTCCGTGCCGCAGATGAAGACCATGTTCCGCCGCGGCGCCAACTGGGCGGCGCGGTGAGGCTATAGGTCGAGACGGCCAAATACTCTCTCCGTCATGCCGGACTTGATCCGGCATCCAGCAGCCGCGCGTCTGCGCGGCGTCAGGAGTCTCTCGCGATCAAGGACTTGATCGCGCTGGACCCCGGATCAAGTCCGGGGTGACGAAGAATGGCTGTGTGCACCGTCCTCTCAACCCCGCACGATCTCTTCCGCAGCCATCGCGACACCCAGAACATGGTCGTCCGTGCCGTGCCGGCCGGAAAGCAGCAAGCCGACCGGCATGCCTGCCTCGCCTGTTCCACACGGAATGGAAACACCGCAGAGATCGAAAAAATTGCCGATCTGGGTGTTGCGCAGGGTCTTCGCATTCATGGCGAAAAAGGCATCGTCATTATCAATCAGCGGCGCGACCTTTGCCGCAACATGCGGCAATGTCGGCGACACCAGTAGTTCGTCCTTGCCGATCATCCCGGAAAACGCCGCCGTCATGCTTTCACGCGCTTCCAGAATGCCGATGTAATCCGGCATGGAGATATTCGCGCCGAGCCTGGTTCTCGCCACCACGCGCGGATCCATGCGCGCAGCATCCGCGCCTTCCAGCCGCGCCTTGTGCAGGGCGAAAGCTTCCGCCGTCACCAGCGCGCCCTTTTCCTTGATGAGATCAAACAATTGCGAAAAGACCGGGAATGCCTGTCGCCGCACGGAGGCGCCGGCGCGGGCAAGCCGTTCCACCGCCTGCTCGAAAGCGACCGCCACACCCTCCTCGATGCCATCGAAGAACACCGTTTCGGGCACCACGAGCGACAGGCCGGACAGAGGCGCACGCGCGATATCGGCGGCCGATCTGCCACGCATGGCTGCATCCACCCAGATGGCGTCCTGCACGGTGCGGGTCAGCGGCCCGAGCGAATCCAGGCTTTTTGCCAGCGGATAAACGCCCCGCATCGAATAACGGCCGCGACTTGCCTTGTAACCCACCACGCCATTGAACGCGGCCGGAATGCGCACCGATCCCCCGGTATCGGTCCCGATTGCCACCGGCACCAGACCGGCGGCCACAGCGACGCCCGCACCGGAGGACGAGCCGCCGGGCAAACGGTGACCGTCCATGGAGACAGGATTGCGCGGTGTGCGGTAATGCGGATTGATGCCAAGGCCGGAAAACGCGAACTCACTCATATTGGTACGGCCGATAGAAATCATTCCGGCCTCTTTCAGCGCCGTCACCACATCCGCGTCACGGGAGGCAGGCGCATCGTTCGACAGCACCGTCGATCCGGCCGTGGTCGCCATGCCTTCAAGATCGAAAAGATCCTTCCAGGCCACTGGAATACCGTCGAGCACGCCAAAGGAACGACCCTCGCGAATGCGTTTGGAGGCACTCTCGGCTTCCGCCATCGCCCGCGCTGCCGTCAGGCCGACAAAAATCGCCTGGTCGTCGTCTTTCCCAATCGCATCGAGCGTCTCTTCCGCCAGAGCACGCGGATCGAGATGCCCGCTCTGGATGAGAACGGAAAGCTGAGCGATGTTTTTGCCCCTGTGAGCCATGATGATATTCCCTGAAATCGGATAGTGCCCACAACATGCCGTTTATCGGCTGCTTGGCAAGGCAGGTCGGTGTCCATTCAGGCCGAGAAGTTGACTTGAGAAACGCGCAAAGGTTGTCATACTGACTTAGCGGTGTTGTTTCAGAGTCTCACCGTTAGCCACCGATTCCTTCAACCTCAGGTGCAGGAACGTCGCGCCTTATATAAGCGGCGACTATAAAAAGACGGATTAATTCTTAATCGCATCTAAACTTTGTTGAATTATTTAGCAGACACCATTGAAATGCATGTCCTATAAAATTCCATAAAACAATTATAACGCGACATCGCGGGGGAATATCGCGAATGGAAGAGACTGCCTATCGGGGGATAGATAGACAGACTGAAACCGGTGACACGCTTCGCTCAACGACGCAGGCGGCACCGGGCCGTTTTTCGCGGCGGCGTTCGCTCGCCAGCAAGATAACCCTGATATTTCTCGGCGGCGTGATCTTTTCCTACAGTATCGGGGCGCTTGTCGGCTGGTACATGTTCGTTGCCGCCGCCAGCGAGCAATGGCTCAACCAGGCCCGCGTCAATTCGCAGATCGCCAGCGCCACGCTGCGCAGCATCTATACCTATGTCAGCGTCACGGCCGACACGGACGGACAGGTCAACGGCATATTGACCGACAAGCCGATCGGCGACGACGAATCCATTCTCGTCACCGGCTTCAATCCCAGCGACGTTCTCGCCCTCATCGGCGCGCAAACCAAAAATGCCGTCTGGCTTTTCCGTTACGACGAAGCCGATGCCGGCTTCAGGCAGATCGCCGCAGCCTTTGACAACGCCACTGACGACGACGAAAAACCGCTCGCCACCGATCCCATCTTCTCAAAAGATGCCGTGGCCGCCCGTTTCGCCACCGGCTTTGCAACCATCGGCGAGTCGAACCACTACATCGGCCTGCTGCCGATCATCAGCACCGAAACGAAAAAACCGATCGGCGCGGTCGCCGTCAGCATCGGCGGTTCGGACGAACTCTACGGCGCGCAGAGGAAGCTGATCTACAATTCGCTGATCGCGCTGATCGTGGTTCTGACCGTGACCGGCGTTCTCGTAACGGTGATTGCGCGGCACTTTCTGAAACCGGTTCCGGCGCTGGTGCAGGCGACGCTAAGGATCGCCCGCGAGGAAACGGATGTCGTCACGCCGTTTCAGAAGCGGCGGGACGAGATCGGCGACATGGCCACGGCCATCGAAACGCTGCGTGAGGCGGTCCTGGAACGCGGACGCCTGCGGCAGATACGCGACATGGCGCAGCAGCTCGAACATATGGCCCATCATGACGCGCTGACCGGACTTCCCAACCGCGTGCTGCTGATGAAGACGCTGGAAAATCGCCTCGAACATCTTTCCGCTTCCGGCCAGCCGTTCAACGTCATGCTGCTCGATCTCGACCGCTTCAAGGCTGTGAACGACACGCTGGGACATGCGGCGGGCGACGCGTTGCTGGTGGCCGTTGCCTCGCGGATTTCCTCCGTGCTTGGCGAAAACGACATGGTGAGCAGGCTCGGCGGTGATGAATTTGCGATCATACAGTCGGTGACCGACGATTGTCGGGCGGATGCGGGCGCTTTGGCGAAACGGGTCGTGCATGCGGTCTCGCGCAGCTTCAACCTCGAAGGCAGCGACATCAGCGTCGATACCAGCATCGGCATCGCCTGCGCGCCCGATCACGGCACCTCCGGCACCCAGCTTCTGCAACATGCGGATCTCGGCCTCTACCGGGCGAAATCCATGGGATGCGGCCTCTTCGTCTTTTACGAACCCGGCATGGACATGGCGGCGCAGCATAAGCATGCGCTTGAAATCGACATGAAATCCGCCCTCGAAAATCGAGAATTCGAGCTGCATTACCAGCCCGTCGTCAATCTGCAGAGCGGCCGCATCGTCGCCTATGAGGCGCTTGCCCGCTGGCGGCACAGCAAGCTTGGCATCATCACGCCGGACCGGTTCATCACGCTTGCCGAAGAAAACAATTTCATCAAACCTCTGGGTGAATGGGTGCTGGCACAGGCCTGCACGGACGCCATGAGCTGGCCGAAGGACATCCGGCTCGCGGTCAACTTATCCGCCGTACAGCTCGGCAATGATGATATCGTCCCGATTGTCGACAGGGCGCTTGAAACGTCCGGTTTTCCGGCGGAGCGGCTGGAACTGGAAGTGACCGAAACGGCGATGCTGGAGCGCGACAGCAGCGCCCGGGCGCTGAAGCTCCTGAAGGAAAGGGGCGTGCGCCTCGTGCTCGACGATTTCGGCACGGGTTATGCGGGGCTCAGTACATTGACCCATGTTTCCTTCGACAAGATCAAGATCGACCGTGAATTCGTGTCCGGCCTGCCAGGCAATCCCATGTGCTCGGCCATCGTCAACACCATCATCGATATGGCCGAACAGATCGGCCTGCGGGTCACCGCCGAGGGTGTGGAAGACAGGGAACAGGTCGAGGCGCTCAAGCTTTCCGGATGCGACGAGGCCCAGGGCTATTATTTCGCCGAGCCGGCCCCGCTTGCCCATGTCCTCAAGAACCGGGCTGTCATAACGCTCGTCGGTAAGGACGAATTTGGCGACACCGGACGCTCGTTACAGGAAACCTATTGCCCACCACAAAAAGCGATTTGAGAAACCGGCCGCCGGCCAAAGGAAATAAAATGCGCCTTGCAGTATTTTGCCTTTTCCTCACATGCTTTGCCCCCATCACCCCGCTGCGAGCCGCCGACGAAGGCGACACGCTTCAGCAGATCGCCAAGACCGCAAAGATCCGCATCGGTTACCGTGAAGCCGAGCCACCCTTTTCCTACCAGCTGCCCAGTGGAGAAATTACCGGTTTTTCGACCGATCTCTGTCGGGCAATCAGCGAGGACATCCGCAAAAGGCTGAAGCTCGACCGGATCGACCTCGAATATGTCAAAGCCACGCCGGCGACCCGCTTCATCCTTGTTCGCAGCGGCCAGATCGATATCGAATGTGCCGCGACGACCAACAACAGCGAACGCCGGAAAATGGTGGATTTCTCCTATCCGAACTTCATGACCGCGACGCAGTTTCTCTCCCGCAAACAGGACAATCTGAAGAACCTTGCCGATCTCGCCGGGCGGTCCGTCACATCCGCCTCCGGCACCGTCAACATCGAACAGCTGAATGCCGTAAACCGGCAAAAGAACCTCAATATCTCCGTCATGCCGACAAAGACCAACGAGGAGGCGTTCGAACTCGTCGTTGCCGGCAAGGCCTCCGCCTTTGTCATGGATGGCATATTGCTGGCGGCGCTGGCGGCGACGTCCGAAAACCCCGATCTCTACGCGCTGTCCGAGGAAACGCTGAGCGCGCCTGAGCCCTATGGCCTGGTTTTCCGGCGCGACGACCCGGCTTTCAAGGCGGCGGTCAACGAAAGTCTGCGCCAGATATTCACCGGCCCCGCCATTCACGGCCTTTATGAGAAATGGTTCACCAAGCCCATTCCGCCGAACGGCATGAACCTGAACCTGCCAATGACTGCCTCCTTGAAAGAGGCCTATGAAAATCCAGGCGAATACCGGGACTGACGGTGCAAGCCGGCGCACTGCCTCTATTTTTTACGAAGACATGTTTTGGCACTTATTTTAGCTGGAGATGCGCGATGCAGAGATCGACATTGTGGCTTGCTCTTGGGGTTTTAAGTCTTTTGCCCGCCGCTGCGGCCGGCGACGATACCCAGCCGCCGACATTGCAAACCATTGCCAAGACCGGCACCATCCGGTTGGGTTATGCTGACCGCAACGTCCCCTTTTCCTATCTGGGCACAGGCCCCGAGCCGATCGGCTACAGCATCGAGCTTTGCCTGAGGGTGGCCGGCTCCATCAAGAAAAAACTGGGTCTGCCGGAGCTGAAGATCGACTTCGTCAAACGTACCCCCAGCAATCGCATCATGCTTCTCAATGACGGCACGATCGACATGGAATGCGTGGCGAGCACGAACACGGAGGAACGCCGCAAGGCCGTGTGGTTCTCCTACAGCCATTTCATCACCGGCACGCGCTATGTCGCGCTGAAATCGAGTGGTCTCACCACCGTCGGCGATCTTGCCGGACGAACCGTGGTGGTGACGACCGGGACAATCAATATCGGCCAGCTGAATGTGCTCAATCGCAAACTGGGCATGAATATCGCCGTGCTGCAGAATGACAGTACGGAAGGCGGGTTCGAAATGGTGACGGAAAATCGCGCCTCGGCCTTCGTCATGGACGATATTCTCCTGCGATCCTTCGTCGCCGAAACCGGGCGTCCGGAGGACTATTCCATCTCGAGCGAATATCTTGCCCCGCCACAGCCCTATGGCCTGATGCTCCGGCACGGCGATACCGGCTTCCGGGATGCCGTCAATGAAGCACTTGGGGAAATCTACGCGAGCGGCGAAATCGAAAAAATCTACGACAAATGGTTCAACGCGCCGATACCGCCAAACGGGATGAACCTCAAACGCCCGCTGCCCGGCGATCTGGCGGAGATATTCCGAAAGCCGATTGATACGACGGCTGAATAAATGAAAACGCCGCCCGATATGGGCGGCGTTTTCGAAGGAAACATCAAGCAGCGCGCAGGTCGGCGCTCAACGGGATCTCGACATCGATCTCCAATATGGAGACATGCTCGTCGCGATCCATCTTCACATGCACCCGGTCATTGTCGATCTGCACGTGTTTGGCGATGACCGCGAGAATTTCTTCCCGCAGGATGGCGACGAGATCGGAGCCTGAGGATGCCCTTTCGTGGGCAAGCAGCACCTGCAGGCGCTCGCGCGCAAGCGGGGCCGACTTCTGTTTGCGGAAGAGACTGAAAATGCTCATGCAGCCCTCCTTGCGAAGATTTTCGAGAAGATACCCCGCTTCTCACCCGGAATGACCACCGGAATCTCCTCGCCGGACAGGCGGCGGGCGGCATCGAAGTAAGCCATGGCCGGTGCACAACGGGCATCCGCCAGCGTAACCGGCGCGCCGACGTTGGAAGCGCGCAGCACGTCGGTGCTTTCAGGAATGATGCCGAGCAGCGGAATGGAGAGAATTTCCAGAACGTCATCGACCTTCAGCATGTCGCCACGTTCGGCGCGGGCCGAATCGTAGCGCGTCAGAAGCAGGTGCTTTTCCATGCGCTCGCCGCGTTCGGCCTTCAGCGTCTTGGAATCCAGCAGGCCGATGATGCGGTCGCTGTCGCGCACCGAAGAGACTTCCGGATTGGTGACGACGACCGCCACATCCGCATGGCGCATGGCAAGCGTCGCACCACGTTCGATGCCGGCGGGGCTGTCGCAGATAACCCAGTCGAAATGTTTCTTCAGCTCGGCAATGACCCATTCGACGCCTTCGGGCGTCAGATTGTCCTTGTCGCGCGTCTGCGAGGCAGGAAGCAGGAACAGGGTCTCGAGGCGCTTGTCGCGGATCAGCGCCTGGGTCAGCTTGGCATCGCCCTGGATGACGTTGACGAGATCGTAAACCACCCGGCGTTCAGCACCCATGACGAGATCGAGGTTGCGCAGGCCGACATCGAAATCGACAACAACGACCTTCTGCTTGTTCTGCGCCAGTGCGGCGCCAAGCGCTGCGGTCGAGGTGGTCTTGCCAACCCCGCCCTTGCCGGAAGTAACAACGACTACCTTCCCCATACGGCTCTCCTGTTCCTGTGTTGTTTTCTCTATCTCGTCAGCCAAGTTTTTCGGCCTTGATCGTATCGTTTTCCAGCCACAGCTGAACGGGCTGGCCGCGCAGCTTGTCGTCAATATCCTCGGCGACCTTATAGACGCCATCGATCGCCAAAAGCTCCGCCTCCAGCTTGCGGCAGAAGATGCGCGCCGAGACATTGCCAAGCGAACCGGCCATCGCCCGCCCGCGCAGCGCACCGTAAATATGCACAGAACCGCCCGCGATGATTTCTGCCCCCGAGGCGACCGAACCGATGACGGTCACGTCTCCCTCAGGAAACATGATCGACTGGCCGGAGCGCACCGGCTCGTTGATGACCAGCGACTGCACGACGGCACGAACCTCGCCTGCGGCACGCGGCTTCTCTTCCGGCAATTCGGCGGAGGCGACAGCAACCGGCTCCACCTCGACATCGGAAGCGGGCTTTCCGCCCTTCAGCGACGGCGGCATCCCCGGTTCGATCATCGAGGGACGGACACCCTCGATCCCCATGATGCCGACATTGCGTTCCGTCAGCGCCGCGAGCAGTGCCTTCAGTCCCGCCTTGTCGAGCGACAGTTCGGACGCATCCAGGACAACCGGACGCGACAGGAAGAACCCGGCCGAACGCGCAGCGAGATCATCGAGCCTTTCCAGCCATTGATCGAGCGGAGCTTCGGGGGACAGGACGACTGCGAGGAAGGAGCGGCCTTTGATACGGATCGAACGCTGGTCTGTTAGCACTTTGGTCATCTTGGTAAACAAATCGTTGACAATTAGGTACCTCGAATATGGTTAACAAATGGTTAACGACGCCCTTAAAGCGACGGTTTCGTTAAGAAAATTCCGCGATGGAAATTCTCATGCAAGACATTCAAAAACTACGATGACATTTTGATTTTGCGTATTTTTACCACTTGCAAAAACTCATGATAGCACCCCAGCCTTGCTGCAACCTGACGCCCGTATGACCAAATGAGGACCTCCCTCCCCCTGCCTTGCCCTGAGCGAGTCGCAGAGGAATTCACGCGTACGATTCTGAGACAATATCCGCCCCCGTTTGCGAAATGATTGCCATTTGCTTTCGCGGCGGAAAAGCGATTCCGTTATGCCTGTCGATGCTGTAGACACGTGGCAAACCCCACTCGTCCAACGGAAGAATGAGATGCACAGCAAAGTCCCGCCGGCCAGCCAGATCTTTTCGCGCGAATATGCCGCCTTCCTGTTCGACATGGATGGAACGCTGCTCAACTCGATTGCGGTGGTGGAAAGAGTGTGGCGCGAATGGGCCGTGGAAAACGGTATCGAGCCAGATGCTTTCCTGCAGCGCATCCACGGCATGCGCGCATCGGAAGTGGTGCGCCGCGAGGCTATTCCCGGCCTCGATATCCAGGAACAGGCGGATATGCTGCTGCAAAAGGAAATGGAGGATGTCGAGGGCATTCTCCAGATACCGCAGGCGGCGGCATTTCTCGAGAAATTGCCGGCCGGAAAATGGGCGATCGTCACCTCCGCCGCCCGCGCGCTTGCCGAACTGCGCCTGGCGGCTGCGGGCCTCACACCGCCCCGGTGATGATCTGCGCCGAGGATGTTGTGAATGGCAAGCCGGACCCCGAGGGCTACAAAAAGGCCGCCGAAAAACTTGGCGTCGCGCCGGAAGACTGTGTCGTGTTCGAGGACGCCCCTGCCGGTATTCAGGCCGGGGAAAGCATGGGCGCAACGGTAGTCGTCATCAACGCCACCCATTCGCATCCGATCGAAACGACGCATCTTTCCATTGGCGGTTACGGTGAGCTGGACATCACAATCGGCAGCGATGGCAACTTAAAACTCGCACATAACTAAAGGCTGAAACGCCAATCAGGCGGCACGCGAAACAATGATTTCGTATGCGAGCCTATCCCCCCTTCGTCATTCCGGCCTTGAGCCGGAATCCAGCCGACGCGCGTCTGCGCGGCGAGAAGGGTCCTTTCAGCCCAAGGACTTGGGCTGGCTGGATGCCGGATCAAGTCCGGCATGACGGAAAGGGTAAAAGTGCCGGAGTGCGGCAATGCCAAGCTGGCCCTCAGGCTTTACGCCGCTCACTTTTCCGCCAAGGCTGATTGACAGCACCGCATAAATGCTCCCTAATGAAATTGGTAAGACCATCTTACCGCTTGCGCGATTGGAGGAGACTGTCGCGCTGGGAGGACATCATGTTTGTGGCTCTGGAGCCGCGCCGCCTTTACCGGCTGGTCGCGGAGCAAATTCGCTTGCTCATTGAGACGGGGGAGTTGACCGATGGTCAGCGCCTGCCGGCGGAACGCGACCTTGCGGAGCGTTTCGGCGTATCCCGCCCCACGGTGCGGGAAGCGCTGATCGTGTTGGAAGTGGAAGGCCATATCCATATCCGCATGGGTTCGGGCGTTTATGTGAACGCATCCCGCAAGCCGGACAAGGAAAAGCCGCCGGTGCCGGACGCCCATGGGCCGTTCGAAATCCTGCAGGCGCGCTGCATCATCGAAAGCGCGATTGCCGAGGAGGCAGCAAGGCTAGCCACGTCCGAATGTATCGCGAAACTGGACGATATTATCGAACGCATGGCCGGCGCGCTCGACAATTCGCCGCAGGCCCTCAACCTCGACCGCGCCTTCCACACCGCGATTGCCGATATCATCGGCAACTCGGCGCTGAACCGCTTCACCGGGCTCATCTATGACGAGCGCAGCCTTTCGCCCTATTTCGAAAAGCTCGCCAGCTATTTCGAGGGACCGCACACGTGGATCCTCGCCGTTCAGGAACACCGGGTTATCCGCGACGCGATCGCGGCGAATGACCCGGAAGGCGCGCGCGAGGCCATGCGGCAGCATCTGACGCTGTCGCAAAAGAGATTTTCCGAAAGTTTCGGGGAGGAAACGATCGGGGAAGAGTGACCGCGCCGCAACCGGCGACGGGAAAAACAGAAATCTGACTTTAATTCGGGAGGAGTTAAGAATGAAAATCAGATTGTCGACTTTGATGGGTGCAACCGCTGCCATTCTGCTTTCAGCCTTGGCGGCACAGGCGCAAACGGCGCTGAAATGGGCGCATGTCTATGAGACGTCCGAACCGTTCCATACGGATTCGGTATGGGCCGCAGAAGAAATCGCCAAGCGCACGGACGGCCGTTACAAGATCGATGTCTTTCCGGCCTCACAGCTCGGCAAGGAAGCCGATATCAACCAGGGTTTGAAGCTCGGAACGGTGGATATCATCATCTCCGGCTCGAGCTTCGCCGCGCGCGACCACAAGCCGATCGGTGTCACCTATTTTCCCTATATCTTCCGCGATCCGAGCCATCTGATCGCCTACACCAAGAGCGATGTCTTCAAGAAGCTTGCTAAAGGCTATGAAGACAAGACCGGCAACCACATCGTCGCCGTCAGCTATTACGGCACGCGCCACACCACCTCCAACCGGCCGATTGAAAAATGCGGTGACATGGCCGGCCTGAAGATGCGCGTTCCCGACGTTCCCGCCTATCTGGCCATGCCGCGCGCCTGTGGCGCCAACACGACACCGATCGCCTTTGCTGAAGTCTATCTGGCGCTTCAGAACGGCACCGTCGAGGCTCAGGAAAACCCGCTGACGACGATTGAGGCGAAGAAATTCTACGAAGTTCAGAAGAACATCGTTCTGACGGGCCACATCGTCGACCACCTCAACACCCTCGTCTCCAAAACCCGCTGGGCAAGCCTTTCGGATGAGGACAAGAAAATCTTCACCGAAGTGATGCAGGAGGCCGCAGCCCGCACGACGAAGACGATCGAAGCCCGTGAAAAGGCGCTGGTCGACGAATTCAAATCCAAGGGTATCACCGTGGCCGAGGTCGACAAGGCAGACTTCGAGAAAAATGTCATCGACAAGGTAAAGCTTGAAGATTTCGGTTACGAAAAGGCCGACTGGGAAGCGATCCGCGCCATCAAGTGATGTCTGAGCGTGTCCCGGCGCCCGAAGGTGCCGGGACACCATCACCCGAGACCCCTGGACTGGAGTTCCATCAATGACTGACCAGCAGCACGCGCCCGTCAGCGTGGAAGAAATGGCGCACGCCTTCGAGGAGGAAAACGGCCCGGTCGACCTTTCACCCTATGCGGTGGAAGACTGGATAACCCTTGCCGTGTTCTGGGGCATGGGTTTTTGCGTCTTCCTGCAATTCTTCACCCGTTACGTGTTGAACAACAGTTTCGCATGGACCGAAGAGATCGCCGCCAATTGCCTCGTCGTCGTCGTTTTTCTCGGCTCGGTCATGTGTGTGCGCATGTTCCGGCACATTCACGTCGACCTGCTCTATCGCTTCGTATCGAAACCCGTCGGACGGTTTCTCGAACTGATCGTCGATCTCATCACCATCGGTTTCTTTGCCTACATCACCTGGCTGATGTGGCGCTATCTGGAAATCGTCGGCGATGAGCGCATGGTCACCGTCGACCTGCCGCGCGGCATTGTCTTTTACACCGTTTTCGCCGCTTTCGCGCTGATGTTCCTGCGTGCCCTGCACAATTTCATCAAGGACATCACCGGCAAGCAAACCGTGCGTGAAAAGGCTCAGGAAGCCGTAAGCACACAGGGAATCTAAAACCATGCTTTTGCTCATCGGTTCATTTCTTCTGCTTCTCATCATCGGCACGCCGGTGGCCGTTTCCATGGCCGTCAGTTCGCTTCTTTATCTCATCCTCTTTGACGTGGCACCCGATATCATCGCAGCCCAGCGCATGATCGCCGGTGTCGAAAGCTTCCCGCTCATCGCCGTGCCGTTCTTTATCCTCGCCGGCAATCTGATGAACATCGCCGGGGTGACAAGCCGCATCTACCGTTTCGCACTGGCGCTCGTCGGCTGGATGAAGGGTGGCCTGGCTCAGGTCAACATCATCGGTTCGGTGGTTTTTTCCGGCATGTCGGGGACAGCACTTGCGGATGCCGCAGGCATCGGCACCATCGAGATCAAGGCCATGAAGGATCATGGTTATCCGGTCGATGCTGCCGTCGGCGTCACTGCCGCTTCGGCGACGCTCGGCCCGATCTTTCCGCCATCATTGCCCTTCGTGATCTATGGAATGATGGCCAACGCCTCGATCGGCGCGCTCTTCATGGCCGGCATCATCCCCGGCGTCGTCATGACCGTGCTGATGATGGTCACGGTCTATATTTTCGCAAAACGAAAGGGCTGGGGGTCCGACACGCCCTTCGAGCTGAAACAACTGCTTTCAGCCTCCTTGGAAATAGTGATCGTCTTCAGCTTCCCGGTCGCCGTCTATCTGATGATCCTTGCCGGCATGTCGCTCAATGTCGCGGTTCTTGTCGGCCTCGCCGTGCTTGTTGCCCTCGACTGGTATTACGATTTCTCCGCCGTGATGGCGTTGATGACGCCGGTACTTCTGATTGGCGGCATGACGATGGGCTGGTTCACGCCGACCGAAGCAGCGGTCGCCGCAGTCCTCTGGTCGCTTTTCCTGGGGTTGGTGCGCTACCGCACCATGACATTCAAGACTTTGGCCAAAGCCAGCTTCGATACCATCGAGACAACCGCGTCCGTTCTCTTCATCGTCACGGCGGCTTCGATCTTCGCATGGTTGCTGACGGTCAGTCAGGCCGCCCAGCTGTTTTCCGACTTCATGTTCGGCATGACGGACAATTGGTGGACCTTCCTCATCATCGTCAACATCCTGCTTCTGATTGTCGGCGCGTTTCTCGACACCATCGCCGCCATCAGCATTCTGGTGCCGATCCTGATGCCGGTCGCCGCGCGTTACGGTATCGATCCTGTCCATCTCGGACTGATTGTCACGCTGAACCTGATGATCGGTCTCTTGACCCCGCCTGTCGGCATGGTGCTGTTCGTGCTGTCGCGTATTTCGAAAATGTCGGTGGAGCGGACAACGCTCGCCATCTTGCCCTGGATGATCCCGCTTTTCGTGGCCCTGGCGCTGATCACGTTCATACCTCCGATCACACTGTGGTTGCCCACGCAGCTTGGCCTTATCCGCTGAACGAAACCAAGCTGCGCGGTCAGCGCCGCGCAGCTTTTTCAATAATGTATGCATTCGAAAGGACCCCGTCATGCAGACACGCGTGGCACGCCTATACGGCCGTGAAGATATTCGCGTCGAAACGCAGGACATAGAGGAACCCGGCCCCGGCGAAGTGCTGCTCACCATGGCGGCGGGCGGCATTTGCGGCTCCGATCTTCATTATTATCAGGACGGCGGTTTCGGACCCGTCAGGGTACGTGAGCCCATCATCTGCGGCCACGAGGCATCCGGCCACGTGCGGGCGCTGGGGACGGCGTCAGCGGACTTGCGATCGGCCAACTCGTCGCCGTCAATCCCTCGCAGCCCTGCGGCCATTGCCATTTCTGCCTGAAGGGCCAGCCGATCCATTGCCTTGAAATGCGCTTCATGGGCAGCGCCATGCGCCTGCCGCATGAGCAGGGCATGTTCCGCGACCGGCTGGTGGTTCCCGCCAAACAATGCGCGGCATTTTCAGACGCCACCTCGCCCGCCGAAGCGGCCTGCACCGAACCGCTCGCCGTCTGCCTGCATGCTGTGGCCCAGGCCGGCGACCTCAAGGATGCCAAGGTACTGGTGACCGGCGCTGGCCCGATCGGCCTGCTGACGATTGCCGCCGCCCGCCATGCCGGCGCAAGCATCATCGTCGCCACCGATCTCACAGACGCAGCACTGGAACGCGCGCCCGCCATGGGTGCGGACCGCACGATCAATGTCGCGAAGGACGCGGACGCGCTTCTACCCTATCAGGACAATAAGGGTTATTTCGACGTCATTTTCGATTGCTCCGCCGCAGGCCCCGCGCTTCGCACCGCCTTTGCCTGCGTACGTCCGCGCGGCACCATCGTGCAGGTGGGTGTTACCGGCGATATTACCATTCCGCTCAATGCGCTGGTGGGCAAGGAAATCTTCTGGCGCGGCTCGCAGCGTTTTCATGATGAATTCGCCATTGCCGCCCGGCTCATCTCGTCTCGCGGGATCGATGTGCGGCCGATCATTTCCCACAGCTTCCCGCTTGGCGAAGCGAAAGCCGCCTTCGAACAGGCCGGAGACCGCTCCGCCGCCTGCAAGGTGCAACTGACATTTTCCGCAGAATGATATTTGAGGATTGAAGATGAGACATACATGGCGCTGGTTCGGCCCGGTCGACAAGGTCACGGTTCAGGATGCGGCTCAGGCAGGCGCGGAAGGCATCGTCAGTGCGCTGCACCACATCGCCACAGGTGATGTCTGGCCGGTGGACGAGATCGCCAAACGGCATGAGGCGATCAGGGCCGGCGGGCTTTATTGGGACGTGGTGGAAAGCGTGCCGGTCTCCGAAGACATCAAGACCCAGACGGGCGACTGGAAAAATCACATCGACAACTGGCAGGAAACGCTGCGCCGCCTCTCCGCCTCCGGCATCCGCACCGTCTGCTACAACTTCATGCCGGTGCTGGACTGGACCCGCACCGATCTTCGCTGGGAAACCAGACACGGCGCAAAGGCGATGCGCTTCGATCTTCCCGACTTCGCCGCCTTCGACATTCATATCCTGAAGCGCCCGGAGGCGAAGGCGGATTATCCGGACTGGCTGGTGGAGGAAGCGACGAAACGTTTCGCCGAGATGCCAGACACGAAGATCGCCGCGCTCGGGCGTAATATCGGCGCAGGCCTGCCCGGCTCGGCGGATGGTTACACGCTTGCCCAGCTTCTCGAAAAACTGCGCTCCTATCACGGCATCAACCGCGACAGGCTGCAACAGAACCTGATCGACTTTCTCTCGGAGGTGACGCCGGTTGCCGAGGAGGTGGGTATCAACATCTGCGCCCATGGCGATGATCCGCCATGGCCCCTGCTCGGCCTGCCGCGCATCCTCTCGACGGAGGCCGACTACGCCCATATGTTGTCCCAGGTGGACAGCCGCGCCAATGGTGTGACGCTGTGCACCGGCTCCCTCGGTGCGCGGGCGGATAACGACCTGCCCTTCATCGCCAGCCGCTTTGCCGATCGCATCCATTTCGTGCATCTGCGCAATGTGACACGCGACACGGACACCGTGCCGTGTTCTTTCTTCGAGGACGAACATTTGGAAGGCGGAACCGACATGGTCGCCGTCATCGCGGCACTTCTCTCAGAGGAAAGCCGCCGTCGCGCCGAAGGCCGTGAAGACCACACCATCCCGATGCGTCCCGATCACGGGCAGGAAATCCTCGACGATCTGACGCGCGGAGCACAGCCGGGTTATCCCGCCATCGGCCGACTGAAGGGGCTGGCGGAACTGCGCGGCATCGAACGCACGCTGTCGCATGGCCGCTTCGGGCTCGCAAGCCGGGGTCTCTGAGCAAGGGAATATCGACCGCGCGGCCCTGTCAGCTTGCGGTCAATCGCGCCTTGAACTGAAGCCAGGAAAAAGCGGCAAGCCCGCCGGCGATGGCGCCGGCGGCTTTCACGACTGCGTCCGTCATATGCGGATGGCGCGTGGGCGACAGAAATTGAAGCGCCTCGATACCGAAAGCCGCCACGACACCCGCGACGACGACGGCAAGCCAGTAACGTGGATAGGCCAGCACGAAGGCCGCCGAACAGAGGGCGAAGGCGGCGGCGCGGTCGATGCCGACCGTCGTCAGCGTATGCGGCCGAAAGCCGATCGGGCAGACTGTAACGATCACGATCAGCAGAAACACCGACCAGGCGACATATTTCGGAAGTCTATTTGTCATCATGGCGTCACAATAGAGCGCCCCGCACGTAAACGGAAGCTCGTCTTTTTCACGCATCGCCCGATTAATCACACTTTTCGGTCAAATAGTTGCGAAACCGCCTTTCGTTGCGGCCCCACACGGGCTAAGGCAGAAGGCAACCGGGCGCGGATCGCGGCTGATGGCGTTCACGTTGTCGCCCTTCGGTCCGGTGTCACGGTGTCGGGTGGATTTTTCCACACAGGATCAGATTTTCAGGGAAGAGCACAATGAGTTTCAAGCCGCACGGCAAACATCTGGTTGCAGGAGAATGGGTCGCAACGGATGCAAAATTCCGCAGCGAACCTGCACATGGCGAGGCTTTCGATTTTTCGGTCGGCACCGTTGATCTGGTGAATGCGGCCTGTGAAGCAGCCGAAGAGGCTTTCTGGAGCTACGGCTACACCACCCGCGAAGAACGCGCCGCGTTCCTCGATACGATTGCCGATGAGATCGAAGCCCGCGCCGACGCCATCACCGAAATCGGCTCGTCCGAGACCGGCCTGCCCGCAGGACGCCTGCAGGGCGAGCGCGGCCGCACCGTTGGCCAGCTTCGCCTTTTCGCATCGCATATCCGCAAGGGCGACTATCTGGACCGCCGCCATGACGAAGCGCTGCCGGACCGCCAGCCGCTGCCGCGCCCGGATATCCGTCTGATGCAGCGCCCGATCGGCCCCGTCGCGGTTTTCGGCGCCTCCAACTTCCCGCTCGCCTTTTCGACGGCCGGTGGTGATACGGCCGCCGCTCTCGCAGCCGGCTGCCCTGTTGTGGTCAAGGGCCATTCCGCCCATCCCGGCACCGGCGAAATCGTTGCCGAAGCCGTTCTCGCCGCCGTCAAGAAGCACAACCTGCATCCCGGCGTCTTCTCGCTGATCCAGGGCGGCCGCCGCGATGTCGGTTCCGCGCTCGTGCAGCATCCGCGCATCAAGGCGGTCGGTTTCACCGGCTCGCTTGCCGGCGGCCGTGCGCTGTTCGATCTCTGCGCCCAGCGCCCCGAGCCGATCCCCTTCTTCGGCGAGCTCGGCTCCGTCAACCCGATGTTCCTGCTGCCGGAAGCCGTTTCCGCCCGCGGCGAGGCCATCGCCAAGGGCTGGGCGGGCTCGCTCACCATGGGCGCCGGCCAGTTCTGCACCAATCCCGGCATCGCCGTCGTTCTGTCGTCGCAGGCGGATGCGGTTGCGGAAACCGCCCGTGCGGCCCTCTCCGAAGTCGGCCCGCAGGTCATGCTGACGGACGGTATCGCCGCCGCCTATCGTGACGGCCGTGACCGTATCGCCGCCGGCAACGGCGTGCGCGACGTGCTGACCACCACCTGCAACCTGCGCAATGCAACGCCTTATCTTTACCGGGTTTCCGGCAAGGACTGGGTTGCCAACCACGCGCTTGCCGAAGAAGTCTTCGGACCGCTTGGCCTTATCGTGACGGTCGACAGCACCGAAGAAATGCTCGAAGTGGCAAAGAGCTTCGAAGGCCAGCTGACGGCAACCCTGCATCTGGATGCCGGCGATGCTGAACTCGGCCGCAAGCTTCTGCCGATCCTGGAGCGCAAGGCCGGCCGCGTTCTCGCCAACGGTTTCCCGACCGGCGTTGAAGTTTCCGAAGCCATGGTTCACGGCGGCCCCTACCCGGCGTCGACGAACTTCGGCGCAACCTCTGTTGGCACCATGTCGATCCGCCGCTTCATGCGCCCGGTTTCCTACCAGAACATTCCTTCGGACGTTCTGCCCGAAGACATCCGCTAATCATTGCAAAGGCAGGCGCTGCAACGCGCCTGCCTTCAGCGTCGCAACCTCCCCTTCCGTCATCCTCGCCCCTTGAGGCGAGGATCCACGCGCCGTTGAAGGATATGGATCCTCGGGTCAAGCCCGAGGATGACGTCGCGTTTGTGGCCTGACACGGAAGCCCCAGCTCTTCCGCGCGTCACCGATACATACTTCCAGATTTTCAGCAGTTCGACGTCCACGTCGGTTGACATGAACCCTGCGTATAATGCTAATACGTAACTTGTAACGTAATAACATTACAAACATCCTCAAAGGCCTCGATACCGGCCCTTATCAGCATGAGGATGACAACGTCTGGAAGGAACACCATGAGATTCTCCCTTCACCGGCAACTTGGCGTGGGCGCGCTCGCCACATGCCTGGCGCTAGCCACGTCCCTTGCCTCCGGCATGGCGCATGCGGAAGAAAGCAAGGACGGCGTAACAGCATGGCGGCTATTCGTCGCCGATCACAGCGAGCCGGTCGTACGCGCAATCGATTTCGAAACCGGCAAGGAACTCGGGCGCTACGATCTGAAAGGATATGCGGCGCTGACCGCCAGCGCGTCGGGCAAGACGGTTTTCGCCACCCAGTCGGATGCCGACATGGTGCATGTGATCAAGTCCGGCATCGTCTTCTCCGATCACGGTGAGCATCGCGATCTGGACGTGGAAGATGCGGCGCTGTTGCCGGTCACCTTCGAGGGCAAGCGTCCTTTCCACGTCGTGCCGCATGACGACCATGCCATCCTTTTCTATGACCATGGCGGCAAGGCGGAGATCATCGATGAGGCGGCCTTGCTGGATGGCAAGGCGAAGGTTCGCACCATCGATACGACAGCCCCGCATCACGGCGTGGCGGTGACGATGGGTCGTTACGTTCTCGTTTCCGTGCCCGACACCGAAATCGAAACGAAACCCGATACGCTGCCGCCCCGTATCGGTCTGCGCGTTCTCGACAGGGACGGCAAACAGGTCGGCGAGCAGGCGACATGCACCGATCTGCATGGCGAGGCGACATCCGCAAGGCTCGCCGCCTTCGGCTGCAAGGAAGGCATTCTGGTTGCCCGGCCCGGCGGCACGGATGGCCCGAAGCTTGAGATGCTGGCTTATCCAGAGGATTTCCCGAAGGCCTATACCGGCACGCTGCTTGGCGGCAAATCCATGCAGTTCTTCCTCGGCAATTACGGCGAGGACAAGGTCGTCCTCATCGATCCAGACAGCAAGGATGCGTTCCGCCTCATCGAGCTGCCGACCCGGCGCGTCGACTTCATTCTCGATCCCGCCAATCCGCGCAACGCCTATATTCTAACGGAAGACGGCGACCTGCATGTGCTGGACGTGCTGGAAGGCGCCATTACCCGCAAGGCAAGGGTGACCGAACCCTATAGCAAGGATGGCCATTGGCGTGATCCGCGTCCGCGCCTTGCGGTTGCCGATGGTCAGGTGGCCATTTCCGACCCGCGCCACGCCCTTGTCCGCGTGGTGGATGCTGAAAGCCTGAAGGAGACCCGCACGGTTGCGGTGGAAGGCCAGCCCTTCTCCATCGTCGCCGTCGGCGGCTCGGGCGCTTCGCACTGATAGCAAGTAAAAAAAGAACCCCGTGCGCCTGGCTGACGCACGGGGTCTTTTTTCGACAGGGTCAGGCCCGGCGTTTTTATGCGGACTGCACAGCCTCAATCTTCCCGATGCCGCCAACCGTGCCGGCGAAATCCTGCCACACGCCCTGCGCGCCCTTGCGCCATTCGTCGAGGGCTTCCGGCTTCAGAACCTTGCCGCCCTTGGAAATCGCAAGTTCGACGGACTTTGCTTCGTCTTCAACGATCAGCTGGTTGAAATATTGCGCGCCCTCGCTCGATGCTTCCAGCAAAACCTTCTTTTCTTCGTCATCCAGCTGGTTCCAGAATGTCGCACCGTAATAGACGACACCCGAGGCCCAGATATGGCCGGTCTCGGTCATATAGGGCACGACCTCGTAAAGCTTGAACCCGGCATAGGCGGACTTGGTCAGATCCATGGCATCGGCGACACCGGTCGCCAGCGCATTATAGGTCTCGGTGATCGGGATGCCGACGGGCGTGGTGCCGAAGGCGCTCCAGAGCCTGGTGTGCAGCGGGCTCTGGATGACGCGGATTTTCTTGCCTTCCAGTTGCTCCGGTCTGGTCACGGGTTCCTTGGTCAGGAGATGGCGCGCGCCGTAATTGATAAAGTCTGCGGCAACGAATTGCTGCGCGCCGAGCTTCGTCTTCAAGTCGTTGCCGGTCTCGCCCGTCACCACCTTGCGCACATGGTCTGCATCGCGAAACAGGAAAGGCAGATCGAGGATTTGCAGCTCCGGCACCCAGCCGGAAAGCGAGGAGACGGTGGACAGGCTCGCCTGAACCGATCCGAGCCGGATGTTTTCCGCCACTTCCTTTTCGCCGCCCAGTGCACCGCTCTTGACGATGTTGAAACGGAAACGGCCGGGCAGCTTTGCCTCCACCAGTTCGCTGATCTTCACCCAGATTTTCGTCTCCGGCTTGTCGTCGGCGAACAGGGAAGCGACCGTAATGCTACGGGTTTTGGCATTTGCACTGCGCACGAACGCGGGCGCGGCAAACGTCGCTGCACCTATGGCAGAGAATTTCAGGAGATTGCGACGATCGATAGTAGTCATGAATAAAACCCCGGATTTAGAAGATAATGGCCCAGGCGCACAGAATGGCGAGGGAAACGAGAAGAGAGACAAGATAGGGAACGACGGCCCGGAAAAGCGCTGTCGCCGGAATGCGGGTGACGCCGCTGACCACGAAGATCAGCATGCCGAGCGGTGGCGTCAGGCCATGGATCATCAGATTGACCACGAGAATGACGCCGAAATGGATCGGATCGATACCGGCGGCCACTGCGGCGGGCAGCAGGATCGGGCCGAAGAGCAGGATGGCAGCACCAATATCCAGCACCAGCCCGACCACGAGCAGGATCAGGTTGGACAGCAGAAGCACCGCGATCTTGCTGCCACCGAGCAGGGTGACAAAATCGGTCACGAGGCCGGAGACGTTGTCCACCGCCAGCAGGAAGGCGAAAGGACCCGCCGTGCCGATCAGAAGGCCGATGGCCGCTGCCTCGCCGGCCGATTGCCGGAAGGTTGCAAAAATGCGACGCGCGCCCAGCCGATACCCGAAGCCGAGAAGCAGCGTGTAGAGTGCTGCAAGTGCGGCCGCTTCCGTGGTGGTGACAATACCGATGCGGATGCCGACCACCACGATGACGCCGAGGCCGAAGGCGGGTATGGCGGCGATGGCGGAGCGCCAGCGTTCAACTCCCGTGGCGCGCGGCAGGGTATCGACGCTGCGCACGCTCAAATGGATCGCCACCGCAAGGCAGACCGCCATCAGCCCGCCGGCAAAGAAGCCGCCCACCAGCAGCGAGCCGACCGACAGATTAGTGGCTGTGGCAAGGATCAAGAAAGCAATGGAGGGCGGGATGACGTTGTCGAGCACCGAGGTGGCGGCAATGATCGCACCCGCCTGCGCCGGCGGATAGCCGTGCTTGACCAGTTCCGGCTGGAACGTCGAGGCGCCGAAGGCGGCATTGGCGACCGAGGAACCGGATGCGCCGGAAAACAGCACGCTGGTCAACAACGTCGTCTGCGCCAAACCCGCCCGCCGGTGTCCGACCATGGCGGCGGCGAAACGAACCAGCTGGTTGGCAACGCCCGATTCCGTCAGCAGGCTTCCGGCCAGCAGGAAGAAGGGGATGGCGAGCAGCAGGAATTTCGACATGCCGGTTACCGTCGAGGAAACGATGGCCGGCTCGGGCAAGGTGCTGCCGAAAGCGATCGCCACGTAAGCTGCGGCGAGGAAGGCATGGGCGAGCGGTGCCGCCAGCACCAACCCCAACGCCGCCGTGAGCGCCAGAAACAGGCTTGGCGGCAGTGTCGTATCAACGAAAACTTCCGGCAGGCCAACATAGGCCACAAGTGCAATGGCGAGAGACGCGAGAACGGCAAGCGTCTTGCCTTCACTGACACGCTGAAGCGCGAGATAGAGAAGGATCAGCGCGCCGCCAGCGCCGAGAAAGCCGAACCGCACCCATTCCGGCAGGCCGAGCGTCGGAGAGGTGCCGCCCAGCATCGCAGCGATTTCAACCCCGCCGAAGGCGAGGATAAGCGCCGCGACGAAGGAGAAGGCATCGGCCAGAACTTCGGTTGCCGCATGAAATCGCTGAGGCAAAAACCGCACGAAAACATCGAGCCGCATGGCAAGCGCGCTTTTGAGGCTGAGCGGCGCGCCGACCGCGATCATCGCCACATGCAGCCAGATGCCGAGGTCTTCTGCGCCGATGAAGCCGGTGTGAAACAGATAACGCAGGGTGACATTGACCAGCACCACCACAAGAAGCGTGGCAAGAATGGCGGCGGCGACCGCGCCGAGCGCCTTGTCCAGGACGGCAAGCGCGCGCTCAGCCACACGCTGCGGGCCGATGCGCCGTTGTGCAATTGTTGTTGCCGGACTTGCCGTCATGTCTTTTTTCTCCACTCCCGGAAGGCCATGCTCACGATGCCTTTGCAGAGAGGTCGCGATCGAACAAGGTCGACCAGGTGAATTGTTTGGCCGACGAGACTTCCCGCGATACATCAAGACGCGGCAGAACCTTTTCCCCGAAGCGGAAAGCCTCTTCCAGCAATGGCATGCCGGAAAGGATGAAGGTATTCACGCCCACCTTCTTATAGGCCTCCAGCGTGCGGATGACAGTATCCGGCGAACCGACAATCGCGGTTCCCGGCCCCGGCCGCACAAGGCCGATGCCGGCCCAGAGGTTGGGTGCGATTTCCAGATCGCGCAGGTTCTCCGGTTTCTGCCCGCCATGCATCGCCGTCATGCGCTGCTGGCCGACGGAATCCGTCTTGCCGACGAAACGCTGATTGGCGGCAATGGCACGCTCATCCATGCGCCCGTAAAGATCGGCGGCGGCGGCCCAGGCCTCTTCGTCCGTATCGCGGACAATAACATAAAGGCGAATGCCGTATTCCAGCTCGCGGCCGAGCTTTTCCGCCCGCGCCTTGACGAGATCGACCTTTGCGCCGATCTGGTCCGGCGTTTCACCCCAGGAAAGATAGGTCTCGACATGTTTGGCCGCGACGTCGATGGCCTTGTCCGAGGAGCCGCCAAACCACAATGGCGGAGGCTCGATGCCCTGCCCCACCGGCAACGCCAGCTTTGCGCCTTCCGTCTGGAAATGCCGCCCCTTGAAATCGACCGTTTCACCGGCAAAAAGGTGGTGCCAGATCTGCAGATATTCATCCGCCATATCGTAACGCTCGTCATGCGGCATGGTCATGCCGTAAGCGCCGAGCATCTTGGCATCGCCCGAGACGACATTGATCAGCAGACGTCCGCGCGAAAACTCCTGAAGCGTCGCCGCCATTTTGGCGAGCAGCGTTGGCGCGACAAGGCCGGGATGAATGGCGACCAGAAACTTCAGCCGCTCGGTATAGGAAAGCAGCGCGCCCGCCAGAACCCAGACGTCATGCGCGCCGGTGGCAAACAATGCGCCGGTGTAACCAAGCTGGTCGTAAGCGAGCGCCAGCTGCTTGTAATAACCGAGATCGACCTTGCGGGAACCTTCCGGTTGCCAGGGATAAGCGCCATCGGGCGCGCACATGTACCAGAAAACATTCATCTGTCGCCTCCCGCGCTGGCTGATTGCCCCGTCAGAACCGGTAAAGAGAAATGACCGTGCCTGTAAAGCGTATCGGCCTCCTCCTGCTGTTCGGCAAGGATATTTTCGGCAGCGGGCACCACCGAAAGATCGCGCGAGCGCAGCACCTTTGCCCATGACTGCGCGTCGCCTTCGCTTCCCGGCTCGGCGGCAAGAAGGGCTGCGGCCCTGTCTATATCCGCCATGACGGCCCGGCCAACGCGGTCCAGTTCGGCGGCAATCGCCTCGCGCCTCTCCAGCGCCACAGTGTGACGCGCAAGCGTCCAGAACAGCGAGCGGTTGGGAATGGTGGAGCCGCAACGGACCAGAAGACTGATCTCTTCATGGGTCAGGGCTTTTTCGAGCCGTGGCGACATCGTCACCCAGGCATCGACGCGGCCTTCCACGAGGTCGCGAAGGCTATCGCTGTCGCCGCTTTCGATGCGTGTCACGTCCGCTAAACCAAGCCCGGCCCCTTCCAGACTGCGCGCCAGAAGATAGGTGTGAAACGATCCGTCGATCAGCGATATGCGCTTTCCCGAGAGATCGGCGGCGGAACGGATCGGGCTATCCCGCCGCACGAGGATCGCGCCGTTTGCTGGCCTCGGCGCAGAGGCCGCGATATAGGCTGCGGAAAGCCCGCGCGCATCCGCCTCAATGGGCGGCGTCGAACCCGTGCCGCCGAAATGGATGTCGCCCTTTTCCAGAAGCGCCGCCGTATCGCGCCCTTCGCGATAGGGCACGAACTCCGGATCGAATTTATCAAACGCGCCGGGCCAGAGCCGGGCGAGCCGCAAATGCAGATTGTTGGGATGGACCCCGATTTTCATGTCGACACCTCATTTCGCAATCAATCTACTTTTTTATAGAATGTTTTCGAGGAACGTTTTGGCGATCCTTGTCCGGAAAGCGAAAGAGAAATCTACTAATCCTGTAGATTTTGAAAAATGCTTGATCCGGCCAAACGAATCTTAATCAAGCCATTGAAATTTATCACAATACAATTTACTTTTTTATAGTTTGAAAAATGGGCCTGTAATCGTGACGAAACCGGTTTCCAATCTCATCTGCCGCAGCGTGGTGGAAGCGAGCGAGCTTTTGAAGCTTGTCGCCAACGCCAATCGCCTGGCCATCGTCTGTTATCTCATGGAAACGGAAGCCTCCGTTTCAGCACTGGAATATGAGCTCGGCATCCAGCAGCCGACCCTTTCCCAGCAGCTAGCCGAATTACGCGACGCCGGCGTGATCGAAGGCTCGCGGGAAGGCAAACAGGTCATCTATCGCGTCACCGATCCGCGCATCGTCCAGCTGGTTTTGACATTGCGCGGTCTTTATGCTGATCTTTCCGACGTGACCGGCAAGAAAGGCAGGCGGGCTTTGCCGCTGGATGAGGCGATGTTCGATTAGCATGATCGACCTCTATACCTGGATCACCCCCAACGGCCTGAAAATCTCGATTGCGCTGGAAGAACTCGGCCTGCCCTATGTCAGCCACGCCATCGACATCGAAAAAGGCGAGCAATTCTCAGCCGACTATACCCGCATCAATCCCGGCTCGAAAATCCCGGCGATCGCCGATCGCGATAACGGCACCATCCTGACGGAATCGAATGCGATCCTGATCTACCTCGCCGAAAAAGTCGGGCGGCTTCTGCCTGCCTCCAAGGCTGCGCGGCTGACCGTCACCGAATGGCTGATGTGGCAGGGCGCCAATTTTGGCCCGACACTCGGTTATGCCCATTATTTCCTGACCTATAATGCCGGACAGGCACCCTTTGCGGAGACGCGTTTCACGACGGATGTGGAGCGGCTATACAAGACATTGAACGACCGGCTGACAGGCCGGGAATTCATCGCCGGAGATTTCTCCATAGCCGATATCGCCATCTGGCCATGGGTCTCGCGTTTCGCGCGCCACAAAATCGACCTCAACGATTTTCCGGCGGTACAGCAATGGTATCGCCAGCTCGGACAGCGCGAAACTTTCCAGCGCGGCTACCGTGTGCCTTTCGCGACGTCCGACGTACCGGGTCTTTAACCTGCTTTAACAGGCGACAAGGTGGCCGGGCGAGACCTCGCGGTATTCACGCGGCTTCACCACGTAGTCGACCGCTCGGATCGGGCTTTTCAGCTCGTCATTCGCGGCATTTCGCCGGGTGTTTCTGCGGTCCGGATCCGGCACCGGCACGGCGGCCATCAGCTTGCGGGTGTAATCATGCTGCGGATTGTCGAAGACCGCCGCGCGCGGGCCGATCTCGACGATTTCGCCGAGATACATCACCGCCACCCGGTGGCTGACGCGTTCCACCACCGCCATGTCATGGCTGATGAACAGGAAGGCGAGATCGAGGCTCTGCTGCAAATCCAGCATCAGGTTGATGACCTGCGCCTTGATCGAAACATCCAGCGCCGAAACGCTCTCATCGGCGACAATCACCTTCGGCTGCAGTGCAAGCGCGCGGGCGATGCAGATGCGCTGGCGCTGGCCGCCCGAGAATTCGTGGGGGTAACGCGCCGCCATATCGGGCGAGAGACCGACCTTTTTGAGCATGTCAGCCACGACATCCTTCGCCTCGCGGGCGCTTCCCATGCGGTGCTCCAGAAATGGTTCGGCAATCGCCGCACCCACCGTCATGCGTGGATTGAGCGAGGCGAAAGGATCCTGAAAGATCATCTGCACCGTCTTGCGCATCTCGCGCATGCCTGATTTGTCGAGAGCGAGAATATTCTCGCCATTGACCACCACCGAACCGGCATCCGGCTCGATCAGCCGCATGATCGCACGTCCCGTTGTCGATTTACCGCAACCGCTTTCGCCGACCAAGGACAATGTTTCGCCGGCTCGCAGATCAAAGGACACATTCTCCACCGCATGCACGCGGCCGCTGAGCCGTCCCAAAAGGCCGGAGTGAATGTCGAAGCGCTTGGTCAGCCCTTCCACCTTCAGCACTGGCTGGGCACTCGCATCGACGGTATCGCCCGGGCGCGCCGGCTGCTGCGTTTCCCCCGTGGTGGTGCTGACGATGGGAAACCGGAGCGGTCTTTCCTCACCTGTCATGGAGCCCAGAACCGGAACGGCGGACAAAAGCGCCCGGGTATAGGGATGTTTGCCGCGATGGAAAATATCGGCCGTCGCGCCGACTTCCACCTGCTCGCCGCGATACATGACGACGGTGCGGTCGGCGATCTCAGCCACCACGCCCATATCATGGGTGATGAACAGAACCGACGTGCCTTCCTCTTCCTGAAGCGTCTTGATGAGGTCCAGTATCTGGCCCTGAATGGTCACGTCGAGCGCCGTCGTCGGCTCGTCGGCAATCAGCAGCTTCGGCCGGGACGCGAGCGCCATGGCGATCATCACGCGCTGGCGCATGCCGCCGGAAAAGCGATGCGGATATTCATCGAAACGCGATGAGGCCGAAGGAATACGGACTTTTTCGAGAAGGCGGATCGTCTCAGCCCGCGCATCCGCCCTGGACATCGGCTGGTGACACAGCAAGGCTTCGGAAATCTGGTCACCGATGGTGAATAGCGGATTGAGGCTGGTCATCGGCTCCTGAAAGATCATCGCGACCTCGTTGCCCCGCACCTGCCGCATGGCATCTTCGGAAAGGGACAGCAGGTTGCGCCCACCAAGCAGGATTTCGCCCTGAACCCTGCTGCTTTCCCGATCCAGTAGCCGCATGATCGAGAGCGACGTGACGCTTTTGCCCGAGCCACTTTCACCGACGATCGCGACCGTCTCGCCCGGCCCGACATCGAAGGAAATATCACGCACCACGGGTTTCCAGCCGCCATCCACGTGAAAGGACGTGGTGAGATTGCGGACGGAAAGCACGGCGTCTTCCGCACCAATCGGTGCTGCCTGCGGCATGGTCATGATCGGTCCCTTCTATTATTCTGGTTGCAATGCTTGGGCGGGCAGTTGCCGCGAGTTTCTTCTCCCCGAGGGGAGAGGAAACAAGTGGCCCCCTCGCTTCCCTTAATCCGGCCAGCGCAGCATGCCATCGAAACGGTGGCGGCTGCGGTCGTCGAACGGAGTTGCAATCACCTCGTTGGAGGCGCGCGCCTTGTCCAGTTCCTCCGCCAGACGCGACGCCACGATGGTTTCCTGTCCGGGATGAAGGTTGCAGGGGTCGAGATAGAAATAGCGATGCTCCACCTCATGGTCGCGAGTAATGATCGGCGGGTTGCCTCTCGCTAGTGCCGTCGTCAGGTCCCAGGCGGTGATGTGCGCTTCCTCGGCATTGATGATAACGCGCAGCCTGTCGAGCGGGTTATTGGTCGGATCCGGCTCGATCAGCGCCGTCACGCCGGGGCGGCCATCCAGCGTATCCTTCCAGAGATTGAGATAGCCGGTCTCACGCTCACGGATGCCGGCATGGTCGCGCTTTTCCCAGGCTTCCAGTGCCGCCATGACGCCATAGATGCTTTCCTTGCCGACCTTCATGCCGCGGCCGATTCCCATATTCTGCAGGAAGGCGTTGCGCACCAGTTCCTTTTTGCCGGCCACGATGCCGGAGGTGGGACCGCCGAGGAACTTGTGGCCGGAATAGAGCACGACATCCGCACCCGTGGCCAGAAACAGCTCCAGATCATATTCGGAAGCCGCATCAACGATAACCGGCACGCCCTTGGCGTGGGCAATCTCGACAAATTCGGAAAGATGCAGCAGGCCGTAATCAACAACATGGTGCGAGATGACATAAACCGCCGCCGCCGTCTTGTCGGTGATGGCGTTTTCCATGTGAAAACGATGAGTGGACGTCGCCTGCCCGACCAGGACCACCTTGCCGCCGGCGAGCCGGATTGCCTGATCCACCGGCGCGCCGTAGCTCACCACATGCCCCATCTGCACCAGCACCTCGTTCTTTTCCGGCGCGGTATCAGGCAGCTTTTCGATGGCCAGGAGATTGTTACCGGTAATGGCCCCCGCAACCGCAAGGCTGATGCCGGAAGAGCAGGATGCTGTCACGAAACCGGCCTCGCCGCCCGTCAGCCTTGCGATGATCGCGCTTGCCTTCCGCTGCAGATCGTTAATCTCGACGAATTGCGGCAGGATCGCCGCCATGGCCTCAACTGCCTCAGGAACGACAATGGAAGCGCCAAGCGACGTCATGGTGCCCGAGACGTTGATAACCGGGCGAAGGCCGATCCTGCTTCTGATATCCTCGGTCATGTCTTTCTCCTGTCTTTGCGATGCGATGGGCATCGACATATATGCCATAATAATGTAATAGCTTCTCAAAACTCATGAGGAGCCGGAAATTGGACGCCCATAGACTGGACGAATTGTCTTCACCCGCCCTGTCCCCGACCGAGGAAAACCCGGACGCGAAAGGGGCCAAGCGCTCGCGCGTCAGCGGTATCGACCGTGCGCTTCAGGTGATTGATTACCTTTACGAAACCGGATCGCCAGCCGGCGCTTACGCTATTGCCAAGGCAATCAAGGCGCCGCTTTCCACCGTCTATGTGATCGTTGACGATCTTGTCGAAAAGAACATGCTGGCGCGCAATGCCGATGGCAACATCTGGCTCGGCGCGCGGCTTTATCACTACGGCCTTGCCTATGCCCGCTCGCTGGATTTCATGGGTGTCGCGACCCACGAAATGCATGATCTCTGCCGCCATGCGGGCGAGACCGTCCAGCTTTGCGGTCGCGATGGCGACCATATGCTGGTGCTGGCCATGGCCGATGGTCCCAGCCATTTTCAGGTTGCCTCGCGCGTCGGCACCCGCGTTCCCCTGAACTGGACGGCGTCGGGCCGGCTGCTCGTCGGGCATCTGCCGGAGGCGGAACGCGTGGAACTGTTCAAACGCTGCGCCCGCACCTCGCCCACGGGCCGCGCGGAAATCAACCCGGAGACCCTGTCGCAATCGGCGGGCGCTGCCTTCCACGACCGGCTGTCGATACAGGTCGCCGAGTCCGACTACGCTGTCGCCTGCATCGCCTCGCCGATTTGCGACAACAGGGGCGAATGCGTGGCGACGATTTCCATCGTGCTGCCGGAACAGAAGGTGCTGGCGGACGAGAACCACTACACCGAACAGGTCAGGGTTTCGGCCGAAAGGATCGAGAAGCTGATGGGCTGGCGCAACCATTGAACGGCCTCAATCCCTCAGCGCGATGATCGCTTCAATCTCAACGGTGATGTTGCCCGGCAGCGAGCCGAAACCAACGGCGGAGCGGGCGTGCTGTCCCGCATCGCCGAACACATCGATGAAGAGATCGGAGCAGCCATTGATGACGCTCGGATGATCGCGGAAATCGCTGACGGCATTGACCATGCCGAGCAGCTTGACCACCTTCTTCACCCGCGACAGGTCCCCAGCGCCTCATGCATGACGGCAAGAAGATTGATGCCGGTGAGTCGCGCATGCTGGTACGCCTCATCCAGCCCGATCTCGGCACCTACCTTGCCGGCGTAGAGGTGTCCGTTCTCCTCCCTCGGGCCTTGTCCCGAAAGATAAAGCATATTGCCTTCCACCACATGCGTGACGAAATTGGCGATCGGCGGCGGCGGTGGCGGCAGCGAGATGCCGAGCGCGGCAAGCCGGTCGTAGGGCGAATGACGCCCCTCTGCCTCAAGCGAAGACTGTTTCACGCGAATTCCTCATAATGCCGGGACGGGTATCCCATAATCTCTGCGGAAGGCGGAGGGGCTGACTGCCCCTCCGCGCCTCCAATCTGGTTCAGCGCCAGGAATAACCATGGCTGTGACGCACGAGCTTGCGCGCTCTTGGCACATAACGGCTCGCAGCAATGGCCTCTGCACCTATGACCGCGTAACGCGGCTCGAACAGCCGCTTCAGACGCGAAACGTCGCCATTGGAATCGGTCGCTTCCAGATCGGCATCGACAAGATCGAAAACCGTGAAATCGGCGCGCTGACCGACATCGAGGCGGTTTTCCATGTCCAGGCGGATGATGGAGGCGGGATTGCGGGTGACGGCCTCGACCACATTTTCGAAAGGCATATCCACCGAAAGTAGCTTCGACATGGTCGTCGCCAGATCCCACACCGGGAAATTCATCGAATGGCCGTGCAAATCCGTGGAGATCGAGAAGGGCAAAAGGCCACGCGCAATCGCCGATTCCGCCACCTTGAAGGAGAAGGATGCGCCACCGTGACCGATATCCAGCCGGATGCCTTCACCGGCGCAGCGTTCCGCGAGATTGAACAGGTCCTCGTCTTCCATGATGCTGGAGCCGGACTTGCCGTTGAAGCAGTGGGTCACGACATCGCCGGGGCCGAGAATTTCCAGCACCTCGTCGTAAAGTGCTGGCGGTTCGCCCACATGCACCATCATCGGCACTTTCAGGATCTTGGCGATCTTCTTGCCGAGCTTGACCGGCGTAACACCCCAGGAACCGGTGATGACGTGGCTCGCCCGCACCTTGAGGCCGACGATATGCTCGCTGTTTTCGGCGTAACATTCGATGATACGATCGAGATCGATATCCTTGATGTCGCGCAGTTCCGGCACGCGGTTGCAGGCGACGAGCCCGATGGAGCCGAGATTGAGGAAGGCCTTGATGCGTTCCTTCGAGGGCTCGATGATATATTCGCGGAAACCGTGGAAATTCGCCTCGCCTGCCGAACCGGCATCCACCAGCGTCGTCACGCCGCGCTCGGCCCCGCATTCGGAGGGACGGATGGAGATATCGGTGCCGCCATGCCAGATATGCACGTGCAGATCCACCCAGCCGGGCGAGATGAATGCGCCCTTCGCATCGATGCGCTGCGCATCCGCCGGCGCCTGAAGGGCAGGCCCGACCGCCGCGATCTTGCCATCGCCGCCGATCAGAATATCGGTCGAGGCCTGTGGCGCGCCCTTTCCGAAGCCGACGGGTTTCACATTGGAGAGAAGAATGGGAGCTTGAAGAGGCGCTTTCGCCTGTTCACCGGACGTCATATTACAAATCCCTTCGCAGTCTTGGGTCGAGCATGTCCCGCAGCCCATCGCCGACCATTTGCAGCGAGAGCACGGAAAGAATGATGGCAAAGCCGGGGAAATAGGTCATCCAGTCCGCTTGGCCGATATATTGGCGGCCGGCGGAGATCATGGTTCCCCAGGTCGGAATTTCGGGGCTGACACCAAGCCCCAGGAATGAAAGCCCAGCCTCGGCCAGCATGGCGCTGGCGAAAAGGAAGGTGCATTGCACGAGGATTGGCGAGATCAGATTGCGCAGCACATGCCGCGTCATGATGTGGAAGGTGGAGATGCCGAGCGCCTTGGCCGCTTCCACATAGGGCAGTTCCCGGATCACCAGCGTCGAAGCGCGCACGATGCGGGCAAGACGCGGTGAGTAAACGACGGCAAGTGCGATGATGACAGTCGTCAGCGACGGGCCGAGCGCGGCCACCAGCGCGATAGCCAGCAGAATATCCGGAAACGCCATCATGGCATCGATCAACCGCGCGATCGGCGTATCCAGCTTCTGGAAGAAACCGGCAAGCAGGCCGAGCGTGATGCCGATCAACGCCGAGAGCGCCACCACGGCGGCCCCAACGAGAAGCGATAGCCTTCCGGCAAAGATGGTGCGGGAAAAGACGTCGCGGCCGAATTCGTCGGTGCCGAACCAGTAGAGTTCGCTCGGCGGCTTCAGACGGTTCACGATCGACAGTTTCGACGGCGAATAAGGCGCGATCATCGGTGCGAAAACGGCAAGCAGCACGAAAACAAGCAGCACGATCAGACCGGCGGCGACCGTCTTGCGCTTCAGGAGACGCCGAATGAACAGGACGGTCGGGTTGCGCGCCGGCTGGGCGGTGGAGGTGATATCGGCCATCAGTAACGAACCCTCGGATCGACCAGCAGATACAGCATGTCGATGGCAAAATTGATGAGCACGTAAAGCCCGGCGATGACGAGAAGCGCGCCCTGAATGACCGGATAATCGCGTCGCAACACGGCCGACACGACAAGATTGCCGATGCCGGGCAGGCCGAAGACGGTTTCCGTGACGACCGCGCCGGAAATCAGTACGGCGGCGGTGAGACCAAGCACGGTCAGGATGGGAATGAGCGCATTCTTCAGCGCATGTTTCATCACCACCCGCCGCTCCTTGACACCCTTGGCTCTGGCGGTGCGGACATAATCGTCGCCGAGAACATCCAGCATCGAGGCGCGGGTGAAACGCAAAATGAGGGCCGAGGAAACGAGGCCGAGCGCGATTGCCGGCAAGGTCAGGTGATACATGCGCTCGAGGAAGCTTGCGCCTGGACCTCCATATCCCGAGACCGGGAACATATCGAGCCGGACGGCGAAGAACTGCATGAGGATGAGGCCGAGCCAGAAGCTTGGAATGCTCGCCGCCAGCATCGCAATGGTGGTGGCGGCCTGATCCACGAAGGAACCGCGCCGGTAAGCGGCATAAATGCCGATGGGAAGCGCGATGGCACTGGCGATCAGCAGCGAAAAGATCGTCAGGAAGAAGGTCGGTTCCGCCCGATCCAGAAGTGCTGCGCCGACCGGCATGTTGAGAAAGATCGACTGGCCGAGATCGCCCTTCAGCAATTGCCCGATATAATAGACATATTGCACGCCAAGCGACTGATCGAGACCGAGCCGGGTGCGCAGCTCCGTTATGTCCTGCGCCGAGGCATCCGGCCCCAGCATCACCGCAGCCGGATCTCCGGGCGTGACGCGCAGGATGACGAAAACGATGGTGACGACGAGGAACATCACCACGATCATTCCGGCAAGTCTCTGGAAAATATACCGTATCAAGAATAAAAGCTCCAAAGCGCGTGATGAGCCGCGACCAGCGACGGTTGAATAGAGTTGTCGATAAGTGCCGACAATTCCGGCACTTATGGTCGTAAAAATTCGGACCTTCCGCGTCTGCTTGATACTCCCCTCATTCCTGTGCTTGTCACAGGAATCCAGCCGACGCGTGTCTGCGCGGCGGAACGACTCCTCCCAGCCCGAGGACTTGGGCTGGCTGGATCCCTGTGACAAGCACAGGGACGAGGATGGAGACGCGGCAAGGACAGGAGGTCCGTGGCGACGGAAGTGCCGGATGCAGTACCCGGCACTCGATTGCCAAACCGGCCTTACTTCGTAACCGAGGCGTTCCAGAAATACGGCCAGGGAGCCGGATCGACGCCTTCCAGCTTGTTGGACTTGGCCGCCACGGCGTTGAAATCACCGATCTTGATGAGCGGCAGCTCGGCATAGATCGTCTTCTGCACATTGGCCCAGAGCGCGATACGCTTGTCCGGATCGGCTTCGGAGGTGAAGGCATCAACCGCCGCCTTGCGCGCCGGCGTGTCCCACCAGCCCGGCGAGCTGGTGGACAGCGCGCCCATCAGCGCCGGTTCCGGCAGGAAAGGGCTGTGGCTGATATAGATGTCCCAGAGCTTCGGGTCGGCGCGGCGCTGCGTCAGCGTCGCCCAGTCCACCACCTGCATATCCACCTTGAAGCCGGCAAGCTTCAGATATTCCGCAGCGACCTGCGCCATCTTGTAGTGGAACTCATATTGGCGGCTGGTGAGGATGCGCAGCGGCTCACCATTATAACCGGCCGCCTTGAGCTTTTCCGCAGCAGCTTCCGGATTGCCGACATTGTAATTGCCCTCGACGCCGTCTTCCGTGTGCCAGGAGAAATTGTCGGGATAATAGGCGCCGTCAAGCGCGTAAAAATCCTTGCTACCGAAAGCGGCTGCCAGCATGTCTTCCATGTTCAGCGCCTCGGTTATCGCCTTGCGCACTTCAAGCTTGGAAGACAGTCCCTCCTTGGTGTTGAACACGAAGACCGGGAAACCGAAAGGTTTCAGCATCAGCGGCTGCGACGCCGACGAAGACTTCACCTTGTCGAAAGATTCGACCGGAATGGAATCGACATAGTCATACTGGCCGGAAACGGCGGCCTCGACACGGGTATTCGGATCAGGCACCGGAACGAAGCGAATTTCATCGAGATATTGATGGCGTGCGCCACCGTAACCGTCGCTTTCGCCATCGCGGGACTTGTAGCCGTCGAAGCGGACGAGCTGGATATACTGGTCGGCCTTGCGCTCCTTCAGCATGTAGGGACCGGTGCCGATGAATTCCGCCATCGGCTCCGCCTGCTTTTCAGCCGGCAGGATGATCGCCGCCGAATTGTTGAAGGCGAGCAGCGAGGTCAGCGGCGCATAGGGCTGCTTGAGGGTGACCGCCACCGTCCCTGCATCCGGTGCGGAGATATTCTCGATGAACCCTGCGGCCTGCTTGCCGCGCGAGGCGATCTTCATCCAGCGGCCAAGCGAGGCGACGACATCTTCGGAGGTCATGTCGCTGCCGTCATGGAACTTGACGCCCTGACGCAGCTTGATCGTGTAGGTTTTACCATCAGCACTGATTTCAGGCAGGCTTTCCGCTAGAAGCGGGGTCACCTTCCAGCCCTTGTCAAAGGTGTAGAGCGTTTCGAAAATATGCTGCGTGACGATGCCGACGAGATCGGCCGTCGAGGCCATCGGATCGAGCGTCGGCGGCTCGCCGATCGTGGCGACGTTGATGACGCCGCCCTTTTCCTGAGCCATCATCACACCCGGCGCAAGCAACAAAGCGGCGGTGGCGAGAAATGCAAGTTTACGTCTCATTGTTAAGCTCCCAGCTCTTAGTTCCAACCTTACGTATTCCATTATTATGTTATATGCATCTTTATAACAGAATATCTCGATAAGACGCCTTGTCAATGACCTTGCCGCGGGATGACGGAATTCATTGGCTGGACAAAATGGGAAGGCAGATTCGGCGGAGACGAAAACAAAGCGTGAAGCCAGAAAAATCGAGGTTTCAGCCCAAAAAGGCGCGGCTTCCGGCCATCGACAGGTATCAATATCGCTGCAGGAAGGGGCGCGGCTGGCCTTCGGCCGGGAAACCGAGGAAGCGAATTAAGCAGGTTGGATATTTCGCATCTGCGAACAAAGTGCTATTGAGGATTATACCAACACCAGATTACGCCAGACATACCCTCACTTTCCTATTAATCGTTACGTCATTTGCCTCCACCAGCCGTGTTTTTAAGGGCTGCAGACCGACCTGATATTCTACACCGCCGAGCTTTATTCCAGGGCGGATTATAAATTTTTATTACGTTGAAATTATTGAGGAAATCATGAAGACGGCAATCGTGCATGACTGGCTCACCGACAGAGGTGGCGCCGAAAAAGTGCTTCACAACCTTCTTGAAATTTATCCTCACGCGGATCTCTTTTGCCTCGTCGATTTTATGAGCGAGCGCGACCGAGGGTTCCTCGGCGGCCGCCCGGTCAACACCTCCTTCATTCAGAAAATGCCTTTCGCCCGGAAAAAATATCGCTCCTATCTGCCGCTGATGCCGATCGCCATCGAGCAATTCGATCTGAGCGGCTACGATCTGGTGATTTCCTCAAGTTATGCCGTCGCCAAGGGCGTCATCACCGGCCCTGGCCAGTTTCATGTCTCTTACATTCACAGCCCCATCCGGTATGCGTGGGATCTCCAGCACCAGTATCTGAAGGAAACCAGGCTCAATCGCGGGTTCGCTTCATGGATCGCGCGCGCGATCCTGCACTACATCCGCATGTGGGACATTCGCACCTCGCACGGCGTCGACCTGATGACGGTCAATTCCAAATTCATTCGCAGCCGCGTGCGCAAATGTTACGGGCGCGATTCTACCGTGATCTATCCGCCGGTGGACACCTCCCATCTCTCCCCTTCCGACTGGAAAGGCGATTATTTCGTCACCGCCTCACGTTTGGTGCCATACAAGAAGGTGCATCTGATCGTTGAAGCCTTTGCGAAGATGCCGGAACGTCGGCTGGTCGTCATCGGCGATGGCCCGGACATGAAACGCATCCGTGAAATCGCCACGCCCAACGTCGAAATCCTCGGCTTTGTCGGCAATGAAGAACTTCACAAATACATGGCGGAAGCCAAGGCCTTCGTCTTCGCCGCGGAAGACGATTTCGGCATCGTGCCGGTCGAATCCCAGGCGCTCGGCACACCGGTCATCGCCTATGGCAAAGGCGGCGTGCTGGAAACCGTCATTCCGCTCGGCGCCTCAAACCAGCCGACCGGCCTCTATTTCGGCGAACAGACCCCCGAGGCCATCTGCGCCGCCGTCCAGGAATTCGTCGACAATTCCGACCGTTTCGACAAGAACGCCTGCATCGACAACGCCGCCCGCTTCTCCCGCGAACGTTTTCTGCGGGAATTTGCCGATACCGTGAATTTTGCGCTGGCAGCACGGGCCTGATGAGGGAGCAGCATTATAAAAGATGTTGGCAAAACAATTGATTAACCAATACTTTGAATCAATCGCCAAAGAAACCCCGCAAGCGTGACAAAACTGCACTAGCGCATTGCAGCAATCAAAGAGATTATGGCGTCTGGCTGGCTAAAACTCACACCATTCGGGTACGCGAGATATTGAGCGTTGTGCCGGCTTTGGTGGCGCATTTGAACTTTGAATGAACTTGAAGCAGCGCCTGAAATTGGGCATATGCCTGATAAAAGCGTCAATATTGCGGAACGCGATTCTGCTGAACGAATGTAATGCCGATTAGGGTTTCCTTTATCGGCATCCTTTATGAAGTGCTTATTTTATAAATTATACCGACGTCCGGGTCATTTCCTTTTCGGACAAAATTCATTTTGAGGACCAAATGCGTTTATTGAATGTTTCGATTCTGCTTGCCTCTGCAGCACTGGCAGGCTGCACGGTCACTGCGGCATCAGGGCCTGATGCGGCGACAATCGAATCCAACGCTTCCGTAAAGTTCGGCACCAAGGACAAGAAGAAGACCGCAGGCGTCGACTACGCGCTCATCGATGTGAACAGCTCCGTCCTGAACTATGTCGGCGATACCACCACCAGTACCCTGCTCGGCAGCTTCGGCGGCGGCAAGGGTGGCGTTCCGGCGCTGCCGATGGGTGTCGGCGACGTGGTGCAGGTCGCGATCTTCGAAAGCCAGGCGGGTGGCCTCTTCATTCCCGCCGACGCAGGCAGCCGTCCCGGCAATTATATCAGCCTGCCAAACCAGACGGTGGACCGGGAGGGCAATATCAGCGTTCCCTACGCCGGCAAGATCCGCGCGACGGGTCGCAATGTCGAGGACGTTCAGAGCGAAATCGAAGAACGGCTGGCCAACCGCGCCATCGAACCACAAGTTCTCATCACCAAGATTTCCAGCCGTTCCGCCCAGGCCTCCGTGCTTGGCGACGTGAAGGAGCCCACGAAGGTCCAGCTTTCGGAAGCGGGTGATCGCGTTCTCGACGTCATCTCCTATGCAAAGGGCCTCAGCGCCCCGAATATCGAGTCCTACGTTACGCTGATCCGTCGCGGAAAGACTGCGCGCGTCAACTACAATCATCTCGTCAGCACGCCCACCGAGAACATCTATGTGGTTCCGGGCGACACGATCATGGTGGAGCGTGAGCGCCGCACCTATCTGGCCTTCGGCGCTTCCGGCCTCAACGGACGTTTCGAGTTCGAGGACGCCGATCTCAAACTGTCGGATGCACTTGGCAAGGCCGGTGGATTGCTCGATTCCCGCGCGGACCCCGCTCAGGTCTATATTTATCGTATCGTCAGACGCGATCTTCTCGTGAAGCTCGGCATCGATACCTCCAAATTCCCGGGCCAGGAAATTCCGGTCATATTCCGTGCCAACCTTCGCGATCCCTCGACCTTCTTCGCCAGCACGAAGTTCCCGATGCAGGATCGCGACATCATCTACGTCACGAATTCGCAGGCCACCGAACTTTATAAGTTCCTGGATCTCGTTGGCTCCGTTCCCGCAACGACGGGCAATGTCGCCGAGGACGTACTCTCGACACGCAACGCCATCCGGGCTTTCTGACGCTCGACATCTTACCGCTCGCATCAAGGCCGCCTCTGAAACGAGGCGGCTTTTTCGTTTGGTCGGAACCAAAGGGGCAAGCGAGCCCGGTGTGCTTCAGATGCCGACAGGCCGAGCATGGTTGGAGAACCAGTCTGTGGTTCAAGTTACTCACCAAGCGCGACTGGTTTTCTTCCTACTTTCCATCGCGATTTGCGGAAATCAACGCGCTCTTCCATATCGAAGCCGGGGCGTAGACCCTCAGCCGCCTTGCATTGAACCCAGCGGCGAACATATGCGGAAAGCCGCCATATGCCTTGCATCGCAAGGCGATATGCCAGCTGACGTTGTCGTCGCCATTACAAAAGTTTAAGGTGCTTTCGCAGCGCATTGGGTGTCTTGTGGGGAAAAGCTGCTCCCAAGGCTTGCCGCACATGTTCGGTAAACATGTATCGCTCTCATAAGCGGAACCGTCAGATGAAACGTTTCTGGACCGCCCTCAGCGTCCTTGCCATCGCAGCCGTCGGCGCGTGGTATTTCAAGGATCGCCTGCCGCTCGACCAAATCCCCTATCTCAAACAATTCGCCAGCGTTTCACCACAGGCGGAAACGACGACGGCCAAAGCGCCCGCCGGAGCGACGACGCAGCCCTCACAAAACGGCCAGTCTGCGCCGCAGCAAGGTCAGAGGCAGGGTGGCGGAAGGCGCAATGGCGGCCCACCCACGGTCAGCACCGTCGCTGCCGGCAAAGCGACATTGCCGATGGATGCAGCCGCAACTGGCTGGGCGGTTGCGGCCGACATTACCAATATAGCTCCGCTTCAGGCCGGTCTCGTCACGGAAATATCCGCAAAAGACGGCCAGCATATCAAGGCTGGCGATTTGATCCTCAAAATGGACGACCGTATTGCCCGCGCCGCCGTCGACAAGGACAAGGCAAACATTGCGGCGGATCAGGCAACGCTGGATCAGGCCGAGGCGGCTTTCCAGCGCGCCGCCAATCTGGTCAAGCAAAATGCCGAGGCCCAGCAGGTGCTGGATCAGGCCAAGGCAGCACGGGATTCCGCCAGCGCCAAGACCGACGCCGACCGCGCCGCGCTTGCATCCGATCAGGTTACGCTCGAAAACATGGAAATCCGTGCGCCCTTTGACGGGCGGCTGGGGGATATCAGCGTCAGCCCGGGCGCTTATCTCAGCGCTGGCGTGAATATCGTGACGATCACGAAATACGATCCCATCTTCGTCAGTTTCCGCCTGTCCCAGCGCTACCTGCCGCAATTGCGTGAGGGCGTAGAGAAGGACACGACCGTCGACGTCGATCCCGCTGCAACCGGCGGCGAGGCCATATCCGGCGTCCTGCGTTTTTACGACAACATTGTCGACCAGACCTCCGGCACCGTCCTGGCGAAGGCGGAATTCGAGAACGAGCGCGGTCTTTTGTGGCCGGGTCAATCCGTCAATGTCACGACCCACTTCGTCTCGAACGAGGAGATGATCGTTGTACCGACGGTCGCCGTTCGGCCAGGGCCGAAGGGTAGTTTTGTTTATACCGTCGATGACAATCATCGTGTTCACATGACGACCGTGGAAGTCGCCCGCTCGAACGGTGATTTCACCGCCATTGCAAGCGGCCTCACCGGCGGCGAGCACGTGATCATCGAAGGCCAGTCTGAACTCACCGACGGTCAGCAGGTCGTTGAGCAGTTCTCCGACAAGGGCGGCGCGGCCGGCAATCTGGCCGCCAATGTTACGCCGGAAAAGGTTGGCACCCCATGATCGCGAATTTCTGCATCAACCGGCCCGTCGCCACCACCCTTCTTGCCATAGGCCTCGTGCTGGCCGGGCTTGCCGGTTTCAGCCTGCTGCCGGTCGCCGCCCTGCCGAAAGTCGATTTTCCGACGATCAGCGTCTCGTCGTCGCTGTCGGGCGCATCGCCGCAGACAATGGCAACCTCCGTCACCACGCCGCTGGTCAAGCAGTTCGAAACCATTCCGGGCGTCAGCGAAATCAGCGCCACCAACACGCTCGGCAACAGCTCGATCGTTCTGCAATTCGATCTCAACCGCGATATCGACGCGGCGGCCGCCGATGTGCAGGCCGCGATTTCCCGTGCGCAGCGGCAATTGCCAAGCAACATGACGACGACGCCGAGCTACCGCAAGACCAACCCCGCCGATGCGCCGGTCCTGTTGCTTGCCGTCAACAGCAAGGAAATGCCTACCAGCAAGGTGGATGAAATCGCCGAGAATATCATCTCGCCGCTTCTGTCGACCATCTCCGGCGTCGCACAGGTGAGCATCTACGGCGCACAGACCTATGCGGTGCGCATCGGCCTCGATCCGGCGCAGCTTCAGGCAAGGGGGCTTGGCGTCGATACCGTCACAAACGCCATCGCACAGGCGAATAACCAGGTGCCTGTCGGCGCCTTGCAGAACGACAATCAGCGCCTGACGATCGAGGCCGATACCCAGCGCACCGATGCGGCGGCCTTCCGGACGCTGGTCGTGTCCACGAATAACGGCGCGCCCATTCATCTCGGCGATATCGCCAATGTGACGGACAGTATCGATAACACCGATGCCGGCAGCTGGTTCGATGGCGAACAGGCCATCGTGCTCGCCGTGCAGCGCCAGCCGGACGCCAACACCGTCGATGTAGTGGACGCGATCAGGGCAAAACTGCCGGCGCTTCGCCAGCAATTGCCGCCCTCGGTCAATATCAACGTCATGAACGACGCCTCGACAGCGATCAACGATGCGATCTCCGACGTTCAGTTCACGCTGTTCCTCACCATCGGGCTGGTGGTTGCGGTCATCTATCTTTTCACCGGACATCTGACGGCGACCATCATTCCGGGCCTTGCCGTGCCGTTGTCGCTGATCACCGCCTTCGGCGCGATGTATGTCCTCGGCTACAGTATCGACAACATCTCGCTGCTCGGGCTGACATTGTCGGTCGGGCTTGTGGTGGACGATGCGATCGTCATGCTTGAGAATATCCTGCGCCTGCACGAAAAGGGCCTGACAATGCGGGAGGCGGCGCTTCAGGGCGCGGCGGAAGTCAGCAATACCATCCTGTCCATGTCCGTCTCGCTGGTGGCCGTGTTCATTCCCATTCTGTTGATGGGCGGGGTGATCGGCAGGCTCTTCAACGAATTCGGCATGGTCGTCACGCTCGCGATCATGGCGTCTGCACTTGTGTCGCTGACAGTCACACCGATGCTCGCATCGCGCCTTTCCGGCCAGTCTTCCAGACCTCCAGCCATCATCCGCTGGTTCGATGCCGGTTTCGAGCGCACGCTTCACCATTATGGCAAGGCGGTCGGCTGGTGCCTCACGCACCGCCGCGTGGTTCTGGGCGCGTTTCTGGCCTCGATTGCCGCCTCGCTCTATCTGTTCGAAACGCTGCCTTCCAGCTTCTTCCCGCAGGAAGATATTGGCCGCCTTTCCGTGTCAACGCAGGCGCGCGAGGATATTTCCTACACCGCGATGCGCGATCTCCAGGCGCAGGTTGCCGATCAAATCCGCAAGAACCCGGCCGTGGTGCATGTCACCTCCATCGTCGGTGGCAATTCCCGCAATCCGCTGAACAACGGTTCGATGTTCGTTGAACTGAAGCCCAAGGAAGAACGCGCGCCGCTCAGCCAGGTGCTGAGCGAACTGGGGCAGGCCACATCGAAAGTCGCCGGCATCCGCACCTATATCAATCCGCAGCAGAGCCTGCGTTTCGGCGGGCGCAGTTCCGCCAGCCAGTATCAGCTCGTCGTTCAGGGCCTGAATGCCGATACCACCAATGAATGGTCGAACAAGCTGATGGAGGCAATGCGGCGCGACCGGACATTCACCGCCGTCACCTCCGACGCCCAGAATGGTGCGATCGCCGCGACGATCTCGGTCGATCCGGAAAAGGCCGCAGCCTTCGGCATCACCAACGATCAATTGCGCAAGACGCTGGAAATGTCATTTGGCGGTTATACGGCGGCGCAGATCCAGTCGACCGGCGACAGTTATGACGTGATCGTGGAGTTCGACAGCTCCAAACAGTGGGACGACAACTTCCTGAGCGATATCAATATCCTCTCCGCCAAATCCGGTGTGCTTGTTCCGCTTTCCAACTTCGCTGCGCTCACCCGCGCACAGGCGCCTGTTACCATCAACCAGACGGGTCAGCTCGTCTCCACCACGATTTCCTTCAACCTGCCGGATGGCGTGGCGCTTTCCGATGCCACGAACCGGATCAACGAGATCAAAAGCACGATAGGCCTGCCGCAGGACGTGTTCACCAGCTATGGCGGCACGGCAGCCATCTTCCAGCAGAGCCAGGGCAATACCGGCATCCTCATTCTGGCGGCGGTGCTGACCATCTATGTGGTTCTCGGCGTACTCTACGAAAGCTTCATCCACCCGCTGACCATCCTGTCCGGTCTGCCGGCGGCGGCCTTCGGCGCGCTGGTGGCGCTGAAGGTCATGGGCATGGATTTCTCGATCATCGCGCTGATCGGCCTGCTGATGCTGATCGGCATCGTCAAGAAAAATGCGATCATGATGATCGACGTGGCGGTGGAACTGATCCGCGAACAGGCGGAGCCGCCCGCCCGCGCCATTCACGAGGCCTGCGTGCGCCGTTTCCGGCCGATCATGATGACGACGTTCTGTGCTTTGCTCGGCGCCCTGCCCATCGCGCTCGGCTCAGGCGCAAGCTCCGAACTGCGCCAGCCGCTCGGTGTCGCGGTGGTCGGCGGGCTCATTGTCTCGCAATTGCTGACGCTGTTCATCACCCCGGTCATCTTCGTGGAAATGGACCGGTTTGGTCACTTCCTCACCGGGCTATTTTCGCGCAAGAAAACGGCTGGAACGCACGCGGAACCACAAAAGCCGGAAGGGGCAAGCGAGCCGGATTCCGTTGCCGCGTAACGCATTCCAGTAGAAGTGCGTAAAAGGGATTCCGTTTAGACCGGACCTGCTTTTTTCAACGCAGACTTTCGAGGCGCTTGAGCGCCTCGGAAAAACCTTCCGCCTGAAGCTGAAAAGAAACCGTGCGGCCTTGCAGATCAGGGGCCTCGACTGTCAGGGTCTTGCCGGCCTTCAGCGCCGAAACAAGCTCGACAAAGGGCGTGAAGGTAACGATGCAGCCCACCGGCAGGCAGGTGCTGACCTGCACTTCCTGCAACCGCACATTTCCCGATTTCACCGAAAACAGCTTTGTGACGGCAAGCCCGAAAGGCATGACGAAGGTGCCTGAGAGCTTGTCCTGCCTGGCGACATCATCAAGCCGGAATTCGGCGGAGACGACCAGCTTGCGCGTCTTTTCCTCAAGCTGAACCTGCGCGATGGCGCAAAGCGATTTTGCGCCTTCCGCCGCCGCGGTATTCGGGTCGCCACCCTCTTTCTTCGCCGGCGCCGCGCAGGCAATCTGCCAGCTTCCGTAAACCTCGTGCAGTGATACGGCAGCCTTCGCCGCCTCTTGCGCCCGCGCGACACCTGCCGCCGCACCCGCGGACAGGAGAACGGCGAAAACCACTGTCCACAATCTGTTTTGACCACGCTTCATCAGAAACGAACCCCCAATTCGGCAGAGGCCGTTTGATCCAGCAAATCCGCTCCAAAGACTGCGCCATAACGGAATGTCAGGGTAGCGGAGGGATTGAGATCGTAGCGAAGCCCCAGATTGAGCAATGCGACGTCGCGCGACGTCGCGGTGCTTGCGACTGTAAAAGCACTGCCGCCCACATAAAACAACGCACTTTCCATGCTTGAATCACCATAGGCATGGCGCCAGCCTATATCGAACATTGCCTGCCCAAACGTGCCCTCAAACGCAATGTCGCGGCTGATGCGTGTGCCAAGCGTCGTATAGAGTTGATCACGGCTGGCGGATCCGGAAGAAACCGCGGCGATGCCACCCTTCTCGCTAAATGCATCCGTTCGCGTGTTCACGTAGCTGATATTGGCGTAGGGCTCGATCCGGGTGATATCGAGATCGAAACGCCAGGCGGCTTCAGCAAAGACCTGGGTGGTGGAGGCATCATAGCTGGCGGTGAGGTTTTCCTTCAGCGTCGAAAAGGAAATCGCCCGACGGGTTTCGACATCCTGGAACGCGTGGATCGCACCGAGCCGCAGGGAGGCGGGGCCGATGGCCCCTCCCGCATAGGCGGACACATAATAGCTGTCCATATCCGCCGAAGCCGACAGGGATTTCTGCTCGATAGCGTCGCGGCCGTAACCCGCAGCGACACCGGCGCGCCAGCCCTCACCCCAGTCGCCATCAAGGCCGAAAAGAACGCCCCCGCCCTTCATGTCCGCCGACGCGCCGTTGCCGTCGCGATCGATGCGACCACGAGACCCGAAGCCATTGGACCAGAAGGTGAGGCCTTCATCGATATTCAGCGGGTCGGATGCAGCTGCCACGCCCGCGTCGGGCAGGATAGGACGCCCATCAACACCGCCGAAGGCGCTGCGCAGCCTGCCGAGAATGACATCGCGGGTCAACTGGCTGCGGTTTATCAAGGCCATGGCCAGCGACGGATGCAGTTCACCAGCAAGCTGCGAAAATGCCGATTGCGTCTCGTCAAGCTGGAGATAGAAGGCCGCGTCGTAAAGCGCCGATCCCTCACCCGCAGCCTCGACCGCATTGGCAGCGGAACGCGCATTTACCGTCGACGTTGATGCGGCGAAGGATCCCGGCCCAAAAGATTGACGCTTCATCAGGAGATAGACTGTATTGTTGTCGGTGCTTTTCGTGACAGCGGTCTTCAGATAGTCAAGATTTCCGACCACGTCGGAAAATGCCCCGGTTACACCGCCTGTTGCCGTCAAGATCAGATATTTCGCACCGAAAGCAAAATTCAGGCTTCCTGTTGAAGGGGTAATGACAAGATTGACGTCATTGGCAATGGTCACCGTTCCGGTCACCGCGAGCCTGTCCGAATTGCCGAAGCTGTCAATTTCAACCGCATAGGTCGAAGCATCCGCAAATGTGACATTGCCCATGGAGGTCAGCGTGCCGATAGAATTGCCAGGCGCGAACGTGCCGCCCGAACGAACTGTCGCGCCGCCAATTGTGCCGGACCCGCCGAGCGTCGCGCCGTCAGCCACGGAAATCACACTTGCAAGCGAGCCGTTGACACTGAGCTTGCCGGAGGAAACCTCGGTCGTTCCGGTATAGCTGCTGTCGCCCGTCAAAATCAGATTACCGTTGCCGGTTTTTTCCAGCGAGCCGGAACCGCTGATGGCATTCGAAAGCGTACCCGCGCCATCCACCACCAGCGATGCATTGTTGGCGATCCCGCCCGAGCCGAAACTGGTGGCAGTTCCCTTCAGCGTGCCGGCTGAAATCGTTGTGCCGCCGGAATAGCTGTTATTGCCGCTGAGTGTGGTGATGCCGTTTTCCGCGTCAATGCGCCCGGCGCCCGAGATATTCGCGGAAAGCTCGTAATTGCTTTCCGAATGGTTCAGAACGATGCTGCCATTGCCGGAACCAAAGGCAATCGCCTCAGCCTCCAACTCTCCAGCCGAACGCGCCATCTGCCCCGTGGCGGCGCCGATATTCAGCACACCGGTAGAGCCGCCGGACGATGCTATGAAAATGGTTGCCGCGGCAAGAGAAGCGCCGCCTGTAACCTCCACAACGCCGGCGCCGCTGCCGCCAATGACGAGGGTGGTGGCGACTTCCACTTTTGAGCCCGCCCCACTGACCTGCAAGGTGCCGTCAGAACCTGCCTCCGTCCCGAGGAAAAGCCGATTGGCCTCCAGGGAGGCCCCACCCTGCACTGTCACGTAGCCGGAGCCATAGCGGCCGATGGTCATGGAACCTGAAGAGGCAAGACTATTCTCGACTTCGACCGCAACATTCGAGCCGGTCCCATCGATCGCCAATTTGCCGGAGGAGCCGGCAAGCTCACCCAAGGTCACCTGCTTTGCCTGAATGCCTCCACCGGCGTCGACCGCGACCTCTCCTTGAGCGTCGTTCTGATACCCGATCACAAGTGCATTGGCGATCGTCCACTTCGACCCGCCACCGGCAACGGTCACGGAAGATCGCGAACCGGAAAGCGTCGCGACATATCCGGTATTGCTGCTGACCGAGCCACTGGCAGCGATCTGCAACGAAGCTTGACCGGCACTACCGACATAGAGATCTCCTGAATTGCGCAAGGCGCTTCCGGAACCGGAAATGCTGATGGAGCCGGAGCCGCCGGCATTCACGCCAAGAACCGTATCGGTCGATCCTACGAGCCCGCCGCCGGTCACCGTCACCGAGCCGGTCCCGTCAACGCCCACGTCGAGATTTCCGCTTCCAACCGTCCATACAGAGCCAGCACCATCCACGGTGACATCGCCCGTCGCACCCGCAGAATTGCCGAGACGTGCTGACACACTTTCCATCTTGCCGCCCGTCGTGACATTCAGCGTACCGCGGCAGATGCCTCCCGCGGTATTCGCCGCAGCATCGCCACCAATCTGCAAGTTGCCGGTGGTCCATCGTGTGTCACCACCGGTCACCTCGACCATCCCTGACGAATGGCGGCCAATGATCACGGTGCCGCTGGTTACGATCGCCGCCGTACCGACGGACATGGTTGCACCACCCTCATTGCCGACGATGAGGGTGCCCTGGGTTTCCAGCCGCGAACCGGCGCCATCTATGCTAAGCCCGCCCGACGACAGATTGCCGATGACGGTGTTGGCCTTGCTCGTGACCGCTCCACCGGCGGTGATTGTAAGGGTGCCAATACCGGCCCCGCCAACGACCATGTCTTGAGACGCCGTCAGGCTGCTGCGTGCTCCCTCCACGGCCACGGTACCGATCGAGCCGGCTCCGTTACCGACGACCAGCCCGCCGGTTTCAAAAACACTCGCGCCCAACACCTCCAGCGACCCGAAACCGTAATTTCCGACAAAAAAAGTGCCTGAATTCTCAAAACGGGACGAGTTGTCCAGCTTGACCGTGCCGTATCCCGTGCCATCCTTGCCTACATAAATATGTCCGGATGAGGTGGCCGAGCTTCCACTGAGATAGAGTTCACCGATGCCACTTCCACCTACGGATATATGGCTGGTATTCGTCCATGTTCCCCCGGAAAAATTCAGCTTCCCGGTCGCGCCAACAGCTTCGCCGAAGCTGCCGTAGACTGTCGACAAATAACCATTGACGGACATCGTTCCCTCAGAGTTGATCCCGAGGGAAAGGCCATAGATGTCGGTGCTTGTTCCAGCTGCAATTGTCGGACCCACAGAATTAATGTTGGCTGTATCGTTTGTTCCGGGGACACGTAAATATCCATACCAATTGGAGGCGGAGAACCAGTCGCCCGTTGGAGACCCGAGCCAGAGGATGGTTTCCGCTGCGGCGGACGACGTTAGCGCGGCGGAAAATATGAGAGCAAAGAGGCTCGTCGAGCCGGCTGAAGAGCTCAGGGAAACGGCCATTGCCTTCACGCCGGACTTGTGCGGATTTTTCCCTTCAGAAACACGACAGAACCAACCGGACATTCAAGCTCCTCTACCGGCATTGTTCCGCCCCGTCCTGATCCGGCGAATCACGCTTCAAGACAATTCAATTAGCTCACTCTGGAAGATTATTGTAAGTATAAACAGCATAAAAAGCACATTAACCGGACGCATAAATATAAAACAGAGCGCGACAGGCGCGCTCTGCGAGATAAATGAAAAGATTGTTCGAATAGCAGGATTTTCATCGATGGCCGGAGGGGAAATCCGGCCATATTCTGCTACTGCCTGGAAAACCGGCCGAAGGTACCGCCTGAAAAACACAGGGGTTCGCCATCGCGATGGGCTGCGCGCAGCACTTCGCCGACGATGATGGTATGGTCACCCGCATCATGGGCGGCCGCCTGCCGGCATTCGAAACGGGCGAGCGTGCCGGGAATGACCGGAACGCCTTCGTCATTCATTTCCCAGTCCAGATCGTCAAAGGCGCGGCCGTTGCGGGTGAAGCGGGCGCTCAGCACGTCCTGATCGGCGCTCAGCACATGGATGGCGAAATGAGTGGCACCGCTGAAGGCCGAATAGCGGGACGAACTTTTTGCTGGCGACCACAGCACCAGCGGCGGATCGAGCGACACCGACGCGAAGCTGTTGACCGTCATGCCGATCGGCCCTTCGGGCGTCGTTGCCGTCACCACGGTGACGCCGGTGGTGAAAGCGCCGAGCGCATTGCGAAAGCTGCGGCTGTTTTCGCCGCCGGGAACAAATACATTCTCATTGGGCATTTTGATCGCTTCTGCGACTGTCATCACGGCACCTCGCTTCCGGTTGCAAGTGTGTAGAGCTCAAACCAGGTCTGGCGGTCGATCGTGACGCTGAGAGCATCAGCCGCCGTTTTAATGCGCTGAATGTTATTCGTGCCGAGCACCGGCACGATCTTTGCGGGATGCCGCAGCAGCCAGGCGATGGCGACGGCGGTGGCATCGACGCCCTGCTCCTTGCCAATGCGCTGCAGGGCAGCCATCGTTCCACCATGCGCACCGGAGAATAGCGCGCCGCCGCCAAGCGGGGACCATGCCATTGGCGAAACGCGCTTTTCCTGCAGAAAGGCCAGATCACCATTGGTGAAGCTATCGGTGGCAAGAAGGCTCATTTCGATCTGGTTCGTCACGAGCCTGCTGCTCATGGCCGATTGCAGCAGCGAGAAATCCCACGGGCGAAAATTGGAAACGCCCACGGCCTTGACCTTGCCCGACGCCACCAGCGCATCGAGCGCCTTGCCGGTTTCTTCCGCGTCGATCAGCGGATCGGGCCGGTGAATGAGCAGCAGATCGACATGATCCGTGCCCATGTCACGCAGGGATGCTTCGACCGAAGCATTGATATGGCCAGCCGTCGTATCGTAATGCTTGACGCGGGCGGCGGCGTGACGTCCAGCCGGCGCCACGATGCCGCATTTGGTGACGATTTCGATCTTGTCGCGCAGTCCGGGCGCAGCCTTCAGGCCCGCGCCGAGAATGGCTTCCGCCGTGTATCCGCCGTAGATATCGGCCTGATCCATGGTGGTGATGCCCTGCGCCAGGCAGGCTTCGATCTTTGCCTGCACATGGGCGGGCGAGGTGTCCGCATCGTCGCCGATGCGCCACATGCCGTAAACGATGCGGCTGAGTTCCAGGTTTTCAGAAAGAGCGATACGTTCCATCAGTGGCGTTCCCCGTTGCCGAGCGGCGTGGCAGGTGTTTCAGAAGGCACCCGGCCGTAAGCATGCGGCAGGGAGCAGGTTTTCATCTGCGGCAGAACCTTGGTGCCGAAGTGCTCCGCCTCATCGAGATGCGGATAACCGGAAAGAATGAAGGCACGAATGCCCATCTTCTGGTACTCCTCCAGCGCCGACAGGACCTTGTCGGTCGAACCGACCAGCGCCGCGCCACAGCCCGACCGTGCCCGGCCGATGCCGGTCCACAGGTTGGGTTCGACATAACCGAACTTGTCGGCCAGTTCGCGGGCACGCGCCTGATGCGACACACCGAGCGAACCGCTGTCATGCGCGCGGTTGCGGATGAGTTGCCCATATTCGTCATCGAGCTTCGAGACAAGATGCTCGGCATATTCCCGTGCTTCCTGTTCGGTATCGCGCACCACCATATGGACACGCAGACCGTAATCCAGCGTGCGGCCATGGGCGGCTGCACGCTCATTGGCGGCGCGCATGCGGTCTGCCAGCTGGTCCTTCGTTTCGGGCCACATCAGATAGACGTCGCATTGCGCGCCGCAAAGCTCCAGCGCATCCGGCGAATAGCCGCCGAAATAAAGCAGCGGACCGCCATTCTGCTGATAAGGCCGCGCCGGCTCGGTCGAAACACCCTTGAACTGGTAGATTTCACCGTCATGGTCGATGGTGTCGCGCGTCCAGGCCTGGCGCAGGATCTCCACGACCTCATGGCTGCGCTTGTAGCGAAACGCGCTGTCGGCCACTTCTCCGGGAAAATCGGAACTGATGACGTTGAGCGTCAGGCGACCCTTCAGCATGTGATCGAGCGTGGCGACCGTGCGCGCCAGCATGATCGGCTGCATCTCGCCGCAGCGGATCGCGGCAAGGAAATTGATGCGGTCGCTGATCGGCGCGCAGCCGGCGACGAAACTCAGCGTATCCTGCCCGACCTGGTAGGAAGAGGGGCAGAGGATATTGCGGAAACCGAGTTCTTCAGCCTTTTTGACGATGTCGGAGCAATGGTCGAAACTGGAGCGCAGGCTACCGTCAGGCACGCCGAGATAGGCGTAATCATCGGAACACAAAGCGGAAAACCAGGAGACCTCGGCAGCATCGAGATCAGCGGATGTTACGGGTACGACGGTCATTCAATTCCTCCTCAAAGCCGCTCTCGTTTTTCTTGCATAACATCAAGAAATATGTAAATCAATGATGTATCAATTTTTGTTTCGGGGAGGAAACGGCATCATGAAACACACTGGCGGCAGCCTGCCCATGTATCTGCAGATCGCCGAAATGCTGGTGCGCGACGTGGCGGCGGGTCGACTGATAGACGGCGAGAAACTCGCGCCCGAGCGCGATATGGCAGCCGATCTCGGCATTGCCGTCGGCACGCTTCGCAAATCGCTCGCGGAGTTGCAGGAGCGCGGCCTCCTTGAGCGCGTGCAGGGATCAGGCAATTACATTCGCGCCGTCAGCGACCCGCAAAGCGTCTATGCCTTCTTTCGCCTCGAGATGATCGAGGGCGGCGGCCTGCCGACGGCGGAGGTTCTGGATGTCGCGCGCCTTGCCAAGCCATCCACCCTGCCCGCCTTCGGCACATCGGCGGAAGGACATCGCATCCGCCGCCTCCGGCGCATTGCCGGAAAGCCGGCGGCTATCGAGGAAATCTGGCTGGACGGCTCCTATGTCGACACGATCGCCATCGAGAACATGTCGGAATCTCTCTATCTTTACTATCGCACACGCCTCAACCTCTGGATCTCCAAGGCAGAGGACCGGATCGATCTGGGCGAAGTCCCCGAATGGGCGCCTGCGCCCTTTGGCCAGAAACCGGGCACGCCCGTACCCCGCGTGCTGCGGTTGAGCCAGGCGCAGGATGGCGCCGTTGCCGAAGTCTCATGGACATGGCTTGACCACACGGTCGCAAGATACGTTTCTCGCATACGTTGAGTTTGCGAGAAATACGCGTGATCCACGCCGATGGGGAAATTTGACGGCAGACAAGGAAGCAGCAGCCTGTCGCGCACCGGATTTTGCGGATATATTTCTTTAAATCAAAGACTTAATAGTTTTTGATTTCTGTCAGAAATAAAATTGATACACTATTGATTTCCTTTTTATGAAAGGTAATATCACGGAATTAGGGAGACAGGCGTTGAGCCATCCCACGGTATCGCCGGACAATCGAGACAGATTTTTCAAATATGCGGTGCGTGGAACTTGAAGGTTGATGCCGGCTTTTGCGTCCATCCGGATTTTGGACGCGCCGGTCGTGAGGAGGAAAATATGGCTTCGGTCAGCCTGCGCAAGCTGGACAAGAGTTACGGTGCCCTGCGCATCGTCAAGGGCATCGACCTTGAAATCAACGATGGTGAATTCGTGGTTTTCGTCGGCCCTTCCGGCTGCGGCAAATCCACGACGCTGCGCATGGTCGCAGGGCTTGAAAGCATCAGCGGCGGCGAGGTCATGATCGGCGACCGCGTCGTCAACAAGCTGCCGCCGCGCGAACGCGACATCGCCATGGTGTTTCAGGACTATGCACTTTATCCGCACAAGACGGTGCGCGAGAACATGGGCTTCAGCCTGAAGGTGCGCGGCGTCAGCGCATCGCAGGCCAATGCCAGCATCGACGAGGCGGCAAGGATGCTCGGTATCGAGCATCTTCTGGACCGCCGCCCCGGCCAGCTTTCCGGCGGCCAGCGCCAGCGCGTGGCCATGGGCCGCGCCATCGTGCGCCGCCCGCAGGTGTTCCTGTTCGACGAACCTCTTTCCAACCTCGACGCCAAGCTGCGCGGCCAGGTGCGCACGGAAATCAAGCGCCTGCACCAGCAGCTCGGCACCACGATCATCTACGTCACCCACGATCAGGTGGAGGCCATGACGCTGGCTGACCGCATCGTCATCCTGCGCGGCGGCGACATCGAGCAGGTCGGCACGCCTGATGAGGTTTATAACCGACCGGAAAGCGTGTTCGTCGGCGGTTTCGTCGGCGCTCCCGCCATGAATTTCGCCCGCGCCAGGGTCACCGGCGACCGGCTTGCCTTTGCCGACGGCAATTCCCTGCCGATGGCGGCCATCCGGCCTTCCCGCGAAGCGGCGCTCGATGGACGGGAGGTCATCGTCGGCATTCGCCCGGAACATTTTGGCCCGGCCGAGGGCTTCGATACGCAGCTTGCCGTCAAGGTGCAGGTGGTGGAGCCGCTCGGCTCCGATACGCTGGTGCATTTCAGCCTTGGCGATGCGGCGCTCACCGCAAGAATGCCGCCGCAGCTCCGACCCGCACCGAACGAGGAGCTGAAGATCGGCGTCGATCCGTCCAAGGTCCATCTTTTCGACGCTGCGACGGAGCGCTCCATTCACTGACCGGCCAGGGCCGCAACCGGCCCGGCCAAAGATTTATATAACGGGAGGAAAACATGAAATTTAAAGCCATCACGGGAGCAGCGCTCTGCGCGACCATGCTCACCTTTTCGGGACAGGCCTTCGCCGACGCCGAACTCAAAGTCTTCGTTTCCAGCCAGCACCAGCCCGATGTCTGGCGCAAGGCGCTCGATCAATATGAGGCGAAGACGCCCGGCGTGAAAGTGGTGATCGAGACCGGCGGCAATACGTCCGAAATGCAGGCGCAATATCTCAACACCGTGATGTCGGCCAAGGATTCCAGCCTCGACGTGCTGATGCTCGACGTCATCCGCCCGGCGCAATTCGCCACTGCCGGCTGGACCAGCGACTTCTCCGGCAAGGACATGTCGGCCTATCTGCCGACCTATGCCGAAGCCAACACCGTGGACGGCAAGATCGTGGCATTGCCGGCCTTCGCCGATTCCATGTTCCTTTATTACCGCAAGGATCTGCTGGACAAATACGGCATCCAGCCGCCGACCACCTGGGACGAGCTGAAGGAAGCCTCCAAGAAAGTGATGGAAGGCGAAAAGAACCCTGAACTTCAAGGTCTCTCCTTCCAGGGCAAGGCAATCGAAGGCGCCGTCTGCACCTTCCTGCTACCCTACTGGAGCGAAGGCAAGTCGCTGGTCGAAAATGGCAAGCTGAACTTCGACAATCAGGCGGCCGTGGATTCGCTGAAGCTCTGGAAGAGCTTCGTCGACGAAGGCATTTCCAAGAAGAATATTTCCGAAGTCGCGACCGACGACACCCGCAAGGAATTCCAGGCGGGCAAGGTTCTCTTCGCCGTCAACTGGTCTTACGCTTGGACCCATTTCCAGGGCAAGGAATCGCAGGTCAACGACAAGGTCGGCGTCGCCCGCCTGCCGGCCGTCAAGGGCGGTGAGCAGACGACCTGCCTCGGCGGCTGGGAATTCGGCGTGTCCGCCTATTCCAAGCAGCAGGATGAAGCAAAGAAGCTGGTGGAATATCTCTCCAGTCAGGATGTGTCGAAATTCATGGCCATCAACGCCACGCTGCTGCCCACCTATGCCTCGCTCTACAAGGATGCCGATGTCACCAAGGCGATCCCGTGGTTTGCGGATGCCCTTCCCGTCGTTGAAACGGCAAAGGCCCGCCCCGTCACGCCGCGTTACAACGAGGTCAGCGAAACCATCCGCACCACCGTCAACGGCGTGCTTGCGGGTGTGATGACGCCGGAGGACGGCGCAAAGCAGATGGAAAGCCGTCTGCGGCGCGTGCTGCGCTAAGCTTCAGGGCCGGGGAGCGGCATGCCTGCCATGCCCTTTCCGGCCGCTTTGATCGAACCAGTGAAAACCGCGCAAGCGGTGCGATAAACGGGCCGGGTCTTAACCGGTCCGATCGGGAGACGATGACGTGAATCCAGTTGCGGGAGTGGCAGACGTGGCAATGCCGGAAAGAACGATGGTCAGGGTGGACGAGAAGAAGCTGCCGCGCTGGACGCGGTGGCTCGATCTCGGCGACCGGTCGCTTGCCGTGCTTTTGCTGGCGCCTGCGGCCATTCTTCTCTCGCTCATCATCGTCTATCCGGTAGCGCGGCTCGTTTATACCTCGTTTTTCAGCCTTTCACTGACCTCCGGCCTGCCGGCGGAATTCATCGGCTTTGAAAACTACACGGCAATGCTCGATGACCCGATTTTCTGGGAAACGACCTGGAACACGGTGCTGATAACGCTGATCACCGTGCCGGGCGCGCTGTTCATGGGGCTCGGGCTGGCACTGCTCGCCAACCTGCCCTTTTCCATGCAATGGCCGATGCGCCTGTCGCTGCTCATTCCCTGGGCGCTGCCGCTGTCCTTTGCCGGCCTCATCTTCGCATGGTTCTTCCACTACGAATATGGCGTGGTCAACGACGTGCTGAACCGGCTGGGTTTTGAAGGCATCATCTGGTTCAACTCGCCGAACTGGGCCTTTGCAGCCATCTGCCTGACCATCATCTGGAAGACCTCCTCCTTCATGGCGCTGATGATCCTTGCCGGCCTCCAGACCATTCCACGCTCGCTTTATGAGGCCGCGGATGTGGATGGCGCCGGCAAGCTCAGGCAATTCTTCGAGATCACGCTGCCGCTGCTCAAGCCCTCGATCGTCGTTGCCCTCATCTTCCGCACGATCACGGCGCTGCAGACCTTTGATATTCCGTACATGATGACCGGCGGCGGCCCCGGCACATCCACCACGACGCTTGCCATGTATATTCACCAGAACACCGTTTCCTTCCTCGATCTCGGTTACGGTTCGGCGCTGGCGGTCATGATGTTTGCGCTCTCCATGTGCGTCACCGCCGTTTATCTCCGCATTATCCGGACGAAGGACTGATCCCATGAGCACCGTTGCGACCTCCTCCGGCCTGTCCTCCTTCTTTTCCGGCAAGCCGCTGCGCTTCATTGCGGCCTCCATATTGCTGGTCAATGGGCTGTTTCCGGCAATCTGGATTCTGTTCACCTCGCTGAAAACCGAAGCGGAACTGACGGTCAAACCGATCACATGGTTTCCGCATGCACCGACGCTTGCCAATTACATGCAGGCTTTTTCCGACCAGCCGCTGCATCTGTTTCTCTTCAACAGCTTCATGGTGGCGCTTCTTTCAACCGCACTCACCATCCTGATTTCGGTGCTGGCGGCTTACGCGCTGGCGCGGCTTGACCTCAAATACCGGGCGCTGATCCTCTCGCTCATCATCGCCGTTTCCACATTCCCGCTGGTGACGCTGCTGGTGCCGCTGTTCGAAATCATGCGCGCGCTCAACCTGCTCAATAGCTGGACGGCGCTGATCCTCCCTTACACCGTGCTCTCCCTGCCGGTCTGCACGCTGATGCTGGTGTCATTCTTCGAAAGCATCCCGCGCGATCTGGAAAACGCCGCCATGATCGATGGCTGCACCCGCATCGGCGCGCTGTTCAAGGTGGTGGTGCCGCTCTGCGCACCGGGCGTCTTCACCGCCGGCATTCTTGCCTTCGTGAACGCCTGGGACGAATTCCTGCTGGCGCTTTCCTTCAATTCCAATCCAGCACTGCGCACGCTGCCTGTCGGCATTCAGCTTTATCAGGGCGAGTTCGCTTTCCCCTGGCCCGTCATCTCGGCAGCACTGGTGGTCGGCATCGTGCCGGTCGCCATCCTGATCGTCATCTTTCAGGAACGCGTTGTCTCCGGCCTCACCGCCGGCGGTCTCAAGGGCTAAACAGGTATAATCATGTCATTCGAAAAGACCAGCAACGGCTTCACGCTTGCAATCGGCGGCCGCATCATCCTTTCCCATTCGCCTGAGAACCCGGCCATCTTTGCCGGCTTCGGCAAGGAGCGGATGGAGATGTATCGCGGCAATTTCGATATCGAAGACTATGTCATCGAACGAACCGCGCTGCGCCATGCCGAAGTCAGCGGCGATAGCGTCACGTTTTCCTCCGCACCCGGACAGGCCCCACGCCTTCGCCTTACACTGAACGGCAATGCCATTCAGTTCACGGCGCTGGATGAGACCATAAACCGCCTGTGGCTGCGGGTCGTCGCGGAAACGGATGAGCATGTCTGGGGCGGCGGCGAACAAATGTCCTATTTCGACATGCGCGGCCGGCGTTTCCCGCTCTGGACGTCGGAGCCCGGCGTCGGCCGCGACAAGACAACGGAAATCACCTTCAAGTCGGATGTCAGCGGCAAGGCGGGTGGTGACTATTACAACACCAACTACCCGCAGCCGACCTATCTCTCCTCGCGCAAATATGCGCTGCATGTGGAAACAACGGCCTATTCGGTCTTCGATTTCCGCAATGCCGATTTCCACGAAATCGAGATCTGGACGATCCCGGAGCGTATCGAATTCTTCGCGGGCGATCATTTCACCGATATCGTTTCCGCCCTCTCGCTGCGGTTCGGTCGCCAGCCGGAACTGCCGGAATGGGTCTATAATGGCGCGATCATCGGGTTAAAGGACGGCGTCAACTCCTTTGCCCGGCTGGAAAAAATCCGCGCCGCCGGAACGAAGGTCTCAGGCCTGTGGTGCGAGGACTGGGTGGGGCTTCGCCAGACATCCTTCGGCGCGCGTCTCTTCTGGGACTGGCAGGCCAATGACACCCGCTATCCGCATCTTCGCCAGAAGATAGCCGAGCTTGCCGATCAGGACGTCCGCTTTCTGGGTTACGTGAACCCCTATCTCTGCGTCGACGGACCGCTTTTCCCCGTGGCCGAAGCGGCCGGTTATTTCGCCACCGGCGCGGACGGCAAGACGGCGCTGGTGGATTTCGGCGAATTCGATTGCGGCGTGGTCGATTTTACCAATCCAGCCGCAGCCGAATGGTTTGCCGAGGAGATCATCGGCCGGAACATGCTGGATTTCGGCCTTTCCGGCTGGATGGCCGATTTCGGCGAATATCTGCCGATCGACATCACGCTGTCGAACGGCGTCGACGCCAAGCTGATGCACAATGCCTGGCCCACACTCTGGGCCGAGGTCAATGCGAAGGGCGTCGAAAGCCGCGGCAAGACTGGCGAGGCGCTGTTCTTCATGCGGGCAGGCTTCACCGGCGTGCAGGCTCATTGCCCGCTCATCTGGGGTGGCGACCAGTCGGTCGATTTCTCCCGTCACGACGGCCTCGTCACCGTCATCTGCGGCGCGCTCTCTTCCGGCCTCATGGGCAACGCCTATCACCATTCCGACATTGGCGGATATACCAGCCTGTTCGGCAATGTCAGAACAGCGGAACTCATCATGCGCTGGGCGGAAATGGCCGCCTTCACCCCCGTCATGCGCACCCATGAGGGCAACCGCCCGCGCGACAACCTCCAGATCGACCAGGACGACGCGGTTCTTTCCCATTTCGCCCGCATGACGACCCTCTACACCGCACTCGCCCCTACCTGAAATCGCTTTCCGCCGAAGCGGCCACGACCGGACTGCCTGTGCAGCGCCCGCTTTTCCTGCATTACGAAGATGACCGGCAGACCTACACCCTCCAGGACTGCTATCTCTACGGAGCCGATATGCTGGTCGCACCCGTCTGGAAAGCCGGAGAAGAGCAGCGCACGCTCTATCTTCCCGGCAACGGGGAATGGGTGCATTTGTGGAGCGGCGAGCATCATCCCGGCGGACGCGAGGCGACCGTCGAAGCGCCGCTTGGCCAACCGGCTGTCTTCTATCGCGCCGATAGCAGCCATCGTCAGCTATTTGAACAGCTTCGCAGCATCTGAGCCGTTGACAGCCAGCTAAAAAAGCGACAGTTTCCGACCCATTCCGAGGGGAGCACCGAACGGTGCTGAGACGGCGATGAGCCGGACCCTTGAACCTGATCCGGGTCATGCCGGCGTAGGAACGGAAACTGTCGCGCTTTCAAGGTGCTGCCCTTTCTCTTCTCCGCTTTTCCCGGATCTCCGTGATTGTCACATCTGGAGACCGAATGATGATGCTGAAACCTCCCGTCCTTCGCACATGGTGCGGTTGCGTCTGAGGTCCGGCCCATGCGTCCCTCCCATGCGCTGAACGGCGTCCTGCTTCTGCTCATTCTGTGGCAGACAGGGACATGGCTGTTTGCGCCGCCGCGCTATATCCTGCCCTCGCCTGCCGATGTCGCCGCCGCTTTCCTGCGCCAGCCGGGTTTTCTGTTCGGACAGGCCATGGTGACGTTTGGCGAAATGGCCGTCGGGCTTTTCGCCGGTGTCACGGCCGGCATTCTCGTTGCCTTCACGATTGCCGCCATCCCGCGTCTTGGCCGCCTCGTCTGGCCCATGGTTCTGGTGTTGCAGGCTTTTCCGGTTTTCGTGCTGGCCCCAATCCTCGTCCTCTGGTTCGGCTTCGGCATGGCCTCGAAAGTGGTCATGACAGGGATCATCATTTTCTTTCCCGTCGCCTCCTCTTTCACCGATGGTCTCAACCGCACCGACCGTGCGATCCTCGACGCCGCCTCGCTGACGGAGGCGAGCCACTGGCAGATCCTCACCCGGCTGCGTGTGCCGCTGGCACTCCCCTCGCTCATTTCCGGTCTGAGGGTCGCAGCACCGCTCGCCCCGCTTGGCGCCGTCATCGGCGAATGGGTGGGCGCCTCGGCCGGGCTCGGTTTCGTCATGATCCAGTCCAATGCCCGCATGCAGACCGACACCATGTTCGCCGCCATGGCCATTCTCGCCGTCATGGCGGTGCTGCTGCGGCTTGCCGTCGACCGGGCGACAGCCAATCTGGCCCCTTGGGCCAAAGAGACAGAACACCTCATTCCTTTCAAATATTTGCGGAGACTTTCAGCACCATGAAGCGAACTCTTCTTTCCCTCGTCGTCGCGGCAGCAAGCGTGCTTTCCCCCATGCAATCGCAGGCGGCCGACAAGCTGACCGTGTTGCTGGAATGGTTCGTGAACCCGGACCACGCGCCGATGGTGATCGCCAAGGAACGCGGGCTCTTTGCCGATGCGGGGCTGGAGGTCGAACTGGTTCCGCCGGCAGACCCATCCGCCGTGCCGCGTCTGGTCTCGGCAAAACAGGCCGATATCGGCGTCCACTACCAGCCTAATCTCTATCTCGACCACGATGCCGGGCTGCCGCTCGTCCGTTTCGGTACGCTGGTGGAAACGCCGCTCAACACCGTCACCGTTCTGGCCGATGGGCCGATCAAAAGCCTGAAGGACCTGAAGGGAAAGAAAATCGGCTTTTCCGTTTCCGGTTTTGAAGATGCCATGCTGAAGCGCATGCTGGAGAAGGACGGCCTGACGAAAGACGATGTGGAACTCGTCAACGTCAATTTTTCGCTCTCGCCTTCCCTGATCGCCGGCAAGGTGGACGCCACGCTTGGCGGCTTCCGCAATTTCGAACTGACGCAGATGAAGCTTGAGGGGCACGAGGGCCGCTCCTTCTTCCCAGAGGAACATGGCGTGCCTGCCTATGACGAGCTGATCTTTGTCACCCATCGCGATCTTGCGAAGGACACCCGCCTGCCGCGTTTCCTCTCCGCCGTGGAACAGGCCGCGATCTTCATCACCAACCATCCGCAGGAATCCTGGCAGCTTTTCATCAAGGCCTATCCGAACCTTGACGATGCGCTGAACAAGCAGGCGTTTTTCGACACGTTGCCCCGTTTCGCCAAGCGTCCCGCCGCACTCGATCGCACCCGCTACACCCGCTTCGGCGAATTCATGCGGGACATGCAGCTGATCAAGCAGGCGCCGGCGGCGGACGACATCGCCGTGGAGCTGCAGTGACCATGGCAGACAGTTTTCCGACAGCGGCAAAGGCCGCCGAGATCCTCGGAAGGGTGAGGCAAGCGCGCCCGCGCGTGCATTGCCTGATGAACACCGTCGTGCAGAAATTCACCGCCGACGGCATCACCGTCGTCGGCGGCATTCCATCGATGACCACTTCGCTTGAGGAAATCGAGAGTTTCGTCGCCAAGGCGGATGCGCTTACCGTCAATCTCGGCACGCTGGATGCGGAACGGCGCAGGGTTATCCGGCTTGCGATCGAGATCGCCAATGCATCGGCAAAACCCTGGATCGTCGACCCCGTGCATTGCGACTATTCGCCGTCGCGGCTGGAATTCGCACGCGAACTGATCGCGCTTTCACCCACCATCGTGCGCGGCAACCGCGCGGAGATGAGCCTGATTGGCGACGTACCGGATGCGGTGCGGATCGAGACCGGGCCGGTCGATCATCTGCGCGATGCCACCCGGAGCGTCAGCATCGTCAACGGCCACCCGTGGATGGCGAAGGTGACGGGCACCGGTTGCCTCTCTGGCGGCGTCATCGCTGCCTTCATGGCGGTGGAAAAGGACGCGCTGACAGCCGCGGCCGCTGCACTCGCCGTCACCGGCGTTTCCGCCGAAATCGCCGCCGTCAACGCAAAGGGTCCCGGCACATTCGAACCGGCGTTTCTGGATGCGCTTTCCGAAGTTTCCAGTGAGGAGATAACAAGACATGCAAGGATCGAGCATGAACAAGGTTGATTACCGCCTGAATGCGCTGGTCGATGCGAGCCTCGGCGATGTCGCGCCCCTGGCCGAGCTTGCTCTGGCGGCCGCGCTCAACGGCGCAACCATCCTGCAATATCGTGACAAGCATGGCTCGACTCGTGAAATGATCGAGAACGCGCGGGCCATCCACGAGGCTATCGCCGGCACCGGCGTGCCGCTCGTCATCAACGACCGGGTGGATGTGGCGCTCGCGTCCGGTGCGGACGGGGTGCATCTTGGCGCAGACGACATGGACGCCGAAACCGCCAGACGTATTCTCGGCGAAAAGGCAATCATCGGCCTTACCGTCAAGAACCGGGCAGATGCCGAACGGGCTGCCTCCATGCCCGCGGACTACGCCTGCATCGGTGGCGTGTTCGAGACGGTTTCCAAGGTCAATCCGGACAAGCCGGTCGGTATCGATGGTTTCACGCTGCTGCGCGGCCTTTTGCGTGAGTGGCGGCCGGAAATGCCGGTGGGCGCCATTGCCGGCATCGATCTTGCCCGTGTGCCACCCGTCGTCACCGCCGGTGCGGATGGCGTCGCGGTCATTTCCGCCATCTTCCGCGCCGGCGATATTGCCAGCGCAACCAAGGACTTCCGCGCGGCAGTCGACACGGCGCTGAAAGCGAGACAGCCATGACAGCCATTGCATTGACCATTGCCGGTTCCGACAGCGGTGGCGGCGCGGGTATCCAGGCCGACATCAAGACCTTCTCGGCGCTCGGCGCCTATGCCGCCAGCGTCATCACCGCCATCACCGCCCAGAACACCAGGGGCGTGACGGCGGTGGAGGATATTTCCGTCGCAAGCATCGTCGCGCAGATGGATGCGGTTTTTTCCGATCTTGCCGTCAATGCAGTGAAGATCGGCATGGTATCGCGGATCGAAACCATCGCCGCCATCGCGGCGCGGCTTCGGCAGCAGACCCAACCGGTGGTGCTCGATCCGGTCATGGTGGCAACATCAGGCGACCGGCTGCTGCATGAGGACGCCATCGAGACGTTGCGTCGCGACCTCCTGCCGCTCGCCGCCATCGTCACGCCGAACCTGCCAGAGGCAGCGTTGCTGACAGGCACGCCGCTGGCAACCACGCAGAGCGAAATCACCCGTCAGGCAGAAAAGATCCTGACGGCGGGCGCGAAAGCCGTGCTCATCAAGGGCGGCCATGGCGATGGGCCTGAGAGTACGGATTATCTGTTCGCAGGCGGCACGATGCAGGCGCTTTCCGCGCCACGGGTGGACACGAAAAACGACCACGGCACCGGCTGCACGCTGGCGGCGGCGATTACCGCCTATCTCTCCATGGGCTATGAGTTGGCGGAAGCGGTGGGGCTGGCGAAGGACTACCTGAATGGTGCGCTTGACGCTGGCCGTGGGCTTGCCGTTGGTCAGGGGCGAGGGCCGGTGCATCATTTTTATAAGTGGTGGGGGTGACATCGAGACACGGAGTGTGGGGCTTACCCCCTCTGTCCTGCCGGACATCTCCCCCTCAAGGGGGAGATCGGATGGGGCAGTCGCTCGGTCCCTTTTATCGTCGGTGTTAGGGTCTCGTCCGCTGACTGAAATGCGCGGAGCGGGCCACTTGTCGATCTCCCCCCCTTGAGGGGAGATGTCCGGCAGGACAGAGGGGGGTAAGCCCCACACTCCACGCTACCGCGCCTTCGGCGTCGCCAGCACATTCCGGATCGCAAAACTCGAATGAATCCGCGAAACACCCGGCAGCTTCGATAAAATCTCCTTGTGAATACGCTCGAAATCCCCCGCACTTTCCGCTTCACAACGCAGGAAATAATCCGATCCGCCTGTCATCAGGTAACATTCGCGGATTTCCGGATAACGCCGCACCGCGTTTTCAAAACGGTTGAGAAAATCCTCCGTCTGGCGATCGAGCGTGATCTGCACGATGACCGAGATCACCTCGCCGCCCGCAAGGCCGCTGGTGAGCGCCGTATAACCCCTGATGATACCTTCCCGCTCCAGAATATCGACCCGGCGAAGGCAGGCGGAGGCCGAAAGGCCGACCTCTGCGGCGAGTTTCGCATTGCTGATGCGGGCATTGAGCCTGAGCAGGCGGATAATATGGCGGTCGGTCGCATCGAGTGACGACATAGAAAATTCCAATACGGCAAGGAAAGTTGCGTAGAGTGGAATTTTATCGCATGTTATTCGAACAATAGCCAAGAAATTCGATAATCGTTGCAATACTCTCATATGATAAAAATGAGGGTGAACGACCATGGACATGCAGATCAGCCGCCAGCAGGCAGCCGGTGGTGCAAGCGGCCATCTGACTATCGATCTCGGCGCATTGCGCGACAATTACCTGACCCTTGCGGCCATGGCCCCCACGGCTCAGACGGCAGCGGTCGTCAAGGCCGACGCATACGGCCTCGGTGCCGATATCGTCTCACAGACCCTGTTCGATGCAGGTTGCCGCAATTTCTTCGTTGCACACATTGATGAAGCGCTGGCGCTCCGGCTGCGTCTTTCAGCAGAAGCGCGGATTTTCGTCCTCAACGGGCTTCAGCCCGGCAACGAGACCTCCTGCGCCGCCATGGCCGTCACTCCGGTTCTGAATTCACTGGAACAGATCGCACAATGGGCGGCCCATGCCAAAAAGCTCGGCAAGCCACTGCCCGCCGCGGTGCAGATCGATACTGGCATGTGCCGTCTCGGCCTCTCTCCCGAAGAGCTTGGAGTCCTCGCCTCCGGGCCGCAGCTGCTGGAGGGTATCGACATTGCCTTTGTGATGAGCCACCTCGCCTGCGCTGATGAGCCGGATCACCTCTCCAATGCTGCGCAGCTTTCCGTGATGCGAAAAGCCGCTGTCGCCTTTCCTGATGCCCCTGTCTGCTTTTCCAATTCCGGCGGCATCTTTCTCGGCAATGATTACCACAACCACCTGCTGCGCCCCGGAATCGCGCTTTATGGCGGCGCGCCCTCCATTGCCCGTCCCAACCCGATGAAGCCGGTCGTCCGTCTGGATCTCGCCGTCGTCCAGACCCGCACGGTTCCCGCAGGTTCGCTGGTCGGTTACGGCGGTTCCTTCGAAACAGCCGGCCCGACGCGCCTTGCGGCGATCGCCGCCGGTTACGCTGACGGGCTGCCGCGTTCGCTCAGCAATCGCGGCGCGGCGTGGTATAACGGCGTACGCCTGCCGATTGCGGGACGCGTTTCGATGGACAGCATCATTCTCGACATATCCGCCCTGCCCGAGGGAACATTGACCCAGGGCAGTCTCGTGCAGATGATCGGGTCCGAGCAGACGCTGGAAGACATTGCCGACGATGCGGGCACGATCGCCTATGAAATCCTGACCGGGCTCGGACGCCGTTACCGCCGCACCTATATTCAGCCGGGCGAAACCCCGGCAGTCGCTTCAACATCTGTCAGCCATAAGTGAGACGATCATGAACGTCACTATCCTCGGAGCCGGCGTCGTCGGCGTGACATCCGCCTGGTATCTGGCCAAAGCCGGACACAAGGTCACGGTGATCGACCGCCAGCCGGCTGCAGCACTGGAAACCAGCTTTGCCAATGCGGGCGAAGTTTCCCCCGGCTATTCCTCACCGTGGGCCGCACCAGGCATCCCGATGAAGGCGATGAAATGGCTGTTCATGAAACATGCGCCGCTGATTATTCGCCCAACGGCCGATCCGGCGGCGTGGCGCTGGATGAGCCAGATGCTGCGTAACTGCACATCGGCGCGTTATGCCATCAACAAGAGCCGCATGGTGCGTGTGGCCGAGTATAGTCGCGATTGCCTGATGGCGCTGCGCGAAGAGACCGGCATAGAATACGACCAGCGCATGCAGGGCACTCTGGAGGTATTCCGCACACAGAAGCAGTTCGATGCCATCGGCAAGGACGTGGACGTGCTGACGGCGGGCGGCGTGCCCTTTGAAATTCTCGACCGCGACGGCTGCGCCGCCATCGAACCCGGCCTTTCCCCTTCGAAGGAAAAGATTGTCGGCGGCCTGCGCCTGCCCGGCGACGAGACCGGCGACTGCTTCATGTTCACCACCGAACTTGCGCGTATGGCCGAAGAGGCGGGCGTTACCTTCCTTTACGATACCGGCATCATGCGCCCCGTCGTCGAGGCAGGACGCGTCAAGGCGGTGGAGACCACCCGTGGGCTGGTGGAGGCCGATATTTTCGTGGCGGCACTGGGCAGCTATTCGCCGCAGTTCGTGCGCCAGCTTGGCCTTACCCTGCCGGTTTACCCGGTCAAGGGTTACTCCATCACAGTTCCGATCGTGAAAGAGGAGCGCGCACCCGTTTCCACGGTCATGGACGAGACGTTCAAGGTTGCGATCACCCGGCTCGGCTCACGCATTCGCGCCGGCGGCATGGCCGAGATCGCTGGTTTCAGCAAGGATTTGCCGGCCGCTCGCCAGGAAACGCTGGCCCATTCGGTCGAAGACCTGTTCGGCGGCGCGGGTGACCAGACCCAGGCGAAATTCTGGTGCGGTCTGCGTCCCATGACGCCGGATGGCACGCCTGTGATCGGCGCCACCCGCTACAGCAATCTTTATCTCAACACCGGCCACGGCACGCTTGGCTGGACCATGTCCTGCGGCTCGGCCCGTGTGCTTGCAGATCTCATCAGCGGGAACAAGCCGGAGATCGACACGCACGATCTGGCTCTTAGCCGTTACGCGGCTTAGTCCGAAGGACAAATTTCCGTCACCCTCGCCCTTGAGGCGAGGGTCCACCAGACTGGGCGGGTCGCTCAATTATCCTAAAGCGCCAGTGCATCCTTCAGCGCCAGACCTTCCTTCATGCGAAGGTCGAGATCGGCTTCGATGTGATCGAGGTGCTGCAGCATCAGCGCCCGGGCCTTTGCCGCATCCTTCGCCTCCAATGCATCGAGCAGGTCGGCATGATCGTTGTGGCCACAGCTTGAAACGCCCGAGCGCCCGTAGAGCGCAATAACCAGCGACGAGCGGGCAACCAGCTCGTCCATGAATTTCTCGAGAATGGCATTGCCGGCAAGCGAGGCCAGCATCAGGTGAAAATCGCCTGATGCCTTGATTTCCGCGCGTCTGGCGTTCGGGCCGCGCTCATGCTGGTGGCGGCTCTCCTGAACAAGATGCTCTCTCAGCTGCTTCACCGCCGCAGGCGTGATCTTGTCGATTGCGGCGTCCAGAACGCCGGGCTCGATCAGCCGGCGCGAAGCAAAAACCTGCCGCGCTTCGTCCGGTGTGGGATTGGAGACAAAAGCGCCGCGGTTGCGCTCGGCCTTGACCAGCCCTTCGTAAGCCAGCATCTGAAGAGCCGCCCGCACCACCGTGCGGCTGACATCGAACAGCGTTCCCACTTCCGATTCCGACAGTTTCGTTCCCGGTGCAAGCCGTCTGTCGACAATCGCATCGCGCAACGTATCTCGAATAGCCTGGGCACGATCTTCGTGGGATGAATCGGAATTGACGGTTATATGGGCAAGGCTCATGGACGTGTCCTGTTTGAACTTGAGTTCTAGCGCGAAGCGCGGCCTGCGCAAACAGGAATTGCGAGCTGCCGCCAGCCCGCCACAATTCATTCAGCGCCCGTTCAGCAGGGCGGCTATATTTCTTTAACCATCGAATTTGCAACTGGCAGCGCCCTGCCATCCGGATGGAAGAAGACCATGTCGTCCTTTGCAGCTAAAACCGTTCTGGCTATCGCCGTCGCCGCCGCCACCATCGTGCCCTTCAACAGCGCATCCGCCGATGACTGGGGCCGCCGCGACCGTCGCGATGCCGCCATTCTGGGTGGCGTGCTTGGCCTTGCCGCCGGTGTCGCCGTCGGTTCCGCCCTCTCCCGCCCGGCACCGGTGGACGACGAGCGCGTCTACATAGATGAGCCGCCGCGCCGTTATCAGGCCTATGAGCCAAGCTATGTCTACGAAGAGCCGGACTACCGTTATTACCGGGCAGCGCCGCAGCCGGTTTACCGCCCGGCACCCGTTTACCGCGCCCAACCGGTCTACGACAGCCGCCCGGTCTATAACCAGCGCCAGACCTATCGCACCATCGAGCCGTGGACCAACGCCTGGTACGACTATTGCTCGCAGCGTTACAGAAGCTTCAACACCCGCACCGGCACTTACACGGATTATGACGGTCAGCGTCATTTCTGCGTAGCGGGCTGATCGGGAAAGCGGGTGCCGGCAGAAGCAACAGCCGAAAGCCTTCAGCGCAAATGCTGGCGACGCGCTAGAATTTCTTCTCCGTCATCCTCGCCCCTGAGGCGAAGATCCACACTTCCGAGCGCCGATGGATCCTCGCCTCAAGAGCGAGGATGACGCCCGGTTTGGGGAAGCGCAGCTCAAAGCGTCACGGCTCTTTTCACGCCCCACCGTTCTTCACATAATCCGCCCGGTTGATGCCGTGGCGTTGCAGCTTGTCGTAAAAGGTCTTGCGGGCAATGCCGAGCGTTGCGATGGTTTCCGCTACATCGCCGTTCGACTGAACCAGAGTTTCGCGAATGATCTGCGCCTCGATCTCGTCCATCCGCTCCGGGAGAGTGCCGGAAGCCAGAGTGGTCGATTGCGAAACAGGCGTGGCGGCCGCTTCCGTCTCCAGACCCAGCACCACCCTTTCAGCGAAATGCCCGAGTTCACGCACATTGCCCGGCCAGTCGTGGTCGTTGAGGCGGCGGGAAACGCCGGCACTGATTTGCGGCACCGGCATGTTGAAACGGTTGGCGGCCTTGGTGACGAAGTGCGAAAACAAAAGCGGAATATCCGCCTTGCGTTCGCGCAGCGGCGGTATCGACAGCGTCACCACGTTCAGCCGGTAATAGAGGTCCTCGCGAAACGTGCCGCGCTCGGCCGGATCACCCAGATCGACCTTGGCCGCCGCCACCACACGAATATCGACCGGCCGCTCCTCGTTGGAACCAAGCGGGGAGACCTCGCGCATTTCCAGAACGCGCAGCATCTTCACCTGCACGGCAAGCGGCATGCTTTCGATCTCGTCCAGAAACAGCGTGCCGCCGCTTGAATGTTCGATGCGCCCGACGCGTTTTTTCTGGGCGCCGGTGAAAGCCCCGGCTCATGGCCGAAAAGCTCGCTTTCGATCACCGTTTCCGGCAGCGCACCGCAATTCAGCGCCACGAAATTGCCCTTTGAGCGTTTCTTGCTCCAACGGTGAAGCGCTGTTGCCACCACTTCCTTGCCGCTGCCCGTCTCTCCTGCCACCAGCACATCCACATCCGTATCGGCAATGTGCCGCAACGTGGTACGCAGGCGCTCCATGGCCGGCGTCTGGCCGATCAGCGGCAGGTCGTCTTCCGCCTGCCCCGCCGCCCGGCGAAGCGCACGATTTTCCAGCACGAGACGGCGCTTTTCCAACGCCCGGCGGGCGCTCTCCACCATGCGTTCGGCGGGAAAAGGCTTTGCGATGAAATCATAGGCGCCATTGTGAAGCGCATCGACCGCCATCGGCACATCGCCGTGGCCGGTGATGAGAATGACCGGCAGATCGGCATCGATCTTGCGGACATGGTCGAAGAACTCAAGCCCGGTCATGCCGGGCATGCGCACATCGGTTATGACGACGCCATCGAAATCCTCGTTCAGGGCCGCCAGCGCCTGCTCGGCACGGGAAAAGGAAGTGACCGGCAATCCGTCGAGTTCCAGCGTCTGCACCATCGCCTTGCGCAGCTGGGAGTCGTCGTCGACCAGGAATATGGTTCCATCCACCGTCATGTCATGCTCGCTTCAGATATACGGAAAAACACGTGCCCGCCGTGCCGCTCTCCACCTCGATATGCCCGCCATAGTCGGAAGCGATATCGTTGGAGATGACGAGGCCAAGGCCAAGGCCGCTTTCCTTGGAGGTGTTGAAGGGCGAAAAAAGCTGGGCACGGATTGCTTCGGGAATACCCGTGCCATTGTCGCTGACCGAAAGCACGACCATGTCACCTTCGTCGCGCACACGCACTTCGACACGGGCCGCCTCAATCGCTTCAGTGGCTTCCAGCGCGTTTTGCAGAAGATTGATGAGGATTTGCTCGAGCCGGATACGGCTGCCGAGCACCTTCAGCTCCTGATCCGGCAGCACGATATTCAGTGCATCCATCTGGCCGGAAAAACGGCTGCGCAACAGCATGACCGCGCCCTCTATGACCAGTCTGACACTGACAGGCTCAGCAGCGGTGCGCCCCTTGCGGGCCAATATCTTCAGGTCACCGGTAATCGTGCCAATACGATCGGTCAGCGCCGCGATGTTTTCGAGGTTTTCGGTGGCTTCCGACATGCGGTCACGTTTGAGCAGGGTGCGGGCATTGTCGGCAAAGGCGCGGATGGTCGCGACCGGTTGGTTGATCTCATGCGCCACGCCCGCCGCCACCTGCCCCAGAATGGAGAGGCGGTTGGCCTGCACCAACTCGTGCTGCACATTGCGCAACTCACCCGTGGTCTTTTCGTGCAGGGCGATTTCGGCCTGCAGATGGTCGCGGGTCTTCGTCAGGTCGCGGGTCCGCTCCTGCACCTTCATTTCCAGCTCGGTGCGGGCGCGCTGCTCCTCTTCCTTTTCCTTTAGCGCCTTATGCCTGCGCCACAGCCAGAGAGCCGAAAGCGGCATCAGCGTCGCCAGCGCCACCACCCTGCCCTCGCGAATGGCGGCGTTCAGCGCCGGCGCTACCGGCTGCAGATAATGCAGGGTCCAGGACGTCGTCGGCACCGGTGTTTCCAGCCGCAGATAATCGCCGCGCTCGCGGCCGGGTTCGTCAACGTGGATGAGTGGTGTTCCATCCTGCGGCGACCGTCCCGCCCGGAATGGTAATAATGAAAGCGCCTCATTGCCAAATTGCAGGCTCTCGGAAATGGTTTTCCGCTGCGCCTCGTCAATGGGTGTGACGGTCTTGAAGCGCCATTCCGGCACGCTCGTCATCAGCACCACGCCGTTCCTGTCGACCACATAGACCGGCTTTCCGCCGATATTCCAATCCGCTTCCAGCCGATTGAACTCCACCTTGGCGATAACGACACCGAGCGGCCGCCCATCGGCGGCATCGATGCGGCGGGAGATGTAAAGACCCGGCCGGCGGCTGACATTGCCAAGCGCATAATGTTCGGACATGCCGGTCTTCATCGCCGCCTGAAAATATTCCCGGAATGCATAATTGGAGCCCACGAAACTATCGGCCTGCCGCCAGTTGCTGGAGGCAATGGTCAAGCCGGTCGGTCCGGTCACATAGATTACCGAGGATTGCGTGCCCTCGATCAGCCCTTCCAGCTTGCGGTTCAACCGGTCGAGGGCGGCAGGGCCACCGCCGTCCAATGCGGTTGCAAGATCGGGATCACCCGACAGAACCAGCGGAATGGCGCGCGGCCGCTCCAGCGCGACATTCAGAAGCGCAATCTTCAGTTCCGCATCGGTGGAAGCCTCGGACGCGGCGGTGCGCATTGCCTGGTTTCGCGCAAACTCATCGGCCACCAGCAAAATACCCAGACTGACGAGCAGCCACAGGCCGGCCAGCGCCAGCCATTGCGCTCGCCGTTTCGCTTGGGAATGAGGTGCCAGATCTTGATAGCTCATGCATTAATTGTGCGGATTTACACACAGACCGCAAGGGATTTTGTCCGGAATTCCGCACAAATGGCTGTGAGTCGGGGAAGCATCAATAAAAAGTACTTTTCAAATCAGTCAGTTACGCCAAATAAGCAAGTCTGGCATGCGTATTGCAGATGACTCCTCAATCGGCGCGAAGCCGTCAACGTCACGGCGATCCCGGGAGGCCAATAAAGGCAGGGTGAGGCCGAGGAGGAAAAAACATGATCGATACGACAGCCGTGGCCGCAGGCCACGCCAAACTGCCATTTTACAAGCACCTGTATTTCCAGGTTCTGGTGGCCATTATCGCCGGTATCGCGCTTGGCCATTTTTATCCCGCCTTCGGCGAAGAGCTGAAGCCGCTCGGCGACGGTTTCATCCGTCTCGTCAAGATGATTATCGCTCCCGTCATCTTCCTCACCGTCGCAACCGGCATTGCCGGCATGAACGACATGAAGAAGGTCGGACGCGTGGCCGGCAAGGCCATGATCTACTTCCTGGTATTCTCCACCCTCGCGCTCATTGTCGGCCTCATCGTCGCCAACACCGTGCAGCCGGGCGCCGGCATGAACATCGATCCTTCCACGCTGGACGCCAAGGCCGTCGCGACCTATGCCGACAAGGCCCATGAGCAGACCATCACCGGCTTCCTGATGAACATCATCCCGACCACCATCGTCGGTGCATTCGCGAGCGGTGACATTCTGCAGGTGCTGTTCTTCTCGGTTCTGTTCGGTATCGCGCTCGGCATCGTTGGTGAAAAGGGCAAGCCCGTCACCGATTTCATGCATGCCCTGATGTATCCGATCTTCAAGCTGGTCGCCATCCTGATGAAGGCCGCCCCCATCGGCGCTTTCGGCGCCATGGCGTTTACCATCGGCAAATACGGCATCTCGTCCGTCACCAACCTCGCCATGCTGATCGGCACCTTCTACGTCACGTCCTTCCTGTTCGTGTTCGTGGTGCTCGGCGCGGTCTGCCGTTATAACGGCTTCTCCATCGTCGCGCTTATCCGCTACATCAAGGAAGAACTGCTTCTGGTTCTCGGCACCTCGTCTTCCGAAGCCGCCCTGCCGGGCCTGATGAGCAAAATGGAAAAGGCCGGCTGCAAGCGCTCCGTCGTCGGCCTCGTCATTCCCACCGGTTATTCCTTCAACCTTGACGGCACCAACATCTACATGACGCTGGCGGCCCTCTTCATCGCGCAGGCGACCGGCATCCACCTCTCCTTCGGCGAACAGATCCTGCTGCTGCTGGTGGCCATGCTCTCCTCCAAGGGTGCTGCCGGCATCACCGGCGCGGGCTTCATCACGCTCGCCGCAACGCTCTCCGTCGTGCCTTCCGTTCCGGTCGCCGGCATGGCGCTGATCCTCGGCATCGACCGCTTCATGTCGGAATGCCGCGCCCTCACCAACTTCGTCGGCAATGCGGTCGCCACCATCGTCGTTGCCCGTTGGGAAGGCGAACTGGATCAGGACCAGCTTGCCCGCGTCCTGAGCGGCAAGGAAGAATTCACCGGCATCGCCGATGTGGATCAGCTTCCGGCTTCGGTTCAGCCCGCCGAATAATACGACCTCCCAAGGTCCGGCCTGTCCCGGTTTGTCCGGGCAGGCTCTCGCATGAAGGCCGGCGCATCGGGATCGATGTTCCGGCCTTTCATCGTTCAAAACCACCTGCGTACCGAAAACGGTTTTTATAAGCTTTACGATGTTGTAGAGCCGAATAGGAAGAACGAATGCGAAGAACGGAGTAGGCCCGCATGAAGAACCTGTTTCTGGCCTGGCAATTCTGGGCACTGCTATCGGCGGCTTTCGCTGCATTGACCGCGATTTTCGCGAAGATCGGCATAGAAAACGTCAATTCCGATTTCGCCACCTTCGTCCGCACCATCGTCATCCTCGCCGCTGCCGGCCTGATGGTTTATGTCACAGGCAACTGGCAGCATCCCTCCACCATTTCGGCACGGACCTGGATCTTTCTCGTACTTTCCGGTCTGGCGACCGGCGCCTCGTGGATATGTTACTTCCGGGCGTTGAAAATCGGCGACGCCGCCCGCGTCGCCCCCATAGACAAGCTCAGCGTCGTCTTCGTCGCCGTCTTCGCGGTTCTGTTTCTGGGGGAAAAGCTGTCGCTGCCTAACTGGCTGGGCGTGGTGCTGATCGCGTGCGGCGCGGTGCTTGTGGCATACCGGGGATAAGGTGAGCTAGCAGCGAATGTCCCGGCCGGACGAACCGGCCGGGAGATTCGCAAAGTCATCAGGCGCGCGCCGCCGCAACCTTGTCCAGACCACGCTTCACACCGGCAAACAGGTCGTCAAGCTGCTCGGCCGTGATGATAAGCGGCGGGCAGAAGCAGATGGATTCGCCGATCGGACGGGTGATAACGCCCTCGTCCTCAATGGCAGCCGCGATGGCAAGCGTCGCATCGCCAGGCTTCGTGCCCTCCCATGGCTTTATCTCCAGCGCGCCGAGAAGGCCGACGCCGCGCGAGGAGTGCACCAGCGAGTGACCGGCAAGCGCCTTCAGATGATCGAGGAACTTGCCTTCCAGCCTCGCGACATTGCCGACCAGATCGCGCTCCTGAATGATCTTCAGGTTCTCCAGGCCTACGGCCGTCGCAACCGGGTGGCCGGAGGCGGTGTAACCATGGCCGAAGGAACCAATCCGATCGGACTCATCGGCAATCGGCTGGTAGAAACTGTCATTCATGATGATCGCCGAAAGCGGCATGTAGGATGAGGATATCTGCTTGGAAACGACAAGCACATCAGGCTTGATCCCATAGGTCTCGCAGGCGAACATCTTTCCGGTGCGGCCGAAACCACAGATCACCTCGTCCACGACAAGCAGAATGTCGTATTTCTTCAGGATTGCCTGTACGCCTTCCCAATAACCTTCGGGTGGCAGAAGAACGCCACCGGCACCCATCACCGGCTCACCCCAGAAGGCTGCGACGGTTTCGGGTCCTTCTCTGAGGATCAGATCTTCGAGTTCCTTCAGGATACGCGCGGTAAAATCCGCCTCGCTTTCGCCGTCCCTGCCGAAATGCACATAGGAAGGGCAGGCCGTATGCAGCATGCGGTCCAGCGGCAGGTCGAAGCTTTCATGGTTGCGCGGCAGGCCGGTGATCGAGGCGGATGCAATCGTCACGCCATGATAGCCCTTGATGCGGCCAATGATCTTCTTCTTCTCCTTTTTGCCAAGCGCATTGGAGCGATACCACACCATCTTGGCGACGAGATCATTCGCCTCGGACCCCGAAGACGTGAAGTGCACCTTCGACATCGGCACCGGCGAAAGCTCGATCAGCAACTCGGCAAGATCGACGGATGGGCCGTGCGTCTTGTAGGAAAAGGTATGGTAATAGGGCAGCTTCTGCATCTGCTTTGTCGCCGCGTCCACCAGCCGCTGTTCGCCGAAGCCAAGCGCCACCGACCATAGCCCCGCCATTGCCTCGATATAGCGCTTGCCGCTGCTATCGGTCACATAGATACCGTCGCCGCTTTCGATCACCAGACCGCCGGTCTTCTCGAATTTGCGCAGGTTGACGTTCGGATGCATCTGGTAGGCGATATCGCGTGCCTCGACGGAATTTGGCAGGATGGTCATGGATAAAGGCTCCGTTTCGGTTGGATGGGCTGAAGCGTCAGACGTGCTGGCCGCCATTGATGAGAATTTCCGCGCCGTTGATGTAGCTCGACTGCTCCGAGCACAGGAAATAGATGGTCTGCGCCACCTCCGCCGTGGTGCCGAGCCGCCCGAGCGGCACCTGCGCCTCCACCAGTTCGGCGGTTCCGGGGGAAAGGATGGCGGTGTTGATTTCGCCGGGCGCAATGGCGTTGGCGCGCACGCCGCGCGGGCCGAATTCATGCGCCAGCTCCCGCGTCAGCGCCGCAAGCGCTGCCTTCGATGTCGCATAGGCGACCCCTGCAAAAGGGTGCACCCGTGAACCGACAATGGATGTGACGTTGACGATACAGCCTTTGGCCGCTTCGAGTTCCGGCAAAAGTGCGCGGGCAAGCAGCGCCGTGGAGACGAGATTGACGTTGAGCACCCGTGTCCACATCTCGGCCGTGGTATCTGCAACGCCGAGACGGCTGCCGCCTTCACCCTTCGGCGAGATACCGGCATTGTTAACGAGAGCGGCAAGCTTTCCTTCCGGCAGGCGCGAGCGCACTTCGTCGGCGAGGTCATCAATGCGGGACAGGTCCTCGAGATCGGCCTGGATGTGGCTCTCCCGTGCCGAAGGCCAGCGGCATTCCTCCGAAAAGGGCTGCCGCGATACGGTGAGAATTCTCCAGCCCTTCTCCTGAAACAGCTTGACCGTGGCATGCCCTATTCCGCGGCTGGCACCGGTCAGAAGCATATAAGGAACAGCCATATGAGAACTCCCGTGCCATGTGCACCGTTGAGCCGATCGCACATTCGACCCGCATGTTAGAGTGCTGCCACCGGCTGACAAGGGCTTTTTTGTCGCGGCCGGGTGATGGCGGAAAAGGCCACGGGCTAATCCCATTTGATGCAGGCCTTTCACCCGAAGGGAATATTTGAAGCCGGCCATTTGCCCATAAAATGAAACCTCCCGAATCTGTGATCTGTATTGGGAGGGGGCAAGAATGCGTATCGACATCATCGACACCGACGCCGGCTTCGAGGCGATCCGGTCAAACTGGGAAGCGGTGTTCATGGCCGATCCCCATTCCCGGCATTTCCTGTCCTGGGGCTGGCTGCGGGATTACATGCCGCGCCGCAAGCGCTGGTTCATCCTGGCGCTCAGGGAACGCCCCGAAGGCTCGCCCTATGTGGCGTTTTTTCCGCTGCGCATCGTCACTGAACCGGACAAGAAAACCGGCCGCTTCCACGACAGCATCGTCATGGCCGGCAATGCAGCGGCGGACTACACCGGCTTCATCACCCTGCCGGAATATGAAAATCACGCGGTTGCCGGTTTCTGTTCGTTTATTCGGCAGCAGAACTGGACCGAACTCAAGCTCGACTATCTCTCCGGCCCGCCGGAACGGCGCGATGCGATGATCCGCGCACTTCAGGGGCCACTCGTCATGTTCCGCGACAACATGCCGACCAACCCCTACAACATCAACAATTGCATCTGCCCGGTCGTGGCCCTGCCGGATACCTTCGACGGCTATCTCGACAGCCATATGAGCAGCCAGACACGTCAGAAGCTGCGGCGTTTCATGAGGAAGGTGGAAGGCGGTGACGAATATCGCATCACTTTCGCGACGCGCGAAACGATCAAGCGGGACATGGATATCCTGTTCGATTTCTGGCGCATCCGCTGGGCGCCCCACAAGGGCAAGGAGCGCACGGAACTCCTGATCGGCGCGACGCGGCAAATGCTGATGGATGTCTATATTCGCGGCGATCTGGAAGTACCGGTCCTCTGGTTCGGAGACCAGCCGCTCGGGGCGCTCGCCAACATCATCGACCGGCAGAAAATGTCGGTGCTGTTCTACATCACCGGCCGCGACGAGAACTGGAAGACCCCTTCACCCGGCCTCGTGCTGCACGGGCACTGCATTCGCAGGGCGATCGAGCAGGGTTTCAAGACCTATGATTTCCTGCGCGGCAACGAGCCATATAAATATTTCTTCGGACCGGAGGAGCACAAGCTCAGCTGCACGCTGTTCCGCACCCGCTCCGGCGACAATCTCGGCGGCACGCTCCACCCGCGCAGCATACGCTTCGTCTATCAGGAGGGCCTAAAGCTTTACAAGATGGGCAAGAAGGCGGCCGCCAACATCGCTTTTTCCCAGGTGCTGGCGGCAGCACCCGACCATCTCGGCGCGCAATTCGGGCTGGCCAATCTGACATTCGACCGGGGCGAATTTCGGGAAGCGGAAATCGCCTTCCTCGGGCTTCTCGGCAGCGGTCAGGACCCGGTTCTCCTGTGGCTGCGCATCGGCGAGGCCCGGCTGGCGCAGCAACAATATAATGAAGCCTCTGAGGCCTTCCGTCAGGTGACCAATCGCGCTCCCTTCCACCGCGAGGCGCTCTATAAATGCGCCGTCGCCCTCATTGCCGCCGAAAGAACGGTGGAAGGTGCGGAAATCCTCGACAGGCTGCAGCATTATCATTCGGACGACGCCGCCCATCTGGAATATGCCGAAAAGGCGCGCACAGCACTTGCCCGGCTGGACCTGCCGAAGGCGAAGGTCCCGGTTCCGGCCGATGTCATCACGCTGGTAGCCAAGCCGAAAACAACGGGCAAACGCTGGCACCCGCCAAAGGTTTTGCATTGAAGACAATGATCTGTAAGTTGCGGCAGGAAACCCCGGCCGGACGACTTGCAAGGATTTTATATGTTTCTGACCAACAGGGATATGCTCGACCTCATTGAGCTGCGTCACGATCTGCACCGTCATCCGGAAATTTCCGGCGAAGAGAAGGAAACCGCGCGGCGCATCCGCAATTTCCTTGAGCAGGCAAAACCGGACCGGATTGTTGCCGATCTCGGCGGCCACGGCGTCGCAGCGGTCTATGACAGCGGAAAAAGCGGTCCGGCGATCCTGATCCGCTCGGAACTCGACGCTCTGCCCATCCAGGAAAAAAGCGAGGCCGAATATCGCTCAAGCGTCGATGGCAAGGGACATCTTTGCGGCCATGACGGCCATTCGACCATTCTGACGGCGCTGGCGCTTGGCCTTTCAAGACAGCGTCCGCAGACCGGCAGCGTCATCCTTCTCTACCAGCCGGCGGAAGAAACCGGTGCAGGTGCGGCCGCCGTCATCGCCGATCCCCGCTTCGAGGAGATTAAGCCGGACTATTCCTTCTCGCTGCACAATCTTCCCGGCCTGCCATTCGGCCATGTCAGCGTGGTGGAAGGGCCGGTCAACTGCGCCTCGCGCGGCATTAAAATCCGCCTGTCCGGCAAGACCGCGCATGCTTCTTCCCCGGAGCACGGCGTCTCCCCCATGCGGGCAATATCAGAACTGATGCCTGCACTGACCGATCTCGGCTCCGGCTTTCCGCCGCAGCCCGATTTTTCCATGGTGACGATCACCCATGCCACGATGGGTGAAGCCGCCTTCGGCATTTCCCCGGCGGATGCGGAAATCTGGGCAACGCTCAGGACACTGACCGACGACCGGATGGAGAAGCTCTGCGCGGATGCGGAATTGCTGGCGAAAAAGCTCGCGCACGAACGGAATCTGAGCCTCGACATCAGCTATGACGATATTTTCCTCCATTGCGAGAATGCACCGGAAGCCGTCGCCCATATCCTGCAGGCGCTGGTGGAAGAGAAAGTTTCAAGCAGCTCGGAAGGTCTGCCCATGCGGGCCTCCGAGGATTTCGGCCGCTTCCGAGCCGTCTCATCATCGGCCATGTTCTTTTTGGGCGCAGGCAGGGATTACCCCAACCTGCACAATCCCGACTATGACTTTCCGGACGGGCTGATCGACATCGGCGCACGCATCTTCATGCGCATCATCCGCAACCTTACAGACGCGACATAAGCGGCGACCACTCTTTGGCCACCGCCATCAGCCGCCGCCCTGCGGCCCATTGCTTGGCCGGGCGGCGCGAACCGCAGCCAGCCCTTGATGCCCTCCTTATCGCCAATGGACGTCAGGCTTTCGAAAATCTGCGCTGCATCGGCGTAGCGGCGCATGGCAAGATAGGAATAACCGCGCAGCACCATAAGATCGGTGCGCTCATCGGCAAGCCGTGCCCGCTGATCGAGCAGGAGAAGCGTTTCCGCATAACGTTTCGACTGGAAGGCTGAGACCGCCCTGTCAGCCAGGATCGAGACCTGCAATTCCGTCGCCCGTGGACGCTCCATCTGGGATTTCGTTGCCGAAACGGCAGCATGGTCAGTCAGTCCCATGCGCAGATAGGCAAGGCTCTGGCCATAGGCCGCATCGCTTTTCACCGTGGACTGACCGCTGGCAATGGCGGATTCGAAGGCCTTCAGGGCTTCCGCCGGCCGGTTCGTTTCCATCAGGCACCAGCCGAGATCGAGCGCCTGCTGCGCCGGCAGACGCTGCGGATCAGGATAGACGGCGCAGGAGCGTGGACGTGACGCGGCGCTGCTCGACCTCTGCGTCTGCGAAGGCAGGCGCGCCTGCTTGCGCGAGGGTTCGGGAGCGGGCTGCTGCACGACCGGCTGGCTGTAAGCCACCGCCGTCTCTGCGGTCTGCGGCGCATAGGGCGCAGGTGCTGTTGACTGAGAAGCTGAGGCGGGAGGCGGCGCGGCAACGGGCGTCATCGCCTGTCTCGACTGGTCCACCATGCGTGCCGTTCCGACATCGGCGATGCGCTGCGACCGGCTTGCCCATTGCTGCTGGATGCCGCGCAGCCCGGCGAGATTGCGCAGATCGTGATAGCTGACCGCCATGCCATAGGCCGAAGGCTCATCATCCGCTTTCCAGCCAAGCGCCGTGCCGAACCATTGCAAGGCGAGCGGCGTCTGCCGGAAGGCAAGCGAATACCAGCCGAATTGCTGCGCGGTTGCAGCATCCTTGCGGGCCATCGTTTCCGCCGCAATGCGCTGCAGCACGTCTGGCGGCAGCACGACAGGCGGCTCGAGTGCCAGAAGATTGGCGGTCGCGGCCAGATAGGTCGCAAGCGCATCATCAGACGCGTTGCGCCATTTATACATGACGTCTTCGGCCTCGCGCGGCTCGTTGCGGTCAATCAGCGCCAGTGCCAGCCCTTGCGAGGCAGAGGCGCTATCATCGTCTTCGCGCGCCTTGCGGAACCACTTTTCCGCTTCGGTCATGTTCTTCTGGCGAATATTGTACCAGCCGAGCAGCAGGGCATCGCTTGCAAGCTTATCTGTCTCCGCAAGCCGTTCAAGCCGCATCAGATAAGCGGAGGGAACGGAAATACCCTCTTTCTCCCCTGCCTTTGCCACGAACTGGCGCGCGAGATCATTCTTGACCGGCTCGAATTCCAGCTGACCGTCCGCGCCGGGTTTTTCCTTGGCCAGCAACTCATCCATCATCTCCGCCGGCAGAAGTGCTGATGCCTTCTGCACCGTGGCGAGCCGGTCGCTTGGCACCGTGCAATTGTTGAGGATGTAGAGATAGGCGTCCCTCGCCCGTCCCATCCGGTCAGTATTGGCGAAGGCATCGGCAACCCGCCACAGCACATCCACCTCGCTGCAGGTCAACAATCCGGGATTGTTGGCGGCTGCGTCCACCACGGTCGCATATTGCTTGAGATCGGACGCGTTGACGAGCCGCTGGCGGGCTTCGGCAAGCGAAAGCATGCCTGTCAGATTGTCTGGCGGCTGCCAGCCGGTCTCCGCCTGCTGCCGGTCGGCGATCGCTTTCCTTACCTCGGCATAACGGCCGTCGGTATAAAGCTGCCACATGGCGTCAAGCTGCGGATCACCATTCTCTGGAATGGCGAGCGGGTCGGCAGGTGGTGTCCAGTTCGGATAAAGCGTGCGCAGCCGGGCGATTTCGGCCTGAAGGCGCTGGGTATCGCCCCTCGCCGCGAAATAGCGCAGCGCACTGAGATCAACTTCGGGCATATCGGGAGCTGCAGGCTGGGTCGCTCGGGGTGCGGGCGCCTGCGATGTCTGTCCGCCAGCCTGTGTCTGCGTCACCGGCTGCGGGTCTGTAGCCGGCACGGTGACCGGTGGCGTCGCAGGCTGCGTTACCTGCGCCACTTCACGGTTCTTGAGGAACGCATTGATCTGCGCAGGATTGGCCGCAACCGGCGAAATGCGCGGCACTCCACGATTGTCACCGACCGCTGAAGTATGCACGTCCGACACCCGCCCGAGAATGCTGTCACGCCAGTGGAAGGCGGCAAGCGCAATCAGGACCAGGATGAGAGCCGAGGTCGACAGAGGCTTGTTCATCGGCATTCCCCGTTATTCCCTGTCAGAAACGACAATGCCAGAAGATGCAATGTAGAGGGATAATAAAGTGTTGGCTGAAAGCTCTGAAGTTCAGCGGAAACGGCCGGGCCGCCGGCCGCGCAGGCCGCCAGCGCCGGAATGACGCGGTAGCCAGGGTCTGACAGCACATCCTTGACCGCCCCGCTCTTCAGATCGAACGTACCCGCCGCACCGCTTTCCAGCGTCATGCCGTCTTTCAGCCGGGCAAGCAGTTGCGGAGAGCCCATTTTCGCCCGCGAAAGATAAAGCGGTATCCGCACCGCATTATAGCCGAACTCTGCCGGAAAACCCGACGCCGGCTGCGGCTTCGTCTTCACCGACACCCAGTCGGCGGGCAATTTCTTGTCGCTGAAGGCGAATGCGCCGATCTGCGCCGCCCCATCATCGGAAAGGGCTTTCCAGAGCGGTGATGGCGCGACGAGATTGAGGACCGGAAAGGCCTCGAAGATCAGATAGGAGGGATTGACCACAGGCCCGTCGTCCCGGTCATTTTCACCAAACCCGCTGGCGGCCGGCAAAAGCAGCGTTCGCCCGCTGCGCTGCACGACGGTCTTCTTGAGGATGGCCGATGCTATGGCTGCCGAGGCCTCGGCATAGTCCTGCCGGTTCCATTGCCCGGCTGCGAGCGCCAGCGCGTAAGCGATCAGAATATCGCCGTCCGTGGCGTTGTTGATGTCAGTCACATGCGGTCTGGTGCGCGGATCCCATTTCCAGGCGGAAAGGCCGTCATCGCGCACGAGCAGTTCGGTGCGCGTGAAGCTCCAGATCAGTTCGAAATCGGCAAGATTGTCGGAAAGAACGGCAAGCCACATGCCATAGCCCTGCCCTTCACTGTGGCTGATATTGCCGTTGCCGGTATCGATGATGCGACCGCCGGGATCGAGGAATGCGCTTTTATAGGCCGCCCATGCCTCCGGCGAAACCGATGCGGCGCGGCTTGCCGGGATGTTGGCAATCAATGCCATCAGCGAAAGACAAAAAATGCCGACAAGTCGAGAGATCCCAAACTTCATCGATGTCGCCCCATCAAACGCAGCATCACAAAGGTGGCGAGGCCCAGAAGCGATACAAACCCGATGAATGCCAGCGAATAGGAGAGCACGTTGGAAGACAGCCAGTTGGCCGCAATCAGCCTCCAGTTCGAGAGGGAAAAATCCCGTGTCGTATAAAAATAGGGCCTCTCCACTTCCACTGTCTCGATTTTTTCGGCTGCCGCATCATAAGCGGCGACCCGTCCCGTGACGTCGCGCCAATGGTTTTCGCGCACCATTGCCGTCATGCCGTCACGAAGCTCCGCCGAAGTCGGTGCAGTGGCCAGTGTCCAGACGCCTTCTCCGGAAGGGCTGAGACCCTGCGCCATCATGAAGGAGACATTTCCGGTCGGCGCATAGGGCTGCTCGGGTGCCGGCAGGAAGCGCAGCGTGTCCGAGCTGAGGTCGAAATTCCGCTTCATCCATTCCTCAAGGGAGGAGACCTGCCCCTCCCAGATGCCGCCATCCACCCGCTCCCGCCAGTCGTTGAAGAGGGTATCGCTGTTTTGCGCGGGAGGCTGAACGCCGGTCCCGATCTTCCAGGATATCTGACTTGAGGGCACGAGATTGAACTGGCTGATCAGCGCCTGCGGGATTTGCGAAATCGTTCCGACGAAAAGGGCGTCTCGATCGCCGATCACCAGCGGCGAGGCCACGGTCTCGACATTGATCGGATGGCCAGACACACTCGCCAGCCGGCTGACGAGCGTCGCAGCCGCCGACATCGTATCAGTGTCGAAACGGTCAAGCGAAAGCGCAACCGGGCTTCCAGCGGCCCTGTAGGGCTGCCCGGCGCCCGCCATCGCCGCCAGATCCGGCTTGCGGCCGATCCGCGCAAAGTCCGGCACCTGGATTTCCGAGGTGTCAAACAGCGCAAAACGCGGGGTCGCGCTGGCCGGTGCTCCGGGGGCACAGGCCTGATCCTGCGCCGTCATCAATACGGCCTCGATCGTCACCTTGTTCGGACCCGGCTTGAAATGCCGCATCGTCACCTTGATGGGCAAATGTCGGAAAATGCCGCCGCCATTGTTGGAAATCGGTACGGTCGAAGCGATCTCGTCATTGACGTAGATGTCGATATGGCTGCCGGGCAACACCTGCGACGAATAGGCGGCATCAAGCAGGAGGGACGCTTCGCCATAGGCCGATGCGTAAAAATCGGCGGGCATGCCGATATAAAATTCGTTGCGGAAACGCCGCCCGCCAAATTCGGCGCTTTCAATGCCCAGCTCGGAAAGCGCGATGCGACGGTCCGACATGATGAGCGGTACATCCGGCGCATGCCAGCTGCGGGTCGAAAAGGTCGTTCTCTGCGCGCCGGGGGTGCGCGAAATCGACGAAAACAGCGTTTCTATCGCCGCCTGCACCGCCTGCGTGGTGGGGCCGCTGACGAAGAGCGGAGAAAGACCGCCCGGCGCGGCATTGCCGAAACCGGCAAAGGCGCCCGCCGATGCTTCGGGCGGCAGTGCAGCGGAAAGGCCCGCAATCTCACGCGCGGTGCCGACGAGAACCACCAGCGTTCCGGCCCTGGGTTCGGCAGACGGGGTGGAAACGAAACGGATCGTCTGGTTCGGCATCTGGGTTCTGAGCGCCAGAGCCTGCGAAAGCCGCAGGAGCGAATCCGCGAATGCCGGATTGCCGAGCCCGGGCGCGACGATCTCGATCGACGTCGCCGCTTTGCCATCCGGCCCGGTTGCCTGAATGTCGTCTATATTGGCGAAGTTGCCGGCAACATCGGCGTTGAAGGCGATATAGGTGCTTGCCGGGTCAATCTCGGTCCAAAGATCATAGGTGGACTGGATCGTGCAATCGGTTCTGTGGCGCTGCTGCACACCAAGCGTCACGACATTCGCCCCCACCTGCAAGACACCAGGCGGAATTTTCAGCGAAATATTGCCTTCGCTATCCGGCGCTTCGATACGCGCCGCATCGAGAGGAACATTGTTCAGGCTGACCTGGAAGTTCGAGCTTTCCGGCGCGACGACAATGGCGTTCTGATAACCGATATTCAGCGCGACGGCGGCATTCACCTGCTCAGGCGTCAGGTAGATGCTCCATTGCCGCCTGTCTATCTCGCCGGAAAGGCTGAGCTTTTCATAGGGCAATATATAACGGCGGCGGCTGTCGGCGGCGAGTGACTGTGTCTGGGCAGATGCTGGCCGTGCGCCCTCCTGCCGCGGCGGAACGGCGACGGGCGGCAATGGTAAAGGCGGAACGGCAGCAGGACGCTGTGGCGGTTGCGGCGCGGGTGAAGGCTGGACCGCAAAGGGCGGCTGAACCTGCGGCGGCTGGGTTGGGCTTTGAGCCGGAGGCTGCTGGCGAGGCGCTGCAGGAGGAATGGCAGGTGGCGGCACGGGTGCCGGTGCCGTCTGCGCCGGCCTTTCAGGCGACATGTCGAAGGGCGAGGACTGCGCCATCGCACCGGTTGCAACGGCACCCCACATCAAAACTGTCAGTGAACTTCTGATCGTTTTGCGGCCGGTCATTTCACGGCTCCGGCAGGTTTGACGGTTTTGGCGGCAGGACGGAGCGCCTTGACCAGATAAAAGAGGCCACGCTGCGTCTGGAACAGCGAAATCGCCAGGAAGATCGCCGTACCACGAATGAGGCCGGGGTTCTTGCGGCGCACGCGCTGGAATTCGCTCCATTGTTCGGAATTGGCGAAGATGAGGTCGGCGATCAGACGATGATCGATGGCACGCTGCGGCGAGAACGTGCAGCCGATGGACACAAACCCTTCGCCGCGAACCGTGCGGACGACGTTGATGGGCATGGTTTCCGGCACGCCCTCGCTATGGGGTTTGACCTTCACGATCGCCGTCGTGTTCTTCTCGATCGCCGTGGCGTTGTCGAACAGATTGATCAGCAGGCCATGCACCGAGACGTTCTCGATGGAGGCCGGCACCCATGCATCGCTGCCCTCAAGCTTGACCTCGCACCGTCGTTTGACGGTGATGCGGCGCGATGCCGATTTGTCGCCGCGCTCTGAGACGACGCCGAGCGCGCAGCCCGCAAAGATGAGGTTGAGCAGGTTCCAGCCGCCGACGACGAGCGTGACATCGGCCTTGTAGGGCTCGCTGTAGATGCGCCAGATGGCAAAGGCCATGGCTACGACCAGAAGCGCAAAAATGACGAAGAAAGGCCGGCTGATTTCCGAAAGCCGCGCCTCGGCGATGGATTCGTCCTTTGCCGTCACCTTGAAGGTCGGCTTGCCCGGATTGAAGATCACCGAAACGACGGCGGGCAGAAGGTGAACCGTCTGCACATATTCGTAGAGTTCCGAAATCCATGGCCAGCGGAAGCTGCCATAGAGATAGTTCTGCATCATCAGATTCACGAGCATATAGGCCGCGGTATAGGCCAGGAACTCGCCACCCGAGGCAACGAAAATCTGAAGATCGAAGAACAGATAGAACAGCGGCGCAAACAGGAAGATCGTGCGCGGAAACGGGAACAGCCAGAACAGCGTCGATGACATGTAGCAAAGACGCTGCGTGAAGGAGAGGCCGCGCCGGAACAGGGGCTGGCGGAAGATCAGGATCTGCATCATGCCCTGCGCCCAGCGGCTGCGCTGGCCGATGAAGCTGGCGAAGGTGGCCGGCTGCAACCCGGCGATCAACGGCTTGTCGACATAGATGCTGTTCCAGCCGCGCGAATGCAGCGCCAGCGCCGTTTCGCAATCCTCGGTGATGCTGACGCCGCTGAACCCTTCCGTATCCTGCAGCGCCTCGCGCCGCAGCACGGCGGCGGAGCCGCAGAAGAACGCGCCGTTCCATTTGTCGAGGCCGCGCTGGATGATGCCGTAGAACATCTCGTTTTCGCTGGGCATCGTCTCGAAGGTGCGCAGATTGCGCTCGATGGGATCGGGATTGACGAAGAAATGCGGCGTCTGCACCAGGAAGAGCCGGGGATCTTCCTCGAAATAACCCACCGTTTCCAGAAGGAAGTCGCGGGCGGGTGCATGGTCGGCGTCGAACACCGTGACCAGTTCGCCGGTCGAATGGGCAAGGCCGTTATTGAGATTTCCGGCCTTGGCATGGACGTTGCGCTCGCGCGTCAGATAACGCACGTCAAGATCCTCGCAGAGCTTCTTCAGCTCCTCGTGGCGGCGCTGCGCCGCCTGTGCCTCGACAATATTGCTGGCATTACGCTTCTGCACCGAACCGCCATCGTCCAGCAGCCAGACAGTGAACCTGTCGGCCGGATAATCCATGTTCTTGGCGGCCGCCAGCGTATTGGCGAGAAGCTCCGCATCCTCGTTGTAGCTCGGCACGAAGACATCGACCGTCGGCCGGTAATCGGGCGAACCGGGCCGGGTCTTGCGCGAAGGCAGCGGCATCGAGACGATGACGAGGCTGAGTCCCAGCATCACGACGCTGTACATTTCCGCAAGGTAGAGCAGAAAGCCCGGAATGAAGTTCTCAAGCTGATTGACGGGCGGCAATGTGCTGGTGGTGCGCCAGTAGACATAACGCAACACGATGGCCGTGCCGAAACCAAGCGCCACCAGACGCCAGGCCCCCTGCCCGTTGAAACTCTTGATCGTTGCAAGGAGGACGAGCGAAATCGCCGTGGCGACCAGATGCGTCTGCAGGCTGACCGGCATCGTAATGATGGCCAGAACGCAAAGCGAGACAAGCAACCAGACAATGATCGTGATGGCCTTGTTCATCCAGAAACTTTCCGTTCTCTTCCCCACCCGGACGTCTCACCGGGATTTTCTGCAACGCCCTCTTCCGCTCTTCGTCCCGCGATCATCTGCATCCTTGAGCCGCCCCGAACCGGACACGCATGCTGGCGAGGGAATGGATACCTGCGGCACCTGCGACGGCAGCTGGCTCCCCACCCCGACGTTCTCCGCGCGAGTGCCGGCCACAGCGGCCCTTGCGGGCTGGGCGGGCGCACTGGCCGAGACGGGCGACGGAATGCTGACTGCCGCCACCGGTGGCAGCGGCTGCGCCTCCGGCTGAACAGGCGTAATGGCTGCGGCGGCACGGCGCGCAGGCTGCCTCGGCACGCTCGCAGTCACTTCGCCACCCGGCCGCATCGGCACGTCATCCGACCTGACAGGATAGACGGGATGGCCGGGCCGGCCGAGATTTTGATCCACCGCCTGCGGCGTGCCATAGGGGTTCCAGCTTTGCGAAGCATAGGTGCCGGTGATGGTGTAATTATACATGACCGCCAGAAGCCGCTCGACGCTCGCCCCCGACTGGCAAAGCCGCAACCTGACCTTGATGCGTCCAAGGTTGCGGAAATCCTGCCGCATGCTTTCCGGCGAGCGAATATCCTGCCAGCCATAAAGGCAGGTGTCGCCACCCCTGCCGCTGCCGGCCGCATAGGAAAAGGCGCCGTAGCCGTTTTGCAGGTAATTGGCCGACATGGTGACGTTTTCAGCCGGAAACTCCGAACGGATTTCGCGTGCGACCGATGCGGCCCTGAAACCGGTAAACGTCAAAGCGTCACGATCGGTGTCGCCAGCCTGCTGCGGACCGAAAAACTCCGCCTTGATATAGTTCTGGCCGGGCGTTGCGGCATCGGAGCGCAATATGACCTGCTGCGCCACGGCGTTCGAATAGGTACGGTTGATGACGGTCACGATTTCCGGGCCACCGGGCGGCGGGAAAACCAGCGCCTCGGACGGAGACAGCATCTGCGCGCCCCCGAACGACCGAACGCCCGAAGGAGTATTGCAGCCCGCAAGAACCGCAACAGAGAACAGCAATGAAGAATAGGCAGAAAATTTCACTGCCTTGTGCCCCTTTATGTCCCCCATCCCACCCAGGTTAAAAAGAGACCGAATCAAACGTGACCAGACCATTGTTACGAAATACGTGAGGACTACGAATAAGCAATCTCAAATTTACGTTGTAATTTCTGAGACTTTATGAGTTTCGAATCACTTCTGATCCGTGATCTGCCACAAAGGAGCGCGGAACAAATCGCGCCCGCGCGGGTTGGCTCACCGTTAGGTCGATAATTTTTACGGTTGCAGCGCAATATGTCCCATGGTCTACTTGCCTCTATAATTACGTATTCTTATTGGTCTAATTTTTCATTCAACTGTAAAAACAGAGAGTTGACGCATGACTGTGCAATTTCCGAGTATCGCGCAGGCGCTTGCCGAAGAAATCGGAACATTACGGAAATGGCTGGATGAGGACGCCCTGCCCTTGTGGTGGGAGGCGGGTTCAGCCCGGCCGGACGGCGGTTTTTACGAGCGCCTCGGCCAGGATGCGAAACCGATTTTTTCCGATGACCGCCGCGCCCGTGTCCAGCCGCGCCAGGCCTATTGTTTCGCCGCAGCCGGCCAGCACGGCTGGCAGGGACCCTGGAAAGACGCGCTGCTGCATGGTTTGAGCTGGTTCGAAAAGGTCTATCGCCTCGACAATGGTCTTTACGGCAACCTCGCCGACCAGACCGGCAGGCTGATCGACCCCTCCTTCGATCTCTACAATCAGGCTTTTGCGCTGTTCGCCGCCGCACAGACGGCGGCCGCCCTTCCCGATCGCAAGGACGAGATGCGCGGCCGGGCGCTCGATATTCTCGCTATCCTCAAGCGCGACTACAAACATCCCGTCGCCGGCTTCGAGGAGGAAAACCCACCGCGCACGCCGCTCTGCTCCAATCCGCACATGCATCTTTTCGAGGCGATGCTTGCCTGGGAAGTACAGGACCCGGAAGGTCCCTGGTCGGCTCTGGCCGATGAGATCGCCGATCTTGCGCTGAACCGCTTCATCGATAGCGGCAATGGAGGCCTGCGGGAATTCTTCGGCCATGACTGGGCACCCTATGAGGGCGACAAAGGCCGCATCATGGAGCCGGGCCATCAGTTCGAATGGGCATGGCTTCTGGTGCGCTGGGGCAGCCTGCGCAACAATGAGGCGGCGATCACCAAGGCCAGGCGCCTGTTCGAGATCGGCGAGGAGCACGGCATCTGCCCGCGCCGCAAGGTGGCGGTCATGAGCCTCTATGATGATTTTTCGGTGCATGACGGGCTGGCGCGGCTATGGCCGCAGACGGAATGGTTGAAGGCGGCGGTGCGTCTTGCCAGTGTCACGTCCGGCGAGGAGAGGCAGCGTTACCTCGCCTCTGGCCTCAGAGCCATCGGCGCGCTGCAGCCCTTCCTCGACACGCCGGTCAAAGGGCTGTGGTTCGACAAATGGCCGGCCGACAAGCCGATGCTCGACGAGCCGGCACCGGCGAGCACGTTCTATCACATCGTCTGCGCCATCTATGAGGCCGAGGCGGTGCTGGCAGCCAGCAAATAAATATCCGGGCGAGCGAGCGGGCCGGGCGTCCGCTCAGCTCGCTCCGGCCTCGTTCAAGCCTTGGCCGGGCGCACGACGCGCCAGTCGGGCTTACCGAGATTGTGCGGCCAGGGATGCACGTCCTTGTCATTGAAATAGACGACCTCTTCCAGCCTCGGAAAATCCGCCTGTTTCAATGTCACGTCGTTCATCCATGGACGGACGTAGGAATCGCCGCCTTCATAGCCGAGTTCGGCGACCCAGACCGGCTTGTTGAAGGTTTCGACAAGCCTATAGCCTTTGCGCAGCAGATCGGAGAACTTCCGCGGTCCGCCATATTCGATCTTGTCGTAGTCCTCGAGACCGAAGACCGATAGCCCGACCAGATCGGCGTAGCTGTCACCGGGATAATAGGCGCGAAGACCATCGAGCCCCTTCGGTGACCATATCACCTTGACGCCGGGGACCGCCTTGCGGGTCATGTCCACCATACGCTTATAGGCCGTGATATAGTCCTGCGGGTTCCATCCCGACCATGAGAAGCGGCCGGACGTGTCTTCCATTTCCTGCCCCAGCGAAGGATGAGCGGGCTTTTCATTGCCGACATGCGAGCGGCGATCGCCTGCATGTTCTTGTCGTAGTCGCCTCCCAGCACCCTGCGGCGCAACTCGTCGGAGGTGAGACGCCAGTTGACGTCCCAAGACCAGGGCTCGACCGTGATCAGAACATTGCGCTTGCGCTCCATGGCATAGGCGTCCGCAAGCGCCAGACTGTCGAGATCCACGTCCTCCCAGGGCAGGAACAGATGTTCCGTTGCCACCCCGGTCTGGCCGGTGAAATCGCCGTGCGGATCGTAAGCGCCGAAGCGGATACCGTCCGCATGCAATGTCGGGCGTTTGTCGGCAAGTGTCTTCATGCCGGTGGAGCCCATGGGCGCGACCCCCTGGGCGTCCAGTTTGAACATGGGGTACATGCTGGCTGACGCAGCGACAGCCGCCCCACTGGCGAAAAGCAGTTTTCTTCTTGTTATTTGCATGACACTTCCTCCTACCTCGTCGCCATCGTCGCCTTGCCATAGGCGGCGACTTGCGGGGTGACATCGTCCTTGCGGACAAGTTTCAGGAATTCATCTCCGGGCCGTGGCGGGTTATGCCGGAAGACGTACCAAGGGCCGCCCTGCTTGCGCTGGTAGAGCACCTTGCCGATGCGGCCATGGTCGAAGCAGGTATCGGCCTTGCCGCTTCCCGCCATACTTTTCCAGGTGGCGCGCATGCACAGCGTGCCATTGGCATCCACCGTCCAACGGCCATCGCCGACCGACTTGACGCCTTTCTCTTCCGTGGCGGCAACGAACTTGCGTCCATCGGCGATGAAGCGCCCGCCGCCCGTATCCCATTTCCAGGTCTTGTCGTAATACATGTCAACGACTTCGCTGGTCCGGAGCGGTTTCGGCGTCTTCGTGCCGCCTGCGGCGTGGACGGCACTTGGTGCGATCACCGCAAGGCAGAGTACGAAAGCGGAGAATCCGCAGTTGCTTATTGTTGTTCTCATCACAGCCTCCTCCTTCTATTGTCCGACCCTATTGTCGGCCAGCATGATTTCTCCGGTTGTCATCGCCGGTGGCGGCATCATGGGTTCCGCCTGCATGTTTCTATTTCCTGGCATTCCCGGCAGTACGATGCGCAATTTCAGACGCACCGATCTTGCTCCTTCCACGCCAGCGCCGGCCACGGTGAACCGCGTTTCTGTGAAGCTGACATAGGGTTGCCCGTGCGACAGGGCTTCCAGCCCGCCAATTGCATGGGAGCTGAGTTCCGCGGCACTGCCGCCCACAAGCATTAACGAACAGGCAGCGGCAGTCGCCGCACCGCGCAATGCCGGCAGCCTCGGCAAACCGTTTTCCATCGCGTGGCGGATAAGCAGAAACACCGAGAGGCCCGCATAGATCGCCACATTGATCGCGGCGAAGACGAAGAAGCCTTCCGCTCCGCTTTCGCGCGGCGCCAAAACCATCGCCAAAAGGCTCAACGCGGCCAGAGCCATGTAAGGCACGATTACCCGGAGCGGCAGCGGGGGTTTTGCCTGCGTGCCCTTCGGCGTGATGCGGAAGTCGACGAAGTCGCCACGGATCGTATCCCGGATCGCTGCCAGCACACCCATCAAAGACCAGGGCCAGCGCAGGAACAGAAACACCATGGCTTCCCAGCTGAAGAGTTTTGCATCATGCGGGCGGAAAGCCCCTGTGGCCCGCCAGAAAAACGCGAACACGATCATGATGAGCGAAATCGGCATAAAATGTGCCAGAAACACCGGATAGGATGCATTGACGAGGACATGCCCGCTCAGGAGCGCGACGGCCGGAAGCACGAACATCAGCGCCATGAAGCCGGAAAACAGCGGATACCAAAGCTGCGAAAACAGGAACTGGAACTTCAGCCGCAGGGGCAGTTTCGGCACGTAATGCCGTGAATATTGCAGCAGGATGGTCATCAGGCTGCGCGACCACTGGAATTCCTGCACAATGAGGTCGGCAAAGGTCGAAGGCCCGTCGCCATGCGCAATGGCGTTGACGGCGTGGACCCCGCGCCAGCCACCGGCATTCATCAGAAGCGTGGTGGAATGGTCCTCCGCAAGCTCGGGGCCCAGACCGCCCACCTCGCGCAGCGCTTTGGTGCGCACGGCATAATGCGAACCGATGCAAAGCGGCGCCCAGCTGTTGTTGTAACCCAGCTGCAGCGCGCCGTGCAGGCTCGCCTCCGCATAAAGCCTGCCGCGCGCGGCCCAGCTCTCACCGGCATTGGCATCGCAGATGCTCGGCGCGGAGACATATCCCACCGCCGGATCGGCGAAGGGACGGATGATCTCGCTCAGATAAGCCGGCTCCGGCACGTGGTCGGCATCGAACTGGGCGACGAAATCATAACGTTCGTAACCGTAATGATCATAGAAATAAGCGAGATTGCCTTCCTTGCAACGGGTGCGACGTGGCCAGGTCTTGCGATGATAGTCGGCGATGCCTTTGCGGGTCGAAACGAAAACACCATGCGCGCCGCACCATTTCAGCGTTTGCGCATCCGGATCCTCATCCGCAAGCCACACGTCGAATTCCAGCCCCTTCTGCTCCAGCATGGCCAGCAGCGTCTTGCGCACCACGGCGAAAGGTTCCGATGGCGCCTTGGTGACGACCATCGCCACTCGGCCCCTGGGCAGAGGAGAGCGCCGATCGACGACTCTTGCATTCAGGAAGATGAAGATGAAATAGGACGGCAACAGCGTGATCCACGCCAATGTCATCGTGACGATGGTGTAATAGGGCCAGTCGATGACCCGGTCCCGGTCCAGCCACCAGATCCAGAAATAGGCAAGTGTGACCAGCCAACCGCCGATACCGAGAAGATAGGCTGTGCGGTTCCATCCGGTAAAGACCGGCAGCATCCGCAATTCGCCTGTGGCGACGCGCGACGATGTGACAGAAGGAGTGGAGCGCGTCTTCATGTCAGCACCTCCAGCCCGAAGCCCGGACCGGCCGTGCGGATGATGGTGTCGATATCCGAGCGTTTCGGGGTAAAGCCGAGCGTTTCTTCCGCCCGCTTTATATCCGCGAAGAGAGCTGGCGGATCGCCGGCGCGCCTTGCACCGAAATGCACCGGCACTTCCTGGCCCGTCACCCGGTGGATCGCCCTTATGATATCGCCAACCGACGTGCCATGGCCGGAGCCGAGATTGACGCGCAGCGTCTCACCGCCATCCGCCAGATAGTTGACGGCGGCGACATGCGCATCAGCCAGATCGCTGACATGGATATAGTCGCGAATGCAGGTGCCGTCGCTGGTATCGTAATCCGCGCCGAAGACATCGAGCTGCGGCAGTCGCGCAGCGGCGGCCATCAGCGCCCGCGGGATCAGATGGGTTTCGGGCTCGTGGCGTTCACAGAGCTCACCATCCGGGTCGGCACCTGCCGCGTTGAAATAGCGCAATGCGACGAAACGCATACCGTAGGCGGCGGCGTAATCATCGAGCGCCATTTCGAAGATCAGCTTCGTGCGCCCGTAAGGATTGACGGGCATCTGCGCCGTTTCCTCGCGGATCGGCAAGTGCGGCGGCACGCCATAGGTGGCGCAGCTGGAGGAAAACACCAGCCCGCCAATATTCTGATCGAGACAGGCATCCAGAAGCGCCAGGCTGCCGCCGACATTGTTGCGGTAATATTTACGCGGATCTTCGACCGATTCGCCAACATAGGCGTTGGCCGCACAATGGATGACGAAGGCCGGCGCAAACTCCTTGAGCGTAGCCTTCAGCAGACTGCGGTCGAGAATGTCACCCTCGATGAAGGGTCCCCAGCGAACCGAATCCGCGTGACCCGTTGAGAGATTGTCGTATGCGATCGGCTTGAAGCCGGATTGAGCCAGCGCCTTGCAGATGTGGCTGCCTATGAATCCGGCCCCGCCCGTGACGAGGATTGTGCGGGGCATCTCATACGGCCTCCGCCATTTTCCTGCCTGCGAGGAGCGCATCGAAATAGACGATGGTTCTTTCAAGTCCCATTTCGAGCGGTACACGGGGTTGCCACCGGAGCTGCTCCTTGGCCCGCGAAATATCGGGGCGGCGCTGCTGCGGATCGTCGATCGCTGCAGGCAGATGGACAATGCGCGAGCGGGAATTCGTCATGCGGATGACGATATCGGCGAGCTGCCGCACCGGAATTTCACTCGGATTGCCGAGATTGATCGGCCCGATGCAGTCCTTCGGCTTGGCCGAAAATCGCAGGAAACCGTCAATGAGATCGTCGACATAGCAGAAGGAGCGCGTCTGGCTGCCATCGCCATAAATGGTGATGTCGGCACCCTTCAGTGCCTGCACGATGAAGTTGGAAACAACGCGTCCGTCATCCGGGCGCATGCGCGGCCCATAGGTGTTGAAGATGCGTCCCACCTTGATATCGACACCGTGGCAGCGGTGATAATCGAAAAACAGCGTCTCAGCGCTGCGTTTCCCTTCATCGTAGCAAGCTCGCGGCCCGATTGTATTTACATTACCGAAATAGGTTTCCGGCTGCGGATTGACGAGCGGGTCGCCATAGACTTCCGATGTCGAAGATTGCACCACGGTTGCACCGCATCTGCGGGCAACTTCCAGCACGTTGACCGCGCCAAGCACATTGGTGAGCAGGGTGCCGACGGGATCGCGCTGATAATCCGGCGGCGAGGCCGGAGAGGCGAAGTTGAAGATCAGCGAGACATCGATGTCATAGGGTTTGCGCACATCGTGCTCAACCAGCAGAAAGCGCTTATTGTCGCGCAAATGTTCGATATTTGCGGTTCGTCCGGTCGAAAGATCGTCGAGGCAGACCACTTCGTGGCCGCAGCCCAGCAGACGCTCGCAAAGGTGGGAGCCAAGGAAACCGGCACCGCCATTAACGAGAACGCGCTGGCCTGGCCTCCACTCGTCATAGATTGTGACGCCGTTGTCATGCTCGTTGGGAACGAAATTACGCATTACACACTCCTCCCCATGAGGAATCAGCCCGGCTGATTCAACTTGAACTGGATCAAACTCCCGATTGTTCGGTATCTTGAATATCAGCCTCCGGTTTTTATTTCTTCTGGAGGTTTAATATTTCGATTCGATAGATTTCAACTTTTATGATAGGCGCGGCGAAAAACAGGTCAACTTCATTTTGTCGAAATATTACAATTGATTACCCTTCACTACTCAAATCAGCCCTTGATTTAATACTTTTTAACTATGCCTCCATTATGCCTTTCTTATTGAGCATTAGCGCAAGCTTCGCTCAACCAGTCGGGACTATCCTGGTTTTGTAAGGCTCGGTCCACCGGGACAAAACCGCCCGGCGAGATGCGACAGACAGTCGGTTTCAGGGGACATACACGATGAATGAAATGCCTTATTCCCATAGCGGCAAAGCAGCTCGCCGCCGTCACTTCGCACTTGTTGCCACAGCACTTGCGGCTTTCACCTTCGCCACTGCTTCATGCTCCGTGGTCGAAGACGCCGTTCTCATCAAGACCGCATCTGCGAATACGGCCACGATGAAGACGCGGGTTGCTCCGGCCAGGACCTCCTACGGTTACGACAAGACAGGCAATGCAGCAGTGACGCTTGTTGCCGACGCGTCGTCCGGGACGCCCTCCATATCGCGGCCGTCCTATTCCGGTTCCTCTCCCTATATCTGCTCACCGAGCGGATTTGGTCAGAAGTCCCGTTGTTTCCTGAGGCCCTGAGCCTCGGCAAGAAAACCTGATTGAAACTGGCGCCCGGTAACCTTCGCTGCCTGACGTTCAGTTTCTCCAGCCGGAAAAGGCCGCGTCTTCGTCCTTATTAAAGAACCGTGACGCCGCCTCCGTGCGGTTACGGACGTGCATCTTCTTGTAGATGTTGCGGACGTGTACTTTCACAGTGTTTTCCGACAGATGAAGCCGGTCCGCGATGATTTTGTTTTGCGTTCCCTTGCACAGCAGGTCGAGAATTTGAACCTCGCGCGTCGTCAGCGCGGATATCTCGCTTCTGCTGGCAGAGAGGGCGTCGGCACGATTGGCGATCACGGCGCTGCTTTGAACGCTTTTGCCATGAACGGCCTGGGAATAAGGTGTGAGCTTGCCGAGAAGAGCTGCCGGAAAATGCTCTCCGCCCTTCATGAGCAGGTCAACGGCCGCCATGAAGACGTCGAGCCGCAGATTGAGCGGCAGCACGCCATCTATAATGCGCGTCCCCACCAGCTGCTTCAGCGACTCTTCGAACTTCTCGATGGTTTCAACGACGAGTGCGATCGGCGCGTCCGGATGTTTTTCGCGGACGGCTGAAAGAACGCCATGAAGCCGCTCCGACGATATGCGGTATGGCAGGACCAACCGGACATTCGCGCCGTAATCATCGTCAATCGTTGCCGACGACGTGACGCTCACCACGGCGAATGTGGGGAACTTTTTGCCCAACGCCTCTACGAGGCACTCGGAAAACAGGTCCGGATCCGCTATGATTAATAAAGTTCCATTTATAGGAGCAACGGCACCACTTGGTTTTGCCGCATAATCTGAAGTTCCCATGAACATTGACGCCTCCCTAAAGCGCTTACGCATTACGGTCTTTTGGTTGTGTCGTCTGCTGTTTGCTGAAGCGGCCCCTGAAAACTTATGGGGCAATCCCCGCCTCAAGCCATGTCAACTATCATTAATTACCCGTTAATTAAGGAGGCTAATACGAAAAGCTGTGTAAATAAATGGCCCAAACGGGTTATTTTTTACAATTGACGTACAAAATAGGTTACGCAATGACAGAATCACTGATCCCGGAAACGCTGGAAAAACAAACACATCGAAAAAGCTTTCGCTGCGGTTTTGCAATCCGGGAAAATATAACTTTTAGTTGAAATCCCTTTACATACCTCCCCGCCAAGCGACGCTGGAGAATGTGCCATTTCGGGATGCAGGACTTTTCTCACCGAAATAAACCATGTTTTTCGAAAAAGCCGCTGCCGGCTGTCAAAGCCGCATTATTTCCGGCCAAGCCGGCGAAATGCACCCCGTTGCCCACCCTCTGACATATATAATCGGGGTGAAAGCGCCGATATGTTTAACCCGAATTGATATCTAGGAACGGCAATTTTTCTGCTGCACAGTCTGACCGTCGCTGAAACGGCGATCGATGGAAAGACAACCCCGGCCTTTGACGTGTGTTTGCAGACGCCGGTTCCTTTTCAAGAAACATGAAAACGAAAAGACGAAAGCCACCGCGCTCCCCATTGGAGCGAGGAACGGATTTGTGCGCCTTTTTACCGAGTAGCGCACAGGGGCTGAACGAAAAGAGCCCGGTCACGGGCCAATGCCAAACCGCAGGTGATGCGTAACGAGTACATCTGCAAAACATCAATCTTTGTGCAACACGGAGCAAGCGCGAAAAAATCCCATTTAAGATGAGAGGGATTTCGAAAGCTGCTCCGAGCTTTTTCGGAGGAAATAAAAATGGGTTATGATCCAAAGTCATCCGGCGGTAGCGACGACGACATCACCAAGATCGGCGCGCTTTCCGATGGTTTCGCCAACACCTCGACCAATGACGCCAAGGTGGAAGACAGCAACGTCGGCACCGCAAATGGTGAAAACCGCAACAACGACAACAGCGATCACAGCACCAATGTGGATGTTGACGCCAAGATTGATGTAGCCGCCAACAACGGTGACAATCGCGACAACGACTATGACTGGAGCTACGACAGCAAGTCGTATAGCGACAACGACACGACCACCAAGACGAGCACCGAAACCAACACCGATATCAAGGTCGACTACGACTGGAGCTATGAAAGCAAGTCGTACAGCGACAATGATACCAATGTGAAGACGGTCACGGATACGGACACCAAAACATTCTCCTATTCCGACAACGACACCTCCACCAAGACCACGACGACCTCCGACAGCTTCAACTCCGCAGACAGCTACTACAAGTCGGATGACGACTTCGGTAACATCTCCGGCGTCAAGGATGTCGGCAATCTCGGCATCGCCGGCGGAGACCTCACCTTCAACCTGGGTGACGACTTCTCCTTCACACTCGACGTCGACAATATCCTCAACAGCTCGCTTAACGGCGACGGTAACGACACGGGCTTCAGCCTTGTGCAGGCCAACCACCTGGCGGATCAGGATCAGGCCTGGGATATCAAGATGGACAACGGTGGCGCCCAGAACCACCTGAACGCCAATGCCGGTGACGCTTACGGCGCCGAAGGCATGGACGGCAAGGGATGGGACCTCAAGGCCGGCGACGACGCCGCAGGTACCAGCACTGCAGATGCATCGGCAATCCTTGCAAATTCCGGCTTCCATCTGGAACTGGTGCAGGGCGCCAACATGCTCTCCAATGCCGTTGACGTCACGATCACAGGCGGCAACTCGCATGTATCGGATGTCGGTGAGGATCACTCCTGATAACCACCTCTTGACGAAAAGAGCTGCACCGGCATCCGCCGGTGCAGTTCGCGGTTAAAGGACCGGTTTGCGCGAAAACGAAGCACCGCCTGTGAGACGGGTGCCGTCCGCAACGCTCAGGCCCTGCCGCGATGATCAGGGAGGGACCTCCAATGCATATCGACAAGATTTCCGACATGATTGCGCATTTCATCGGCCTGTTCGATACCGAGGTCGAGGATGCGCGTCTGAGAACCAATTATAGCGAAGGCCCGGCCCAGTCCAATCCGGACCACTTGCCCGACGATGAAGCGGCACGGCTGCTCGACAAGAATTACGACGTTCCGCTTGAAGATTACGATCCCGGCGTCAAATATCGTTCCGGCCATTATGATTTCGATTACATGCGGCCGCATTTCGCGCGCGCTGTCGAATACGACATGCAGCAGCTTGCAAATGCCATACCGGTCGATATTTCCGGCGCGCATTTCCGCTTTCCCGGCCGTGTTTCCTTCGAGGGAGAACGCGAACTGGTGGTTCACACCGGCCCCGGCTCTGTTGCCGCTCATGTCACGCAGGTCAATATTCTTCAGGACGATGACTATGTGAACATGACGGACGGCCCCAATGTGGCGCGCGACACGACCTTCGTGACCGAGCGCACCGTCGAGTTCTACAATGAAGCGGCCGTCTTCACGCCCTTTTCCACTTTCCAGCGCACTGACAGCTACGATGCATTGCAGGCGCTCGCCAAATCCGCACATGATTACATCGACCATGCCCGCGAAAACGACGTCACCTCGCTCGGCACCGGGGCGGATCAGGATTTCGTCCTGGCTGGCAACGATATCAATGGCCTTTATATCAATGGCGCGGTTTCCTACGACAAGCCGATGCTCGACGACTTCATGCCGGATCGCGGCATTGCCAAGCCAGCGGAAGAGCCGGAAAAGAGCAACGTTTCGCTGCATGAGGACAGCCCCGCCGGCAACAGCATCGATGTGGCCGCAGGCGCCAACATCGTCGCCAATGTCGCCACGCTGGTCAATACCGGCGTCATGACCTCCGTCACCGCCGTCATGGGTGACTATCACCAGATCGACGCGATCACCCAGGCCTATATCTATAGCGATCGGGACGAGATTTCGTCCGTCTTCACCCATTCCGAAGATCAGGCGGCAACGGCTGCGTACAACATCGCCAGCTTCGAGCGCACCGTCTATCCCGGCGCAGAGAACGCGGCCGACAGCCATGATACGGGTGAAACGCCGATATTCCCCACCGCCTGGCGCGTCAGCGTGCTGGAGGGGGACGTATCCTTCGTGCACTGGATCGAGCAATATCAGTTCATCAGTGACAACGACACGATGACAATCACCACGGCGGGCTCCAGCGTCAGCCTGCTGACAGGCGGCAACGCTGCCCTGAACATCGCCAATTTCCTCGGCATCGGCATGCAATATGATCTGATCATCGTCGGCGGCAATGTGCTGGACATGAACCTGATCAGCCAGATCGCCGTGCTTTACGACAATGACTGGGCCCGCGCCAATCCCGATGCGCCTGATGGCGCGACGATCCAATCCGGCAATAACCTTCTGTGGAACGATGCTTCCATCCACAATGTCGGCAGCAATGATCGTTTCGAAGCCATGCCCGACTACATGAACCAGACGGTGAACGCGATCAACCAGCGTGACCCGAACATGCCGGAAGCGCTCGCCCACGACGCCAACTTTGCCGGCTATCAGGGGCTGAATGTTCTCTACATCACCGGCAATCTTTACGACGTCAGCATCATCAAACAGGTGAGCGTGCTGGGTGATTCCGACGATGTGACCCAGGCCGCGGCCAAGGTTCTGGAAAACAACCAGGATGCGACCGTCCATATCGACACCGGCAGCAACGCTGTCGTCAATCTCGCCCAGATCGTCGACTACGACAGCTTCGGCTCCACCACCTATGTTGCCGGCGGCCTTTATTCCGATGCCATCCTCATTCAGGGCGGCATTATCGAAAACGATACGTCGCATCCGGCTCAGCCCGGCCAACTGGCGAACGAGGTCATCGCCTTTCTTCACGATGATCCCGCCACCATCCAGAACGAATCCGATGGCGTCATCAATGCCGGTCACGACCTGTCATGGTCGAACGCGCATTCGGCCGACGTCATGCAGGGGGTCACTGCCTAGGTTTTGGCAAGCGGGACGGGAAACCCACGTCCCGCCGAAACCGCAGTTACCGCAAGATCACCAGGGGACCGATAAAAAATGGATCATATTTCAAGAAAAACCATTGCCGACGGGCGCTCGCTGGATTTGCCGCTGGATCAGGATGCGGAAGACAGCAAGCTAACCGATGCCTGCATTTCGGCCATCAACGAAGCCGTTGAGAACCTTCGCCAATTATCCGGCGCAGAACAGGCGAAAAACACTCCCTCCTCCCAGGAGGCTGCTCCCCCACGAACTCTTTCCCAACCGCTGGCGAGAACGGAACAACCGGCGCAATTGCGCGACGTTCCGCCGGAAAGACCGGCTCCGCAACAGGATCCGCAGCCCGCCTCCCCGCTCGAACCCCAAGCGAAAGTCGACAATACCGACCTGCCCTTCGTCAAGACCATCGACAATAATGACGGGCCTATCCGGGAAAACGAGCGCCGGCCGGTGACGGGTGGTGGCGGCAACGGCAAGGAGCCGACGGATAATGGCGGCGGCGGTGGCGGCGGCGGCGGAAGCCAGAGCGGGTTCCACAAGCGCAGCGAGCCGATCAATTTCGCCGCAAGTCTCGCCAAGGGTATTGCCGCCGTACGCCGCAACATGGTGGTGGTGATGCTGTTTACCATCGCCATCAACATCCTGCTGCTCGCCATTCCGCTTTATCTTTTCCAGATATCGGACCGGGTGCTGACCAGCCGCTCGATGGATACGCTGATAATGCTGACCGTCGCCGTGCTCGGCGCGGTTCTGCTGCAGGCTTTCATGGACGCCATTCGCCGCTTCATCCTGATGCGCACCGCCGTCGAGCTTGAAGTCCAGCTTGGTGCGCCCATCCTTTCGGCCGCCGCCCGCGCCTCCCTGCATGGCAGCGGCAAGGACTACCAGATCCTGCAGGATTTGCAGCAACTGCGCTCCTTCCTCACCTCCGGCACCTTGATCGCCTTCCTCGACGCGCCGCTGATGCCGCTCTTCATCGTGGTGGTTTATCTCGTCCATCCGCATCTCGGCATCATCATCATGGTCTGCTGCGCGGTGCTGTTCATCATTGCCTGGCTGAACCAGCGCTTTACCGCGAGACAATTTGCCGAAGCTTCCGGCTATCTGAGCCGCGCCAATTTCCATCTCGATTCCATGTCGCGCAACTCGCAGATCATCAATGCGCTGGCAATGATCCCCGAAGCGGTGAAGATGTGGGGCCGCGAAACGGCCGGATCGCTGAAGTCGCATGTGGCGGCGCAGGATCGCAACATCATGTTCTCCGGCGTCTCCAAGGCCGCCCGCATGATCACCCAGGTCGCGCTTCTGGGCTGGGGTGCCCATCTGTCGCTGTCCGGCGAACTGACCGGCGGCATGGTGATCGCAGCATCCATCATTTCCGGCCGTGCCCTTGCGCCCATCGAAGGGGCGATCGAAGGCTGGCACCAGTTCAACAAATCCGCAGCCTCCTATGGCCGCATCAAGCAGCTTCTCATCAGCTCGCCGCTAAACTTCCCACGCCTGCGCCTGCCCAACCCGGAAGGACGCCTGGATGTGGAGCGTATCCTCTTCGTGCCGCCGCCGCAGAAGAAGGTGATCCTGAACGGCATTTCCTTTTCGCTGAAAAAGGGGGAATCGCTCGCCATCATCGGTAATTCCGGCTCAGGCAAGACGACGCTTGGCAAGATGCTGGTCGGCTCCATCCTCCCCACGTCAGGCAATGTCCGCCTCGACCTCATGGACCTGCGCAACTGGGACCAGCGGCAATTCGGTGAAAGCATCGGTTATCTGCCACAGGACGTGCAGCTTTTCCCGGGCACCATCAAGGCCAATATCTGCCGCATGCGCGACGATATCGAGGACCGGCAGATCTATGAGGCAGCGGTGCTGGCCGATGTGCACGAGCTGATCGCGGGCTTTCCACAGGGTTATGAAACCGTGGTCGCCGCCGATGGCGCACCGCTTTCCGGTGGGCAGAAACAGCGCATCGCACTTGCCCGCGCCTTCTTCGGTGATCCCAAATTCGTGGTGCTGGACGAACCCAACTCAAATCTCGACACGCAGGGCGAACAGGCACTGGCCAAGGCGCTGCTGCACGCAAAGAAACAGGGCATCACCACCGTCACCATCACCCAGCGTCCGGCGCTTTTGCAATGCGTCGACAAGATCATGGTGCTGAAAGACGGATCGGTCGCCATGTTCGGCGAAAGAATGGATGTGCTGAAAGCGTTGTCCGGCAATGGCCGCCCGAGCAGCCAGTCCCCGCAGATCGAGGGTTGAGGATCGTCATGTTCAAGAAGAAAAACGCCATCGTCGAAGTCAAACCCCAGGGCCAGCTTGAATGGTACAGCGAGGTGCCACGCTCCATCCGCCTGCATAGTTCCATCGGTCTTGCGGTGTTGCTCGCCTCCTTCGGCGGCTTCGGATTCTGGGCCGGCACCGCCCCGCTCTCTTCCGCCATTATCGCCCAGGGCAGCTTCGTCGCCACCGGTAACAACAAGGTCGTCCAGCATCTGGAAGGCGGCATCATCAAGGAAATGATGGTGAGCGAGGGCGATACCGTCAAGGAAGGTGACGTTCTCCTGACGCTCGACAAGACAACGGCACTTGCCAATGAGCGCATGTTGCAGCTGCGGCGGCTTCGCCTGGAAACCATCGTGGTGCGCCTGCGCGCCGAGGCACAGGGCGAAAAAAGCTTCAAGGTGCCTGACATCGTCATGAAGGAAGCCGGCGATCCGGATATCAACTCAATCATCCAGAGCCAGAACATCGTGTTCCACAGCAAGCTCATAAAACTTGAGGAACAGCTGAACCTGATCGACAAGAACATCCGGTCGCTGGAATTCCGCTATACCGGCTATGATGGACAAAAACAGTCCTTCGACCGGCAGCTGGCGCTTCTGACACAAGAGCGTGACTCCAAGGAAAAGCTCGCCAAGGACGGCGTTATCCGCAAGACCGACATGCTGGCGCTGGAGCGCGCCATTGCCGATGCCATGGGTGATATCGCCCGCCTGACTGGCGAAATGAACCAGAGCGAGGCGGAAATCGCCAAGTTCAAGCAGGAAGCTGTCATCGCCGTCAACGCCAACAAGCAGGCCGCGCTCGACGCGCTCGAAACGGCTGAGTCCGATCTCGACAGCGTGCGCGAGCAGGTTCGCGGTGCCGCCGAAGTGCTGGAACGCACCGTCATCCGCTCCCCGTCAACGGCACCGTTGTGCGCGCCTATTATCACACGCCAGGCGGCGTCATCACCACCGGCAAGCCGATCATGGAAATCCTGCCCGCTCATGTTCCCCTGATCCTTGAGGCACAGGTTCTCAGAACCTCGATCGACCAGCTGCATGAAGGCCAGACCGCCGCGATCCGTCTCTCGGCGCTGAACCGCCGCACGACACCGGTTCTGAACGGCAAGGTCTTCTACGTCTCCGCCGACAGTATCGAAGAAAATGCCGGCCTGCAGGTGAAGGACGTCTATATCGTGCGCGTGCAGGTTCCCGACGAAGAGATCGCCAAGGTTCATAATTTCCACCCCGTGCCCGGCATGCCGGCCGACGTTCTGATCCAGACGTCGGAACGCACCTTCTTCGAATATCTGACCAAGCCGATCTCTGACAGCATGTCCCGCGCCTTCAAGGAAAGATGAATAAATATCAGTAACCTAGACTGTCTTTTCCGCAGCAATCAGCATATGATGGCTCAATGTATTTCGTTGGGGCGGGAGAAGCAGCATGGCGGCAATGTCGGATGTATTGCTGCTGGTCGGCAGGCTGAATTACGTGTGGACCAACACCGAAAGCCTGATGATCTATCTGATCGTCCATCTCCTGAAAGTGGAGAAGGAAGCGGCCATCGTGGTGTTTCTGACGCTCAACACCACGCGGGCGCGCATGGATCTCATTGAGCGCCTGGCGAAGCTTCCGTCCACGGACGCGAAGGACCGCAAGACCATTCTCTCCATCATGGCGCGGCTGAAAAAAGAAGCGAAGACGCGCAACAAATACAATCATTGCATCTATTCCTTCGACGAAAAGGGCGAAATCGCCAGCACCCAGCTGATGCGGCTGGTGGAGGACGACAGCAAGGTTCGTTACGGCAAGGTCGAACGCATGGACGAGAAGGAAATCGAGCACCTCGAAAAGTCGATCGCGGATATTGTCGAGGTCAGCAAGGATATGTGGAGCTTCATCCACGCCAGCCCGCATGTCTCGGCGGACTATCTTTAGAACCACCTCTTCTCCGTCATTGCGCCCTTGGGCCGGGATGTAGCCGACGCGCGTCCGCGCGGCGAAGACGAGTTGTTTCAGCCCGACGACTTGGGCTGGCTGGATTCAGCCTCAAGGCGGGAATGACGATGAGAGAAACCGCCAAGAACGCCCGTCAGGTGCACGCTGCCCCGCGCAGCTTTCGCCGGAAGGCACAGTTTTCCGGCCGCGAAATAGAGCAGGAACGAGCCGATCTGATACGGGAAAATGATATCGATCTCCACGAAGGAGCGAACGACAAAGAGCGCGCAAATGGCGAAGAGAATGACGCCCTGCGGATCGCTCTTTCGCATCAGGACCGAGCGCAGATGGCCAAGCAGCGTGCCATAAAGCACCATGCCGAGCAGGACCATGCCGACGATGCCGTTCTCCACCACCGTTTCGATATAGGTGTTGTGGAAGTGGAAGCCGCTGCGGCCCGTGATGAAGAAGTCGTTCCACAAACGTTCGGCATCGGCAAAACCCACCACCCAGAAACCCTGATAGCCGACACCGAGAATGGGCGTCTGTTTCGCCGCTTCTATGCCCTGCTGCCACAGATAGGTACGGCCGGTCAGCGTCGAATCCTTGCCGAAAATGCCGAGAATGGCATCGAGTAGGCCGAATTGCAGGGAGGCAACAACCAGCAATGCGCCAAGACCGCCAAGCGCGAAAAAGGTCATCTTGCGGTTGGCGGGTGAAAGCATGCCGATTGGGATGAAGCCGATGATGAGGGCGACCACGGCGGCCGTTGTGATGGCGGATGTGGCCGATTGCGACGCGATGAGGCTATAGGCCGATAAAAGCCCGGTGACACCCGCAATCGGCAGCCAGATGCCCCTTTGTTTGAGGACCAGGACGGAAGAGGCAGCAAAAATGACGCCGAGCGAGGCATAAAAGCCAAGCTGGTTCTTCGATGAGAACGCGCCGACGAAACTATAGGTGCCATCAAGCGCATCGAAGAGATAGATGCCGAACAGCAGCGAATACAGCAGCACCACGGCGATGCCGATCAACGCGCCACGCGTCAGTGTGCGGATGGAAATCACCCGCATGGCAATGAGCGCGCAGACGATATGCGTCATGTACTGGATGGAGGCGCGCATGGTCACCGATGCCGCTTCAGACCAGAAGCTGGACAGCACGGTCAGTATGCCGAAGGCGAAGATCCACAGATAACGCGGATAATTGCCGAGCACCTGCCGGTAGTTGACCACCACCAGCGGCAACCACATGCCATAATAGGCGAGAACCGATATTTGCCCGAAACGCGACGAATAGGCGAAAACGAAGAATGACAGCGTGATTGCCGCCATTCCGTAGACTTCATTGCGTTCGGGATCGATCAGCGCCGATTTGGCGATCCGCATGGAAACCTCACTGCATCAGGATTTCGGACGAGACCTTGATGACGTCGCCTGGCTGAAGCATGGCATTTTCATCCACCTTCACTTCCTTCGGCTTGCCGTTTTCCTCACGCACCACGACGTAGCTGATGGTCGCGGATTTTCCCGATGGGTCGAAACGGATCGCCTCGGCAGATTGCGCCAGCGCCTCCGACATCAATTCGCGGCTGGTGGTCAGCTGCAGATTGAGCTTGTCGAGTTCCGCTTCCGTATCCTGCAATTCCTTGGAGCGCTGCGCCACCCAGTCGTTGCGCAGGTTGATCTCGTCCTGCGTCGCCTTGTTGATGTCCTGCTTAGCGCGCAGCGACTGCGTATCGATATCGAGCAGGGTGGATTCCACCTCCGCCGCCCGTTCTTCCGCAGAAATACGCCGCTGCGACAGGGCAAGCCCCTGCTCGTTCAGCCGGTTGACGCGGTCGCGGTCCTCATTGGCAAGCTGGAGCTGGCGGTTCTGTGTTTCCGATTTCTTGTTCAGGGATTCGACTTCGCTCTGCAACAGCGCATGCAGATCCGTCAACGCCTTGAGCTGAAGCGTATATCGCTCGGTCCGGGACTTCATCAGCGCGCTTTCGCTCGCGAGAAGCGTATCGATCTCGGTAATCTTTTCCATTTCCGGCGTCTTGGCAATGGTCGTATCACCCTTGACCTCGGCAACGAGACGCGCCTGACGGGCGAGCAGCCTTGCCCGCTGGTTGTCATAGACCGCGGCATCGCCGCGCGCATTGATGAAGTCACGGGCGAAACGCTGGCCTGCATCAGAGCGCCTTAAGCCGCCGGCGAGGCTGACGGCCTTCAGCACTGTCAGATTGGCGGCGTATGGATATTCGCCCGGCGTCTGCACGTCGCCGCTCAAAAAGATCGGCCGGAACTGGGCGATTTCGACGGAGGCCGATGGCAGGTTGCGAAGGGCAAACTTGCTCTGAAGCTGGGCGCCGATCGCCTCGCTGACTTCAGATGGTGTTTTCCCCGCCACCTCCAGCTGGCCGATGAAGGGCAGAGACAAGGAGCCCGAGGGACCGACGGAATAGTCGCCATTGATGACATCCCAGTTGCGGATGCTGCCATCGGCCGGTTGCCATTCGGCGACGCGAATGCGCAGCTTGTCGGCTGTGCCGAGCTTGTACTGGCCACCGTCAGCAGCCATTGCGGAAAGCGGCGCGCCGAAAGCGACGGTTGCGGCAAGCAAAAGTGCGGTGAGGGTCTGTCCGGCCGTCTTTTTGGCAAGCGGACGATTGGAGGCGGCGAAAAGGCCGTTCATCGGGAAACTCCCTGTTTGCGGATCGCCACGCGGGCGATCAGGCGATAGAGCAACCGGACGGTGCCGGTTGCGCAGCGCCGCAAAAGCGGCCAGTATGATTAGCACCAATGACGCACCCGAAGACCGGACTTGGGATCCCGGTCAGGGTGCGTGTCGAAATGAAGGTCGATAAAACCGAACTCAATTTTGGTCAGTAGCTTCCGCGTGACAGGCACACGGCTGGAATGGTCTTGACGATGATGAAGACATCCTGTCGCATCGACCAGTTCTGCACATATTGCGTGTCGAAGGCCACGCGGGTCTTGTAGGAGACGTCGTTACGGCCGCTGATCTGCCACAGGCCGGTCAGGCCCGGACGGGTGCTGAGATAATAAGCGGCAGCGCTTTCGTAGTAGCTCAGCTCTTCATCGACGACCGGGCGCGGGCCAACCACGCTCATTTCGCCGCGGATGATATTGAGGAGCTGCGGCAGTTCATCAAGGGAGAGCTTGCGCAGCACGGCGCCAACGGCCGTAACACGCGGATCGTTCTTGAGCTTGCGGGTAGCACGCCATTCCTCGGCGGCTTCCGGATTGGCGGCAAGATATTGGCGCAACATCTCGTCGCCATTCATCGCCATCGTCCTGAATTTCAGGCAATGGAAATAGCGGCCATTATGTCCCACACGCCGGTGGCCGTAGAAGATCGGGCCAGGGTCGGAAAATTTCACCAGCGCGGCGATCAACAGGAAAAGCGGGCTGAATATGAGCAGCGCAAGTGCAGCCGATGTCATATCGAAGCTACGTTTTGCGATGCCCCCGATAGGAAAACTGACATCGAAGTCTTCGGAGCTGCTGAGTGTCTGTTCAGCCGATTGGGTCGCGGACTTCATAGAGAGAACTCCATTTATGTTTTGCGATTGGTCGGTGCCCGGAGGCGCGTCTTTCCGTCTAAAGGAGATAACAAGTCTGTGTTCTGAATTTGATGCTAATGGATTTTTTGTAAGGCACATTGCCTATGACCGTCTATGCGATTTCTTGCGTGAGCGCCCGATCAACGTCCGGGCAATATTAACGGTTGCATAAAAAAGAAACAAATGTGCAGATGGCCATGTTCCCAGAGCATGGGTGTCCATCCCGCATGTATAGGGTTTTCGACCCCGGATAGTCTTTTCTTATATGTTTCTTATGACTTGGTGAGATGAGACAGGAACGCCAAGAACAGCCATGCGTGTAACAGACTAATAAATTTTTTTGCGGCGCAGCAAGATTGCGGCAATGCATATAAAATTTGACATATTAGCCGGGATTTTTCTGTCTGGCATTTTGTGTTTGCCAAGAAAAAGCGATGGAAAAATTGCAAGAGCGGCGCAAAAGTGGCGAAACAATGGCAAAAATTCCTGTCAAAGCCCCGACCAATCGTCGAAAATCTTCCGGCTTCGGCAGAGATTCTGTCTCTACCAAGATAGGCCGGACGTCCGCCTGGTGCCATATCGGGTAAAAGACCCGGGAATCAGAAGGTGGGTGGCGTGCAGGCGCTGATGACCTCGCAGGGCACGGGTCCGACGCAACGGAAGCGATGCGGCCTGCGGCTTTCAAAATAATAAGCGTCGCCCGGCCCAAGCACCCGCCTCTCCTCGTCCACCGTCACTTCCAGACGCCCGGAGAGGATTATCCCCCCTTCCTCACCATCATGCACCAGCGGCACCTTGCCGGTATCGGCGCCCGGCTGGTAACATTCCTTGAGGATCTGCAGGCTGCGGCCGAAAACATTATCGCCAACCTGCCGGAAGGATATCGGCCCCTTACCGATTTCGACCAGTTCGTCCGCGCGGTAAAATGCCTTGCGGCTCGTCTCCGGCTCGAAGGCGAAGAACTCGGCAAGACCGATCGGTATGCCGTCGAGAATACGCTTCAGCGCGCCGACGGACGGATTGGAGGTATTGGATTCAATCAGGGAAATCGTCGAATTGGTGACACCGGCGCGCCTTGCCAATTCACGCTGGGAAATATTGTGACGCAGCCGCAAATGGCGCAAACGCCCGCCTATATCCACCGACATGCAGGAGCCCCCGTTGCCCTTGTTCGAAATATCGAAAACTCTCCTCTCCGCCTATAACATTTTCAATGGCTTGGCCACAGCGAGAAAAGGGCTTGTTCAGTCCGGAAAATAGCTTTCAATCATCGGCACCGAACAGGAGAGCCACTATGGATAACCCCAGCAGATCCAATTCCACCTCACTCGACAGCTATTGGATGCCATTTACCGCCAACCGGCAGTTCAAGGCCAATCCACGCCTGCTGACGAGCGCAGAGGGCATGTATTACACCAGCAATGACGGCCGCCAGGTTCTCGACGGCACGGCTGGGCTATGGTGCGTCAATGTCGGCCACGGCCGCCAGCAGATCGCATCCGCCGTGAAACACCAGCTTTCCACCATGGATTATGCGCCCTCCTTCCAGATGGGCCACCCCGTCGCCTTTGAATTTGCAGAGCGGCTGGCGGAAATTGCGCCGGGTCCGGAAGGTGCAAAACTTGATCGCGTATTTTACACCGGCTCCGGCTCGGAATCGGTCGATACGGCCCTGAAGATCGCCATTGCCTACCAGCGCGCCATCGGCCAGGGCACCCGCAGCCGACTTATCGGCCGCGAGCGCGGTTATCACGGTGTCGGTTTCGGCGGCATCTCCGTCGGCGGCCTCGTTAACAACCGCCGCGTTTTCCCGCAAATCCCCGCAGACCATCTGCGTCACACCCACGATCTTTCGAAGAACAGCTTCGTCAAGGGCCAGCCCGAGCATGGTGCCGAGCTTGCCGACGATCTGGAACGGCTGGTTGCCCTGCATGGCGCGGAAACCATCGCCGCCTGCATCGTTGAGCCAGTCGCCGGCTCCACCGGCGTGCTGGTGCCGCCGAAGGGTTACCTGGAACGCCTGCGCGCGATTTGCGACAAGCACGGCATTCTGCTGATCTTCGATGAAGTCATCACCGGCTTCGGCCGCATGGGTTCGTCCTTTGCGAGCAATTACTTCGGTGTGACCCCTGACATCGTCACCACCGCAAAGGGCCTCACCAATGGCGCAATCCCGATGGGCGCGGTCTTCACCAGCCGCAAGGTTCACGATGCGCTGATGCACGGGCCGGAAAGCCAGATCGAGCTTTTCCACGGCTACACCTATTCCGGCCATCCTGTCGCCTGCGCCGCCGGCATTGCCACACTCGACATCTATCGCGACGAAGGGCTCTTCACCCGTGCAGCCGAAATGCAGGACGTGTGGCACGACGCCATCCATTCCCTGAAGGGCCTGCCGAACGTCATCGACATCCGCACCATCGGCTTCATCGCCGGCATCGAGTTGCAGCCGCGCGACGGCGCCATCGGCGCGCGCGCCTATGAGGTCTTCACGGATTGCTTTGAGCGCGGGCTGCTCATCCGCGTCACCGGTGACATTATCGCCCTTTCGCCGCCGCTGATCGCGGAGAAATCCCATTTCGACGACATCGTCTCGATCCTCGGCGACGCGCTGAAAAGAGCGAATTAAAAGTATAAATCTCTAATATAGAAAAGGCTGCAATACAAATTGCGGCCTTTTTTGCTTTTTATCAAATCCATCATAAAAATAGATCATTTCTTAAGCACGTTCTATTATTTTCCCGCAGTATAACCAACGGAGCGGGAACGACCCCATGGCGTCGATTCAAAAAAAGATAATATTAGCAAGCATCGCAATATTCTCTCTCACCGGAAGCGCCGTTGGCATCGGCATTTGGGCGACGGAGACGCTCAACCGCAATAGCGCGGAAGTATCACGCTCTGCCGAAATACTTCACAATCATATGCGCGCCGACATGATGCACGATGCGTTGCGCTCGGATGTGCTCGCAGCCATTCTTTCCACCAATGACACGATGGGTTTGTCTTTCGACGCGGTAAAGGCCGACCTTGCCGAACACGAAGCGACATTCCTCGAGGCCATAAAGGAAAACGCGGCTTTGTCCGAAGGCACCGAAGCCAAAGCCGTTATCGGCAGCGTGGAAAAACCGCTTCACTCCTATCTGGAAATAGCCAAGACAGTGGTCGGCCTTGTGGGGTCCGATCCGGGTGCAGCGACAAAAATGATCCCGGATTTCATGCGGCAGTTCACCACGCTTGAAACGGCGATGGAGAAAGCCGGCGAGCAGATCGACACGCTGTCGCAGGCCACCGTCGCAAAAAGCCAGGAGACCAAGGCCGTCATCGACTTTCTTTTGAAAGGGCTGCTGGCTCTGGCGACACTCTTCTGCGTCAGCCTCTTCATCCTTACCCGCAAAACGGTAACGGGTCCTATCCTGCGCCTGTCGGAGACGATGGAAATCCTTGCGAGTGGCGATACGTCTCAGCCGCCCTCGGGTGTCGACCGCAAGGACGAGATCGGTTCCATGTCCGGCGCAGTCGAAATATTCCGGCAAGCAGCGATCGCCAATCGGGCATTGGAACAGGAAGCCGCCGCTGCGCGTGAAAAGGCTGAACTTGATCAGCAGGCGGCACGACACCAGGCGGAAGAGGATGCATCGGAACGGCTGCGCATCGCGACATCCGGGCTTGCCGCAGGGTTGAAGCGGCTTGCAGCCGGTGATCTCGCCTTCCAGCTCGATGTCGCCTTTGCTCCGGAATTCGAAACCCTGCGCCGTGATTTCAACAGTTCGGTCAAGCAGCTCGCTGAAACGCTTCTCGCGATCTCCGACGGCGTCGCCACCATCGATGGCAGCACCCGCGAAATCGCGGCGGGCGCGGACGATCTTTCTCGCCGCACCGAACATCAGGCCGCATCCCTCGAAGAGACAGCCGCAGCCCTTGAAGAAATCACCGTCAATGTCGCCAATGCCAACAAGCGTGCCGCCGAAGCCCGCCTTGCTGCCACCGATGCCAACCAAAGCGCAGTGAAATCCGCCGAAGTCGTCGGCCATGCCGAAGAGGCCATGCGCCGCATCGAGGCCTCGTCGCGGCAGATCACCGGCATCATCGGCGTCATCGACGAAATCGCCTTCCAGACCAACCTTCTGGCGCTGAATGCCGGGGTGGAGGCTGCCCGTGCCGGCGAAGCCGGCAAAGGCTTTGCCGTGGTGGCGCAGGAAGTGCGTGATCTTGCGCAGCGCTCGGCAAAGGCCGCAAGCGAAATCCGCGGCCATATCCGGCAATCATCGACCGAAGTGGAGAGCGGCGTCAAACTGGTGCTCGATACCGGCACGACGCTCAAAGATATCGGCGAGCGCATCGCCGGCATCGATCGCCACATGAACGCCATCGCCACATCGGCGGCCGAACAGGCGACCGGTCTTGCCGAGATCAACGCGGCGGTGAATTCGATGGATCAGGCCACCCAGCAAAATGCGGCCATGGTGGAACAATCAACCGCCGCCTCGGCAATGCTCGCCGCCGAAACGGCCAAGTTGCGCGCGCTGGTATCCCGTTTCCGTCTTGAGATGGAAAGCATCGGTGGTCACGATGTTACCCGTCGCGTGGCCTGAGATTGCTGCCGCAGATCGAGCCGGCAAAATCGGGATAGAAGCGCATCGAATGCATCTTTATCATCCGTCATTTCCAGCCGCCATCGCAGGCGGCTGGAAACCTTCATTTATCAATAGGTCTGCATCGGCTGCGAAAGGCCGTCACCAACCACGCCGCCGCCATATTGCGCGACCGGTACGCCTGCCTGACCGATCGGCACGCCCTGCTGTGCCGGTCCAAGCGCCGTAACCACAATCGGCGTACCATCCGGCACACGGTTGTAGAGATCGACGATGTCCTGGTTCAGTAGGCGAACGCAGCCCGAGGAGACGGACTTGCCGATCGTCCACCACTCGGGCGAGCCGTGCAGACGATAGATCGTGTCCTTGCCGTCCTTGAAGATATAGAGCGCACGCGCACCGAGCGGGTTCTTGAGCCCCGGCTCCATGCCGCCATTGCGGCTGCTATAGGGCTCGAGTTCCGGCTGGCGGGCCACCATCTCATCGGGCGGCGTCCAGCGTGGCCATTGCCGCTTGTACTGGATCACGCCACGGCCGGACCATTCGAAGCCCGCGCGGCCAAGACCGACGCCGTAACGCATGGCCTGATTATTTTCATAGGTGAGATAGAGGAAATGGTTGGCGGTATCGACCACGATGATGCCGGGGCGCTCACCGGTCGGATTTTCCACCATCTGCCGCAGGAACTGGCGCGGGATCCTCTTGTAGGGAATTTCCGGCAGCGGAAATTGCTCGTCCGGCTTGGGGCCGTACATCAGGGCATACATCGGGTCGTCGGCCGGAGCGGCGGGCCGGCTGGCCTCGCGCGCCGTGGTGTTACAGCCCGCAAGGCCGGCAAGCGCCAGTCCACCTGCTCCAAGCAGGAAACCCCGCCGGGTCGTTGTCGTGTCGTTCAATTGAAAAACCTCATTTACGTCATCTCACACTGGCAAAGGGATCTGCCAGCGCCGCCTCGGGACGGCTGATAGGGTACTTCGTGCCGGAAACCTGCGATGCCATGGCCTTGGCGCCACTGGATTTCAGGATGGCACGGAAGCTCGGATGCATGCCGCCGTCTACATACGCACTGAGGGGAGCTGTGGTTCCCTCGTTCATAGCGGCGGCAAATTTTTGTTGTTCTTCGACCAGTTTCGAAGCGACCAGCGGGTCCTGCTGGTTGGTGGCAGGCGGGCAGGCGGCCAGCGGATCGGCAGGTTCGCCTTCGGCAAATTCACTATTGAAGACATATCGCCTGCCGCAGACGGATACCTTTGGCTGCCGGCGCGTCACCTCGAAATAGTCGTAGCCTTCCTTCAGCGTCTTCCAGAAGGGCATGTTGGGATCATCCCGATGCGCCACCATGTTGCGGGCGCTCATGCGGAACGGATAGGCCTGCACCTGAAAACGGTCCTGACCGCCCTGCAATGCGCGCGCGACGACCGCATAAATCTCGCCAACCTGCTGATCGGTCATGGCATAACAGCCCGAAGAGGAACAGGCGCCGTGCACCATCAGCGCTTCACCGGTGTAACCGAGCGCCGATTCCAGCCGGTTGGGATAACCGAGGTTGAAGGAGACGAAATATTGCGAATTCGGGTTCAGCATGCCCGCCGAGACATGATAAAAACCTTCGGGCGCCTGCCTGTCGCCGGTTTTCATCTTGGGCCCGAGCTTCCCGGACCAACGGCACATGGGATAAGTCTTCAGCAGTGCATAATTTCCGGTCTTATCGATCTTCCAGACCTCGAGTTCGCTTTCCTGCTTGAAGATGCGAACGAGGACCGGGCTTTCCGGGCGCATGCTCTTGGCGGACATCTGCGCCATCATCTTGGACGACAGCTTCGGCGGGTCCTTCTTGACACTATCGAGACCCATGGAAGTGCATGCGGCAAGGCTGCCGCCGATCGCAACGATCGCAGCCATTCTCACACCCGCCTTTGCCCTGTGCCGCAACCCCGCAACCGCGAAATCCAGCAATGCCTTCATGCCCATGGATCGTTCTACCCGCCTGATTTGCCCGCCTTTCCGGCAGACGCTTAACTAGCGAAGGTGGCCACAACGCGGCAACCTCGCATATGGACAAAGTCTCGTGAACAGACGTTACCCATTCGTTAATCATACGCACACAAGCCTGTGATGGAACTGTTGTTACCGAAGGAGCCCCTGCCCGCCATCGATCCATATCGGCGTGCCGGTGATGTGGCGAGACCGGTCGGATGCCAGAAAACCGATCAGCGCAGCGACATCCTCGCTCGTCCCTGCAACCCCGCCTGTGACCGGAATGTCGCCCTCCGGAAAACGCACCGGCACCTCGGTCTTGTCGCGCCCGCGTATGTCGGTATTTTCGTCAATTGCCGTTTCAATTTCGCCCGGACACACCGCGTTGACACGGATGCGATGACGCCCAAGCTCAAGCGCCAATTGCTGGGCCATGGCAAGCTGCCCGGCCTTCGTCACCGAATAGGCAGTGGCGCCCGGCGAGGTGAAAGTACGGGTGCCATTGATGGAAGAAACGATGACGATGGAGCCGCCGCCTGCGGCCTTCAGATGCGGCACGCTGGCATGGATGGTGAGATAGGTGCCGCGCAGGTTGATGCGGATCGTATCGTCCCACTCCGAAGGCTTCAGGTCGTCAATAGGCGCCCAGACGCCGTTGACGCCGGCATTGGCCACCACGACATCCAGACGGCCAAAATCTTGCACAAGCGTTGCGACTGCATGTCGCATGGCCATTTCGTCCGCCACATCGGCGACAAGGACCTTCGATGCGCCCGTTGCAGCGGAAATCTCATTTTCCACTGCCTGCAATTCGGATTCGGTACGTCCAAGAAGGCCGACGGAAAAACCTTCCGCAGCCAGATGAAGGGCAGCGGCCCGACCGATGCCGGAGCCGGCACCGGTGACGAGCGCGACTTTACCATTGGCCAATGTCACAGCCCTCCTTTTCTCGACGCGATCGAGGTGACCGTTGCCGAGACGGGGTCGCTCGCCGGAAAGCTGTCTTCCAGCCCCTCTTCCAGCTCCTCCTCCAGAATGTCGCGATCCTTCGATGTGCGGGCACTCGCCTGCCCACGCGGTGCTTCATCCTGCGCCGTGCCGAGGGCGGAGAATTGCGAAGATGCATCCGCGCCCTGGCGCGTTCCGAATGCTGTCAGCTGAACCATGACCGCGCTTGCGCGTTTGATGGCCTCCGCATCGCCGATACCCTCCAGACCGTCGGCAAGGCGAACCGAGACCTGATCGCCGTCGCTGCCGACAAATTCCACGGAGATCACCCCGTTATCCCGTTTTACATAGGTCGTAGAAAGTTGCATGACATGCCCTCCGGTTTGAAAAAACATCGGCGTAATCCGATGCAACAACACACTGAAACCTGAATTCACAACGATGGCAGAGCAGAAGGGGTTCCAGATGGATCAGGCCTTTGGCCCGGAATTGCAGGAGAGGTTCTTCCTGCGCGATGCGGTGGACGTGGCCCGCGCCCTCATCGGTACGGAGTTTCGCATTGGCAATACCGGCGGCATCATCGTGGAAACCGAAGCCTATCACCCGGACGATCCGGCATCTCACAGCTTCAACGGTCAAACCCCACGCAACAGGGCGATGTTCGGCCCGGCTGGTCATCTTTATGTCTACCGGTCCTATGGCATTCACTGGTGCGCCAACTTCGTCTGCGCGCCGGGCTCCGCCGTGCTTCTGCGCGCCATCGAGCCCCTCACCGGCATAGACATGATGAAACTGCGGCGGGGAACTGACAAGCTGAAACTTCTCTGTTCCGGTCCCGGCAGGCTGTGTCAGGCCCTGGCCATTACCGGAGACATGGACGGCGCTCCGCTGGACGCACCGCCATTTTTTATCCGCCTGCCGAAAGAAGCGGCCTCAGTGAAAAGCGGCAGACGCATCGGCATCAGCCGCGCGCAGGACTATCCATGGCGCTTCGGGCTTGAAGGTTCGTCGTTCGTCAGCAAGAAGTTCGAACGGGACTAGACGACTATAGCACCTTTGGCGGCTGGTCGTTTTCGTCGGGGTTCGGTGTCGGCGCTTCATCTGGCAACCGGTCGGGTTCCGGTTCCTGCACCGGTGGAATATCGGGCTGCGGCGGCACCGGCATCGGCGGTTCGGGATAGGGCTCGACTGGAACGGCGGGCATTGCGGCCTCCTTGCGTCAACGCTCTTAGTCCTGAATGGATCGGGACTGCGTTTTAGGGACAACGCATTGCGCCGTCGATTTCAGGCGGCGCAACACCCAATTCGCCCATCGGTCAAATGCCGGTCAGGTCCCTTCGGTTCGGTTGCGCCGCCCGGTGGGTCGTGAAAGGAGAACGCGGGGAAAGCCGGTCCGTTCCGTTTTTTTGGAGAGCTTTTGACAGTGGCTCAGGCAAAACCGAGCGCGCTGCGGGAAATATCGCGGTTTTCGCAATAGTCGCGAGAATGGGCCTCATGGCCATGTTCACGGGCCGTTGAACGGGTAAGTTCCGGGCTTGGAACGTTGAGAAGCGCATCGGCATAGGTGCCGGTTGCTTCCACATCATCGATCACAGGCTGCTGTTGCGGTTTTAGAAATTCAAACATCCATCGTCCTCCTTCGACACGTCCCTCAACGCGCCGGCCCAAGTCCTGTTCCATAACGAACATGACAGTCCCGATTATACATGAGATGGCGTCGGCGTATAGATGACGAAAGGCGAACGCTATCAACTGACGTTCACAAAATGGAGTGGAATCAGTGAGCTATGGCGAGAAGTTCAGGCTGGGCCGACTGACTCCCGCAAGATCAGTTCGACAGGCCACAATTCCTGAACCTCGCGGACCGGGCGGCCGCCAACGATCTGCAAAAGCAGGTCCGTCACGCGCATACCGGCCATGCGCATCGGCGACCGCGTGGTGGAAAGCGGCGGCATCATGCTCTGTGGCGTCAGATAGGGAAAAACGTCGTCATGGGCGATGACGGAGACGTCCTTGCCGATCGTCAGACCCAGCTGGCTTGCGGCGCGATAGACCCCCTGCGCCGTCATCATCGCGCCCGCGACAAAGGCGGTCGGGCGTGGCGTCTGCTCCAGCAACGAGCGGGCGAAGCGGAAAGCGGCTTCCTCACTGAAATGCTCGCTCATCATCAAGCGCGGGTCCGGCGTGATGCCATGGGTCGCCAGCGCATCACGAAAACCCTGTTCGCGGTCCTGCACAAAAGTACGGCCGGTCGGACCGTTGATCAGTGCGATGCGACGGTGGCCGCGCTCCAGAAAATGGATCGTCGGGCGATAGGTCACATCATGATTGTCGATATCGAGCCAGGCATGCTCGAAAGGCGTCTTCGAGCGGCCATGCACGATGAAAGGTATGCCAAGCCTGTGGAGCAGTTCAATACGTTCGTCTTCCGGGCGCGGTGAATGCACAATGATGCCATCCACACGCCCGCTCGAGGCAAGCCTGCTGAAAATCGCCAGCTCTTCGTCGATATTATTATCAACGGTCACGCTGACGAGAATATCGGTCTCTTCGCCTTCGAGCCGGGTCGCCATGCCGCCCATGAATTCCGAAAAGAAATGCCCGCCGCCCGAACGGCCCATGACGACGCCGATGGCGCCCGCCCTGCCGGTTGCCAGCCTGACAGCATTGGCATTTGGCCGGTAGCCATACTTCAGCGCAGCCTCCATCACCCGCCGGCGCGTTTCCTCGCGCACCTCGGGATAGCCGCCCAGCGCACGGCTGACGGTGGTGGGCGACAGCCCGACCTTTTCTGCGAATTCCTTGAGCTTCATGTTTTTTGCCAATTTGCCACTGCATGCGTTGCCGCCGCGGATTTTTCAAGCCGACAAAAATTGAAAACGATTTCAATTTTTCTTTACCTGAAACCTTACAGGTCACTATTCTGAAAGGCAAACCCCTAAAAATCCCACGCCAAAACACCCGATTTCCCCACCATTAGAAAGAGTATTGACAGACTGCCTGGCTTTTGCGAGCCTCGCGTCAGTCAAAAGCGCTTTCAATTTTGAGGATGATCGGAAGCGTCAACGGAGGAGTTTGACAATGAATATTTCCATGAAGACTTTGTTCCTGTGCGGCAGTGTACTTTCTGCAGCCGTTTCCGCTCAAGCCGCCGAACTTTCCATCGCCGCCAATTCCACAGGCAAGAACGTCGCGTTCTTCCGCGAGCGGATCGCCGCCTTTGAGAAAGAGACCGGCCACAAGGTCAATCTCGTCACGATGCCTTCGTCGTCCAGCGAGCAATTCAGCCAGTACCGGCTGTGGCTTGCGGCCGGCAACAAGGATGTTGACGTCTACCAGACAGACGTGATCTGGGCGCCGCAGCTGGCCGAGCAATTCGTGGATCTGACCGAAGCGACAAAGGATGTCATCGGCGATCATTTCCCTTCCATCGTGGCATCGCAGACCGTGGACGGCAAGCTCGTCGCCATGCCGATGTTTACCGACGCACCCGCCCTCTTCTACCGCAAGGACCTTCTGGAAAAATATGGCAAGCAGCCGCCGAAAACCTGGAAAGAACTGAGCGAAACCGCCAAGGAAATTCAGGACAAGGAGCGCGAGGGTGGACAGAAGGACCTCTGGGGCTTCGTCTTCCAGGGCAGCGCCTATGAAGGCCTGACCTGCAACGCGCTGGAATGGATCGCATCCGCCGGCGGCGGCCATATCGTCGAGACCAATGGCGATATCTCCATCAACAACGAGAAAGCCGCAGCCGCGATTGAAGCGGCCAAGGGCTGGGTCGGCACCATCGCGCCGCAGGGCGTGCTTGCCTACAAGGAAGAGGAAGCGCGCGGCGTCTGGCAAACCGGCAATTCCGTCTTCATGCGCAATTGGCCCTATGCCTACGCACTTGGAAATGGCGCCGACAGCGCCATCAAGGGCAAGTTCGGCGTCACCCCGCTGCCGGCCGGCGAAGAGGGTGCGGCCCCCGCCTCGACGCTCGGCGGCTGGAACCTTGCCGTTTCGAAATATTCCGACGACAAGGAAGCTGCCATCCAGCTCGTGAAATTCCTGGCGTCGAAAGACACCCAGAAAATGCGTGCGATCCAGCTTTCCAACATGCCGACGATCGCTTCGCTTTACGACGACAAGGATGTTGCGGAGGCACAGCCCTTCATGCCGACATGGAAGCCGATCTTCGAGACCGCCGTTCCTCGCCCGTCCGCCTCGGCCAAGGTGAAATATAACGAGGTTTCCGCCAAGTTCTGGGGCGCTGTTCACAACACGCTCTCCGGCAACGGCACGGCGGCGGAAAATCTCGAACTTCTCGAGGTTGAACTGACCGATCTCAAAGGCAACGGCTGGTAATCCGGCTCGCGCGGGACATGGTCATTCATGATCGTTTCCCGCGCCCCAACCGCGAGATATACCCATGAACGACACCGCCCTTCAAAGACCGGTCGTGGCATCTGCCACCGGCTCCGATCTGCAGTCGGAAAGACTGAAATCCGCCTGGCTGTTTCTTGCCCCGACATTTCTGGTGCTTGCGATGGTGGCCGGCTGGCCGCTTGTGCGCACCGTCTGGTTCAGCCTCACCGACGCGTCGCTCACCAATCTCGAGGGCGCGCAATTTGTCGGCCTCAAGAACTATCTCACCTGGATCACGCTCAGCAGCGGCCGCACCATCTATCGCGGCCTGCTTGCCGATCCCGCTTGGTGGGGTGCGGTTCTCAACACGCTGAAATTCACCGTCGTTTCCGTCAGTCTCGAAACGGTGCTCGGCCTCATCGTCGCGCTGGTGCTGAATGCCGAGTTCAAGGGGCGCGGCCTCGTCCGCGCCGCCATCCTCGTGCCATGGGCCATTCCCACCATCGTCTCGGCGCAGATGTGGGCGTGGATGCTGAATGACCAGTTCGGCATATTGAACGACCTCTTCCTCAGCCTCGGGCTGATCTCCCACAAAATCGCATGGACCGCCAATCCGGATACCGCAATGGTCGCCGTCCTGATCGTCGATATCTGGAAGACGACGCCATTCATGGCGCTGCTCATCCTCGCCGGCCTGCAGATGGTGCCGAAGGACATGTATGAGGCGGCCAAGGTGGATGGCATCCATCCCGTAAAAGTGTTCTTCCGTGTCACTTTGCCAATGATCCGCCCGGCGCTCATGGTCGCGGTCATCTTCCGCATGCTGGATGCGATGCGCGTCTTCGACCTCATCTACATCCTGACGCCGAATAACGCCCAGACCCGCACCATGTCGGTGCTGGCGCGCGAGAACCTGTTTGATTTCGACAAGTTCGCTTATGGCGCCGCCGCCTCCACCATGCTGTTTCTCATCATCGCCTCGATCACAGTGATTTATATGTGGCTCGGGCGCGTCAACACCGATGGAGCTTCGCGATGACCCTGCCAAGCATCCTGAAAACCACCGCCTTTTATGCGCTGGTCGCCATCATCATGGTGATTTCGGTATTCCCGTTCTATTACGCGATCCTGACGAGTCTTAAATCCGGCTCGGCGCTGTTCCAGGTCAATTATTGGCCGCGTGAATTCTCGTTGACCAACTACAACTTCGTCATCGGCAACGGCACGTTCCTGCGCAATCTCGGGAATTCGCTGTTCGTTGCATCTTCAGTCGTCGTACTGTCGCTGTTCCTTGCGGTGACGGCGTCATATGCCTTGGCTCGGGTTCGCTTCCGTGGCCGCTCGCTGCTTCTGCTCACCATCCTGTCGGTTTCCATGTTCCCGCAGATCGCGGTTCTCGCCGGCCTGTTCGAACTGATCCGCTGGGCGGGAATCTTCAATACCCCGCTGGCGCTGATTTTCTCTTACATGATCTTCACCCTGCCCTTCACGGTGTGGGTGCTGACAACCTTCATGCGAGACCTGCCGATCGAGATCGAGGAAGCGGCGATCGTCGATGGCGCGACGCCATGGGTCATAATAACCCAGGTCTTCATGCCGCTGATGTGGCCGGCGCTCGTCACGACAGGGCTTCTCGCCTTCATTGCGGCATGGAACGAGTTCCTCTTCGCGCTCACCTTCACATCATCGAACGAGCAGCGCACGGTGCCGGTCGCCATCGCGCTCCTGTCGGGCGGCTCGCAGTTCGAAATCCCCTGGGGAACGATCATGGCAGCGTCCGTCATCGTCACCGCACCCCTCGTCGTCCTCGTTCTGATCTTCCAGCGACGCATCATCTCCGGCCTCACCGCCGGCGGCGTCAAAGGCTAGGAGAAAACCAAATGACCACCATTCAACTGCGCGATCTTCGCAAATCCTTCGGCGCTTTCGATGTCATCAGGGGCATCGACATGGATATCCGCTCCGGCGAATTCATGGTTTTCGTCGGTCCTTCCGGTTGCGGCAAGTCCACGCTTCTGCGCCTCATCTGCGGGCTGGAGGAAATCTCCAGCGGCACGCTTTCCTTCGACAGCGAGACGGTCAACCGCCTGCCGCCCGCCAAGCGCGGCGTCGCCATGGTCTTCCAGTCCTATGCGCTTTATCCGCATATGACCGTGTTCGAGAACATGGCCTTCGGCATGAAGCTGTCAGGTGCCGACAAGGAACAGCGCCGCAAGCGCGTGGAAGCGGCGGCCGAGATGCTGCAGCTCACGCCCTATCTGGAACGCCTGCCGAAGCAGCTTTCCGGCGGCCAGCGCCAGCGTGTCGCCATCGGCCGCGCCATCGTGCGCGACCCGAAGGTGTTCCTGTTCGACGAACCGCTCTCCAACCTCGATGCGGCGCTGCGTGTCGCAACCCGGCTGGAGATCGCCAAGCTGCACCGCGAGATGCATGATACGACGATGATCTACGTCACCCACGACCAGGTGGAGGCCATGACGCTCGCCGACCGCATCTGCGTGTTGCGCGACGGCCGCGTCGAACAGATCGGCACACCGCTGGAGCTTTACGAAAGCCCGGTCAACACCTTCGTTGCCGGCTTCATCGGCTCGCCGAAGATGAACTTCCTTGCCGGCAAGTATGCCGAGACGGAAGGTGCCAAAACCATCGGCATCCGCCCCGAACACATCACCATCACCACCGGCGAGAACGGGTGGGGCGGAGAGATCGTGCATTCGGAAATGCTCGGATCTGACAGCTACATCTATGTCGAGATTGGTGCCGGCGAGCCCATCGTCGTTCGCGAGGAGGGCGTGACCGGCCGCAAGCCGGGCGAGCGCGTCGCCATCGTGCCGGATGCGGCACAGATCCACCGTTTCGATGCCGAAGGCCAGGCACTCGCCCGCAATCCCGCCCGGGGTGCGGCCTGAACATTCAACTTTTCGCCGGGGATCACCCAAGATACCGGCTTTCACCGAGGAGCATGAAAATGACCATCAACACCGTTGTATGGGGCGAAAATATCCACGAACACATCAATGAGACGGTGCGTTCGATCTATCCAAACGGCATGCACAACACCATCGCCGACGCGCTGAACCAGAACCCGGAGATCAACGCCACCACCGCCACGCTGCAGGAGCCGGAACACGGCCTTTCGCAGGAGCGTCTGGACAAGACCGACGTTCTCGTCTGGTGGGGCCACAAGGACCACGGCGCGGTTCAGGACGAGATCGTCGAGCGTGTCGCCAAGCGCGTCTGGGAAGGCATGGGCCTCATCGTCCTGCATTCCGGCCACTTCTCCAAGCCATTCAAGCGGCTGATGGGCACGCCCTGCGCACTGAAATGGCGCGAGGCCGGTGAACGCGAGCGTCTGTGGACGATCAATCCGCGCCACCCGATCGCAGCCGGCCTGCCCGAGCATTTCGAGCTGGAAAACGAAGAAATGTATGGCGAGCAGTTCTCCGTTCCGGAGCCGCTGGAAACCGTCTTCATCTCCTGGTTCCAGGGCGGTGAAGTCTTCCGTTCCGGCCTCACCTGGCGTCGCGGCGCGGGCAATATTTTCTATTTCCGCCCGGGTCACGAGACCTATCCGACCTATCACGACGCCAATGTGCAAAAGGTCATCAGCAATTCGGTGAAATGGGCCTATAATCCGGCCGGCGCACTGACGAGCATCCACGCTGCCCCCAATGTTCCCGTCGACAAGGCGCTGGAGCCGATCGAGGAACGCGGCCCCAAGCTGCACAAGGCAGGCGAAGCAGGTTACAGGTAAAAAGCCATGAGACTTCTCATTCTCGGAACCGGCGGCATGGCCAACAACCATGCCACCTATTTCTCTCAAATCCCCGGTGTCGAACTGGTGGCTGCGGTGGATGTGGACGATGTGGTGGTGCGGGGCTTCGCGCTCCGTCACAACATTCCGCTCTCCTTCACCTCGCTGGATGACGCAATTGCCTGGGGTGAATTCGACGCGGCGGCGAACGTCACGCCGGATGCCATCCACCATCCGACCAGCCTGAAGCTGCTGGCGGCGGGTAAACACGTCTTCTGCGAAAAGCCGCTGGCGGAAAACTACGCCAAGGCAGCCGAAATGGCCGATGCGGCCGAAAAGGCCGGCCTCGTCGCCATGGTCAACCTCACCTATCGCAATGTCGCCCCCTTGCAGGCGGCACGCGAAATGGTGCTGGCGGGCAAGATCGGCAAGGTACGCCATCTCGAAGCTTCCTATCTCCAGAGCTGGCTCGTTTCCAAGGCCTGGGGCGACTGGATGACGGAGAGCAAGTGGCTGTGGCGGCTCTCCACCAAGCACGGCTCGAACGGTGTTCTCGGCGATGTCGGCATCCACATTCTCGACTTCGCTTCCTATGGCGCGGGCAGCGATGTGGAGCGCATCTTCACGCGGCTGAAGACCTTCGACAAATATGAGGGCAACAAAATCGGCGTCTACGATCTCGACGCCAATGACAGCTTCACCATGACTGCCGAGCTGGAAAACGGCGCCATGGGCGTCATCCACGCCAGCCGCTGGGCGACGGGTCATCTGAACGAACTCCGCCTGCGCATCCATGGCGACAAGGGCGCGCTCGAAGTCATCCACACGCCGGATTATTCCAGCCTGCGGGCCTGCATCGGCGAAGACGTGGAGAAGGCTGTCTGGAAAACCATCGATGTTGAGCCGGTGGCGACGAACTACGAAAAATTCGCCAAGGCAGTGATGGATGGCGGCCCGGCCGACCCCGACTTCCGCCACGCCGCCAATCTGCAGAAGGTGCTTGATCTTTCGATCATCGCGGATCGGGAGAGGCGCGAGCTGGCGGTGTCGGCTTGATTTGCGAAAGTGCGGCGGCGCAAGCCGCCGCATGGATTGCTGCAAAGGGCGCTCCTCGCTCTCCGTCACCCCGGACTTGATCCGGGGTCCAGCGCGATCAAGTCTTTGATCGTAAAAGACTCTTTTCACGGCGCAGACGCGCCGTGGCTGGATGCCGGATCAAGTCCGGCATGACGGAGGGAACTTACAATTCCCTCAAACCCCGCGCTTATTCCCCCACAACAGCACGTGCAGCTGCGGCAGCACCCGGGCTGAAAACCAGCGATCTTCGCTAACCTTCTCCACCAGCCACAACATCCGGTCCATCACCCCTTCGATATCCACACGCGCATCGTCATCATCCGGCGGCGGCGGAGTGTGGTTGCCGGGCTGGAGATAGACGGGCAGATGCGGAAAACGTGCGGATGCCGCCCTGGCATAGGCATAATCCGCATCATCGAAAACCACGATCTTCAGCGCCACCTGCGGTCTCTCGCCGGCTGCGGCAAGACAGTTTTCGAATGCCTGCCAGTCCGTTTCCATACCGCTCGATGGCGGTTTGGGGCTCAGCACCAGATGGTCGAGATCGGCGAACCAGTCTTTCGCGATGCTGCCCTGCGTTTCCAGCGCGAAACGATAACCCTCGTTTTGCCCCTTCGCGATCAAGGCCCCGAGTGGCTGGATGGCCGGATTGCCGCCTGACAAGGAGACCGTCAGCGGCACGCCGCCGGAAAGCCGCCGCACCTCCTGCCAGATCGCCTCGACCGGCATCGGCTTCCATGTGTCGCGGTAATCGCTGTCGACCGCATGCAGCGTATCGCACCAGGAGCAGCGGTAATCGCAGCCGCCGGTGCGCACGAAAACGGTGGGCAGGCCGATCAGCAACCCCTCGCCCTGAATGGTCGGGCCGAAGATTTCGCTGATGCGGATCGTGCTTTCCTTCGCAACAACCTGCTGTGCAGCCGTCGTCATGGCCGGTATTCCGCCCAGGTCTTGGTGGTTTCGCTGACCCGTACGGCGCTGGTTTCCGGCAGACGATCCTTGCACCAGTCATAAAAATGCTTCGCCAGGCATTCCGCCGTCACCCGGTCATGGCCGAGAACGTCGTTCAGATGGCGATGGTCGAAATGATCATCGATATAGCGCTTCAGCGGCGCAAGCTCGTGATAATCGCGCACGAAACCGTGCTCGTTCAGCTCTTCACCCGATAGTTCGACCTCGACGATGTAATTATGCCCGTGCAGGCGATTACACTGATGATCCGACGGCAGGCTTTTCAGCTGGTGCGAGGCGGAAAAGTGAAATTCCTTGGTGATGCGGAACATCAGCGCACCTCCTGCGCCGCATAGGCATGGGTGGCCGCCACCCAGAAATCGGGGTCTTCATAGTCGGTCGGATCGGTGACGCCGGCCAGATGAAAGGCCTCACGCCGTTCCACACAGGTGCCGCAGCGGCCGCAATGGCGCGAACCGCCCTTGTAACAGGACCATGTTTCGCCAAAGGGCGTGCCGTATTTCACGCCATCGGTGACGATCGCCGCCTTGGAAACGGTGACATAGGGCGCGAAAAGCTTGACGTTGGCATAACCTTCCAGCGCATGCGCCTGCATGGCATTGAAGCTGTCGATGAAGCCCGGCCGGCAATCGGGGTAGATGAAGTGATCGCCGCCATGCACAGCGATCGCCACGGCATCCGCCTGTTGTGCTGCGGCAAGTCCGAAGGCGATGGTGAGCATGATGGCGTTACGGTTCGGCACCACGGTGGAGCGCATGGTCTCCTCCGCATAATGCCCGTCCGGCACCGCAATGTCGTCGGTCAGCGCCGAACCGGTGAGATGCGCACCGATGGGGCGGATATCGATGACATGATGCGGCACGCCAAGACGCCTTGCGCAATCGGCGGCAAAATCCAGTTCCTTCCTGTGGCGCTGGCCATAATCGAAGGAGACGAGAGCGAGAAGTTCATGTTCCGCCGCGATTTTATGCGCAAGCGAAACGGAGTCCAATCCGCCGGAGCAGATGACGATGGTTTTCATAAGTTGGGATCCCTTGTTTTGACCGGGTGGGCTGCGACCGGATTACAGGGGGCGCCTTTAAAGCAAAGCGAAGGTGTTGTGAAGGACTTTTTGGCGATCGCAGATCAAGACGAAATAATCGCGCATGCGGGATATTTTTGTGAAAGCTGCTTGAAACAACAAAGCGATTATGTCGGGTTCGCCGCATCGTTGATAAAAAAAACTCAACAAATCTCAATATTAACTTTATTGGGATCAGGTCTCTCAACCTCGCTTAAAGTCAACGATGACCTTTGTATGACGGAAGTTCGAATTTGATGTATTTTCCTCAACAACATTCCTACAGTAGCGATATTATATCAATCGCTAGAGAGAAGCATCCAGCATCGCTCGCTTCCTAAGATAGTTCCATAATCCTACGCTGAAAAAGACGGATGCGAACAACATCGCAGCAATTACCAACCAAAACTCTGTTGGGTTTTCAGCCAGATTGAATTCATAGTAGTCTCCCCGAAAATTAAAGCTCACTTCTTTCTTCACGATGCAAAATACAGCCCAGATGGGTAAGAAGATGGAAAATAAAACACTGATGACAATGTGTCTCCCCGTTAGCTTCGGCGGCAACGAGCCACTTGGATAAATTTCATAAGATTGAACATTATCTTTTTCGTCTTTGTTCATTTTAACAACTCACAATATAAAAGGCATATTACGCTTAAAATTAAGTATTATTGGCAAACATACTGCATAACTACGAAATAAATCAACAAACTTCAGCACCATATTCGACAAAAGAGGCGGTCTGGTAGCGTTATGTTGGCCAAGCCGTTCAGACAGGGATGCCTCTCCGCTGATCAACGCTTCCAAACAATATCTCCCGAACCGCGTCTCAGTAGCAAACGCTTCAGCGCAGCAGCGCCTGCGCCTCCTCGATGCCAAGCGCTGCCGGCTGGGTGCAGGTCGTTCTCATTTCGATGAAACGGCCCTCCTCCCCGGACTTCAGGATCGATGTCATCACATCGATGCCGTGCAGGGAGCGATCCAGCGAGCAGCGGGCATCGCGGCCTTCCAGAATGGCGATTGCCATATCGGCAAGGCCGGCCGTGCGATAATTGGCGCGCGGGCCGTTCGGGCTTTCCTGATTGGCGATGCCGAAGGGATGCGCCCAGTCTTCCAGCGGCTGGATATCCTTGTCGCGCCCGCTCGCTTCCACCACACCGCCGAAGAAGTTGGGGTCCGGCACGTAGATCGAGCCTTCCGTGCCGTAGAGCTCCATATTGGCGTGACGATGCGACCACACGTCCCAGCTGGCCGAAAGCGTGATCGTCGCGCCGTTCACGAATTCCAGCAGGGCATGGATGTTGGTCGGCGTTTCGACCGGAATAATCTCGCCGTTCAGCGGCTGGCTGGTCACCGTGCGGGTGGGATTGGCCATACTGGTCAGCGCACCGACGCGCTTCACCGGACCGATGAGGTTGATGAGATTGGCGACATAATAAGGACCGAGATCGAGGATCGGCCCACCGCCCTTCAGGAAGAAGAAGCCCGGGTTCGGGTGCCACATCTCCATGCCGGGGCTCATCACATGGCAGGTGCCGGAGGTGATGCGTCCGACCTTGCCCTCATCGATATATTGCCGGGCAAGCTGATGCGCACCGCCAAGGAAAGTATCCGGCGCGCAGCCGACGGAAAGCTTCTTCTCGCGGGCGATGCGCCGCAATTCCTCGCCTTCTTCCAGCGAAAGCACCAGCGGCTTTTCCGAATAGACGTGCTTGCCCGCCTCAAGGGCGGCTTTCGACACCGGAAAATGCGCGGCGGGAATGGTGAGGTTCACCACCACATCGATATCCTTGTTGGCGAGCAGTTCCTCGATGGACTGCGCGACAACACCGAATTCTTCCGCCCTCAGCTCCGCCGCATTGCGGTTGAGGTCGGCGCAGGCAAGCACCTTGATGCCCTTGAAGAGCGGTGCCAGCGAGAAATAAGCAGACGAGATATTGCCGCATCCGATGATGCCGACGCCAAGATCTCTGGCCATGATGGAAACTCCGAAAAATTGAAACTCAATAGGCTTTGAAGGAAGCGATCGAGCGGGTGATCAGCCGGTCGATATCCTTCGGATTGTCGTGCTCCAGCACAAAATGTTTCGTGGCCGATTTTGCCTTGAGCACGGCGACAATACCCTTCCAGTCCACTGTACCATGACCGAGATCAGCCCAGCCATCCTCATCCGTGTTTTCGCCCGATGGCGCGATGTCCTTCACATGCACGGCGGTGATGCGCTTGCCGTAGCTTTCGATCCAGGCGAGCGGATCTGCATTGCCTCTGATAATCCAGGCGATATCCGCCTCCCATTTCAGGTCCGGCCCGCCGGCAAGGATCTGCTCCTGCGGGGTGGAGCCGTCGCCAAGCGCCTTGAACTCGAAATCGTGGTTGTGCCAGCCGAAGGTCAGCCCGGCATCGACGAAAGGCTTGCCCGCCTCCTGCAGGCGCTTGCCGAAGGCGAACCATCCGGCCGCATCGGCAGGGCGCTGGTCAGGCATCAGGTAAGGGCAATAGATCGCCTCCACGCCCAGAACCTTGGCGATATTCAGGGCCTTTTTCGGATCGCCCTCAAGAAGGTCGAGGCCGAAATGGCCTGTCGGCATGGCAAGGCCGTTGGCGTCGAGTTCGGCGCGCAGGCTCTTCAGCCCGGCATCATCCAGTGCGGCGTACATGGCGCCATAACCTTCAACCTGTTTGTAACCGGCGGCCGAAAGTTTCTTCAAAATCCCGGAAAAAGGCTGGAAATTGCGGGCGCTGTAAAGCTGAAAACCGAGTTCTGTCATTGTCTCCTCCATAGAGATGCTGGGTCTTGGGAAAGTGTGTGGGGGGTAAGTTGCAGCGCTAAAGCCGCTCCTCGCTCTCAGCGTCGAACAGCGAGGCCATCGTCAGGTCGAGGCCGAGGCGGACCTTGGTGCCCGGCGAAAACCGCCTGTGGCCGCCGACGCGCACGGACATGGTATGCCCGGCATGTTTCAGCCAGATCAGATTGTCGGCGCCCATCGGTTCCTCGATATCGACCACTGCCTCATGCACCTCGCCGCTGACGATATCGGCATCGACGCGCACATGTTCGGGGCGAACGCCCAGAACCACCGCGCGGCCGGCGGCAAGCGGCGTCTCCGGCTGATAACCGTCCAGCGAAAAGGTGACGCCGTTGGTGGTGAAGACCACCTTGCCGTCTTTCTCGATCAATTCGCCACGCAGGAAATTCATCGAGGGCGAACCGATAAAGCCGGCGACGAAGAGGTTTCTCGGCTTATTGTAGATGGTGACGGGATCGGCCAGCTGCTGGATGACACCGCTTTTCATGATGGCGATACGATCCGCCAGCGTCAGCGCCTCGATCTGGTCATGCGTCACATAGATCATGGTGTTCTTCAGCGCCTGGTGAAGCCGCTTGATTTCGACGCGCAGTTCGGAGCGCAGCTTGGCGTCGAGGTTGGAGAGCGGCTCATCGAACAGGAACACATCCACGTCGCGCACCAGCGCCCGGCCGATCGCCACGCGCTGGCGCTGGCCGCCGGAGAGCTCGGCAGGCTTGCGCTTCAGCAGCGGCTCGATCTGGAGTATGCCGGCCGCCCTTTTGACGCGGCGGTCAATCTCCTCTTTCGGTACCTTGGCGACCTGAAGGCCGAAGGACAGGTTCTTTTCGACAGTCATCTGCGGATAGAGCGCATAGGATTGAAACACCATGCCGATGCCGCGATCCTTCGGCTCTTCCCAGGTAACGTTGCGGTCCTTGATGAAGATTTGCCCATCGGTCGGCTCCAGAAGGCCGGCGATGCAATTGAGAAGGGTCGACTTGCCACAGCCGGAAGAGCCGAGCAACACGAGGAATTCACCGTCGTAAATATCGAGATTGAGGTCTTTCAGGACGGTAACGGCACCGAAGGACAGGGAAAGATCGCGGATGGAAACGCTTTTATTCATATAGCTCAACCTTTTACTGCGCCGGCAGCAATGCCGCGGACGAAAAGCCTGCCGGAGACGAAATAAACGATCAGCGGCACGGCACCCGTCAGAAGCGTGGCGGCCATGTTGACGTTGTATTCCTTCACCCCCTGCACGGAGTTGACGATGTTATTGAGCTGCACCGTCATCGGGTAATATTCCGGCCGCGTGAACACCACGCCGAACAGGAAGTCGTTCCAGATGCCGGTAACCTGCAGGATCATCGCCACGACGAAGATCGGCAACGACATGGGCAGCATGATGCGGAAATAAATCTGCCAGAAATTGGCGCCGTCGATGCGCGCCGCCTTGAACAGCTCCTCCGGCAGCGAGGCGAAATAATTCCGGAACAGCAGCGTCAGGATCGGCATGCCGAAGATGGTGTGAACAATGACGAGGCCGGTCAGCGTGCCATAAACGCCCATTTCGCGCAGCACGATGACGATCGGGTAGATCATCACCTGATAGGGAATGAAAGCGCCGATGATGAGGATGGAGAAGAACAGCTCCGATCCCTTGAACTTCCAGTTGGCCATGGCGTAGCCGCTGACGGAAGCGACGACGATTGAGATCACCACCGAAGGCACGAGGATGCGCACCGAATTCCAGAAGCCGCGTGAAAGCCCGTCGCAGTTCAAGCCCGTGCAGGCATTGGCCCAAGCCTTCACCCACGGCTCGAAGGTGATTTCCACCGGCGGTGCGAAGATGTTGCCGAGACGGATTTCCGGCATGCCCTTTAGCGAGGTGACGACCATGACGTAAAGCGGCAACAGGTAATAGGCGGCGGCCACGAACAGCGTCCCGTAAAGAATGATGTTGCGGCGGGAAAAGGTTTTTCTCGGCTTCCTGCCGCGCGGGCCGGAAAGGTCGCTTGCGACCGCATCGGTGGCGGCGGCGACTGTGTTCAATGTGCTGATATTAGCCACGCTTCTTGCCTCCGAATTCGAGGTAGGCCCATGGAATGACGATGATGGCGACGGTCAGAAGCATCATGGTCGAGGCGGCGAAACCCTGCCCCAGGTTCTGTGCCTGGAACATGTAGTCATAGACATATTTCGCCGGTACTTCGGATGCGATGCCCGGGCCGCCGCTCGTCTGCGCCACCACCAGATCGTAGACCTTGACGATGCCGCTCGCGATGATGACCAGCGTGGTGATGAAGACCGGCCGCATCATGGGAATGATGATGAGAATATACGTCCTCCACATGGGAATGCCGTCAACACGCGTCGCCTTCCAGATGTCCTCGTCGATGCCACGAAGACCGGCCAGCATCAGGCACATGACGAGCCCTGTGCCCTGCCAGAGTGCGGCGATCAGGATGCCGTAAATGACGATCTGCGAATTATAGAGCGGATCGAAAGTGAAGCTTTCCCAACCGAGCGAACGAACCACGGACTGGATGCCGAATTCCGGGTTGAGCAGCCATTGCCAGACAAGGCCGGTGACAATGAAAGACAGTGCGAAGGGATAAAGGAAGATCGTGCGGAAGGTGTTTTCAAAGCGGATTTTCTGATCCATCAGCGCCGCCAGCACGAAGCCGATGACGAGGCTGAAGATCAGCGACAGAATGCCGTAGATCGCCAGATTCTGGATGGAAACGATCCAGCGTGGTGCTGCCCAGAGCCGTTCATACTGGTCGAAACCGATGAAGGTCGCACGCGGCAGTAGCTTGGAATTGGTGAAGGAATAGATCACCGTCCAGACGGTTCCGCCGAGAAAGATCACCACGGCGGTCAATATCATCGGAATGGAGGCAATCTTCGAATTGAGATTGCGGAAAAGCTGGTTGGGGCGGCCGGAGCGCGCTTTACCCGCCATGCATGACCCTCCTGTAACGTTGCAGTTGATCAGTACAGAACATCAAGATCGCTTGTACCGGCGTACTGTACTGTCGTTATTGATCGGGGAACGGCGAACCGCTCCCCGTCCGGAGATCACGGTCAGTCAGCCGAACCGATAATGCCTGCGAAGCGCTTCTGCCCATCTTCCGCCGACATTGAGCCCGCGAAGAATTCCGCCATCAGGTCTTCCTTCTGTTTCTGCGTATCGGCGGAAATCAGCTGGTCGGTGCTGGTCAGAGCATTGCCCTTGGCCAGAATTTCCAGACCCTTCTTCATGCAGTCGTTGGCGGCATTGAGGTCGACGTCGCCGCGGATCGGCAGCGAACCTTTCTTGAGGTTGAAGGCGACCTGGGTTTTCGGATCGACGATGGTTTCAGCCAAAACGTCCTGTGCCTTGGATTTCGCCTCGTCTTTCAGCAACGGGAAATAAAAGGCGTCGCCGCCGGTGGTGATATAGTCGCTGAGGCCGAGACCCGGCAGGCAGGTGTAATCCGTGCCGGCCTTCTGGTTGGCAAGCTGGAATTCACCCTGCGCCCAGTCGCCCATGATCTGGCCGCCGGCCTTGCCCGTTATGACCATGTTGGTGGCCTGGTTCCAGTCCTGAACATTGGTCCCCTTGGCCATCTCGCGTGCTTCGACAGCCGCTGCGAAGATCTTCGCCATATCAGGACCGGCCGCCGCTTCGGCATCCTTGTCGCCATAGACCTTCTGATAGAGGTCCTTGCCGCCGATCGAGAGCGTCAGCGTGTCGAACAGGCCGTTGGCCTGCCATGCCTGCCCGCCAAGCGCGAGCGGCTGGATACCGGCTTTTTTCAGCGCCGGCGCGGCTGCAACGAACTCCGTCCAGTTCTTCGGAACCTCGACGCCCGCCTTCTTGAAGGCCTCGTTGGAAAGCCACAGCCATTGCCAGGAATGAATGTTGACCGGGGCGCAATAGATCTTGCCGTCGATGGTGCAGCTGTCGAGCAGGCTTGCGGGCTTGATGACGTCTTTCCACTTGCCCTTTTCGGCAACGTCGCTCAGGTCGCGCATCAGGCCGGCCTGCACCAGCTCTTCCGCCTGCCGGCCGTGGTTGAACTGGGTGGCGCCCATCGGGTCGCCGCCGGTGATGCGGCTGATCATGATCGGGCGGGCTGTGCCGCCAGAACCGGCGATGGCGCCATCCACCCATTTATTGCCGGTAGCATCGAAGGCCTTGGCAAGTTCGGCGACGGCGGCAGCTTCGCCGCCCGATGTCCACCAGTGGGTCACCTCAAGATCCGTGGCCCCCGCCATGCCCGCCGGAATCATTACACTGGCCAAAAAGGCCGCAGAAATAACACGCATTCGCATGAGTCTCCTCCCTCACTGAAACGTTGCAGTTGGAACGTATGCGAAGATTTTTGATTAGGCAACCGCCTTAGATACGAATCTCAAAAGCGCTCTCGGAGGTGTTTAGACCAACCGCGGACCACACCGAATGGCCGGGCAACGGGCGGGATTCAACAGCGTAACCCACAGGTAATGCAGGCGTTTTACAAGGTTTCGGAACCAGGCTCCGGCCTTAACCGCCAACCCCATGGGACAAACAGGTGAAAGCGACAATGAAACGTTGGCACATTCTTTTGATCACCGGATTGACGGGTGTCGCATCGCTTTTGCTTGCAACGTTTGAGCAGCTTGCACCGGGACAGCAGCTATCCTTTCAGATAAGGCTGCTGATGCTCATCCAGCCGGCAATCCTGACCATTGCGGCAGTGGCGATCGGTCAGGCCTTGGCGGGAAGAGTCGGGCTTGGCACGCCGCTGATTGATGCTTTGGTGCAAGGAGGCAGCTTGCGCGCAGTGTTGCGGAGACAGGCGTTGCCCGCATTGTCGGCGGGTCTTGCCGTCGGCCTGCTGATGATTGCCTATTCGACAGTAATTCTGTCTGCAGTTACGGATGCTACGACCAAGGCGATGATGACCGCTTTTCCCGTTCCGCTGGCGACGCGAATTCTCTACGGTGGAATAACGGAAGAGCTTCTGACCCGATGGGGCTTGATGTCATTTTTCGCATGGGCGCTCTGGCGCATGGCGGGAAGGGGCCAGCTACGTCCTGCTATGCTGTGGGCCGCCATCCTGGTTGCGGCAGCCCTTTTCGCGACGGGCCACCTGCCCTTATTGTTTGCCATTACAACCGATCCGCAACCTTCGCTGATCGTCGCAATCCTGATCGCCAATTTTATCCCGGGCGTGTTGTTCGGGTGGCTTTTCTGGCGTCGGGGACTGGAGGCGGCGATGCTCTCCCATGCCTTCGCCCATTGCGTGAATGCGCTGGCCACCTGAGCAGGTGAAATGGCGAGACGGGCTGCGGCCCGTCTCGGCTCTAGGATGCGGCGTCGGCACGCACGATCCTACTGTCTCTTATAATCATCCTCGATGCGGATGACATCATCCTCGCCGATATAGGCGCCGGTCTGGATTTCCACCAGTTCCAGCGGAATCTGCCCCTCATTGGCAAGCCGGTGCGGCTGGCCAATGGGGATATAGACCGACTGGTTTTCCGTCAGCAGCCGGGTTTCCTCGCCGATCGTCACCGTCGCGGTGCCCTTGACGATGATCCAGTGTTCCGAGCGGTGGTAATGTTTCTGGAACGAGATGCGGTGGCCAGGATCGACCGTGATGTGGCCCACGCGGTAGCGCTCGTCGACATACATGTGTTCGATGTAACCCCATGGACGATAGACCCGCTTGTGAGATTGCGTGCGCGGCGCATGTTCGCCATCCTTCAGCCTCTCCACCAGGCCTTTCACATCCTGCACCCGGTTTTTCGGCACCACCAGAACCGCATCCTTGGTGGCCACCACCACCAGATCCTTTGCGCCCACCACCGTCGTCAGCAATTGCGTGGAATGGATCAGGCAACCCTCGGAATCGATGAAGACGCCATCGCCTTCGAGCGCATTGTCATTGTCGTGCTTTTCGGCGATTTCCCAGATGGCATCCCAGCTGCCAATATCCGACCAGCGGAAATGGCCGTGCACCACTGCCATGCGTTTGGTCTTTTCGATCACCGCATAGTCGATGGAGTTTTTCGGCGAGGCCTCGAAACTTGCCTGATGCAGGCGCACGAAGCCAAGGTCGCTTTCATATTGCTCAACGGCTTGGGTCACCGCCGCAAGAATCTCCGGCGCGAAGGCCTTGAGTTCGGCGATCATCACGTCGGAGCGGAACAGGAAGTTGCCGGAGTTCCAGAGATAACCTTTTTCCAGATAGGAAATCGCCGTCTTCACATCCGGCTTTTCCACGAAGGCATCGACGGTGCTCAAATCTTCTTCGCCATCGATCGCCTCACCCGGCTTGATATAGCCGTAGGAGGTGCGCGGCTCGGTCGGCACCAGACCGAAGACGACGATGTTGCCCTGATCGGCGGCTTTCGCGCCAAGCTTCACGGCCTCGGAGAACTTGTCGGCATCGAGAACCACATGGTCGGCGGCAAGCGCCAGCACCAGACATCCGGGCTCACGACGTTCAGCCAGCACGGCGGCGGCGGCCATGGCGGCGGCGCTGTCGCGACGGGCGGGTTCTAGAACCACCGTTGCCGGCAGGTCGATCTCTTCCGCCTGACGGCGGGCGAAGAAGCGGAAATCCTCGTTGGTGATCACCAGCGGCTCGGAATAAAGCGTCTTGTCACCCACCCGCGTCAGTGTCTGCTGATAGGTCGAAAGATTGCCGACCAGCGGCTGGAACTGCTTGGGCAACTGATCGCGCGATACCGGCCAAAGCCGCGATCCCGCCCCGCCTGCAAGAAGAACCGGCGTGATCTTTCGAGAATGTGCGTTCACAACAAAACCTTTCCAACTAAAAAATTCCCGGCGCGCCGGACAATATACATATTTGCCAATACCGCCATCATCGGTTCGCGGGCGGATAAGCGCAAGCTCATAAATCCGCCTTGTGAAAGCTTGGTGAACAGCGGACCGTGTTTGCCGACGGACCGTTTTGCTAACGCAAGGCAGAAGGTGAGGTTCCCTGCCGGGATCGGTCACATCCACTCGCGGCAAAGAAAAACCCCGGACCAGCGGCCCGGGGTTGCGTTTTCATAATGATGAGCCGTGAGTATCAGTTCGGCAGGGCATAAGCGATCACATAGTCGCCACGGTCGGGCGACTGGCGGGCGCCGCCGGCCGAGATGACGATATATTGCTTGCCGGTCTTCGGAGACTTGTAGCTCATCGGGCCGCCCTGGCTGCCGACCGGAAGGCGGGCCTTCCAGACTTCCTTGCCGGTCGCCGTATCGAAGGCGCGCAGATAATAATCCTGCGTGCCGGCGATGAAGACCAGGCCGCCCTGGGTTGCAAGCGTGCCGCCGAGAGTAGGCATGCCGATCGGGATCGGCAGGCCCATCTTGATGCCGAGCGGACCCGTATCCTCGACAGTGCCGACCGGCACCTGCCACTTGATCTTCTGGGTCTTCATGTCGATCGCCGTCATCGTGCCATAGGGCGGAGCCTGGCAGGGAATGCCGAGAGCCGAGAGGAAGCGGTTCTTGTCGACGGCATAGGGTGTGCCCTTCATTGGTACTAGACCCATGCCCGTATTGACGCTTTCGCCACCGCTCGCCGTCGCCTTGGTCGGAGCGGCCTCCTTCATCTGGATCCACAGGCCGAGGCGCATGTCGTTGACGAAGATGGTGTTGGTGGTCGGGTCGGTTGAAAGACCGCCCCAATTCATGCCACCGAGCGAACCCGGAAAGCTCAGCGACACATCCGTGCCGGGAGCGGTGTAGAGGCCTTCATAACGCATGCCCTTGAAGGCGACGCGGCACAGAAGCTGGTCGAAAGGCGTCGCCCCCCACATATCGGCCTCGGTCAGCGTCTGCGCACCGATCTGGGGCATGCCGACCGAACGCGGCTGGGTGGGCGAATAAGGTTCGTTCGGAATATTGGCCGCCTTGACCGGCACCTCCTCCACCTTCGTCAGCGGCTGGCCCGTTGCCCGGTCCAGCACGTAGATCTGGGCGGCCTTGGTGCCGAAGACCAGAGCCGGAACGGTCGTACCATCAGCCTTTGGGAAATCGATGAAGCTTGGCTGCATCGGCACGTCGAAATCCCAGAGGTCGTTATGAACGGTCTGGTACACCCACTTTTCGCGTCCCGTCGTGGCATCGAGCGCCAGCATGGAAGCACCGTATTTATGGTCGAGCGGCGTGCGCGTCGCGCCATAGAGATCGACCGAGGGGCTGCCGACGGGCATAAAGACCGTATTCAGCTCCGGATCATAGGACATGGACGCCCAGACATTCGGTGTGGAGCGGGTATAGGTCTGGCCCGCAGGCGGCAATCCGGTGATTTCGGGATTACCGGGATCGAAAGCCCAGCGAAGCGCACCCGTCACCACGTCGAAACCGCGCATCACGCCGCCAGGCATGTCCACCTGCACATTGTCGGCAATGCGTCCGCCGACGACAACGGTGGTGCCCGCGAGCGTCGGTGCCGATGTCAGCACATATTGCGGATCCGGCGCGTCACCGAGGCCGATCTTCAGATCGACGCGGCCATTGGTGCCGAAATCCGGGCAGAACGCGCCAGTGTCGGCATCCAGTGCGATCAGTTCGGCATTGATGGTGTTCATCAGAATGCGGCGCTGGCAAAGTGCGCCGTCGGCAACGATTGCCGGTGTGACAGGTGTTGAGCCCGGCGCCGTAGGCTGCTTCAGCGGCGCCTTGGCATCGAAATAGGCAAGGCCGCGGCAACGCATCCAGACGGTCGATTTCGCATTGATTTCCGTCTTCCACTTTTCAGCGCCGGTATCGGCATCGAGAGCGATGACATTGTTGTGCGGCGTGCACAGGAATACGGTGTCGCCAACCTGCAGCGGCGTTTCCTGATCTTCCGCGCCGTTTGCGCCGGGGCTGATCGGGGTGTCGCCGGTACGATAAGTCCATGCGACCTTCAGGTTCTGGACATTGTCACGGGTAATTTCGTCAAGCGCGACAAAGCGGCTGCCGCCCGCCGTATTTCCATAATGTTCCCAGTTCTTCTGCTCCGTTTCCGGCGTCACCGGTTTCAGCGCAGCGACTTCACCATTAAACGCAACGGTCGGATGCGGCACGAACATGCCGGCAATGCCCGCGCCGGACGCGATGGCGAGAACCGCAGCAAGTGCAAAAGAAGCACCATAAGCGGGTGTCTTGCCGGCTGCACGACGCAGCAGCGGATAAGAAAGGGCAACGACCGTGGCCCCCACGCCCAGTGCCAGCAGGCGAGAGATGAGCGGCCAGAAGTGCAATCCTGCTTCCCAGATCGACCAGGCGCCGGTGAAGATGACGACGAGACCGAATAGAAGCGCGCCGACCGGTTTGCGCAAGACGATCAGCAAGCCGGAAACGATCAGCGCGATACCCGCCGTGATAAAGTAGAGGCTGCCGCCAAGTGCCGCGAGCTTGCTGCCGAGAATGGCGAAGAACAGACCCGCAGCGACGATGACCGCGCCGAGCACAAACAGCCATACTCTGGCTGGAAGCGACGTTGAAGTTGCTGGTTTACTCATGGAATGAATGTCCGGTTAGGAGAGCCGCCTTGAAGGCTGACGCCCGATGATCGTTCAGCGCCCGGAAAGGCCGGGACAGTCCGCCGCATGCGCGGCTGAGCGCGGATACGATGAGGGCGGCGCGGCTGAACGGGGAACAATGGTGGGGAAGACTTCCGTCGTGACTGTCATTTTTGACCCATTCACTGCAGGTACCGCCGGCCCGATGGGCGGCGGACAAGGTGCCAGAACAAATCCTCCCCGGCCCGGATCGCAAAGCCCGCTTGCGGACGGGCGGCGATCAAAACCTTGGGCGCGGTATAACGTCGCCTGCGACAAGATGACAATGCGCAAGACAGGCAATTTTGATAAGCTATGCTTATACCATATCAAACCGACAACACAAAGACCTGTCCGCCGATGGATATTCGCCAACTCACGATCTTCGTGGAAGCCGCAAGAGCCAGAAATTTCCGGGCCGCCGCCCTGCAGCTCGGCATTGCCCAGCCTGCCGTGACACAGCGCATCCGGCAACTGGAGGAAAATCTTGGGTTCAAACTCTTTCACCGCATCAATCGTGGCGTGGAGCTCACCCCGGCTGGGCAATCCATGCTGATAGAGGCGGAAGAAATCCTTGCACGCACCCGTGGCGCGCTGGAGAAGGCGCACCAGATAAGGCGCGGCCAGCTTGGTACGCTGCGCATCGGTTACGGCACCAGCGTGATGGCCGAACGCAAACTGCCGGCACTGATTACCCGTTATGGCAGCGATCACAGGGAGGTTACGCTGGAACTTCTGCCCGGCATGACGATGGAACAGCTGATCGATCAGGTGGCGACGCGCAAGACCGACGTCGCCTTCGTCCGCGCGCCCCTCCCCCAGCTGCCACAGACCTTGCGGGTCATGCCCTTCGACAGGTCAAAACTGTGTGTGGCCCTGCCGGAACGGCATCCGCTCGGCACCCGAGCGAGCGTTTCGATTGGCGATATCGCACAGGAAAAACTGCTGCTGCCGGTTGACGAGATCGGCCTTGGCCTCAGCAGCAGTGCACTTTCGCTTTTTGAAGATGCGGGCTGCGAGCCGCAAATCGGCATGCGCATCGCCAACGTCAATACCATCCTTGCGCTTGTGGAAGCGGGTGCGGGAATTTCCATCCTGCCGGAAAGCACGGTACGCTCCACACGGGGCATCACCGGCGTCCCGCTGGAAAGCGCCGACGCCTGGTCCGATTGCGTGCTGGTTGTCCGGCGCGGCGCGCTTGCGCTCCATGTCGAAGCCTTCGTAAATATGGCGCGACAGGCTTACCGATCCATTCTCTAACACCAACCCCATGGACTTAATCGATTGAATCGGCCGCAAATTTCATCACGGCTAAATTTGCTGCACTGAACAACATTCAAGGCTTGGCAGGGGCGCGAAAAATACAATAACAACGGCGGATATTTTTACATTAATATCGACAGGAAAGCACGCTCAGCCCATGTCCGACACGACAAAGCCCGCCAGCACCAGAACATCGGTTACGGATCAGGAAGCACTGGATTTCCACGCCCAGGGCAGACCGGGGAAACTGGAAATCACCCCGACCAAGCCGATGGCAACGCAGCGGGATCTGTCGCTCGCCTATTCGCCTGGCGTGGCCGTGCCGGTGAAAGCGATCGCCGAAAATCCGGCAACCGCTTACGACTATACGACGCGCGGCAACATGGTTGCGGTCATCTCCAACGGCACGGCGATCCTAGGTCTCGGCAATCTTGGCGCGCTCGCCTCCAAGCCCGTCATGGAGGGCAAGTCGGTTCTGTTCAAGCGCTTTGCCGACGTCGATTCCATCGACCTTGAAGTCGATACCGAAGACGCCGATGAATTCATCAATTGCGTGCGTTACCTTGGCCCCTCCTTCGGCGGCATCAATCTGGAAGACATCAAGGCGCCGGAATGTTTCATCATCGAAAGCCGCCTGCGCGAGCTGATGGACATTCCCGTTTTCCATGACGACCAGCACGGCACCGCCATCATCGCCGCCGCCGGCCTTATCAACGCCATCGAACTGACCGGCCGCGACTTCAAGACGACGAAACTCGTCTGCAATGGCGCCGGTGCCGCGGCAATCGCCTGCATGGACCTCATCAAGGCCATGGGTTTCAACCCCGAAAACATCACGCTTTGCGACACCAAGGGCGTGATCTATCAGGGCCGCACCGAAGGCATGAACCAATGGAAATCCGCGCACGCGGTGAAGACGGACAACCGCACGCTGACTGAAGCCATGAAGGGTGCGGATGTCGTATTCGGCCTCTCACAGAAGGGCGCTTTCACCGAAGAGATGATCCGCTCCATGGCGCCGAAGCCGATCATCTTCGCCATGGCGAACCCCGATCCGGAAATCACACCTGAAGAAGTCTCGCGCATCCGCGACGACGCCATCATGGCGACCGGGCGCTCGGATTATCCGAACCAGGTCAACAACGTCCTCGGCTTTCCCTATATCTTCCGTGGCGCGCTCGATGTTCGCGCCAGCCAGATCAACGATGCGATGAAGATCGCCGCAGCGCAGGCGCTGGCCGATCTCGCCCGCGAAGACGTGCCGGATGACGTGGCAGCCGCCTATCAGGGCAATCGCCCGCGCTTCGGATCACAATACATCATCCCGGTTCCCTTCGATCCGCGTCTGATCTCGGCCATTCCGGTGGCTGTCGCCAAGGCCGCCATCGAAACCGGTGTCGCCCGCCGTGAACTGCCAGACCTCGACGCTTACGCCCGCGAACTTTCCGCCCGCCGTGACCCCATGGCCTCCACCACGCAGCGCCTTTACGAGCGCGTGCGCCGCTCGCCGAAGCGGGTTGTCTTTGCGGAAGCCGAAGAAGAACAGGTCATGCGTGCGGCGATTTCCTTCACTGCGCAGGGCCTCGGCACCGCCATCCTGCTCGGCCGTGACGATATCATCAAGGCCAATGCGGAACGCGCCGGCATCGATCTCGACCGCGCCAACATCGAGATCACCAATGCGCGTCTTTCCAGCCGCGTCGATGCCTATGTCGATTATCTCTATGCGCGTCTGCAACGCGGCGGTTTCCTGCTGCGCGACGTACAGCGTCTGGTCCACAACGACCGTAACCACTTCGCCGCCTGCATGGTGGCGATGGGCGATGCGGACGCCGTGGTCACCGGCGTTACCCGCAACTACTCCACGGCGCTGGAGGATATCCGCCGTTGCATCAACACCAAACCCGGCCATCGCGTCATCGGCGTATCGCTGGTGGTCTCGCGCAACCGCACCGTCTTCGTTGCCGATACCGCCGTGCATGACATGCCGAACGCGGAAGATCTTGCCGATATCGCCGAAGAGGCAGCCGGCCTCGCCCGCCGTTTCGGTTACGAACCGCGCGTTGCCATGCTGGCCTATTCCACCTTCGGCCAGCCGACCGGCGAACGTTCCGACAAGGTGCGCGAGGCGGTGAAAATTCTCGACAGGCGCAACGTCAATTTCGAGGTCGACGGCGAAATGTCGGCCGATGTGGCGCTGAACCATCACCGCATGCAGAGCCAGTATCCCTTCGCCCGGCTTTCCGGCCCGGCCAATGTGCTGGTCATGCCCGCCATCCATTCCGCCTCCATCTCCACCAAGATGCTGCAGGAACTGGGCGGCGCGACCGTCATCGGCCCACTCCTCGTCGGCCTCGACAAATCGGTACAGATCACCTCGATGGGTGCCAAGGACAGCGATATCGTCAACATGGCGGCGATTGCGGCCTATAATGCCGGCCGTTGACGACGGGGCACAACGTTTGCGGCACGTTTCTTCTCCCCGCCGGGGAGAAGAAACAAGCGGCATTCGCTCGTCCTTCCTGTGACCGTTTGGCCCGCAGACACCATCTGGACTATCCTCCCGCCCTCACGGCCAAACGTAAAACAACGGATGAAAAGAACAGGATTCTACGATTTCAAATTATTGGGATAATTTTTCTTCCTGAAAGATTTATTGGAACCGGATTTTATTCATACTATTTTTCACGCAATGCCAATCCTCGCTCTTGGCGGGTGCCTCATGTAGTTTCCTCCTACAATCAAAAGGAAATACCCATGGCCTTCTCTTTCTCCAGTTTTGCCGCAAAACTCATCGCCGGAACCGTCGTGGTCGCTTCGCTGGCCACCGCCGCTCACGCGGATGCGACGCTCGACCGTATCAAGGGTCGCGGCAAGCTCACCGTCGGCGTCATCCTCTCCGGCGCGCCTTTCGGCTTCATCGATCCGAAGACGCAGGAGCAGAAGGGCCTCAACATTGACGTCGCCAAGGCGCTGGCCGCCGGTCTCGGTGTGGAACTGGTGACCGAAACCGTGACCCCGCCCAACCGCGTGCAGTTCCTGCAGCAGGGCAAGGTCGATATTCTGATCGCCAACATGCAGTATACGGAAGAGCGCGCCAAAACGCTTGACTATGTGCCGACACCCTATGACCGCCAGGGTGGCGCCGCCATCGGCCGCAAGGATTCGGGCATCAAGGACTGGCCGGATCTGAAGGGCAAGATCGCCTGCGTTTCGCAAGGCTCGAACTACACGCAGCCGCTGATCGAGCAATATGGCGCGCAGGTAAAGGCGCTGCCGAGCCAGCCGGAATCGCTGCTGGCGCTGAAGGGCGGCAATTGCGATGTTTCCGTACACGTCAACGGCACGCTGAGCCTGATGCTCCAGGACCGCGCCGATGAGTGGAAAGATTACGGCATCCTCATCCCCACCGACCTTATCCCTTCGGACTCCGTCATCTGGCTGCGCAAGGGCGAGGCCGACACGCAGGCTGCCCTCGACAAGATCGTCAAGGAACTGCACGCATCCGGCAAGATGATCGAATTCGCCAAGGCCAACCGCCTGCCGAGCATCGGCTATATGGAAGAGCAGAAGACGAAGCTTTCGGCCGCGCAATAAGACCGGCGCAGGGTCTCTCCGTTCCTTGCCTCTCCTCCACCGCAGGGTGAGGATGATGCCGAACAGGCGGGGTGACTTCCCATGACCATCAGGAACGGCTGGTTTCGCCCGCCGTTCTTTTCTGCTTTATAGCAAGACAGGCCATTCTGGCGCCGCCTGCCGGGCGGCACCGCGATAACAGCATGGATTTCCGATGCAGGATGCATTTATAGCGCGCTTCATAGAACTGGCCGCGCATATCGGCCTCAACTATGATTTTCTGAACAGTGGCTACGAGGTCCAGATCTGGCTCGACGGCATGAAGATGACGCTGATCCTCGTGGCCGTCACCCTGCCGCTCAGCCTCGTCTTCGGTTTCATTTTCGCGGCCATGCTCACCTCCGGCAAGGTCTGGCTCGCCGGGCCCGTGCGCGCTTATGTGGAACTGACGCGCAATACACCGACGCTGGTGCAGCTGATGTGCGGCTTCCTCGTGCTCAACATGCTGATTTCCAATGTGCTCGGCGGGGCACAGAACAACCCGCTGACACCGTTCTTCTGGGTCGTCGCCATCACCGGCCTGCATATTGCCGCCTTCCATGCGGAGGCGTTGCGCGGCGGCATCGAGGCGGTGCCGGCCACCACCATCGAGGCGGCGCGCGCGATCGGCTTCAGCTCCTTCGAGGTGCTGCGTTACGTGGAATTTCCGCTGGCGATCCGCACAGCACTCCCTTCCATCATCAACAATCTCGTCAATCTGGTGAAGCTCACCACCGTCGGCTCGGCGATTGCGGTCGGTGAAATCACCTATGCCTCGATCCTGATCTGGACGCAGCGTGACAATGTCGTCGAGCTGATGCTCGTCATCCTCCTCTTCTTCAGCGTCATCAATTTCATCGTCGCAAGGGTGGGCCTTTGGCTCGAGCGTCGTCTTGCGGTTCCGGGGTTCGGTCAATGAGCGCGGTAGTTTCCCAGCAGCAGGCGGCAAAAAAGCTGCCCTTCGGCACCATTCTCCTGTGCGGCGTGCTCGTTGCCGTCGTGCTGTGGCTGGTCCTCGATCCTTCACTCGGTCAGGTGCTGCTGCAATGGCTGCCCTATCTCGGTAAGGGTTTCGCGATGAATGTGCTGATCAGCATTCTGGCGATCGCCATCGGCACCTTCATCGGGGTCCTGCTCGGCATCATGGAGCTTGCGCCCTACCGTCTGGTGCGCGCGCCGGCGCTTACCTATGTGCAGGTTTTCCGCAACGCGCCGCATCTGGTGCTGATTTTCGCCGCGACCTACATCTTCCCCTTCGAGATTGTCGCCTTCGGCAACTACATTCCCTTCCCGGACTGGATCAAGGCCGTCGTCGGCCTTGCCATTCCGGCTAGCGCCCATATCGCCGAAATCACCCGCGGCGCCATCCAGTCGATCCCGACGGCGCAATGGGAAGCGGCGCAGGGTCTCGGCTTTTCGCGTAACCAGACACTGCGCTGGATCATCCTGCCGCAATGCGTGAAGCGCTCGCTGCCGCCATGGATGAATCTCTATGCATCGATCACTATGGGCACGGCGCTTGCCTCTCTGGTCGGCGTGCATGAACTTCTTCATGCCGCGACGGACGCCAGCACCGCCGTGCAGCGCAATGATTTCACCGTCGTGGTCTATCTCACCGTTCTGATGGCATTCTTCCTGTTCTGCTATCCCGTATCCCGTTTCACGCAGCGCCTCGAGCGGCGCTTCGCTTCCCGCTGATTGGAACAAGCCATGTCCGCATCCGCACCACAAACCGCCGCCAAAGCTCTGGTTGAGCTTGAAGGCGTACACCTGTCCTTCGGCGACAATCAGGTCCTGAAGGGTATTGATCTGACGGTGAACAAGGGCGACGCCGTTTCCATCATCGGCCCATCCGGCTCCGGCAAATCCACGATCCTGCGCTGCATCAACGGCCTGCTGATCCCGCGATCCGGCAAGATCACCGTTGGCGGCACCCGGGTGGACCTGTTAAAGACCGAGGCGGAGCGTATCGCGCTGCGCAAGCGCATCGGCATCGTCTTCCAGCAGTTCAACCTCTTCCCGCATCTGACGGTGATGGAAAACATCACCATCGCACCGATCAAAATCCTCGGCACGCCGAAGGCGGAAGCCGAACGCCATGCCCGCGAACTGCTGGAAAAAGTCCGTCTTTCCCAAAAGGTCGACGCCTATCCCGGCCAGCTTTCCGGCGGCCAGCAGCAGCGCGTGGCGATTGCACGCGCACTTGCCATGCGGCCGGAACTGGTGCTGTTCGACGAGGTCACCTCCGCGCTCGACCCGGAAACCGTGGGTGAAGTGCTCGCCGTCATCCGCGATCTCGTCAATGACGGCATGACCAGCATTCTCGTCACCCATGAAATGCGCTTTGCCGAGGAAATCAGCGACAATATCGTCTTCACCGAAAACGGCCTGATCGTCGATCAGGGCACGCCGGAGCATATCTTCTACAAGTCGACCAATCCGCGTATCAATGCCTTCGTCAAGGGTCTCGGGGGACAGGTGGCGCGTGTCACTGATGGCGAAGGGATCTGACGCCATGACAGCCGACGAAAAACTCACCCTTCATCTGGCCGAAGCCATCGCCGCCTCCGATCCGCTGCGTGACGACGAAGCGGTGACAATCGCCCGCACCGCGCTGATCGACTTTTTCGCGTGCGTGCTGGGCGGTGCTTCGGACAGAAGCACGAAAATCCTCATCGACACTTTTACACCGGGCACATCAGGCACCGCAGGCGTTATCGGCCATGATCTGCGCACGGATGCCTTTACCGCAGCCCTCATCAATGGCCATGCCGGGCATGTGCTTGACTATGACGATGTGCATGGCAGCGTGCGCGGGCACCCGACTGTCGCCATCATTCCCGCCCTGCTTACTGTTGCGGTCGAGGAAGGTTCGACTGCCGACGCCTTCATCGCCGCTTATATCGTCGGGCTCGAAACAATGGCGCGGCTTGGCCTCTCACTCGGCACCAAACATTATGAAAATGGCTTCCATGCCACGGCCACGCTTGGTCCGATCGGTGCTGCGGCAGCCATCGCCCATCTTCTGAAATTCGACCCGCAAACCACGGCGGTGGCGCTCGGGCTTGCCGCCACGCAATCGGCCGGGCTGCGCCTGCAATTCGGGTTTGATGCGAAGCCCCTGCATGCCGGGCTTGCCACGCGCGCCGGCCTAACGGCCGCGCGGCTGGCACGATCAGGGTTTCAGGGCGCACCGGATTTTCTGGAAAATCCCATCGGCTTTTATTCCGCCTTCGCCTTCGGCGCGGAGCAGCCCAAGCGGGTTCTCTCCGGATGGGGCGCACCATGGCAGATCGTCTCTCCCGGATTGACGCTCAAGGCCTTTCCCTGCTGCACCGCCAGCCACCCGGTCGCCGTCGGCGCAATTGCCCTGCGCAACGCGCATGAACTGACGCCGGACGAAGTCGAAACCGTCGTCATAACCTTTCCGCCCGGCGGCGATGCCGCCCTTGTCGGTTCAGCCTCGCCCGCCACCGGCATCGATGCGCGCTTCAGCGCCGAATATGTCTTTGCCGCAGCGCTGGCAGATGGCGCACTCGGCATCGGCCATTTCGACGAACGCCCGGCCCGCGCCGACCTGCTCGCCCTTTCGGCAAAAGTCTCGCGCCAGCATGATGAAACCGCCCGCCGCCTCTCGCCCGATCCGACCACCCGTTTCGTCGTCATCGACGTGACGAAGAAGGATGGCACGGTGCTATCGCGCCGTATCGACGGCCTTCCGGGCATCGATGACCCGACGGAAAAATTTGCCGACGCCACCGGTGGCAGTGAAAAATTCGCCGGAATTCCGGCACTGGTGCGGTCCATGAAAACCGCAGCCGACCTCAGGAAGCTCGATACGCTTCTGGCAACACAGATATAACTCGACCGACATGAAGGCATGATCCCCATGACCACCACGACCCGTAAAAGACAGATGCATCTCGGCCTTTTCCTGCAGGGCGCCGGACACCACGTTTCCGGCTGGCGCCACCCGGATGCGGAAGCCGGCAGCGAGAATTTCGATCTGCTCACCCGTGTTACGAAAATGGCCGAAGCGGCGAAGTTCGACATGGTATTCCTCGCCGATGGCCTGACCAGCGGCGTCGACGCCCATCCCTCGATGATCGCGCGCTTCGAGCCGCTGACGCTGCTTGCAGCGCTTGCGATGGTGACCGACAAGATCGGTCTCGCCGCCACCGCCTCCACCACCTATGGCGAGCCCTACCACACCGCCCGCGCCTTCGCTTCCATCGATCACCTGAGCCACGGCCGCGCAGCGTGGAACATCGTCACCACCTCCTATGCCCGCACGGCGGCAAACTTTTCCAAGGACCACCCCGAGCATGACGAGCGTTATGCGGTGGCGGAAGAATATGTGAATGTGGTGCGCGGTCTGTGGGACAGCTGGGATGACGACGCTTTCGTCAAGGACAAGCAGGCAGGTCGTTACGTCGATCCGGAAAAGGTCCATATTCTCAACCACGAAGGCAAATATTTCACGGTCAAGGGACCGCTCAATATTCCGCGCTCGCCGCAGGGGCACCCGGTTCTCATTCAGGCCGGCTCCTCCGGCCCGGGACAGGACCTCGCCGCCCGCACCGCCGATATCGTCTTCACCGCCCAGCAGGCTATTTCCGAAGCGCAGGCCTTCTACACCAGCCTCAAGGCGCGGGTCGCGAAGTTTGGCCGCGATCCGGCCAGCGTCGCGGTAATGCCGGGTTTCATGCCGATCATCGGCAGGAGCTTCGAAGAGGCCGGCGAAAAGCTGAAGGAACTGAACCGCTGGACCGACATCAAGAGCGCCATGCCGCTGCTGGAAGAGCGCATCGGCCACAGCCTTGCCGAATACGATCTCGACGGCCCCTTGCCGGACCTGCCGATCTCCGACCAGCTGCGCAGCCGCGCCGAACTTCTGACCGAGCTGGCGCGCCGCGAAAAGCTGACGATCCGCGAACTTGCGCTGCGCGTTGCTGCAGGTCGTGGCCACCACATCGTCATGGGCACGGCAAAAGACGTGGCCGACCGCATGCAGGAATGGTTCGAAAACGGCGCCGCCGACGGCTTCAACGTCATGCCGCCCTTCTTCCCCGGCGGGCTGGAGGAATTCAACCGCGAAGTGGTGCCGCTGTTGCAGGAACGCGGCCTTTTCCGCCGGGACTACGAAGGTTCGACGCTGCGCGATCACCTTGGCATCGAACGACCGGCATTGCGCTGATGACGGAATGCGGATGCCCGATCAAAGGCATCCGCATCACCAAAATCGTCAATAGGGCCTATGTCGGGCTAAAGCCCGCCCCTTCATGCGGCAGCGCGATCCGCTCTCTGATCGTTCCGGCCGCCCTTCGAAAAATCCGACCGGATAGATGATCCGTCTTCACGCTGAACGGTGCGGCGGTTCAGTTTGAACAGGCTGACGAGCTGTGCGAGCACATCTGCCCCCTGCGCCAGCGTGGTGCTGATCACGGTGGTACGGGCGCTCATGGCGGCGTTCTCCTGCGTCATCCGGTCGAGCCGGTTAACCGCCTTGTTGATTTCGCCGATGCCGATGGCCTGTTCGTCGGCTGCCTTGGCAATCATGTCGACGTTGCCGTCGATATGCCTTACCAGCGCGTCGATCTGCTTCAATGCCTCGCCGGTCTCGCCCACCAGCCTGACGCCCTCGAGAACCTCGGTGCCGGAATTGTTGATGAGCGCCTTGATTTCCTTTGCGGCATTGGCGGAGCGCTGGGCAAGTTCGCGCACTTCCTGCGCCACCACGGCAAAGCCCTTGCCGGCTTCGCCCGCACGCGCCGCTTCCACGCCGGCATTCAACGCCAGAAGGTTCGTCTGGAAGGCAATCTCATCGATTACGCCAATGATCTGGCTAATTTCACGCGATGCCGTCTCGATGCGCTGCATGGCGTTGACGGTCCGTTCGACGACTTCGGTTGAAGCAGCCGTGGATGTCCGGGCGCTCTGAACGAGCTTTCGGGTCTCTTTGGTATTTTCGGTCGATGAGCGAACCGTGGCGGTGATCTCTTCAAGCGCTGCCGAGGTTTCTTCGAGCGCTACCGCCTGCTCGCGCGAGCGCTCGGCGAGATTGACGGAGGCTTCGCTGACTTCCTGGCTGCTTCTGGTCAGATCGTCGGTCTGGCCGAGAACATTCTCCAGCGTCTTCTGGAATTCCGCGATGGATTTGTTGAAATCCCGGCGCAGCCTTTCAAATTCGCCCACGAATGGTTTGTCCAGCGTGACACGGATATTGCACTGTGAAAGCCGCTCGAGTGCAGCACCCAGTTCTTCAACCGCGTGCATCCGGTCGGTGACGTCGAAAGCAAATTTTACGACCTTGAAGACATGGCCCCGGTCATCGAGGATCGGATTATAGGAAGCCTGGATGAAGACGCGTTTACCATCCTTGCCAAGCCGCATGAACTGTCCGGACGAGAATCTGCCAGTCCGGAGTTCGTCCCAGAAGCTGCGATAATCCTGGGACTGGGCATAGGCCTGCTCGCAGAACATCGAATGATGTTTGCCGACGATTTCTTCCGCCGTGTAACCGAGTGCGGCCAGGAAATTCTCATTGGCGCTGAGGATTTTTCCGTCGGGTGTAAATTCGATCATGGCCTGCGCCCGGGAAAGTGCCGCCAGCTTGCCATCATCCTCGGCGCTCTTGCGCTTGATCGATGTGATGTCGGTTGCGATCTTGACGACCTTGTAAGGCTTGCCGAAACGGAAAACCGGATTGTAGGAGGCCTCGATCCAGATATCGTCGCCGTTCTTTGCGCGGCGCCGGTACTGGCCCTGATCATATTCTCCGCGCGACAGCTTTGCCCAGAAGGTCTTGTATTCTGCTGAGGCGGCGTCATCGGGAGACAGGAACATGCTGTGGCTCCGTCCGACGATTTCAGCCTCCTGATAGCCGATCGCCTTGCAGAAATTGTCATTTGCTTTCAAAATTTTGCCGGTCAGATCGAACTCGATGATGGCCTGAGAGCGGCTGAGTGCATCAAGCACCGCGGATGCATCCGTACCGAGTTTGAAAAATTGAGACATGCCTTTGAACCCCCAACAATGACCAGTATGCGGACCTCTCCCCTCGATGCTGGAGAGATGAAAAAACGGATCGGTCTGCCTGCACGCGCAACCTAGCGCGACACCGTTAAATAGCGATTAATAATGATCCATAACTATTGATCCGACGACTGAATCTGCCAGCGAAAAATTCTTCAGACACGCGCCCTTTACCTGTGAATCTTTCCCGGATGGGCACCGCTTATTTGCCACAGTGCTGATATTTCTGCAGTCGCGGCACAATGCGGCCTTTCATCCAGACAGCATTCGTTGTTATGGCGGGCCTGAAAGATTTGTGTTGCAGGAGCGCCGATGACCAAAACCCTGAAATGCGACGTGCTGGTGATCGGCAGCGGCATTATCGGTTCCATGGCGGCGCTTTACCTGCAAAATGCCGGGCGCGAGGTCGTTCTTCTGGAGCGCGGCGAAATCGCCCGCGGTGCGAGTTCCGGCAATGCCGGCATCCTGGCCTTTCCGGCAATCATTCCCATTCCCGCTCCCGGCATCATGAAAAAGGCGCCGCGCTGGCTGTTCGACCCGCTCGGTCCTCTCAGCGTGCCGCCTGCCTATGCGGCGAAGATCGCGCCTTGGCTGTGGCGTTTCTGGCGCGCCAGCGCCGAGCGAAATTTCCGCTACGGCCTGAAGGCGCTCAGCGACATCAACCGGCTGGCGGCCACGGAAATGGCCCATGTCACCGCCATGCCGGAGCTTTCGCCCTTCGTGTCGAAGACCGGCACGCTCGATCTCTACGATAGCGAAACAAGCTTTAATGCCGCCCTCAAGGACTGGAATGAGAAGGAACAGGCCGGTTTCTCCTTTGAGCGCGTCGGCCGCGCCGAAATCGAGACGCTGCAGCCGGGTCTTGCGCCGCAGTTCCGTCATGCCATGTTCTCGCCGGACGGTCTGCAGGTCTCCGACCCTTACGATTTCACCCGTGCCATTTTCGATCTGGTGATCGCCCGTGGGGCAAGCCTTCGCAAGGGCGAGGCCGAACGCATCGATGCCGTTGGTGAAAGCACGATCGTGACGCTGGAAAACGGCGACAAGATCGACGCTGACAAGGTGGTGATCGCCTGCGGCGCATGGTCGAAGAAACTTGCCGCCACGCTTGGCAACATCGTGACGCTGGAAACCGAGCGCGGTTATAACACCACCCTGCCTGCCGACGCCTTCAACGTTACGCGGCAGCTTTATTTCAACGACCATGGTTTCGTCGTGACGCCGCTCTCCTCCGGCATCCGCGTCGGCGGCGCTGTCGAACTTGGCGGGCTGGAGTTGAAACCGAATTTCAAACGCTCCGAAGCCATGCTCAAGAAGGCGGGACGTTTCCTGCCGGGCCTCAAGGTGGAAGGCGGCCGGCAATGGATGGGCTTTCGCCCGTCAATGCCGGACTGTCTTCCCGTCATAGGTACGGCGCGCGCCACGCCCTCCGTCATCTACGCCTTCGGCCACGGCCATCTGGGACTGACGCAATCGGCAGCCACCGCCCGCCTCGTGACGCAACTCGCAAGTGGCGAAGAGACCGCGATCTCGGTTGATCCCTTCCGTCCGGGGCGTTTTTCCTGAGCGTGGGGGATCCCGGCTAATGCCAGCTCGAGTGTTTCCGGTTTAAACGGAAACACTGCTTTATTTGACAGGCTGCATTGAATCTTCAGGGAACTTCACGTCAGCGAAGGCCGGATAGACCTTGCGCAGGATAGTCACCTGCTGCTGGTCGCTGACACGCAGCAAATACCAGTCTGCGTCATCGATCAGCGCCAGCGTGTGGGATTTCGCCTCGATCGTCTGGCCACCGGTTTCCATCACCGTTTTTGTCGGAATGAGCGCATAAGGCGTTCCGTCGGGCGTTTCCCCGACGCTGATCGCCCGTGTATCCATGGTGAATTCGGTTATCTTCACCGCCGCAAGCGCCATCTGCATCTGCGCCGTCAAGGCGCTGCGCAATTGGTCGACGGAAATACCCGCGTCGCCTGCAATGAACTCGAAGATTTTCGGCGGCACAGTCCTGCCGACGGTCTCGAAATCCTGCGTATTCAGCGCCGCGCTGAACCGTTCGATCTGCGTCTTGAGCTTGTCCTGCTCGGACGGCAGAAGATCGCGAGCCCAGGCATGATGCGACATCGCCGCCAGCAAGAGCAGACAGGATAACAGGCGTCTCATGGCTTTCCCTTTCGGGTTGGCCGGCACCGCTCCACTATGTGGGGTGGTTCAGCGCAGCAGCACGAAGCCTGCGGCCGAAAGGAAGACAAAGACGATCAAGCCGCCAAGGAAACCGGCTGAGGTAAAGAAACCCGCGACCATGGCCAGCATCAGCACGCATACCAGCATCGTGCCATACTTCGTCATGGCCAGAAAAGCGTTATAGGTCTTTTCGTGCTCGCCGTAATTCATCTCGGCGCCAACTTCGACCGGACCCGTATGGTGTTCGCTCATTTCGCTTCCCCTTATGCTCCATCCGCAGCCCCGCCGCGCAAGACCATCATCCTGCAAACAATGGCGGGCTTATGCCGGATTCTCCATCCGCAGAGGTAACATGAAGTCATGCAGAAGCGCAATGGATCGTCAGCCACCCGATTGCCTTCCGTAACGTTGGAAAAGTAAAATTAATGCACTGCAAATTGGGCGCATCCTGTAGCGCGCCAGATAAAATCAGTGCACGATAAATCGTTACAGGGTGCATGCCGTACAGAATTCTTGGAGGAAGAATGACCGTTCGGAGTTGCTTTTCGAAAAGCTGTTCAATAAGCACCCGCAAACAAGAAAAAATCGGACTTGCCGGTCGAAATGGCAAATAAAACGCCGATAAAAAAGCCGCGGTCCGGACCTTGGATCTGGTCCTGAGGAGGGGAAAGTGAAGTTTTTATTGGGAATAAGCCGGGCCGTCGACACGGTCACCACGGTTATCGGCCAATCTGTGTCCTGGTTATTGCTGGCCGCAGTGCTGATCAGCGCCACCAATGCGGTGGTGCGCAAGATGTTCGACATGTCGTCGAATGCTTGGCTCGAAGTTCAATGGTATCTTTACGGCACCGTTTTCATGCTGGCGGCAGCTTACGCGCTCCTCAAGAACGAGCATGTGAGGATCGACATACTGTCGTCCACGTGGTCGAAGCGCACGCGCGATATCGTCGACTTTGTCCTCCATATCATTTTCCTCGTTCCTTTCGCCGGTCTGATGACCTATCTCGCCTGGCCATGGTTCTGGAATTCCTTCAATTCTGGAGAAATGTCGTCCAATGCCGGCGGCCTTATCATCTGGCCCGCCAAGTTTGTCGTCCTTTTGGGCTTTGCCCTGCTTCTCGTCCAGGCATTCTCGGAAATAATCAAGCGTTATGCGGTGATTGCTGGATATATTGCCGATCCCCGTGAGACGGTACTGTCGGAATCCGAAGCAGAAACCAACGGAACGGCAGGAAACTGACATGATAGATCTGATTGCGCATAACCTGCCGCTGGTCATGTTCAGCAGCGTGATGCTGATGCTCTTGCTGGGCTATCCCGTCGCCTTTACGCTCGCCGCCGGCGGCCTCATCTATTTCGTACTGGGCGTGGAACTATCGTGGATTTCCCCGGAAATCCGACTGTTCTGGCCGCTATTGCAATCCCATCCCGAACGCATCTACGGGATCATGTACAACGACACCCTGCTGTCCATCCCGTTCTTCACATTCATGGGCATCATTCTCGAGCGCTCCCGCATGGCCGAAGATCTCCTCGATACGATCGGTCAGCTTTTCGGCCCTATTCGTGGCGGTCTCGCTTATGCGGTCATTCTTGTCGGCGCTCTGCTGGGCGCCACCACCGGCGTCGTAGCGGCTTCCGTCATGGCCATGGGCCTCATTTCGCTGCCGATCATGATGCGTTATGGTTATAATCGCCCCCTCGTCGCAGGCACCATTGCCGCTTCGGGCACTCTTGCGCAGATCGTTCCGCCCTCTCTGGTTCTGATCGTCATGGCGGACCAGCTCGGCCGCTCCGTCGGCGATATGTATGTCGGCGCGCTTTACCCCGCGCTTATGATCGTGGCGGCCTATTGCGCATATATCTTTGCGATCTCTATCTTCAAACCGTCACTCGTGCCCGCCCTTCCGAAGGAGGCCCGCACGCTTGGCAACGGCATTACCTCGCTTTTCGTGATGATCGCCATTTCGATAGCGCTATATTTCCTGGGCATGCACGTCCTCTTCTCCGGCATAAAAAGCCCTGAATGGCAGCTGGTCGCCGCGCTCGCCTTTGCCGTGGTCGCGGTTTATCTCGTCGCCCTTTTTAATAGCGCGGCAAGTACCAAGATCATTTCGCGCCTGGCTGAACAGGTCATCATCGTTCTGGTGCCGCCTCTGGCACTTATCTTTCTCGTTCTCGGCACAATCTTCCTCGGCATCGCCACACCGACCGAAGGCGGCGCGATGGGCGCAACCGGAGCACTGATCCTGGCGCTCGCCAAGGGCAGACTCTCCATTGCAACAGTCAAAAATGCGCTGGACGCGACAACGAAGCTTTCCGCCTTCGTCATGATGATCCTCATCGGCGCCCGCGTTTTCGGCCTCACCTTCTACGGCATCAATGGCAATGTCTGGATCGAAGAACTGCTGCTTGCCCTGCCCGGCGGGGAGTACGGCTTCCTGATCGTGGTCACGATCATTATTTTCATTCTTGGCTGCTTTCTGGATTTCTTCGAGATCGCCTTCATCATGGTGCCGTTGTTGGCGCCGGTGGCAGACAAGCTCGGGATCGATCTGGTCTGGTTCGGCATCATTCTCGGCATCAACCTGCAAACCTCGTTCCTGACGCCCCCCTTCGGGTTTTCGCTATTCTTCCTGCGCTCCATCGCTCCGAACTCGACATGGGTGGACAAGGTGACGGGTAAAAAGATGCCCGGCGTGAAAACAACGGAAATCTATAAGGGGGTATTTCCCTATATCGTCATCCAGTTCGTGATGATCCTTGTGGTCATAGCGTTTCCCGGCCTAGTGATGAACTACAAGAGCAGCCACACCAGCGTCGATCCCAGTACGATCAAGATCGAGATACCCGGCGGCCCAGGAAGCGGCGGCTTGTCCCTGCCGCCTCTCGGCGGCGGCGCTTCTCCGCAGCAGCCGTCCATCGGACTGCCGCCGCTCAACCTTGGCGGGCCGTCACCCACAACGCCAGGTCAGGAAAGTCAGCCACCGGCCCCGCAGCCGGCGCTCGGTCTGCCACCCCTTAATTTGGGTGGACCGCAACCGGAGAACACCCAGCCCGATCTTGGCCAACCGCCCAAGATCGGACCGTAACGGCATAGCGCAGCGTTGATCCGGGAGATCGGCCCGGCAGCGCTGCGCTTTCCCAATGCCCCGCAATGAATTCGCAACCAGTTGCACATTCATCCGGAGGCCTCGCGGCCCTGAAATCATTGCTGCAAACACACAAAAAGCCCCCGAGTCCGAAGCTTCGGGGGCTTTTTGCCGGTCCGCCTTTTACCGAAAGATCAGAGCTTTCCGTTACGCTGCTGAATCATCATGAAGGTATCGAACGTATATTCCGCAAGCTGCATCCAGAGATAACCCTCACGCTTGAAGGCCACCTGATCCTCGTAAATCTTCTTGAAGTCAGGATTTGATGCGGAAATGCTGGCGTAAACTTCCAGCGCCGCTTTGTAACAGGCCTCAAGGATTTCCTGGCTGAATGGCCGCAGGATAGCACCCTCCGCCACCAGTTGCCGCACCGCAATCGGGTTTTTGGCGTCGTACTTCGCCATCATGCTGGTATTGGCGAAGGCACATGCATCCTGCAGCACCATCTGGTAATTCTTCGGAAGGCTGTTCCATTTCTCCAGATTGACGAAGGAATGGATGACAGGGCCGCCTTCCCAGAACGCCGGGTAATAATAATATTTCGCAACCTTGTAGAAGCCGAGCTTATGGTCATCATAGGGACCGACCCATTCGGCGGCATCGATGGTGCCTTTTTCAAGTGCCGGATAGATATCGCCGCCGGCGATCTGCTGCGGCACGACGCCGAGCTTTTCCACCACCTTGCCGGCCAGGCCGGCAATGCGCATCTTCACCCCCTTGAAATCGTCGACGGTGTTGATTTCCTTGCGGAACCAGCCGCCCATCTGCGCACCGGTATTGCCGGCGATCATGCCGTAGAGATTATGCTTGGCGTAAAACTCGTTAAGCAGCTTGTTGCCGTTGCCTTCATAGAACCAGGAATTGGTCAGGCGGGCGTTAAGGCCGAAGGGTATTGCCGTGCCGATGGCGAAGGTCGGATCCTTGCCGACGTAATAATAGGAGCAGGTATGGCACATTTCCACCGTGCCGGATGACACGGCATCGGCCGCCTGCAGGCCGGGCACGATTTCACCGGCGGCAAAGGTCTGGATGGTGAAATTGCCATCGGTCGCGGCAGCAACGTGCTTGGCAATATCCTCGGCGCCGCCATAGATCGTATCGAGCGATTTCGGAAACGACGAGGTCAGGCGCCAGGTAATCTTGGTATTCTGTTGTGCAATGGCGGGTGCGGCCAGCGCCGCTGTGGCGGCTCCCGCAAGCGCACCTTTTTTCATAAAGGAACGGCGATCCATCTATATCCTCCCAGATATGAACGCTGCCCGCAGCTTTGAATTCCCCTCTTTGCTGTTCAGGCATCGCAGCAAAGTAAGCACGGTTACCGCCCGGCTGACAAGCACCCGCGCCAAGAATTAACCGCACACAAACCGGCCTTTTGGAGAAATTTCCGGAAGTCTCCTCTCTATTTTATTTGCAACTGAAATATCACGACCCCGCCTTATACTTTAGGCGCATACATTGCCGACAGAACGCAAAAGGCATGCTTGACTTGGCCCGCCGGCAGTCGCACAAATTTTTGGAGATTCGCCCCGGAGCCACCATGCCAAAACCGATTATCGCCGTTCCCGCCGACATCCGGCATTTCACCGGAGCCGACTGGCACGCGGCGCAGAACCAGTATCTTGCCGCCGCGTTGAAGGTGGCGGGCGTCATGTCCTTCATCATTCCGGCCTTCGAGGACGGCAACGAGGTGGACGCCATCCTCGACCGTGTGGACGGCCTGCTCATCTCCGGTTCCGCCACCAATGTGCACCCTTCCCTTTACGGAAAGGAAGCGCAGGATAGCGACGGCCCCTTCGATCAGGCCCGTGACGCCACCAGCCTGCCGCTGATCCGTCGCGCCATCGAACGCGGCATTCCAATGCTCGCCATCTGTCGCGGCATTCAGGAGCTGAACGTGGCGCTGGGCGGCACGCTTGCTTCCGAAATTCAGGAACAGCCCGGCATCTGGGACCATCGCAAGCCGGAACATGACGACCGCGACGTGGCCTTCGCGATCCGCCAGCCGGTGCATGTGCGCGAAGGCTCCTGCATTGCGCAGCATCTCGGCATGTCGGGTGAAATACAGATCAATTCACTGCACCGGCAGGCAATTGCTGAAACGGCGCCACGCCTGCAGGTGGAGGCAACCGCAGCGGACGGCACGATCGAGGCCGTTTCGGTCATTGACGCCAAGGGTTTCGCCGTCGGCGTGCAATGGCATCCGGAATATTGGGCCGAGACGGACGCGCCGTCTCGCGCTTTGTTCGAAGCCTTCGGCAAGGCCGTTCACGAATACCGAAACAGCAAGGCCTGAGAGCGTCCGCCCTGCACCTCAACGCAAATCAGCTCCTTCTCGCAGGACATAAAAAAGGGGCAAGCATGGAAGCTTGCCCCAAGTCCGGGAGGAGGAGTGTTCAGCGCTTTGCGCGTTTCTTCTGGCGGTAGACGTCGGCAACGACGGCAGCCACGATGATGAGACCCTTGACGATCTCCTGGTAGTAGGCGTCGACCCTGAGGAATGTGAAACCGGACGTCATGACACCGAGAATGATGGTGCCGATCACCGTTCCGGTAATGCGGCCCGCACCACCGGCGAGCGACGTGCCGCCGATCACGGCCGCTGCGATGGCGTCCAGTTCATACATCACGCCCATGCCGGCCTGCGCCGTCTGCGCGCGGGCAGCGGTGACGATGCCGGCAAGACCGGCGAGCATGCCGGCAATGGCATAGACCTTGATCAGATGCGCCTCGATGTTGATACCGGAAACGCGGGCTGCCTGCTGGTTGGCGCCAATCGCATAGGTGAACTTGCCATAGCGCGTATAACGAAGCGCAATATGGAAGATGACGGCGACGGCGAGAAATACCACGACAGGCCAGACACCCGTGCCGATGAAGGTGAAACCGTCGGTCAGACCGGAAATCGGCTGGCCCTTCGTGTACCATTTGGAAAGGCCACGCGCCGTCACCATCATGCCAAGCGTCGCAATGAAGGGCGGGATCTTGGTGCGGGCGATAAGCTGTCCGTTGATGAACCCGGCCAAAGCCCCGGCCAATATGCCGACAGCCAGCGGTACGAAGAAAGGCAGATCTGTGAGGCCCGGATAAAGGGCGCGCGGCCATGTCGAGGACTGCGCGACGCTGGCGGATAACATTGCCGTCAGGCCGACGACCGACCCGGAGGACAGATCGATGCCGCCGGTGATGATGACCTGCGTGACGCCGACCGCAATGATGCCGATGACCGACACCTGCAGGATCATGATCGTCAGGCGCTGCTGGTTCATCAGAAAGCTCTGGCCGATGAAAATCCAGCCGAGCAGCTCGTAAACCAGCGCGATGCCGATCAAGATGAAAAATATATTCGCTTCCGGTGGAATGCGCCTATGCGGCTTGCGTCCGGATTTTGCGTCCAACTCTGCGTTGGCGGCGGCGTTCGTATTCATTGCGTGTTCCTCCTCGAGAAATCCCGGCGCGCCTCACCGCGATGCGAGATCCATCACTTTCACCTGTGTGGCTTCACTTCTATCAAGGAAGCCCGTCACCCGACCTTCATGCATGACCATGATGCGGTCGCTCATTCCCAGAACCTCCGGCATTTCGGAGGAAATCATGATGACGGCGACGCCCTGACGCGCCATCTCGCCAACCAGCTTGTGAATTTCAGCCTTCGCCCCGACATCGATGCCGCGCGTCGGCTCGTCCAGAATAAGAATGCGCGGCTTGGTCAGCATCCAGCGACCGATCAGCACCTTCTGCTGATTGCCGCCAGAGAGATTTTCGATACGCTCGTAAAGATGCGGGGTCTTGACCCTGAGCTTGCGGCACATGTCTTCGCAGGCTTCCGAAAGCGCATTTTCCTTCACGAAGCCATTGGCGACATATTTGTCCTGCAGCACGGCGATCTGCATGTTCTCCAGAATATTCAGGATCAGCAGACACCCGGTATCCTTACGGTCTTCCGTCAGGAACGCCATGCGGTGGCGGATCGCCTCGGTCGGGCTTGTGATCGAAACCTGCTTTCCGTCGATTGCAACCGTGCCCGACGAAGCCGGCGTCACACCGAACACCGTTTCCGCCACATTGGAACGGCCGGAGCCGACGAGGCCTGCGACGCCGAGGATTTCACCGGCGCGGACATCGAAAGAAACGTCGTGGAACACGCCGTCGAGCGTCAGGTTCTTGACCGACAGCACCACGTCGCCGATCGGAACCTCTTCCTTCGGAAACATCTGCGTGATTTCGCGGCCCACCATCATGCGGATGATGTCGTCACGCGTCACATCGGTGGAAGCGTGGGTGCCGATATACTTGCCGTCGCGGAAGACGGAAAACTCGTCGGCGATCTCAAACAGCTCGTTCATCTTGTGGGTGATGTAGACGATGCCGATACCGCGTTCCCTGAGATCCCGGATGATGCGGAAAAGATGCTCGACCTCACGCTCCGTCAGCGCCGATGTCGGTTCGTCCATGATGAGAACGTCGGAATCGTAGGAAACCGCCTTGGCGATCTCGACCATCTGGCGGCTTGCGACCGACAATTCGCCGACGCGCGTTTCCGGATCGAGATCGATGCCGAGCCTTTCCAGCAGCGTCTCCGTGCGGCGATACATTTCACCATGGTCGATGAAGCCCAGCCGGTTTTTCGGCTCGCGGCGGATCCAGATGTTTTCCGCGACAGTCATATAGGCCATCAGGTTGAGTTCCTGATGGATCATCGCAATACCGTTTTCGAGCGCGTCGAGCGGTGAATCGAGGCGTATGGCAGCCCCCTTCAGGCGAATTTCACCGACATCGGGCTGATAGATACCCGCGAGGATCTTCATCAGCGTCGATTTGCCGGCGCCATTCTCGCCCATCAGCGCGTGCACGGTGCCGCGCTTGAGGTGGAACGAAACGTCATCAAGCGCGACGACGCCGGGAAATTCCTTGCGAATACCGTCCGCGGCGAGAAGAAATTCTGCATTCGGCACGGCGCCGCTGGCACGCACGGCGGCCATTGTCGATGGACTGACGACCATCTCACCCTCCACAATAGACAAAAATGACCGGAGAAATGGCTCTGCCAAACGGCGTCCGTTTTCCGGGGAGGCTTACAGCGCCGTGTCGGTTATGACACCAAAGGCGCTGTAACACTTTGAATTTACTGAAATTCTATTACTCTACCCTGGCCCGGAGCATAAAGCTCCGCTAGCCGTCCAGATCCGGCATTTGCTTCCGAGATTGATTTAAACGGTGGCAAATGCCGGAACCGGTTTCGTCAGTTCTTGGCCACGTAGTCCTTGACGTTTTCCGGCGTGACGAGCTGGAAAGGAATGTAAACCTTCTTCTCCACCTTGTCGCCCTTGACGAGCTTCAGCGCGGCGTCGAGAGCACCCTTGCCCTGGCCCGCAGCATCCTGGAACACCGTCACATCGAGATCGCCCGCCTGCATGGCGGCAAGTGCGTCCTGCGTGGCGTCCACACCGGCAACGACAAATTCCTTCATGTCCTTGCCTGCGGCCTTCAGGGCCTGGATCGCGCCGATCGCCATTTCATCGTTGTTGGCGATGACGGCGTTGAACTCGATACCGCTGGACAGCCAGTTGGTAACAAGGTCAGCACCCTGTGTGCGCTGCCAGTTTGCCGTCTGCTCTTCAACCACCGAAATGCCCTTGCATTCATCGGTCTTCAGAACATCGTGAACGGCCTGCGTGCGCATGCGCGCGCCCTGATTGGACAATTCGCCCATCATGACCACGGCCTTGCCCTTGCCACCGAGAAGGCGGCAGACTTCCTTGGTTTCCAGCGTGCCGGCAACGGTTTCTTCCGATGCCACGAAGGCCTGGCCATCGGGCAGAGTATCCACGTTCACCGGCTGACGGTTGACGTAGACCAGCGGGATTTTCGCATCGGCGGCAAGCTTCGACATGGCTGCCGTCGCATCCGTGTCAACCGGGTTGACGATGATCGCATCCACCTTGGAGGCGATGAAATTCTGAATCTGGCTCTGCTGCTTGGCAACGTCGTTCTGCGCGTCCTCAACCTGCAGGGTGACGCCTTTCTGTTCCTTGGCATAATCCTGCATGCCGTTGCGCAGCACGGTCAGGAAGTTGTCGTCGAACAGGGCCATCGAAACACCGATGGTCTCGGCATGTGCCGCCGTGCCCAAAAGCACAGACATGGCCGCACTGATGATAAGCTTTTTCATTGTTTTCTCCTCCGTGGTGTCCGGCGCCACCTCTCCCAGCCGGAAACGGACCCTAGAGCCCGTCGCTACCTCCTCACATTCAGAAAACGGAATAATGAAACCGATTTTCTATTGTTCGGTATATTTATTCCATTTTTAGTTCGAACGTCAATGGTTTCTTCGCGGCCGGTCGGCGAAGCGGCACACAAGGCGGTGATAATCGGGGGTTTTGGAGGGGAAGGGCCTCGCAGGCGGATGCCGATAGGGGTGCCAAACCCCTCCTGCGTCATCCTCGCCCTTGAGGCGAGGATCCATAAGCCGTTGAAATTATGGATCCTCGGATCAAGTCCGAGGATGACGTCGAGTATGGTGAAAGGTCCGCTTTCAATCTCGGACCCGCAGACCTCGGTTGCGACGGACGCCGGAAGGTGCGCGTTTCAGCCGTGCGAACCGGGCATGACATTCGCCGGAATGGGGCAGACATAATCGCTGCCTTCGGTCTTCTCCCGCCATTCATTCTTGACGCTTTCTAGCAGCTCGGGCGAGGTCATCAGCGAAAGGCCGGTCGATGCGAGCGTTTTGGCGGCATGAGCCATGGCCTTGTGGGCGGCCGGGCTTTTGCCCTGCGCCACCACCTGCCACGTATGCGGATTGGTCCCGATCGCCCATGCGGGCGTCCAGCACTGCGCGGTCGGCGTCACCCAGCTGACATCACCGACATCGGTCGATCCCGCCCGGAAATGCGACTGGCCTTCGAAATCGCGCAGGCCGAGATGCAGCGGCATCGACCCGTCGATCTTCCGATTGGAGAAGACATCGCCCTTGATCTGATAAAGCCGGATGCTGCTTTTGATCGCCTCGTCGGTGAAGGTATCCTGAATGCGTTTGGCGAAGGCGATATCCGCCTCGTCGAAGGCGATGGGTCCGAGCGCCACCATGTTTTCATGCATTGCGGTTTCAAGCGTGATGTTGGGCAGGAGATTGGTGGAGGCAGTATCAAAGACGATCTCCACTTCCGTTTCGGTCATCATGGCAGCACCACGCGCGACCTTGTCCACCCTTGCAGCGAGATCGAGCGCCTGGCGCATTTCCGGTGCACGGATCAGATAGAGCACTTCCGCCTTTGCCTGCACCACATTCGCCGCCTTGCCGCCGGTATCGGTGATGGCGTAATGCACCCGGCAGTCCTGCGGCATGTGTTCGCGCAGAAAGTTGACGCCCACATTCATCAGTTCAACGGCATCGAGCGCCGAGCGGCCGAGATGGGCGGCGTTGGAGGCATGGGAAGCGACGCCTTTGAAACGGTAGAAATATTCCAGAACCGCGAGATTGTTGGTGGAGCGCACGCCGTTGAAGGGCGCCGGGTGCCAGGTCAGCGCCGCATCGACATCGTCAAACAGACCGGCGCGGACCATGAAGGTCTTGCCGGAACCGCCCTCTTCGCCGGGGCAGCCATAATAGCGCACGGTGCCGGGCAGATTGTTGGCTTTGAGATACCGGGCGAGCGCGATGGCGGCCATCAGCGAACCGACCCCGAGCAGATTGTGGCCGCAGCCATGGCCAGTGGCGCCGGGTTCACACGGTTGAACCTCAGCCACATCGGCGAGTTGGCTCATGCCGGCCAGCGCGTCGAATTCACCAAGCAGGGCGATGACCGGCTTGCCGGTGCCGAATTCGCCGATGAAGGCCGTGTCCATGCCCGCAACGCCGCGGCGCACCGCAAAGCCATTCTCCTCAAGCGCACTTGCAAGCATCCCGGCCGATTGCTTTTCCTCGAATTTGAGTTCGGCAAAATCCCAGATGCTGTCGCTCATTCTGGTGAAATCAGGCTTCATTGCCTCGATCTCGGCGGCAATCGACATCACGGCTTCACGATTCATGGCTTGTCCTCGCATTCCTGCCCTTTAAGGGCGCACGCAAACGCTTCGGCGGAGGGCCGCCAAATCATTACGGTCTATGATGGAAAATGCCCGCGCCGGGCTTTGCGTCCGGCGCGGGCGATATTGGGTCAGTTATCGACCGAGACTTCCCAGAGGCGGGCGTTCGACTGCCAGACCGGCTGGCCCTTGAGCTTCTTCGTAGCGCCCCAGACATCGACCATGTCGTAGAGGAAGATGCCGGGCATTTCCTTCAGCATCAGCTCATGGAACTCGTCGAAAATCTTCTGGCGCTTCACCTGATCGGCCTCGACATAGGCGGCCTTCATCAGCTCGATCGCCTTCGGATCATCCCACATCAGGGAGGCGTTCTTGTCCTTGTTGCCGACGTAGAAGGCATACATCAGGGCCGGATCGAGACGCGGGGCGACCGACTGTGAGATCACCTGATAATTGCCGGAACGGCGACGATCCACCTGCGTGGCATAGTCCAGCACCTCGATCTGTACGTTGAGACCCGCCTGCTGCATCATGGCCTGCGCCATGACGGCGGCCGGGAAGCTCGGCACGTTGCCGCGCTTGTTGGCGATGATCGAGATCGGCTCGCCCTTGTAACCGGCTGCCTCCAGTTCCTTCTTCGCCGCCTCTATGTCATAGGCCGGACGCTTCTTCTGCGTCTCATCGAAATAGACCGAGTCCTGCGAAACCATCGAACCATTGGCTTCGCCCGTACCGTTCGATGCGGCGGCGACCAGTTCATCGAGATCAAGCGCCATCGCCATGGCGCGGCGCACGCCGGGATTGCTCAGCACCTTGTCGCGGGTCTGGATATAGAACAGGTTCTTGCCGTTGTTGCGGGCGACGATCAGCTGCATCTTCTCATTGGTCTTGAACTCCGGAATGAGATCGGGAGAAATCTCGGCGGTGTCGAGCACGCCGGATTCGAGGCCCGCCTTCACGGTCGAGGCGTCCGGAATGACCATGAACTTGATGCCGTCGGCCAGAGGACGCTTGGAACCGACCATGCCGTCCGGCTTGCCGTCATTTGCCGGCGAAACATAATCCGCGAATTTGGCGAGGCGGATATATTCACCCTTCTTCCATTCGTCCCACTGGAACGGGCCGGTACCGATGGGCTTGACGAAGCTGCCGTCAGCCGCAACGGATTCCGGCGAGATCATGCCGGTATAACCGCATTCGGGTCGCGACATCAGGCCGAGGAAAACGGCGGACGGCTTCTCAAGCGCAATCTCAACCGTGGATGCATCGGTGGCCTTGACGCCGGTGACATGCGCGGCGCCGCCTCCCACGAAATCATTCAGGCAGGCCCATTTGGTTTCCGGCTTCAGGTAGCGCGTCCAGTTCCAGACGACATCCTCCGCGGTGAGCGGCTTGCCGTTATGGAATTTCACATCCGTGCGCAGCTTGAATGTATAGGTGAGACCATCTGGCGAAACCTCGAAGCTCTCGGCAAGCAGCGGCTTTACTTCACCGCCATTGTTGTAACCGACGAGGCCTTCGACGATGTGCAGGATCACGCCGTCCGTATTGCCGTCACGGTTGACCCCGGGATTGCTGCTGCGCAGATCGGAACTTTGCGCGATGGTGATATCGCGGGCCGCCGCGATATTGGCTGTTACGAGCAGGGCCGCGCCTGCGAGAAGAAGTTTTTTCACTGTTCTACCCTCTTTGTTGTCGTTGATCGTGATTGATTAAAAGCCGTCCCAGCAGGCTTGTGCCAGCCGACCGATTGTTTCGAGCGCGACGGTGTATCCCGGCGTGCCGTCAGGCATGACCTGCGGCACCTCGTCGGTATAGGCGGTGATGATGAAAGACGGCGCGCCGTTTCTGTAGACGATGCCGGCATCCATGCGTCCGCGCTTGCCGCGTCCGCTTTTGCTCGCCACCATCGCCTCGAAAGGCAGGCGGGAGCGGATTCCATAGCGCAATATCTGGTTTTTCAGCGTCTGCATCGCCCACTCGCACAATTGCGGGCTGCAGCCGAGCTTTGCCTGCGCCTCTGGCGAGGATTGCGCATCGAGAATGGTCTGAAGCAGCAGCACCTGATCCGCCGCCGAGGTGGTGGTAACGGTTTTCAACGGATGGTCCGCCGCCAGCGCTAGCGGCGGAATGAGGAAACGGTGGTGGGTATTGGCCATGCCGAGCGTCTTGCAATAGCTGTCCACTTCCTCAAGCGTCAGCCGCTCCAACACCATCTTCGTGCAGACATTGTCGCTCAGCACCATCATGCCGGCGACGGCATCGCGCAGCGAAATGACGATGCCCGGCGTCATATAACGGAACATGCCGCTCGCCACTTCTTCCGCCAGCCGCTTTTCATAGGTGACGGGCTGGTCGAGGTCGATCCGCCCTTCGCTGGCCGCCTTGAGCACGGCCATCATGATCGACGTCTTGCGGGTGCTGCCCGATGGCGTCTCCTCATTTTCTCCCCGCCCGATCTCTTCGCCGGTCAGGAGATTGCGCACCATGAAACGTGTCACGAAAGGCTGTGCGTCACAGATAGCATTCAGTTGGGCAGCCACAGTCATTGTCATCTTCCTGTTAAACTTCTTCTTCCAGACGCCATTTGAGTGTCACACCGCCCTTTTCATTCTGGTCGAGGGCGGGAATGGCCGAGAGGAGCCGGCGTGTGTAGGCCTCTCTCGGGCTGTCGAAAATCGTGTCGCGGTCGCCCTCTTCGATGATGCGGCCGTCCTGCATGACGACGACGCGGTCCGCCACCTGTTCGACCACGCCGAGATCGTGGCTGATGAACAGGCAGGAGAAACCGTAACGTTTCTGCAGATCGGAAAAGAGATCGAGCACCTGCGCCCGCACCGTCACGTCAAGTGCTGAAACCGGTTCGTCGGCGATCAGAAACCGCGGACGACGGGCAATGGCGCGGGCAATCGCCACGCGCTGGCGCTGGCCGCCGGAAAGCTCATGCGGGTAACGGGCGGCATAGTCGGCGCCAAGCCCCACCTCTTCCAGCGTTTCCAGCGCCCGCTTGCGCTTGGCGGCCTGGTCGAGACCGGGCACGAGGCGCAACGCCTCCTCCACCAGCGCCTGAATGGTCATGCGCGGATCGAGCGAGGAATAGGGATCCTGAAACACCATCTGGCAATTCAGGCGATAGTCGTTCCAGTCCTCGTTGCGCTGCCGCCCCTGAAACCGGATTTGCCCTTCGCTTTCCTGCACGAGACCGGCGATGGTGCGGCCAAGCGTGGTCTTGCCGGAGCCGGAGCCACCCACGAGCGCCACAACTTCACCTTCGTGAATATCGATGCTGACGCCGTGCAGCGCCCGCTTCGGCTTGGCTTTCTTGAGCAGCGACTTGCGACCGGGATAATCGACGACGATGTTTCTGGCTGAAACCATCGGCGCCTTGCTGGTGTCGACGACACGCGGCTCGCCCCGGAAGGGCAGTGAGGAAAGCAGCTTTTTCGTATAGGGATGCTGCGGCGCGTCCAGCAGGTCTTCGGTTCTGCCCTGTTCGACGATCGCGCCCTTTTCCATTACCACGATACGGCTCGTATAGCGGGCCACCATCGGCAGATCGTGACTGATGAGGAGGACGGCAGTCCCTTCCGCCCGCGTCAATTCGACCATCAGTTCCATGACGTCGCGCTGGATGACGGCATCGAGCGCCGTCGTCGGCTCGTCGGCGATCAGCAAGGCCGGCTTCAGAAGCATGACCGAGGCCAGCATGATGCGCTGGCGCATACCGCCGGAAAACTCATGTGGATAGGCAACAAGCGCGCCTTCGGGATCGCGGATGCCGACCCGCTTCAGCATGTCGAGAATTTTCTCGCGGCGCTCTTCCGGCGACAGTTTCGTGTGAAGGATCAGGCCTTCTTCCAGCTGCCGGCCGATTGTCATCGACGGATTGAGAGAGGTCATCGGCTCCTGGAAAACGACGCCGATCTCCGCGCCGCGCAGGCGTCGAAGTTCCCTGACCGGCAGGGACATCACGTCCTTTCCCTTGTAGACGACCGATCCGCCGGTAACGGCGATCGCCGGAGGCAGAAGCGAGATGAGCGCGCGGGTGGCCAGCGTCTTTCCCGATCCGCTTTCGCCGACGATGCCGAAGATTTCGCCAGGTGCAATATCAAAGGAGACATCCTTGACCACGCGGTGGCCGCTGCCTGCGACCTCCAGCGAAAGGCCGCGCACGGTAAGAAGAGTATTGTCCGTCATTTGAGACCTCTCATGCGCGGGTCAAGCCTGTCGCGCAGGGCATCGCCCAGAAGATTGATGCCAAGCAGCGTCAGCGCGATGCAGAGACCGGGGAAAAGCCCGAGCCAGACGGCCTGCTGGATGAAGGGACGGCCGGCGGCCAGCATGTTGCCCCAGGTGGGGGCCGGTGGCGGCACGCCGAGGCCGAGGAAGGACAGCGCACTTTCCGAGAGGATAGCCCAGCCGAACATGGAGGTGGCGAGCACCGTGATCGGCGCAATGCAATTGGGCAGGATGTGGCGGAACATGGTGTAGATCTCGCCATTGCCCATCACCAGCGATGCCTCGATGAATTCGCGCTCACGCAGCGACAATACCGCGCCGCGCACCACACGCGCCATGGACGGCGTGTAGGCGATGCCGAGCGCGAAGATGATGCCATACTGGTTGGCACCGAAAACCGCGAGAAGACCGAGCGCCAATAGGATGCCCGGAAAGGCGAGAAGCGCATTGTTGATGGCCATGATGACGCCATCCACCCAGCCGCGCGCATAACCGCTGACAAGACCGATCAAAGTACCGCAGATCGTCGCGAAACTGACCGTCAGGAAGCCAATCCAGACGCTGGCGCGCGCGCCGACCATCAGGCGGCTCAAAACATCGCGCCCGAACTCGTCGGTGCCGAGAAGATGGCTTGGGCCGGGTGCGGCCAGACGCGAGGCGAAACCGAGCTTCATCGGATCATAGGGCGTCCAGAAGAGGCCGGTAATGGCAGTGATGAGCAGGAGGGCGATGAGGAAGCCGCCGATAAGCCCGTTGAGTGTGAACTTTTTCATTCGGCAACCACACGCGGATCGAAGAGGGGATAAAGAAGGTCGACGAAGAGATTGACCAGCACGTAGGACAGGGAAACGAACAGCAGGCAGCCCTGTATGACGGGGTAGTCACGCGCGAAGATGCTGTCGACCATCAGCCGCCCGAGCCCCGGAATGGTGAACACCGTCTCGATGACGGCGATGCCGCCGAGAAGATTGCCGAGGATGAGGCCGATCATCGTCCATGTCGGACCAAAGGCATTCTTGAAGGCGTGCCGCCAGAGAACCGCACTTTCCGAAAGGCCCTTGGCGCGGGCATGGGTGATATAGTCCAGCCGCAGAACCTCAAGCGTGGAGGCGCGCGCCATGCGGATCAGAACACCCATTTCATGAATCACCAGCGTCATCACCGGCAGGACGAGATAGAGCATGCCGCCGACGAGATTGTCGCTGATCGACACGTATCCCAGCACCGGCAGCCAGCCGAGCTTGAGACCGAAGAACAACAGAAGCAGAAGCCCGAGCCAGAATGTCGGGATGGACAACAAGAGAGTCGCCGTTCCCACCAGCGCGAGATCGGTCAGGCTGTTCTGTTTCCAGGCGGCGATCACACCCGCCGGAACCGCAATCAGGCTGGCGAGCAGTACGGCGACGACGACGATCTCGGCACTGACGAGAAAGCGCGAGACGACCAGCGGCAATACTGCCTCGTCGTTGACGATGGACCGGCCGAAATCGCCCTGCACCACATTTCCCGCCCAGATGACGAACTGTTGCGGCATGGACTTGTCGAGGCCAAGCTCTGTTCTCATCGCCTCGATCTGCTCGGGTTGCGCCATGTCGCCCAGCATCAGGGCGGCGGGATCACCCGGAATGAAGCGGATGAGCGCAAAGACCGTGATCGACACAAAGGCGATCGTCGGCAGCGCCATCAAAAGACGGCTCAGTATGAATCTTATCATCGGTTCCCCACGATTGATGGCCGGGAACGTGCTCCCGCCTCTATCGGTTTCGTTGCTGGCGACTATGACGGATTGATAAATAACGCGCAATATTATGCATAAACGTCATATATCTATGCAGAATGGTGGCACGTTTCATCCTGACAGGGACATTGAGATTTCCCGCGAAAAACCCTGTTTTCAGTCAATTTTTTGCGAAAGCTGGATCTGTTGCTTCAAGGCGTCGCTAAGTGCCTGAGCAGCGATGGACAGCGGTGCGCCCGAGGCCCGGGCAAGACCGAACTCCTGCGTCGATTGCGGAATGAAGGGCCGCGCAACGACTGGAAGGTGCCTGTAGAGGTTGGCATAAAAACTGCTGATGATCGTAACGCCCAGCCCATGCGCGACATAGGCGCAGGCGGAACTGTTGGTGTGGGTTTCGATCTTCACCATCGGCTTGACGCCCGCCTTCTTGAAGACCTGATCGAGCGCCATGCGGTTCGGCCGCTGCCGACCAATGAGAATGAGCGGAATGTTGCGCAGGTCCTTGACCGTGATTTCGGCAAGCTCGGCCAGCGGGTGATCCTGCCGGACCACGCAGACGCTTTTGCCGGTGGCAACACGCTCGACATCGATGCCCGGTCCGATCTCACCTTCCATACGCAGGAAACCAAGATCGATCACCCGCTCGCCAACCAGCTTGTTGATGGCAGTGGTCGTTTCGAAAAAAGTCTCGATACGCACACCGGGGAAATCCCTGACATAGTCGATCAGCATGGCGGGCGCGAAATTCTCCCACATGCTGCTCGGCAGGCCGATGCGGACAATTTCGGGACCGGCCGCACCATTGCGCAGATCTTCGGCGTGGCCGGACATGCGGTCGACGGCAAGCAGCACATTTTCCGCGTCCCGGGCAAGAAGCGCCGCCTCCGGCGTCGGGATCAGCCGCCCCTTGTCACGGGCAAACAGCGTCAGCGACAGGTCCGCCTCGAGCTGCGCCAGAAGCCGGCTGATACCGGACTGGCTGAGCCCCATGGCCTTGGCGGTGGCGATGGTCGAGCCGGTGGACAGAAGCGTGCGCAGGACTTCGAGCTGCTTGATATTCATGAGGCCAGCACCATGGATGAAAGACGAGCCGGTTTCGGTTCAGACCTTTTGCCGCCGATAAGCCTTCATGTCACCGGTTTTTTTGCATTGTCACGCGGTCCGCTCGGTTGCCGGTTACAATTCCACCTCATAGACCCTGTCGTGGGTGGCAACGCGGGCCTCTCCTGATGGTGTCACCCAGCCCGGAACATGCCAGGCGTATTATAGGGCGCGGCAATGCCACCTTCGGCATCGATCGCCACAAGTCCGGCACCGATATCATAGGGGGCCAGATCCTTGTGAACCAGATTGCCGGCGGCGGTCTCCAGGTCCTGCCCGAGATAGGCGACACGGGACGCGATCTCATGGCCGACGACATAACGGATGAAAAATTCACCCTTGCCGGTGCCGGAAACGGCGCAGGCACCGTTACGGGCATAGGTGCCGGCCCCGATTACCGGGCTGTCACCCACCCGGCCGTCAGGCTTGTTGGTGTAGCCGCCGGTGGAGGTCGCGGCTGCGAGATGCCCCGCCGCATCCAGTGCCACGGCGCCGACGGTTCCGTGTTTTTCGTTTTCCGTCGCTTCCGTACCGGCAGTGGCATGGGCCTTCATGGCCGTCAGCGCCTCGACACGCTTTTGCGTGGTGAAATAGGATTGAGGCTCCGTGGCAAGCCCCTTCTCCTGCGCAAACCGGTCAGCCGCTTCACCGGTGAGATAGACTGCGCGTTCATCCTCCATGAGCGCCCGGGCCGCCTTCACCGGGTTGCGGATGGCGCGGGAGGCGCTGATCGCGCCTGCCGCCAGGGTCTTGCCGTCCATGATCGACGCGTCGAGTTCGTGAACGCCATTCTCGTTGAGCGCCGCCCCATGACCTGCGTTGAAATGCGGGCTGTCTTCCATGACGACGACCGCCGCCTCAACCGCTTCCAGCGCAGTGCCGCCAGCCTTCAGCACGCCATAACCGGCGCGCAGCGCCGCCGCCAGATCGTGGCGCGCCGCCTCCCACTCCTGCGGCGTCATGCTGTCTTCCGGCATCACGCCGCAACCACCGTGAATGGCCAATGCGATCTTCGTCATGTCCTCACTCCACTGTTGCCCTGCCGCCGGCAGGGCCTCTTACCATCAATGAAAGCCGATATCGCCGATAACACGCACGCGGACCCTGCGAGCGCCGCCAGGCAGATAGGCGATCGGAATATCCTCCACCTCAAGCGTCTTGAGGCTCGCGCGCTCCGCTCCCGAAGCAACCGCCGCGTTCTGCGCTTCGGTCTCGGCTTTCGCAAGGGCCTCGTCGCGGCTCAATCCGGAAAAGACCTGATCGACCTCGCCGGACACCTGCGCCATGGCTGCACCCAGCGCATTGGCAACACCTGCATTTTCCACACGCAGCACCTCGGATGCGCCCGGCACCTGCTCCGGTATCAGGAATGCGCCACCGCCCACCGCAACCAGCGGCACGTCTTCGGCTGATGTCTTCATCTGGTCGAAACTGTCGGCCACCATATCGCGGATACGGCCGAGCGTCGCCTGCACGAATGCCGGATCGAGGTCCTTAACACGATCCCTGTCGCCCATCTCGATCAGGCCTGCGGCAACGGCGACATCCGATGTCGTCAGTGTCTCGCCGCCGAAAACGCGGGCTTCGGTGAGGATGCGATACCCCACCGAGCGCGGGCCGATCTTGCCTGTCTGCGGGTCGACAATGGTGCCGCCGCCAAGTGCGATCGGCAGAAGATCGGGCATGCGGAAAAGGGTGCGCACCCCGCCAATATGAACGATATTGTTCGCCTCACGCGGGAACCCGCCGACAAGGCAACCAATATCGGAGGTGGTGCCGCCGACATCCACCACCATGGCATCGGAAAGCCCGGTGAGGAAAGCAGCGCCGCGCATCGAATTCGTCGGGCCGGAAGCGAAGCTGTGCACGGGGTTGGTAGCGGCGATATCCGCAAGCGCCACGGTGCCGTCGTTCTGGGTCAGATAGAACGGCGCCTTCACACCCGCTTCTCGCAGCGCATCCGAAAATGCCTGTACCGTGGTCTTGCCAAGCGTCTGCAGGGCGGCATTCAGAAGTGCAACATTCTCGCGCTCCAGCAGCCCGATGCGGCCGAGCGTATGGGAAAGCGTGATGCGTGCATCGGGGATTACCGAACGGACGATCTCCGCCGCCCTCACCTCGCACTCCGTGGTCAGCGGCGAAAAGGTCGCGGAAATGGCGATGGAGATGATGCCCGCATCGCGGATTTTCATCGCCGCTTCACGGATTTCATCCGGGATCATCGGCACCAGCGGACTGCCATCATATTCATGGCCGCCATGAACCATGAAGATCAGCGGATCGACGGCCTCGTGCAGATCCCTCGGCCAGTCGCACATGGGCGGCAGCGAAGAACCTGTTGGTAGCGCGATGCGGATGGCCGCGACCCGCTCCAGCCGGGCGCGCTCCACCACCGCATTGGTGAAATGCGTCGTGCCGATCATCACCGCGTCGATCGGGCGATCCGCCGCGCCGACATGGCCCGCCACGTGGCTCAATGCCGCCTTCACGCCGGACAGGACATCCTGCGTGGTCGGAACCTTGATGGAGGCAACAATCGTGTCGCCATCTATGAGAACGGCATCCGTATTGGTGCCGCCAACGTCAATACCGATGCGTTTCATGGGAATACCGATTTGAAATCAATGTCATAACCGAAGGCGCGCGGGCCGACGGCGGCGATGCCGGCAGGAGTCGTCAAGAGGTCCGGCGCCGGCAGGGCCACGACCGTGACACGCTGGCCATACCGCACCGATTCCGTGCCGATGGCGCTGCCCGAGATAGTGTCGAGAAGGCAGAGCAGGTCCGGCGTCATGGCAACCGGCTGGCCATCACGGAAGGCGACCGCCCATTCGTTCTGGAAGGCCAGCTCCATGCGCGAACCCCGGTCGGCGTCTATGCCTTCAATGGTCGTGCTGCCGCGCAGGAAGCCGCCGGTGGTCTCGCGGGCGACATCCACCACCTTGCCACGGAACAGCTGCTTGCCGCCCTCATGGTCGAGAACCGCCTGAACCGGATCGTCATGGCGCGCACGCGCCTCCATCACCGCGCGCCCGAGTTCGGTCGCTTTGGTGACGGTGTAATGAATGCCCCATTCCTTCACTTCCTTGCCGGTGCGCGGCGCCTTGCAGGTGGCGGCGGTGGAGCCGACTTCGGTGCAGACCTTGCGCGAGATGCGCTCCATCCATTTCCACGAGGCAGCCCGCGTGACGATCACCTCATTGTCGCGCACATCGACGAGCGACAGCGGGAACATCGGCAGGTTGCCGATGGCGAAGGATGTCATCTGCGCTTCCGGATAGGCGCGTCCCATGGCGTCCGCGTTCACGACCGGCCGGTCGAGCACGGCGGCGGCGAGGAAGGAGGAAAGCGCGTTCGAGCCGCCGATTTCCACGCTCATGATCGCCCGAAACGGCTTGCCGAGATAATCCTCCATCACCTCGACGGCGCGGGCGAGATGCACGGGATCCCCCAGCCGTTCCTGACCGACAAGCGGCGCACCCATCTTGGAGACGACGGCAACCATGTCGTCATCGGCAAGCGCCATGGGATCCATGACCTTTACCCGCCTGCCCTCGGCGTAAAGACGGCGCAGATTGAGCGTCGATATATAGGGGTTGCCACCGCCGCCGGTTCCCAGAATCCAGGCGCCGGTAGCCAGAGGTTCAATATCGTCTTCGGAAAATTCCTGGATCATGCGTCATCCTCGGGCATGCCGCAGCCGTTCCGGCCGCAGGCGATGCTCCTTCCCTTTGAAGGTCCAAGTCTGGCCAACCCCGCCATTTGTGGCGGGGCCGGTTTTCATGAAGTGGAGATCACTCCGCCTTGCAGTCCCAATGGAAATTGGAGAAGTTCAGGTCCCAGCTCTGCATGGGAATGAACTCGTAACCCTGAAGGCACTTGTTCGCCGCATAACGGCGGTTCGGCGCAACGGCCCAGACGTCAGGCTGAAGATCGGCGATCTTCGTCTGCAGTTCCTTGTAGGTGGCGTTCTGCTCGTTCACATCCGTGGTGGCGCGGACCTTGTCGATCAGCCCGTCGATTTCCGCATTCTGCAGCCATTCCATCGACATCCAGGTGCCGGATGCCTTGGAGTGATACTGGTTGTAGAACATCGAATCCGGCGACGGGTAGGTCGGCGAGATGTTCACCTGCGTCGATGCCGGCGTCGTTTCAGGCTTGGAGGACAGCTCGACGATACGGTTCCACGGCTCGGGCTTGATATCGAGCGTGATGCCGATCTGTTCGAGGCTGGATTGCAGAAGCAGCGCCACTTCCGCCTCGAAGGCCAGCGACGCGACATAGCTGTTGACCAGCGTAATCTTCTGGCCGGCATATTTCGACTTCGCCAACTCTTCCTTGGCTTTCTCCAGATCGTAAACGCCGGGCTGGATATCGCCATTATGCGCGTCCTTGAACGCGTCTGAGAGCGGTCCCTTCATATCGAAGCCCGGATAGATCACTTCCTGGATCGTCTTGTAATCCGTCGCATAGGCGATGGCGCGGCGAACGTGCACGTCGTCGGTCGGATAGACCTTGGTATTGAGCTTGATGACGAAACCGCCGGCGGTGCGGGTCTGGATCAGCTTGTAACCCTTCATCCGGCCGATGGATTCATAGGTGTCGTTGCCAAGCCCGTGCGAGGAAAGGCCGAGTTCGCCCTTTTCCGCCAGCGCCTTCACGGTGGCGTCGTCGCTGGTCTGCACGAAGCGCACTTCATCGATAGGCTTGCCCTTGGTCCAGCCGAGGAAATAATCGGCATTGCGGGCGATGACCATATCGGCGGAACGGTTGTAGCTGACGAGCTTGTAGGGGCCGGAGCCGGCGGAATGTTCGCCGACATAGGCCTCGCCCCATTTGTCTTCGGGCTTGGCATTGGCTTCGATCAGCGTCTTGTTCATCGCCATCATCAATGGCGTCGCCGCCATGAAAGGCGAGAACTGGCGCTCGATCTTCATGACCAGCGTGGCATCGTCAGGCGCAGTGACGTTTTCTGGCTTCAGAACGCCGACGATGAGGTTCGAAGGACCCTTGTTGATGCCGAGCAGGCGCTGGATCGACCAGGCAAGATCGGCAGCCTTTACCGCCGTACCGTCCTGGAATTTCGCATCGTCGCGCAGGTGGAAGGTGTAGGTCAGGCCGTCCTCGGAAATATCCCAGGATTTCGCCAGATGCGGCACGATTTCGCCCTTGGCGTTCACCGTGGTGAGGCCGTCATACATGTTCACGATGGCCATGTAGCCGGTGTAGTCCGTCACCTTCGCCGGGTCGAGCGAGCTGAATATCTGCATGGTGTTGACCGCGACTGACACCTTGTCTTCCGCAAGGGCTGCGGAAGAAACAAGCGGCAACGCAAGCGCCGTACCGAGCGCCAGCGCGGCGAGACGGGAAGAAAGTACAGGCATTTTCATTATCGTTCTCCTCTTTATTGCGGAGCATTGGCCCCGCTTATGGTTAGGCGGCCTTGCTGGCCGGAACGGGCAGCGGTGAGAAAGGAATGTCCGGGTAACCGAAGGCCGCCGGCCCGACGACCTCAAGCGCGCGGGCGCTGCGCAGCAGGTCATGGCAGGGGATGGCGATGACGGCCACGCGCTGGCCGTAGCGCAGCACTTCGGTGGTGATCGGATAACCGGTGTCGACATCGAGCAGGACGATCAGATCGGGAACCGTCACTTCCACCTTGCCGTCACGGGAAAACAGCAGGAATTCGTTCTGGATGGCAACGCCCGCCGTCTGGCCGGCGCAATCGTCGAAGCCGGAGAGCGTGAGATCGCCGACCGCGAAACCGCCGCGCAGGTGGCGCTTCAGATCGGTGATCTTGCCGTTGAAGATGCGCTTTCCGCCTTCTAGCGCGCAGACCGCGGCAATCGGATCTTCCTGCTGCTTGCGGGCGCGGATCACCGCCTCACCGATGGCGATCGCCTTGGTGTAGGTTTTCGGAATGCCGTATTGGTGCACGTAATGCGCCTGCATCGGCGCGGTCGCCAGCATCGCGCCGCCGCCCTGCGAAACGACGCAGGCGCGCGCCATGCGCTCGTGCCAGACTTCGGAAACGGCGTGGCTGAAGATAACAGCATTGCCGTGCAGATCGCACATCACCGACGGCGTGGAACTGTGGCCGTAGATGGAGAAGGTGGTCATCTGCATTTCCGGGAAAGCCCGGCCCATGCCATCGCAATCAAGGATCGGCAGGCCGCCCAGCGCCGCGGTGACCAGCGGGTTCATGGAATTGGAACCGCCGATTTCCTCGCAGACGATGGCGTCGACAGGCGTGCGGATCAGCTCTTCCATGGCGCGCAGGCAACGCAGTCCCTCACGGCCCTCGCGAATGCGCTCCACGCCGACCACCGGCGCGCCGATGCCGCCGATGGACATGCAAAGCGCGTCCGGCTCGATGGCATCGGTGGCAAGGATCTTCATCTCGTAACCGGCCTTCATCGCCTCGAGTGCAAGCAGCTTGCCCAGATAGGGATTGCCGCCGCCGCCCGTGCCGAGAATGCCGGCGCCGATTTCCAGCGCATCGAGATCTTCACGGGTCAGCGTCCGCAATGCCGCTTCGTCATATTTCAGCTTGCGCGTCTCAGCCATGATTGGCTCCCATTTCTCCAACGACTTTCACATGAATGCGGGTGGCATTGCCGGGCAGATAGGCAAGCGGCATGTCCTCGCGCTCGATGACTTCCAGCGTCTCGGCGACCGCGCCGGCCGCAATCGCCTTCTCGCGCGCCTCCGCTTCAGCTTCCGCCAGTGCACTCTCGCGCGTGCGTCCGTCCACCAGCGAGAAGACCCGGTCGGTCTCGCCGCTGATCTGCGCGATTGCCGCGCCGACGGCATTGGCCACCGCGAAATTCTCGGGCCGGATGACCTCAAGGTCACCGATACGATCCGGCATCAGGATGGAACCGCCGCCAACGGCAATCACCGGCACCGGTGACGACGAGATGCGGCTGCGCTCCACGCAGGCCTCGAGCATGTCGTTGATCTTGTCGACCGCCGCATCCACGAGCTTTTTGTCGAGGCTGGAGACCAGCGCCTTCTCACCCACATCCGCCTTGCCGGAGGCAACCGCGATATCGGTTGCCGTCAGGGTCGAGCCACCGAAGCAGAGTGCATCGCGGCGAACGCGGTAACCGACGGATTTCGGGCCGACGGTCAGCCCATGGTCGCCCTTGACCACCAGCGAACCACCACCGAGACCGATGGAGAAGACGTCAGGCATGCGGAAATTGGTGCGCACGCCGCCAATATCCACCGTCGTGGAAGCCTGACGCGGGAAGCCATGCGACAGCGAGCCGACATCGGAGGTGGTGCCGCCGACATCCACCACGACGGCATCCTTGAGACCAGTAAGGAAAGCCGCACCGCGCATGGAATTCGTCGGTCCGGAAGCGAAGGTGAGCACGGGGAAGCCACGCACCACATCCGCCGCCATCAACGTGCCGTCGTTCTGGGTAATGTAGAACGGGCAGGTGATGCCCGCCGCCTTCAGCGCCTCACCGAAAGCGGCGACGGTGCGGTCGGCAAGCGACAACAAGCTGGCATTCATGATCGCCGCGCTCTCGCGAGCGAGCAGACCGTGGCGGCCGATATCCTTGGACATGACAACCGGCAGGCCGGGGCAACGCTCCTGCAGGATTTCCTTCGTCCGCAGTTCCATCGCATCGTTGATGCCGCTGAAAACGCAGGTGACGGCGGCCGCCTTCAGGCCCTTGGCGCGGATGTCGGCGGCGATGCGGACGATTTCGTCCTCATCAAGGGCTGAGATTTCACGACCGTCGAATTCATATCCGCCCCGGACCTGATATCCGTGGTTACCAACGATTTCTCTCAGATCATCCGGCCAGTCGACCATGGGCGGCAGGCCGGCGCCGGACGGCAGGCCGAGACGGATGGCGGCCACCTCGTCCATATGCCGGCGCTCGATCACCGCATTGGTGAAATGCGTGGTGCCGATCATCACGGCGCCGATGCGTGCCCTGTCGATGCCCGATGCCTCGATGACCTTTTCAAGGGCTTCGATGACACCGGACGTCACATCTTCGGTGGTGGAGGCTTTCACCCCCGCCAGAACGGTTTTATCCTGTAACACAACGGCATCGGTATTCGTGCCGCCGACGTCAATTCCAACGCGATACACGTCAGGCTCCTCTTTTATCAATCGGTCGTTTTTACGAGGAAGCGCATGCGCTCTTCCTCGGTCACGGTGGGTTTCAGACGCTCTTCCTCGTCCGTGACGACGGGGATCGCCGCGATCAGGGCGCGGGTATAGGGATGCGACGGCTCAGCGAAGACCGCAGATGTCACCCCCTCCTCGACGATCTCGCCACGCAGCATGATGGCGATGCGCGAACAGAAATTGCGCATCAGCGACAGGTCGTGCGAGATCATCAGGTAGGTCAGGCCAAGCTCCTCCCGCAGCTGCAGCAGAAGGTCGATAACGGTCTTCTGCACGGAGACATCAAGCGCGGCCGTCGGCTCATCGAGGATGAGGATTTTCGGCTCCGCCGCCAGCGCGCGGGCTATCGCCACGCGCTGCTTCTGGCCGCCGGAAAGTTCGTGCGGATATTTGCCGAGATAGGATTGCGGCAACCGCACCAGCCCCATCAGTTCCTGCATACGGCTTTCACGCGCCTGCCCATCCATGCCGATGGATTTCAGCGGCAGGGTCAGCGTCTGTTTCACCGTGCGCTTCGGATTGAGGGACGTGCCTGGATTTTGATAAACGATCTGCGTCAGCCGCTTGCCGCGCTCAGGTGCCGGGGCGTCGATGACAAGACTACCGGAGGTGGGACGGGAAAGGCCCATGATCATGCGCGCAACCGAGGTCTTGCCGGAACCGGATTCACCCGCAAGGCCAAAAACCTCGCCCTGCTTCAGCGTCAGGTTCACGTCGCGCACGGCATGGTAGCCATTGCGCCTGCCATAAATCTTGTTCAGGCCTTCGATGGTGATGATCGGCTGCCGCGTGCTTTGCGTGAGATCCGTGACACGCGAGCCATAGAGCGGCGGCACTGCATCCAGCAGCGAACGCGTATAATCCGCAGCGGGAGCGTGCAGGATTTGCGTGCAAGGACCGGTTTCGACGATATCGCCGTGGTGCATAACCACGACCCTGTCGGCCACCTTGCGCACGACGCCGAGATTGTGGGTTATCATCAGCAGCGCCATGTTTTCTTCGGCAACCAGCTGGTTGATGAGATTGAGAATTTCATCCTGTGTGGTGACGTCGAGCGCCGTGCCAGGCTCGTCCGCGATCAGGAGCTTCGGCTGGTGCAGCAGCGCAAGGCCGATCAGCACGCGCTGGCGCATGCCGCCCGAAAGCTCGGACGGATAGGCATTCATGACCCTCTCGGTATCGCCTAGCTGCACGCGGCGCAAAACCGCTGCGATACGGGTGCGACGCTCCGCCTTGGACGAGTTGATGCCGTCACGTTTGTCGGCAAAGCGCATGACATCATCGAGATGCGTGCCGATCTTGAAGACCGGATTGAAGGAAGACAGCGGGTCCTGCATGATCAGCGAAAATGCCGTGCCCTTCAGCGCCTCGCGTTCCCTTCGCGGCATGGCGAGCACATCCCGGCCATCGATCACGATCGCACCGGAGGTGATCGAGGCATTCTTCGGCAAAGTGCCGATGATCGCCTTGGCGGTGACGGATTTACCCGATCCGGTTTCACCGATCAACGCCACGCGCTCACCAGCGGCAACCGTAAAGGCGACATCGCGCAACACCTGGCGCGTGCGGCCATAATTGGTGAAGGTGACGTTGAGGTTTTCGACTTTGAGAAGCGGTTCAGTCATGGCTTAGCTTTCCACGTCGAACATGTCACGCAGGCCGTCGCCCAGCAGATTGAAACCCAGCGTAACGTAAAGCACGGCCGCACCGGGGCAGAGGACTTCCCACCAGAAATCCGGCATGAACTGACGCCCGTCGGCAACCATCGATCCGAGATCGGGGGTCGGCGGCTTGACGCCAAAACCGAGGAAGCTCAGCGTCGCGCCGAAGAGGATGACGAAAGCCGCATCCAGCGTCGTCTTGACCGATATGACCGAGACGCAATTGGGCAGGATTTCGCGAAAGAGAATGTGCAGCGGTCCGGCACCGGCAAGACGCGCGGCTTCGATATAATCCTCGGATGCGATGGATTTCGACACCGAATAGATCAGCCGCGCATGCCAGGTCCACCACAGAAGCGTGATCGCGATCATGGCGTTCATCAAGGTGGGTTCCAGCAGGTTGGAGACCGCCAGCGCCATGACGAGCGGCGGCATGGCCAGCATTACATTCGTCAGGCCACTGATGATTTTTTCAGTCCAGCCACCGAAATACCCGGCGACCAGGCCAAGCACCGTGCCGACGGGAACCGAAATGCCGAGCACGCCGATGACGAGAAGAAGCGAGACCCTGAGCCCGAAGACGGTACGGGAGAAAATGTCGCGTCCGGCCTTGTCCGTGCCGAACCAGTGCTCCAGATCCGGCGGCATGTGGCGGGCACGGAAATCGACGACAGCGCCGATATGTTTGGGATAGGGCGTGAGCCAGGGCGCAAAGATCGCCAGAACCAGCACCGACAGCAGGATCAGCGAACCGATGACCGCCGCCGGATTGCGGCTGAAGCGATACCACATCATGTAACCGGCGCTTAGGCCCCGATCGGTGGGTTCGAGCATTTTGATATCAGCCATCAGCGAGCCTCCTTGCGGCGCAGGCGCGGGTCGATGATCGAGATCAGGACATCCACGATCAGGTTCGCAACGATGAAGAACAGGCCGGCCACCAGCACCACGGCGGTCACGGCATTGAGGTCTTTCTGCAGGATGGCGTTCAGCCCGTAGGAAGCGAAGCCGCCCCAGGCGAAGACCATTTCGATCACGAAGGCATTGCCGATCAGCGAGGCGAATTCGAGCCCCATGATCGTCAGCGGCGCGATGGAGGAGAGCTTCAAGAGATAACGGAAGATGATGACCCGCTCCGGCACGCCGAAGCTTTGCAGGGTGAGCACGTGATCCTTGCGCTGGTTCTCGATCATCGAGGAACGCGTGATGCGGGTGATTTGGCCGATGCCGGCCATGGAGAGCGCAAAGGCCGGCAGCGCAAGGTGCTTCAGCGCATCCAGCACCACATCGAACCGTCCGGCAAGCGTCCCGTCGATCAGGATGAAGCCCGTCGGGCCGCCCTGCCAGCCGAGCGAGTGATCGAGCCTGCCGATGATCGGCCAACCGGAGAGAAAGCGGGCGGCGAGCAATTGCAGCGTGATCGCAAAGAGAAAGCTCGGGATCGTCACGCCTGTGAGCGACAGGATGCGGCCGATATGGTCGAGCGGCCGGTCGCGGTAATGCGCGGTGATGACGCCGAGCGGGATGGCGACGGCAAACATGAAGATAACCGAGACCAGAACCAGTTCGACGGTGGCTGGAACGGTCTGCGCCAGATCGGTGGTGACCGGACGCTGGGAAACCAGTGAGAAGCCGAGATCGCCGTGCAAGGCATTCCCGATATAGTCGAGATATTGGGCGGCGAGCGGTTTATCGAGACCCATCTCGCCGCGCAGCGCATCCACCTGTTCCTGCGTTGCCGCGGGGCCGAGTGCCATGCGGGCGGGATCACCCGGCACCACGCGGGCGAGAACGAAGATCATGATGGACAGGGCGATCATGACCAGCACGAAAGCGCCGAGCCTGTTCAAAATCGCGACCAGCGGATGTTGCTGCATCGGTGGAACGTTCCTTGTGCATCAGTTGCCTGAGCACAAGTTTTCACCACACGTCCTTTCGAACAATCGCCGAAAGGTATAGTTTTTTGATGAATGAGTATAGGTTTTTGAATTCAAATCGCCTATCCCTTTCTCAATGACGCTTCTGCCGCGCACCCACCTCTGCCGCCGCATCGCCAGCGAAACCGCAGGCGTGATCTTTCTGCGCGCACCCGCAGGTGCGGGAAAAAGCGTTCTCATGGACTTGCTGGCACACGAGCTGGGAACCGAGGTATGCCGGACGCACCAGCCTAGAAGTGATGATGCGGCAAAAGGCTGTCTGCTTTGGGATGTGCCGGTCTTCGCACGCGCGGTCCGCATGCCCGCCCCTATTCTGGAAACCGTGCGTTTCGTGGTCATCGCCTGCCGTCCGGATCAACGTATCAGCGGGCTGGCGCGGCAGATCCTGCATCGCGGCTCGCTGACGATCGGGGCAGATGAACTGGTCTTCGGCCAAGATGAGGCCGCGGGCCTTCCATTGGAACAGAAGCGCCTCGCGCTCGATGACTATGCGGGGTGGCCGGCCTTTCTGTCTCTCGCCCGCCTGGCCGACGAAAAACTATGCGTCGACTATCTGCGGGAAAATTATCTGCCACACCTGTCACCGGCGCAGACGGTTGCGCTTTCGCTCTGGCTCGAAAATCCCTCGGCAGCACCAGGCGCGGACTGGGCCGAACTCCTGCCGCCGTTCCTGACCGCAAACCCGGAAAAACACGGCACGCTGATAAGGCTTCTGACCGTGGCGGCGAAAGACCGTCTCGCCACATTGCAGGCTGGCAGCGCCGTGGTGGAGGTCGCCTCGGCTTTCGAAAGAGAAGGGCGGGCGCTTGCGGCAATGGCCATGTTGCTCGACCGCGGTTACGAGACCCACGCCGCGCAAATCCTTGAACGCGCCCATGGGCGCGAACTGATCTACCGAAGCAGCGTCGACAGGTTTCGCGATATCATCATGCGGTTTTCGCAAGACATGATCGCGGCGAACGAGACCGTGCTCTTTGCCGTCACCCGCGCGCTTCTGAAACAGGGCGAATTGCAGCGCGTGCGCCATCTGCTCGGCAAGAGCCTCGGTTCGGATTATCTCGATCCGCTCAAGGTGCTTGCCCGTGGCTCGCGTTTTTCCTTCGCCGCCCGCACCTTCCGGCTGAACCTGATGATCGCCGAGGACCTGACCCCCAATGACGCCGTGATAACGCGTCTCGCGGAGTTCATGGCCGATTATCCCATGGACGATCACGGCAAATGGGCGGCCTATTACAATGCACTGCTGGAATTCGAAATCCGCCGCCGCAATTTCCGCGAGGCGGAGGCCGCCGCCGCACGCGCTCTGATCTATCTGCGCAAGATGGGCGGGCAGCCCCTGCTGGAATTTTTCATCCATCTGCACCAGATCGTGCTGCGGCTGATGAGCGGCGATGTGCTTCTGGCCCGTCGGGCGGCGCAGGAGGCGCGCGCGCGGCTGGAACAGGTGCCGCATGATGCTGCGCAGGAGTTCCGGATGTTGCGGCTGGCGGAAGCCTGTCTTGCCTATGAGGCGGGAAAGCCGCGCGACCTGCTGCATTTCGTCGAGCACGAATTTGATCATTTCGCTGCCGCCGAGATATGGCCGAGCCTGATGCAGTTTGCCCTGTTTTACGCCTCGCAGGTGTTGATCGACCATTTTCCGATGACCGTTCGACCTGGCTTTCTCGACGGCCTGTGGATCCACCTTTCGGAAGGGCTGCAATTCCATGCGATGATGGAGGTCAGGACGGCGCTCGCCTATCAGAACGCCAACCGCTGGGCGGATGCGGCAGCGACGCTTTCCGCGATCCGCATGCCCATGGGCCGCAACTGGGTGGAGAGCGCGCATGAGGATCTTTCCCGACTGATGCGCCGCGATGAAATCGCCTATGTCATGGCGTGGCTGCGCGATGCGGTGCATCTTTTCACGCCGCGTGCCTATCTCTCCGCCAGATCGACGCGATGATCGCCAATCCCAAGGTCACCAACCGCGAAAAGGTCGCGCTGAGAATCTGGCAGAGCTATGCCGCGCATCAGCGCCGCGACAATGCCGCCGCCCGCGCCCACATCCTCACGGCCCTTGAATCGGCGACCCGCCTTGGCTGCAGCGGCGTCCTGTCGGAGGAGCGCATCTTCCTGTCGCCGCTTCTGAACAATCGCCGTATCCGCAGCTTTATCGAAACCTCGTCCGATGTCCGCACCGCGCTGTCGATTTTCGCCGCTTCGGTGAATTCACCGCAGGCCCGCGCCCTGCATGGCGGGCTTTCGCAGCGGGAGGCGCAGATGTTGCAACTGCTCGCCAGCGGCATGTCGAACAAGAAGATCGCCCAGACGCTCAATATCTCGGAAGTGACGGTGAAGTTTCACCTCGGCAACCTGTTCCGCAAGCTGGATTGCAAACGCCGCGCGGAGGCGATCCGCGCGGCGAAAGCACTGGGCTGGCTGTAAGGTTCAGCGGTTGTTCTTCTTGCGCCATTCGGCAAAAGCCATCTGGTGCTCCTCCTTGGTGCAGGGGTAAAGCCCGATGATCGACTGGCCGGCCTTGACCTGCTCCACGACGAAATCCTCATAAGTCGTCATTTCCACCGCCTCGGTGGCAATCTCGTCGGCAATGCCGGCGGGAATGACGATGACGCAATCGGCGTCGCCAACGATGATGTCGCCGGGAAAGACCGGCGCGTCACCGCAGCCGATCGGGCCGTTGATCTCGATCGCCTCGTGTTTGGTCAGATTGGTCGGGCTGGAAGGGCGTGTGTGGTAGGCCGGAATATCCAGCTCGGCAATCGTTGCAGCGTCACGAAAACCGCCATCGGTCACGATGCCCGCACCGCCACGAACCATCAGGCGCGTGACCAGAATATCACCGGCCGAGGCGGCGCTCGCATCCTTGCGGCTGTCGATCACCATCACATGGCCCGGCGGGCAGGTTTCAATGGCGACGCGTTGCGGATGGGCGGGATTGCGAAATTCGACGAGCTGGTTGCGGTCCTCACGGGCGGGCATGTAACGCAGGGTGAAAGCCGGGCCGACCATATTCGTGCCCTTGTAGCCGAGCGGATGCACGCCCTGAATGACCTGGTTTCGCAGGCCGCGCTTATAAAGCGCTGTCGCCAGCGTGGCGACGGAAATGGTTTTCAGCTTGTCACGGGTCTCGTTGTTCATTCAGTATCTCCTGTCATTCTGCTTGATGGCACATGGCCTAAAAAATATCCGGCTCACCGGCCGAGCGGCCGAAATCGGTCTGCAGGAAGTCGAAATCACACCCCTGATCGGCCTGGCTCACATGTTTGGAAAAGATATAGCCGTAGCCGCGCTCATAACGCGGCGGCGGTGCCTGCCAGGCGGCCCGGCGGCTGGCGATTTCCTCATCGCTGACCAACATGTCGAGGCGGCGCTGCGGCAGATCGAGCCGCACGATATCGCCTGACCTCAGCAAGGCGAGCGGCCCGCCGATGAAACTCTCCGGCGCAACATGCAGCACGCAGGCGCCATAAGAAGTGCCGGACATGCGGGCATCGGAGATGCGCAGCATGTCGCGATGGCCTTGTTTGATCAGCGCCTTGGGGATCGGCAGCATGCCCCATTCGGGAAAACCGGGGCCGCCAAGCGGACCGGCATTGCGCAGCACCAGCACATGATCCGGCGTCACATCGAGATTTTCATCGTCGATCGCCGCCTTCATCTCGGGATAGCTGTCAAAAACCAGTGCCGGGCCTTCATGGATGTGAAATTTCGGATCGCAGGCGGCGGGTTTGATGACCGCACCATCCGGACAGAGATTGCCGCGCAAAACGGCGAGTGAACCTTCCGCATAAACCGGATTGTCGAGTGAACGGATCACATCGTCATTATAAACCTTTGCGCCCTCGAGATTTTCGCCCATGCTGCGGCCCGTTACCGTCAGGGCGGAACAATCGAGCCGGCTTTCAAGCTGCTTCATCAGAGCGCGCAAACCGCCCGCATAATAAAAGTCCTCCATCAGATAATCCTTGCCGGAGGGGCGGACATTGGCGATGAGCGGCGTGACGCGGCCAAGCTCATCCAGATCGTCAAGCGTCAGCGGCACACCGGCGCGGCGCGCCATGGCGATCAAGTGCACGACGGCATTGGTCGAACAGCCGGTCGCCATCGCGACGATGGCGGCATTGCGGAACGCGGCCGCCGTCAGAATGCCGTCCGGGGTCAGATCCTCACCCACCATTTCCACGATGCGGCGCCCGCAGGCGGCAGACATGCGCTGGTGTTCGGCATCCACCGCCGGAATGGAGGACGCGCCCGGCAGGGTCAGCCCCAGGGCATCGGCAATAGCCGTCATGGTCGATGCGGTGCCCATGGTCATGCAGACGCCGGCGGAACGGGCGATACCGCCCTGAAGCCCACGCCACTCCTCATCGCTGACATTGCCTGCCCGGCGCTCGTCCCAATATTTCCAGGCGTCGGAGCCAGACCCCAGCACCTTGCCGGCATAATTGCCGCGCAGCATCGGCCCGGCCGGCAGATAGATCATAGGCACGCCGGCGGAGATTGCACCCATGACGAGGCCCGGCGTCGTCTTGTCACAACCGCCCATCAGCACCACGCCATCCAGCGGATGAGAGCGGATCATTTCCTCCGTCTCCATCGCCAGCATGTTGCGGTAGAGCATCGATGTCGGCTTGGTGAAACTCTCATCGACCGAAAGCGACGGCATCTCGACCGGGAAGCCGCCCGCCTGCAAGACACCGCGCTTCACATCCTTCACGCGTTCGGGAAAATGCGCGTGACAGGTATTCAGCTCCGACCAGGTGTTGAGGATGCCGATAACCGGCTTGCCGACAAAATCCTCTTCCGCATAACCGAGCTGCATCATGCGCGAGCGGTGACCGAAACTGCGCAGGTCGTCAGGAGCGAACCAGCGGTCGGACCTCAATTTCCTGTCGGTCATGTCAGGCTTCCCGCAAAACCGGCGCTTGCGGCGCCCAGCCCTTATAGAGATCGTCATCGGAAGTCAGCGGCAACCGCACAGGCTGTCCCTGACGCACGGATTTGTAGATGGCGGTGACGAGTTCGATGGATCGCAACCCGTCAGCCACGGTCACTTCATTGCCGCCGCGCCCCTCCACCGCATCCGCGATAGCTTCGAGGAAACCGGCAAAGCCATCCAGCCCGGTGCCGACCTTCGCCAGAACCGCGTCGATCTCCTCCTGCGTCGTCGGCGCGCGTGCCGTGAACCGCCAGGTGTCTTCGGCCGGCGCATAGGGCTTGGTACCGCTTTCGGCGGTCAGCCCCTCGAAACAGAAACGCAGTCGCGACGTATCATTACCCGCGCCGAGCGTGACGGAGCTTGTGACCAATGCCCCACTCTTCATGCGCAGGCTGATAGCCGCGCAATCTTCGGTCTCGATGGTGTTCACCCTTGTATCGGCAAACGCGAATACTTCCTCGACGGGACCCAGCACATGGCAGATGAGATCATGGGCATGAATGGCATGGCCGAGGGTCGCGCCGCCGCATTCGCCTTTCCATGTGCCGCGCCAAGGAATGGAGTAGTAGTCTGCGCCCCGGTTCCAGTGCACTTCGGAACTGGCGACAAAGGCTTTCCCCGCAAGACCGGCATCGATGAGCGCACGCAATTGCCGCATGGCATGGCCGAAACGATACTGGAAAACCGGGAAGACCTGACGACCGGTGTTCTTCACCGAAAGAAGCAGCGCATTCGCCTCTTCCAGCGAACGCACCAGCGGCTTTTCGCAGATCACATCCTTGCCGGCGGCATGGGCCTGAAGGGCGACCGGAAAATGCAGATGCGGCGGCAGACATATGTCGATCAGCGAAATGCTCTCATCCGCCAGTACCTCATCCAGGCTGGCGGTCACCTTTATCGAGGGATCATCCTCGGCAAGCTTGCGCGCCCGCTCCAGATCGAGATCGCAGATTGCCTTGACCGCGTAACGCCCGGAAAGTGCGCGATACCCCTTCAGATGCAATGCGCCGATGCCGGCGCCGATGATTGCAACGCCGATCATGCCGTTCTCCCTTCGGCCTTTGCCTGCGCCTGAAGCGCGAGTTCGCAAACCTTGAACACATGCGCTTGCGGCATGGCGGTTTCAGTGCGGTTGCGGATATCGGCCGACAGGCGGTCGAAATAGGGCAGACCGGCATCGGAAGCATCGATATATTCGCAGCGGTCGCCATTGACGAGAATGAGCCGGTCAGTGCCCGGCTTGTTGCCGAGATCGACATATTTCCGGAGCTCGATATAGCCCTCCGTTCCGAGAATGGTCAGGCGGCCATCGCCCCAGGTCGGCAGCGCATCGGGCGTATACCAGTCGACGCGGATGTAACCGTGGCCCCGGTCACCGCGCAGCAACACCTCGCCGAAATCCTGCAAACCCGGATCGCCGGGATTGGCGTAATTCGCCACCGTCGCCGAAACCACTTCCACCTGCGTCGAGCCGGTAAAGAACATGAACTGGTCGATCTGGTGGCTGGCAATATCGGTCAGGATGCCACCATAGGCTTCGCGGTCGAAAAACCAGTCAGCGCGCAGCGCGCGGTTGAGCCGGTGCGGCCCCATTCCGATGGTCTGCACGACCCGGCCAATGGCGCCGGCAGCCACCAGTTCCGTCGCCTTTGTCACACTTGGCACCTCGAAACGTTCCGAAAAATTGACCGACCAGATGCGTTTGGTCCGGGCAACGGCCTCGCGCAGACGTTCCAGTTGCGCGAGTGTCGTGCATCCCGGCTTGTCCGACATCACATCCTTGCCCGCATCCATGGCACGGATAGCGAGATCGGCACGGTTCTTCGGAACATCGGCGATCAGGACGAGGTCGATGGTCGGGTCGGCAAGCACGTCTTCAACGCTCGTCATGCGGGGAACATCGGGGAACCGTTTCAGGAAACCTTCCACGACTTCTGGTTCGCCCTCCGTCCACCAGCCGGCAAATTCCGCCCCGGCATTCAGCATGTTCTGTGACATGCCAAAAATATGCCGGTGCTCGATACCGAGAGCCGCAAATTTGATTGGTTTAGTCATTGCGCAGTTCCACTTCCTTGCCGCCTTCGGCGGATTTGACGATTGCATCGATCAGTCGGTGAGAATGGAGCGCGGCCTTACCGGTCACCACCGGCTCACGCTCCGAAACGAGGGCATCGACGAAATCCTCAAGGACAGCCTGATGCCATTCATGGGTGAAAGCCATGGGATCGGCGCCACCACCGGTGCCGGACGCGGCACCGCCAAAAGCCTCGCTGCGCCCGTCCCTCCAGTCCACATGCAGCACGCCGGAAGCGAGTCTCAGACTTGCCTTTTCAAAATGCAGGGTAATTGTTTCCGCCCCGCCGGGAAAACTGGCGGTACTTGCCACCAGTGAACCTACGGCACCGTTTTCGAAACGCAGCCCGGCAGAGACGAAATCCTCCGTCTCCATCCTGTGAAACCGCGTCGTTGCCGCCATGGCCTGCACCCGTGCGACCGGACCGGCAAGGCTGAGCGCCAGATCGATCGTATGGATTGCCTGCGATATCAGAACGCCGCCGCCATCCCGCTCCCGCGTTCCGCGCCCCGGCTCGTCATAATAGGCTTGGGTGCGCCACCAGGGCACGGAAATCTCGCAGACACCGAGTGCACTGAGTGTGCCGCCGGCAACAAGCTCATTCGCTTTCAGGGATGCAGCCCGCATGCGGTGCTGGAAAACAATGCCGAGCGTGACGCCGGCGCTGCGGCAGAAAGCGACAACTTCCTCAGCCTCCGCTGTGGTGCGGGCAACCGGCTTTTCGAGAAGGATATGTTTGCCGGCACTTGCTAGCGGATGGACCACGCTTGCGCGGGCGTTCGGCGGTGTCGCAACAATGGCAAAATCCACCTCGGGATCGTCGGCGACCTCCTCAATGGATCGATAGACGGCGACATCATTCCCGACAAGTTTGGATGCCTCTTCTGCAAGGCGCGCCGCCCGCCCGGAGCCGCCATCGACAAGTCCCTTGAGCGTCATTTTATCGGCACAGGCGGCCGCTGCCAGCACATGGGTTCTGGCCACCATTCCCGCACCAACAATGACAAAAGTTTTGCCTGTCCGCATGACCGCGAGCCTCCCAACCCACGCTTGGCGGTAAAAGTGCATACCGGTATGCCGGTTGTCAATAAATTTGCATTCCGGTAAACAGGATTATGAGAATTGCCGGAAGCAGGGGGAAAAATGCGAAAAGGCCTGACGACAGAGCGCCCGACCCCGGAGATGGAGCCGCTGGATTTGAACCGTCCCGCGGTGGACCAGATCTATGCCGCGCTGAAGGGCGCCATCCTCGCAAGACAGCTTGCACCGGGTCAGGCCGTGTCGGAAAACGATATCGGCCAGCTTTTCAATTCCAGCCGCACGCCTGTTCGCGAGGCATTAAGCCGTCTTCGCGATGACGGGTTGATTGTCACCCTGCCGAGCCGGGGAACGTACGTCTCCAAACTATCGGAACAGCAGATCAGAAGCGCCCAGTTCATCCGCGAGGCGCTGGAAGTGGCCGCCATTCGCAGGCTTTGCCAGATGGACCTGTCCGCCCGCGCAATGCGCGACATCGAACAGGCTCTTGCCGCCCAGCGCCAGGCGATCGTGGACGGCGACAGAAAAGCGTTCCGCCTGCATGACGATCAGTTTCACAGCGCGCTGGCCGCCGCCACCGGTCTTGACCGTCTGGAAATACTGCTGATGCGGGAAAAGGCGGCACTGGACCGGTTGCGGGTGCTCGCCATAACCGATGAGGCCCATATGGCCCGTCTGCTTTCCGAACACGAGGCTGTCTACGACGCAGTCAAGGCTAGGGATGAAGAGCGCGCCGTGGAATGGCTGCGCCAGCATCTGCGACGTGTCCTTGGCATTTTGTCGCAAATATACGAGGCTCACCGCGAATATTTCGACTAGCGGCAAAAGCCTTCGAAGATCAGACCGGACGAATTGAAAGCACAATGGCAGAGATGATGCGGAATTTGGGGCAGGCGGAACTTTTCTGCGACGTGATCGGCACGCTTGCGGAATCCCCCGTATGGGACGAACGGCGACAAGCCCTTTTCTGGTGCGATATCGTGGAGAAAAAGCTCCATTCCTTCGCCCCTTCCAGCCGGACATACTGGACATGCACCCTTGCGGACACCGTCTCCTGTCTTGGCCTTTGTGAAAGCGGCAGGCTGATCGTCGCATGTGGAATGCAGATCCTGCTGGTTGATCCTGAAAGCGACACGGTGCAAACGCTCGTTACCATACCCGCGCCCGATGCCCTGCCCTGCCGGCTGAATGATGGCCGTGTCGGCCCGGACGGCGCATTCTGGGTGGGCACCATGGATGGCGGCCCGTTCAGCGAGATAAGGCCGAAAGGTCAATTGTGGCGGGTCACCGCAAACGACATCCGCCTTATGGAAACGGGGCTGACCTGTCCCAACGGCCTCGCCTTTTCCGCCGACGGATCGGTGATGTGGCACAGCGATTCCGTTCAGCAATGGATCCGCAGGCGACGCTTCGACAAAGAGACCGGCGCTTTCGACGACGGCCGGATCATCGCCCGGCCGACCGAAGAAGATGGCCGTCCGGACGGCGGCTGCGTGGATGGCGCCGGCAGGTACTGGAGCGCCGGCGTTTCCGCTGGCGTGCTGAATGTTTACGATGATGACGGCAAGCCATTCAATAAAATCCGGATGCCGGTGCCGCATCCCACCATGTCCTGTTTTGGTGGCGAGGATTTCCGGACCCTGTTCGTCACCTCACACGGAAACAAGATGAGTGAGGAGACCCGCACGCGCTTTCCCCATTCCGGCGGCGTCTGGGCCATTCCGGCCGATGTTCAGGGTTTTCCGGCCTTCCGCTTTGCGGACGGGGCATGACCCGTCCGCTGTCTGCCTGAAGCTTCAGTCCTCCCGGAAGGCGCGGCTGATCTGGTCCGTCAGCGGCTTGGCGATATAGGACAATGCTGTCCTTTCGCTGGTCTGAATGAAGGCTTCGGCAGGCATGCCCGGCACCAGCGGCGCATTGTTAAGCTTTTCCCGCTCGGTAACCGGCACGGAAATCCTCGCCAGATAATAGGACAGACCAGTGCGCTGATCGGTGGTGATATCCGCCGCGATGCGACTGACATGGCCTTCCAGTTCCGGCGTGACGCGCTGGTTGAAGGCTGTCATGCGCAGCATGGCTTTTTGCCCCAGCTGCAGCTGGTCGATATCCTTCGGTACGATCTGCACCTCCAGCGCCAGCTCATCTCCGTCGGGCACGATGAGCATGATCGGATCGGCGGGTGTCACCACGCCGCCCACGGTATGCACCGCCATTTCATGCACCATGCCAGATTGCGGCGCGATGATATCGATACGTTTCAGCTCGTCCTCGGCAGCCACCTTGCGCTCGACATATTCGCCCATCTGGGCCTGTATCTCGCGAAGTTCGCGCCCGACCTCGGTGCGCAGTTCCTGATCGATCTGGAGAATTTGCAGTTTCGTCTCGGTGATCCGGCCTGCCGTCTGCGCCTGATAGGCGATTTTTTCGCCACGCTCGCCGCCAAATGTCGCGGCCTGGGTCTGCAGGCTGTTCAGCCGCTGCACGGAGACGACACCCTGTTCCCGGAGGGATTTCTGCGAGATGATCTCGGCCTGCAGAACGGCAAGGCCATTGTCATAGGCAACCTCCTGCGCCTTCAGGCCTTCAATCTCGTGCTCGAACTGGGTGATGCGCTCGGATAGCTGCGCTTTGCGCCCCTCGCGATAAGATTTGCGGAATTCGAACAGCTTGGTTTCGCTGCGCATGGCGGAAGCGACATCCGGATCGTCCTTGCGCGCGACAAGAGCCTGCGGAAAAGTGAGTTCCGCCAGATCGTCACGCTCGGCTTCCAGCCTTGCCATGCGTGCGCTGAGCTCATCCAGTCGCTTGGTGACGATGGCGAGATTGGCGCGGGTCTGGGTCGCGTCGAAACGCATGACGACATCGCCGGCCTTGACCCTGTCACCCTCGCTCACCAGAATTTCGCCGACGACGCCACCTTTGGGGTGCTGCACTTTCTTGCTGTAGGAATCCACGACCAGATGCCCGGACGCAACGACCGCGCCGGCAAGATTGGTCGTTGCGGCCCATCCGCCGACACCGGCCAGCAGCGCGACACTCGCGGCAAGGCCAGCAAGAAGATGTTTGCGAATGGAGCGGGACACCTCGGTGCGCTGGTCAGTTTTTGACATCCGTATCCCCTTCCTGGCGCACGTCTGCAGCGTCTTCCAGCGCCACCGCCTGGGGTTTGGTGTTGGCGACGACGCGCAGCGGCGAAATCGTTTGGGCGGAGGCGGTAAAACCCTTGACCCCCTGCCCGTTTGGCGCGCGCAGTACTTTCGACAGCACCTCGTCGCGCGGGCCGAAGGCTTTCATCCGCCCCTCCTCCATCATCAAAATGAAATCGACGGCACCGATCGCGCTCGGCCGATGCGCAACGACAACGGCGATGCCGTTGCGCGCCTTGACCGACGCAATCGCCCTGACGACGGCCGCTTCGCCTTCCGCATCGAGATTGGCGTTCGGCTCGTCCAGCACCACAATGAAAGGATCGCCATAAAGCGCACGGGCAAGACCGATGCGCTGGCGCTGTCCTGCCGAAAGCGCGGAGCCGGCTTCACCTATGTCGCTGTCGTAACCCTTCTCGAAGCGCAGGATCAGTTCGTGGGCACCCGCGGCTTTCGCCGCCGTGATGATGGCCTCGGGATCGGGGTTGTCCTCGAAACGGGAAATGTTTTCGCCGATCGTGCCGTCGAAAAGCTCCACGCCCTGCGGCAGATAACCGATGTGGCGGCCGAGGGCTTCGCGATCCCATTGATCAAAGCTCGCGCCATCGAGCCGCACCTTGCCGGCGGCCGGCATCCAGGCACCGGTGAGAATGCGCGAAAGGGTGGATTTGCCCGAGCCGGACGGGCCGATGACGCCGAGCGCGTTTCCGGCGGTCACGACAAAACCAAGTCCCGCAACGGTCGGCTTTCTCTCCCCCGGCGGAACGATGGTAACGTTTTCGACCCTCAGTTCCTTCTCGGGCTTCGGCAGAGCCATTGCTGCGGCCGTGGCCGGCATCTGCGCGAAAAGCTCTTTCAGCCGCGCCCAGCTCTGCCGGGCCGCCACGAAGGATTTCCAGTTGGAAATCGCCAGATCGACGGGCGCGAGCGCCCGACCCATCATGATCGAGCTTGCGATCATCACGCCGCCTGAGGCCTCCTGCTGGATGACCAGCCATGCGCCGACCGCGAGAATGGCCGATTGCAGCACGACCCGCAGGGATTTCGCAATATTGCCGAGGCCACCGGCCACATCGCCTGCCTTGCGGTTGGCGGCAAGATAGGCCTCGTTGGCGATTTGCCAGCGTTTGCCGAGCCGGCCTGCAAGCCCCATAGCCTGGACGACCTCGGCGTTGCGGCGCGAGGCTTCCAGCTGCCGATTGCGCGCCATGTTTTCGACCATGGTGTCGCGAATCGGCTTCTGGGAAAAGATATTGGTCAGAATAGTCAGGGATATGAGCAGAATGGCGCCGGCAAGGGCCGTCACACCGATCCAGAAATGAAACAGAAAACATATGCCGAGATAGAGCGGCATCCACGGCAGATCGAAAAAGGCGGTCGGCCCCGTGCCGGACAGAAAACCGCGCACATTGTCGAGATCGCGCAGCGGCTGCAGACCGTCACCCGGCATGCGGTTGACGAGCGGAAGCCGCACCACCGCATCATGCACCCGGCCGGAGTAGCGCATGTCGAAATCTTCGCCGATGCGGATCAGAACGCGGGCGCGGATGATATCGAGCAGGCACTGGAAGCCATAGAGACCGAGCGCAAGAAGGGCGAGCCCGACCAGCGTCGGCAGGCTGCCGCTCGCCAGCACCCGGTCATAGACCTGCAGCATGAACAGGGGCGACGTGAGCGCGAGTATATTGACCACGCCACTGACGAGCGCAACGCCGAGAAATGTGCTTTTAAGGGGCGAAACAACCGCCGCAGTGAGGGACTGCGGCGGTGTCTGCTGGTGGTTTTGAAAGCCCACAGCCTGATTTTCCTTTACGCGGCAAGCGCCGATGCGCTGGCGAAAATGAAGTCCGATGCGTCGAGTACGCTTGCATCGACGCCGACGAGTGTGATCGAAACTGACGCGTTGGAGTCAGATTCTACCACCGCATTGCCGTTGAGGTTATACCAGAACAGGTCAGCGACCGAGGTCGAGCCCCAACCGGATACATCAAGCTTATCAGTACCATCCTGATAACCATAGGTGCCGGTTGGTCCTGCGGTTACGATATCGTTACCACCCGAGAACACAAATGTATCAGCGCCGGCAAAACCGGTCAGCGTGTTCGAAGACGCGGTATCCTCGATCACAGTGCCAGTGGCAGCGAAGTAGTCATAGAAACCGGCCAGCGAGCCGAAGCGCGCAAGCTGGTAAACGGCGAGGTCAAGCAGATCGCGCGCGCCTGCGAGCGAGTAGGAGCCGTCGGGATCGATCAGCAGTTCCTGCTGGCTGACGGCGATGCCGCTGGTGGACTGGCTGTAGCCGGTACCCAGAACGATGCTGTCGACTGAACCCGTCAGGTTGCCCTGGGAGTACTGCAGAGCGCCGCTCATGACGATGCCCTTGCCGCCGTTGCTGCCATCGCCCCAAGCCTCATAGGTGGTATTCGGATCGATGGTGGTCGTGGCGAGAGAGCTGGTCTGAGCGTCGTAGAACGCACCATAGGTCGAACCGAAACCGCTCGTCCAACCGTTGAGGTAGCCGATCAGGTCGGAGGAAGACTGCGTCAGTTGAATTGTGGTAGCCATGAGTGTACTCCTTTGCTGGCCAATAGGGATGCCTTTGTCATGAGACGAAGGCGTTTCATCTCCGGGAGGGGCTGCAACCCAGCCCGGAGAGTTTCTTCCGCGCATCAAAACTTCACGTTCATCGTCGCGATAAAGGTGCGGCCCGGCGCGGTGTAGGCGCTTGTGGCCGGAATATATTTGCGGTCCGTCAGATTGTTGACGGCGAAACGAAGTGTCGCCTTGTCGTTGAAGGCATAGGAACCATAGAGATCCACCGTCGTGTAGGGATCGGTCACCTCGCGCAGATTGCCCTCCGTATCGAGCGTGCGTGACTGTGTCGGCGTGACATGGTTGAGCCGTGCTCCCAGAGAGAGTTTTTCGTCTAAGAAACGCATTCCTCCATCGAGCGTGAGCTTCACCTTCGGTGCGACGTCGCCTGGCCATGCGACGATTTCGCCGCTTGTCGTGGTCGTGCCATTGGAAAAGACCTGTGTTTTGTCCGGCCAGTCGGTCTTCAGCAACGTCGCCGAGCCACCCAGCCAAAAGCTCCGCGCATCATAATTGCCCTCGAATTCGAGCCCGCGCATGTAGGTCGTGCCGTCGAGATTGACGAAGCTGGTATAGGTACGGTTCGCCACCTGATCCGTGACGAGATAACCGAGAGCGATGTAATCCTTCACCTCACGGCGAAAGGCGGCCATTTTGATGCGCACGGAATCGTGGTCCAGCAGCACACCGTCGAAACTCATATTCGCGCCGATTTCATAGGTTGTGGCTTTTTCGGCTCTCAGAAATTGGTTCGGCGCATACTCGTAGCCAACGGAATCCCCTGGACGCGCACCGGCGAAAAAAGCCTCAAGAGTTGTTGGCGGACGCAAGCTCTGGGAATAGCTCACATAGGGGCGGAACCAGTCGAACGGCTTGAATTCTATCGTGGCGGAGGGCAGCCAAGCACTATAGGTACGGTCGATATCCATCTCATAGGCGGGATTTTCGGTGACGGGATCGTATCGCGTAGCCGATGGCCCGGTTCCCGGCATACAGCTGGAAGAAACTGTGCTCCAGACCCGGCTAAGAAACCTCGCCTCGGTAATATTGGTGCCGGGATTCTGCGGAAGGAAAACAGCGTAATAATATTGAGATGCTGTGTAGTTGTTTCCAATCGGATCACATGCAACGGTGATCGTGCTCAAATACGAAATTTCATCGTAATATGTCGACTTGCCCTTCAGACGCGACCAGTCGTACCGTACGCCGCCGCTTATCACTATCCAGTCCGCAGGCTCAAGTTCACCGTTTAAAAACAGGCTTGCGACATCACGCCGCCCGGGCGGGCTGAAAGCGGTGTAGCTGCTGGCAAAGGCGGGATTGTTCGCGATGGCAGCACTTGTAGCAACCGATGAGGAAATGTCCCTGAAAGCTTCCGCACCGTAGTTCAGGCTGAGCGCACCGGCCTTCGTATCGAAGCGACTAGTGTTTTCGACACTGCCGCCGAAACTGCGCAGGCCCATATCAAGGTTCGTTTCAACAGCATATCCTTTGCGCGCCGATCGCAACTCGTGCGTCATATTGTCGTTCAGCCACAGCGACGACTTGAAGTCTATGAGTTCGCTTTCAGGATCCCAGTCCAGCTTGGCAACAATGCTGTCGTTACGCACGCTCTCCCGGTCTATCTGTTCGGCGGCACCCTGAACGAAGTCATTCTGCTGGTGCATCCATGACAGCGACGCCTTCACATCACCGAAATCACCTTCCCCCTTGAAAAAACTCGACCAGCCGTCGCGGCCGAGCAGGTCCTTCATCGTCAATGCGGTGCTTCGCGCCTCGCCTCTGGTGCCGATCCTGTATTCATCCATGATCGTGCGGCTGTAACCGGCAACGAAGGAGAGGGGGCCATCCGGCTCTCGAACAGCAGCCAGAACCGAACCCTGAAAATCGTAACCATTGGTGCCGCGGGAAACGTTCACCTCTCCGCCGTTGTTTGCACCCTCAGGGATGAGATCGGCGGCGCTGACGGTTCGAAACTCAACTTTTCCGCCCAGCGAACCGGCATTGCCGGATGTGGCGTTGGTCATTTTTTCCACCTCGACGGCGCGGATGAAGGCCACATCCACATAGGCCTGGCCGTTATTGGCAGAATAAATCGAGGCGCCACCGGTGCTGAAACCACGCTGCGCATTCTGTCGCGCCCCGTCGATGGAGACGACCACGCGGCCGCTTTCCTGCAAGCCGCGCACATTGGGTGAAACGGTCGGGAAACTGCCGTTGCCTTCACCGGCGTAAACGCCCGATACGCGATTGAAGACATCGCGTGTGTTGCGCACGCCGGCGGACTGTATCGCCTGGCGGCTGACGACGCTGACGCTGGCGGGGGTTTCATAAACCCAGTCGGGCGTCCCCTGATAACCGGCACCGGCGATGGAATTGCGTCCCGTCTTGCCGGTCACGGTAATTTCTTCCAGAACGGTCGTGCCTTCCGCCCCGGAAAGGTCTGCGGCGCCCTGCCCTGTGCCGATGATGACGGTTCTGCCGTTTCCAGCAATCCGGAAATTAACGCCGGTGCCGGCCAGAAGCCGGGACAGCGCCTCCCGCACCGTGAAACTGCCGGTGACGGCATTGGTGCGCACATTGCCGGCCGATGGTGTGGCAAGCGTGACCTGGAGCCCGGATTGGCGTCCGAAAGCACCCACGACGGAGGACAGCGACTGGGCGGGAATGTTAAAGGGCCGCGTTGCACCCTGCTCGCCGCTCGGGCCTTGGCTATTGGCGGCGTTGGGCCCGGTCTGCGCAAAAACCGGCATCGAGATTGAAACGACGACTGCCGTCGTCGCCAAAAGCACGGTTCTGCGTGCCCGCTTCCCCGCTTTTTTCCCTGAACCGTTCATACGTATGTGGCAGCGCATATTGCTTTCGTCTTCCTGTCTTTCTCTCCGGAAATATCTTGACCGGATTACTCAACAAAAAGACGATTGCCGCGGCAATTTTTTTCAGGCTTTCGGGAGAAATTTTATAAATTACTGAAAATAAATATGATTTTTTGTATCCAACTGTTTCAGAAACGGGTGATGATGCGGGCGCTGCCGCCAATCGCATGCACCTTGCCGTTATAAGGTTCCACCAAGGCTTCCAGCGCGCGGTCCGGATCGCGAAGATCGTAAAAACCCGTCACCCGCTGCTCAGCCAGCCTCTTGTCCGCCATCGTCAGCCATGCCGGATGATAGCGCTGTATCTGCTCCACGACCGAGCCGATCGTCGCATCAACCACATAGAGCTCGCCGTTACGCCAGCCGCCAATATCCTCCACGGACACGTTTTCCTTTCGGATCGCGCCGGAGGCGTCGACAATCAACATCTCGCCCGGAACAAGTCGCGTTGACGCCGCATTGCGGAAGGAGGCTTCCACGGAACCATGCGCAAGCGCGACCTGTGTTACGCCATCGGTCAGATCGACATCGAAAGCAGTGCCCAGCACCTCAACGGTGACGTTTTTCGCCTCCACCACAAAGGATCGCGCGCTGTCCGGCACGACATCAAAAAAGGCCTCGCCCTTCAGCACCTTCACGTTGCGGCGGCCATCGGTGAAATCGGTGGAAAGGGCGCTCGCAGCGGCAAGCTGCACCCGGCTGCCGTCTTCGAGGGTTATGGTGCGGCTTTCGGCGGTGCTGGTCTGATAATCGGCCTCGATGCGGATGAAGAACGCGGGCACGAACAGCACCGCAAGACAGAGTGACGCCGCAGCCATCGCCATGCCGGCATAATGGCGAACGGACAAGCGCCGCCGCGATACCGGTTTTTCGGCCTTGGCCGGCAGATGTGGTGCGTCTTCCCAGAGGTTCTTGAGAGCCGGTTCGACCAGGCCGAGGTTGCGCCAGGTCTTGCACGTCCGCTCCCAGGCAAGCCTGTTTGCCGGCGATGCGGCGAGCCATCGATCGAATTCGGCCTTCAGCCGCGGCTCTGCCGATCCCGCATGCAGGCGCAGAAGCCAGTCGGCCGCCTCTTCCGCCTTCCCGGTCGGCAATTCTATTTTCTTATCTGGATCAATGGTCATTGAACCGGGCCAGTTCCTTTGCAAGGCGCAATAGCCGCCTCGTCTTCCGCGTTGCTATATAGACGTTTGACGAAAAGATTTTTTTCACGAGATGGGGCAATCAGGGGTTTTTCACTTCATTTCTTTGGTAATCGCGGCAATGCTACCCTTGATCAGACGATGAGCGCTGGCCACGGACACGCCGAGGTGACGGGCGATCTCTTCCATATTGTAACCACCGAATCTGTGCATTTCCAACGCCACGCGCGCCTGCACCGGCAGGGCCGCCAAAATAGTCTGCATCTGCCGGACTTCATCGCAGAAGAGCGCATGCTCCTCCGGCGTGCCATGATCCTGCGGCACGCCCCAGAAGGGGGTGTCATCCGGTCGCTCCCGCAGGTCTTGCCGATTGCGCCGGCGATTGTCGAGAGCAAGATTGCGAACGATGCGGAAAAGATAGGATTTGAGGTTGGAAGGATTGCCGGAGGCTTCGGGAACGAATTTCAGGAATGCTTCCTGAACCACGTCTTCCGCATCCGCCCGCGACCCCAAAATCAGGGTGGCGTATTTGATCAGGTCGACCCTATGCGCGACGTAAGCGTTATAACGCTTGTCATCTTCCCGTATGCCCATGTCTCAACCGAGAGAAATCTGGAGGATCAACGACACTGCCAGCCCCAAAATGACAACGCAGTTTTCCGCTCAAACCTCTAGCATTCAAACTGCGGACCGAACAGATATTTCATGACTATAATTATCAAGAATTTGTGCGAGCACCGCTCGCGCCACAGCCAGCGCACGATGCGCCCGAGGCTTTGGAAATCAGACCCGACAGCGGATGCGGCCGGGTCCTCATCCGTCAGATAGCCCCGTCTACGATGACCATCGGCCTGCCCTGCGAACAGGGTTCGATACGCGCATCGATGCGATAAATATCGCGCAGCATCGCCGAGGTAATCACCGCCTCGGTGCTGCCGCTCACCACCATTTCGCCGCGGGCGATTACCATTGTATTCTCGCAATAACGAAGTGCGTGATTGAGATCGTGCAGGGCGATCAGCACGATCATGCCGGTCTTCTGGGCAAGATCGGTGACGAAGCCCAGAACCTCGATCTGCCGGTGAAGATCGAGCGCGGATGTCGGCTCGTCCATCAACAGCACCTCCGGCTTGCGCGCCAGCGCTTGCGCCAGCGACACCAGCTGTCGCTGGCCACCTGACAGTTCGCCAAGGCCGCGAAAGGCGAGATCGTGGATTTTCAGCGCCTTGAGAATGGCGTCGATCTCGAACAGCTCGTCGTCATGAACACGCCAGCCGCCGCCCTGCTTGGCGGAAAGCAGCACGGATTCATAAACCGTCAGCACGGCATTGGCGCCGGTATCCTGCGGCATGTAGCAGATAGCGCGCTTACCGCGCGCCGTATCGGAGAGTTCGACCAGTCCGGGACCCGAAATCAGGCTGGCGATGCGCTTGAAAAGCGTCGACTTGCCGGCGGCGTTCGGGCCGATGACCGCCGTCACGCTGCCGCTTTCCAGCGTATCAATGCCGACCTTGGAGAGAACGGTGGTGCGCCCATAGGCGGCGCCGACATCCTTCAGTGCGAGCGCTACCATGCGCGTCTCCTGTTGCCGAAAATAAGCGCGAAAAAGAACGGTACGCCGACAAGCGCCGTGATGACCCCGATCGGCAGAATTGCACCGGGAATGAGGATTTTGCTGATGACCGAGGTGGCCGACAGAAGCAGCGCGCCACAGATCACCGAGCCGGGCAGGAAGAAGCGCTGATCCTCGCCCACCACCATGCGGGCGATGTGCGGACCGACCAGCCCGACGAAACCGATTGTGCCGACAAAGGAGACCGGAATGGCCGCCAGAAGGCTGACCGTCAGCATGGTCGTCAACCGCAGCCGCCGGACATTGATGCCCATGCTCGCCGCCTTGTCGTCGCCCAGCCGGAGTGCGGTCAGCGCCCAGGCATTGCGCATGAACATCGGCACGGTGATGACGAGAATGGCAGCAGTAATATAGACCTTTTCCCACGTCGCCTTCGTCAGGCTGCCCATGGTCCAGAACACGACGGCGGCCAGCGCCTGTTCGGAGGCCAGATACTCCAGCAGCGACAGGGCCGCATTAAAGGTGAAAACCAGCGCGATGCCGAGGAGAACGATTGTCTCCACGGTCACGCCGCGCATCGTCGAGGCGAAATGGATGAAGAGAGCCGCGACCATGGCCATGATGAAGGCGTTGATCGGCACCATGTAATGCACGGCGCCTGGAAAAATCGCCACGCCGCCGACAAGGGCCAGTGCGGCACCGAAACTTGCAGCCGCCGAAATGCCAAGCGTGAAAGGGCTCGCAAGCGGGTTGGACAGGATGGTCTGCATCTGCGCGCCCGCAACCGACAGGGATGCACCAACGGTGACCGCCATAAGCGCGATGGGCATGCGGATATCCCAGATCACCACCCGAAGCTGGTTTGCGGCAGCAGCCGGATCGGCAATGGTCGCCAGAACTTCGGAGATCGTATAGCGCGCCGGGCCGAGCGCCATGTCGGCGGCCATGCTGAAACACAGGGCGATAAAAAGCCCGAACAGAATGACGATCCTTCGAGCGGCAAGGGCGCGATATTGATCGCGCCCGCTCACGCCAATGGCGTCTTCATTCAACGAAGTCATTCAGTCGTACCTTTTTCGAGGGAGGCGAAATAGCCCGGCTTATAGGTCACGGGGAGGAATTTCCGGTAAAATTCCTCAAAGTTCTTTTCCGGATCGAGATCGGCAAAAAGATCGGGATGGAACCACTTGGCGAATTGCTGGATCGGCAGGAACTCATAGGGAGCACCGTAGAACTGGTGCCAGACGGCGTGGACATTGCCCTGCTTGACAGCCTTCAATTCCGGAAACGGCGTACGCTTCATGAGACCGGCGAGCCGTTCGCGCGAGAGCGCCATGTCTGCGCCAAGCCCAAGGGGAACGAACTGGTTGATGTCGGATTCCGCCGCCCAGTTCGAGCCGGTGACGATGATGTGGTCCGGATCGGCAACGACGAGCTGCTCTGGATTGAGATCGCCAAAGGTCGTCTTGATGATACCGTCAGCAATATTGTGGCCGCCAGCCAGATCAACCATCGCACCAAAATTGGCCGGTCCAAAGGTGCGGCAGCAATTGTTCTCGCCGGAAATGCCGGGCGAGCGCTCGATGAAGACGTTCGGACGCTTCAGGTCTCTGGCGCTGGCAATCCGGTCTGTCACGCGGGCGATTTCCGCGCGGCGATAGGCAATGAATTCCCTGGCGCGCTCTTCAGCACCAAACAGTTTTCCGAGAATTTCAATCGAAGCTTCGCTGTTCCTGTCGGGATCGATGCGGAAATCGAGATAGACGATCTTGATGCCGGCGGCGGCAGCCTTCTCTTCGAAGCCGCTTTCCTTGGCGGTTTTTTCTGTTTCCAGATTGAGGGTAATGACATCAGGCGAAAGGGTGATCGCCGTTTCCAGGCTGAAGTCGCCCTGCGGCAGATAACCGAAACGCGGCAGTTTTTCGATCTGCGGAAAACGTTTCACATAGGCCGTGTAGCTGTCGGGGTCTTTCTTGAGAAGATCATCACGCCAGCCGACGATGTTGTCGAAAGTCTGGTCGCCCTTGAGCGTCGCGATAACATGAATCTGGCGTGCCTCGCCGACGAGGACACGCTTGGCCGGCAGATCCAGCTCGACCTTGCGTCCGGTGACGTCGGTGATCTCCGCTGCCAAAGCGGGCATAGCGAGAAGAGAGAAAGCCAGCACCGCAAGATGCCTGAGAGCGTTGAGCCGCATGAGAAGTCCTCATTGAGTTCCAAAAGCAAATGATGAAGCCGCATGGCTGCGGCTTCATCCATGGATCAGACGGCGCTCCTCTTCACCGTCCCTGTCTTATTTCGCGTCTTTCAGCGAAACGAAGTAGCCGGGCTTGTAATCAAGCGGCAGGAAGCGGGCATGCAATTCCTTGAAAGTTGCCTCGGGATCGAGATCCTTAAACAGGTCCGGATGCAGCCACTTGGCAATTTCCTGAATGGCCACGAACTGGTAGGGATTGTTGTAGAACTGGTGCCAGATGGCATGGACATTGCCGTCCTTCACCGCCTGCACGCCGGTAAAGGCCGGGCGCTTGGTCAGGTTTTCCAGCTTCCGGTGTGCTTCCATCACATCCGCGCCATAACCGACGCCGACCCAGTTGCCGCCCGGAACATAACCGTTCCAGTTACCGCCGGTGATGATGATCTGCTCCGGATTGGACGCGATGATCTGTTCCGGATTAACGGTTCCGAAGGTGCCGGGAATGATGCCCTTTGCCATGTTGATGCCGCCGGCAAGTTCCACCATCTTGCCGAAATTCTCGTTGCCGAAGGACATGCAGCAATCGTCGGAATAACCGCCGGCGCGCTCGATGAACACGACAGGTTTCTTCGGATTGGCCTTTTCAAGCGTATCGGTGACCCTGGCGATGGAATCGGCGCGGAACTTGATGAAGTCCTCGGCAACCTTTTCCTTGCCGGTCAGCTTGCCCATCAGGCGCATGCTTGGCTCGGTATTTTCCATCGGCTTTTCACGGAAATCGACATAGACCAAGGGAATGCCGACCTTGGCGAGCTTTTCAATGTATCCCGCCTCTTCCGTCGCCGTCTTGGCGTCGATATTCATCAGGATTACGTCCGGCTTCAGTGAAACCGCCTGTTCGATGTCGAAAGTGCCATCCTTCATGCCGCCGAAGGTCGGGAGCTTGGCGATTTCTGGATATTTGGAGATATAGGCGTCATAGGTTTCCGGATCGGCTTTCGCCAGATCGTCCCGCCAGCCGACCACGTGCTGGAAAGGGTTGTCCTTGTCGAGCGCCGCCAGGAAATAGATCTGCCGACCTTCGCCGAGGATAATATGCGAAACAGGGACGTTGACTTCGACATCCCGGCCCGTCACATCCTTGACGGTGACCTTTTCGGCAAATGCCGGCCAGGCGGCGGAGACGAGAAGGCCAAGGGCAAGTGCCGCAGATTTGGCTGAGATGCGCATCGGATATTGCTCTCCAGTGTTGACTGGCGCGGCTGTATGATTTTCTGACTATACTAGTCAAGTTTTATGTTTTAGAGCCGTTCTCAACTGACCGGCGTATGAGTTGAAGTCTAATGATCGACACTATCCAGTATGGTAAAAACGACAGCCTGAGAGACGAAATCAAGGCTTATTGGTCCGGCCGCGCCGCAACCTTCGACCTTTCGCCAGGACATGAAATTTTCTCGGAAGAGGAGCGCGCCGCCTGGCATGCGCTGGTTTTGAAGCATCTGGGACAGGGTGAAGGCCGCAAGGCGCTTGATCTCGCCAGCGGAACCGGCGTCATCTCGCATCTGATGGACGATCTCGGTTTTCAGGTTACCGGCATGGACTGGTCGGAAACCATGCTGGCGCTTGCCAGGGAAAAAGCGAAAAGCCGCGGTCGCAACATTCGCTTTTTCGTCGGCGATGCCGAAAACACGATGGAGCCGGGCGAAAGCGCCGATGTCATCATCACGCGCCATCTGGTCTGGACGCTGGTGGACCCGCAGGCGAGTTTTGCCGAATGGTTCCGCGTATTGAAACCGGGCGGGCGGCTTCTGATCGTCGACGGTGATTTCGTCAATACCGGCTGGCGCGAAAAACTGGTCAAGAAACTGGCTGCCGGTCTGGAAAATATCGGCCTTGTGAAACCCGACCAGCCGCACAGGCCGGCGGATCCGGAAAATACATTCAACAGCATTCTCTCGCGGGTCTATTTTTCAAAGGGCGCAAGGGCCGGCGATGTCGCCGCACTTCTGCGCAAAACGGGGTTCGAGCCCGTCGCAATCGATCAGCAGCTTCAGGCGATTCATCGCGCCCAGGCGAAGAATTTCAGCCTCTTGAAGGGCATTTTGCGCGGCCTGCAGCACCGTTATGCGGTCTGTGCGGTTAAGCCGGGCGAGTACTCCATCACCCCGGACTAGATTCGGGGTCCAGCGCGATCAAGTCACTAATCGCGAAAGACTTTCCTCACGACGCTGACGCGCCGTGGCTGGATGCCGGATCTAGTCCGGCATGACGGCAGAGAACTCAGCGCCGGCACCTCATTTTTCCGCCCGCTCGAAGAATTCCTCGAAGCGGGGCTTCGCGCGACCGGGCACATCCACGGTTTTGTAGCTCTGCGGCAAGGCCGCCTCACCCACCTTGATCAACATCACCATGCCCATGCCGTAATGCGGCGAGCATTTGATGCCATAAAAGCCCGGCTGCTCGAAACCGGTCTCGAATTCTTCATTGATCCGGCTTTTGAACCCCTCAACACCTTCGGGAACCATGCCGTCAATGGTCGCGGCATTGTGGCTCTTATGCGTCGGCACGAAGCGGACGCGATCACCGGGGGCGATCTCGAGAAAATCGGGTTCAAACACCATCGGGCCTTTTTCGCCCCGGTTCAGCATCTTCACCTCGAAGGTTTCGGCTGTGGCGGGAAGGGGAAAAACTGCGTTTGCCGCCAAGGCAATGCCAGCTAAAGCGCAAAGCCATTTCGCATCAGGAGCAATCAGTTTCACCATCGTGCCAGTACTTTCCTTGCATGATCAGCCGCCCCGTGGGCGGGCAGAAAACGAATGTGGGAAAAGCCGCCTTCATCCGTGGTGACAACGGATTGCACCCCGAAGACGGAAGCGATCGTCGCCGAAGTCAGAACATCCTGCGGCGGACCGACCGCAATCAATTCGCCCCGGTGCAAGATGGCGACGCGGTCGCAGAACATGGCGGCATGGTTGAGATCGTGCAGCGCCGCCACGACCGTCAGGCCCTGCCGGCGCACCAGATCGAGCAGGCCGATCTGGTGGCCGATGTCGAGATGGTTGGTCGGCTCGTCCAGAAGCAGGATATGTGGCTCCTGCGCCAGCGCGCGGGCGATGTGCAGCCTCTGCCGTTCGCCGCCGGAAAGGTGATGCCAGCTTCGATCCGCCTTGTCCGCCATGTCGACATTTTCAAGCGCCGCATCGACGATGGCGTCATCCTTTGACGACCATGCGGAAAGCGGACCGAGATAGGGTGTGCGTCCAAGTTCGACAGCCTGTCGCGCGCTGATACGTTCGGTGGTTTCGGCCTGCTGCTCCACGAAGGCGAGCCTGCGGGCAAGCTCGCGCCGCCCGAATGAGGCAAGCGGCTCCTCGCCAAGCGTGACGTGACCTCTGCGCGGTTTGCGGATGCCGGCCAGCATGGAAAGAAGCGTGCTTTTGCCCGAGCCGTTCGGCCCGATAATGCCGAGGAACTGGCCGGAACCCACATCCAGCGAAACGCCGCGGACGATTTCGATGTTGCCGGCATGGAAATGCAGATCGTAGGCGGACAATCTCATGACCGCCCCCTTTTCTGCCCGAGGATGAAGGCAAAGGCGGGCGCACCGACGAGCGCGGTGATGACCCCGATCGGCAGGACCTGGCCGGGAATGACGATGCGGGAGAGAATATCGGCGACGATCATGAAAATCGCACCGGTCAGCGCCGTCACCGGCAGCAACAGCCCATGGCGAACGCCCACGAAGATGCGCGCCGCATGCGGAATGACGAGGCCGACGAAGCCGATGGAGCCGACCAGCGACACCATGACCGCCGTCATGATCGCCGAAACCGAGATCAGCACCGCATAGACCCAGCGCACGGGGATGCCAAGCGAGGCTGCGGCCTGACCGCCGAAGGCGAAGGCATCGAGTGCGCGGGCATACCAGAGGCAGACCGCAAGACCCGCAAGGCTGACCGGCAAAGCCAGCCAGGCATCCGGCCAGCGTACCCCCGAAAGATTGCCCAGAAGCCAGAACATGATGCCGCGCGCCTGTTCTGCATTGGCGGATTTGGTGACGATGAAAGACGTCAAGGCGTTGAACAGCTGCGAACCGGCGACCCCCGCCAGAATGATGGCGCTGTTGCCGTGTCCGGCCCTGACCGCCAGAAGGCTGACCAGCGAAAAAGCGACAAAAGCACCGATCAGAGCGCCTGCCGGCATCGTCAGGAACCCGGCGCCGAAGCCCAGAAGCGCCACCGCGACGGCGCCAGTGGACGCACCGGCGGAGATGCCGAGAATATAGGGATCGGCGAGCGGATTGCGCAAAAGCGATTGCAGCACCGCACCGGCGAGCGCCAGCGAAGCACCGCAACAGGCGGCGACGACGGCGCGGCTGAGGCGGTAACTCCAGACGATGCCCTCATCCAGCGGCTCCAGCGGATAACCCGCGTGGAAGACACGGTTGGCGATGGTTTTCGCCACCACATCGAACGGAATGGCGGTTTCGCCGATGGCCGCACCGGCCATCAGCGCAACAAGCAGCAGGGCGAGTGCGGCAAAAGCCAGACCCACCCTGCCGAGATGGACGGAAAAACCGTTCACTTGGCGAGGCCGGCGGCGGAAATCGCCTCGGCCAGCGTTTCGATGCCCTCAATCGTGCGGATGGTCGGGTTCATCGCCTGCGCGTCCATGTCGAAGACGTGTTTGTCCTTGACGGCCGGCATGATGCTGGCAACCGGATCGGTCGCAAGGAACTTGCGCTTGACGGCAACATCATCGGCGGGGAAACGGCGGCGATCCATCTGGCCGGCGACGATCACGGTCGGATTGGCCTTGGCGATGGTTTCCCAGCCAACGGTTGGCCATTCCTCATCGCTTTCGATGACATTTTTCAGCCCGAGCGCGGACATGATGTAACCCGGCGCACCCTTGCGGCCGGCCACATAGGGATCGATATCGAGCTCGGCGCTGGAGAACCAGAAGACGGCGGAAAGCTTGCCATTCGCCGATGCAATCTTGGTGCGGGCTGCCTCTTCGCGCTTCTTCAGGTCGGCAACAACTTCCTCGCCGCGGTCCTGCACGTTGAAGATCTTGGCGAGGTCGCGGATTTCCTGATAGATGAGGTCCATGGTGAAGACGGTGTTGCGCACGCCATCGCCGCCGCCGGAATTGTCCTTGCCCATGCAATCGGCGGGCGAGGTATAAACGGGAATACCGAGCTCGGCGAATTGCGCCGGTGTTCCGACAACACCCTCCGGACCGATCTGCCACTGGAACTGCGTCGTCACGAGGTCCGGCTTCTTGCCGACCACGGCCTCGAAACTCGGATCATTGTCAGCCAGCCGCTCGACCTTTGCATTGGCCTCCTCGTAACCCTTCAGAACCGGGCCGATCCACAGCGCCGTGCCAACCACCCTGTCGGCAACACCGAGCAGATAAAGAACCTCGGTCGTGCTCTGGCCAACGGAGACAGTGCGCGAAGGCGCCTGCCTGAAGGTGATATCCTCGCCGCAGCTGTTGATCGTCAGCGGATAGACGGTCTCAGTGGCATGGGCCGTGCCGGCGGCAAATGCGGCGGCCATAAGAGCGGCAGTAACCGGCAGGTGTTTGAAATGAAACATATGTTCTCCAGTCTAAATTGGGTGGCTTGATCCGAAGCGGCGCGTATCAAAACGTGTGGCGACAAACGGACGGCGTGTGTGGAGATGGAGAACGGGGCACGGAATACGTTTCCGCAGACGGAAAGGTCATAATCAGCTCCTCTTCCGGGCATCCCCGCCCGTAACGATGGTCCATATTATGACGGCAGGTCTCCTGGCTCGCGAATATGCACCGTTCATCTGCCTTCCCGTATCCCGGAGGATACAGTGGCATGACGCTTTCAGGCGTCACGGGGATGAACGGCAATCCGCTTACAGTTGCGGGGGCAGCCACGGCATTGGGCGAAAAAGATCACCCGCACCATGTTCCCTATTAATCCCTTTGCCCTTCGGCTTCAGGAACCGTCGGTTTCTGACATACGGGCCAAGCGGCGGGGCGTCAATTGCGATAGTGCCGCAGCTCAGCACAAAGACGGGCCTGCCAGCGCGAAAATTTTCGCCGCGCCCGAGCCGACCGGTTGAGGCCCATCTTTCGACATGGTGGTCAGCGTCTCGATCACCACCAACCCGGATTGCACCAGAAAATCGGTGAAAAGTCCGCTGTCGCACACGGCATCGAGGCGCACCAGCTGATCATCCAGATCGGCAAAATGCCGCTGGACCAGCGCGATCGCATCGGTTTCCTCGCGCGCAACGACCGGGCCGACGATGTGGCCCCGCCCCGCCACTCGGCGCAATGCAAAAGCGATGAGGTGATCCGCCTCAAACAATCCGTAACCCGTATTCTCCTTCAGAAGCCGCTGGAGGACGCCACGGCGCGAGACGCCAAAGGCTAGCCGGTCGATCGCCACCACGTCCGCCAGATGATCTTCCGACAGTGGCTCGATCCTTCTTTTCTTACCAGGTGTGGGCATTTCGACAGGACACAGCGGCTTTCCCCGAAGGAGATGCACTTTTTCCGTATCTCCCACAAAGCCGAGCCCGGAAAACAGCCGCCGCGACACGTCCGTCGCATTCAGCCGCAGGGAGACGGTGGGGAATTTCGCGATCAACTGCCGCACCAGCCATGGTGCGACGCCCTGCCCCTGCAGGCGTGGGGAAACGATGACCATGCCGAGTGTTGCAAAACCCTCGGCATAGGGAAAGAGCATCGCGGTTGCGACAACGCGGTCAATCTCGTCCAGCGCGGCAAGTCCAACGCCGCACTGGCGCAGGAAACACCATTCATTTGCGTGATAACGCCACCCGACAGCCATGGAAAGCGCATGCAGATGATCGGCATCCATTTCGGCGATATCCACCGTCCGCAACTCGAAACTATCGACTTTGAGCAGGTCCATACCAAACGGCCCTCATCCCTTCTGCGCGGAACCGTCATTCGGTCCAGGCAGCCCAGCCACGACACCCGAAGATAACCAGCCTCACCAGCACGAATTTCCTGAAAGCACTGGAAGGACACAACAATCTACCGAAATCATCCGCATTTCGGCAGATAAACGCCGCAGACCATTCTAAGCTTTTGCGATGACAATCCGGTCAAGCGTAAGCGGCCGGCCAGCGGAGACGGCCATGAACGCAATCGAAATCCTTGAGCGTCTTGTCGGTTTCCCATCGGTGGTTGGCACCGCCAATGGCGACATTGCCGGATGGATTGCCGATTATCTGGAGAGCCACGGCGCGAAAGTATCGCTGCTGCCGGGGCCCGAGGGCGACCGCGCCAATCTGTTTGCCACCTTCGGACCTGCCGACGCCGCCGGCTATGTTCTGTCCGGCCACATGGATGTGGTTCCCGCCGGAGAGCCGGAATGGTCTTCCGATCCCTTTACGCTCAGAACCGAAGGGGACCGTCTTTACGGACGCGGAACCACCGACATGAAGGGCTTCCTGGCCACGGTTCTCGCTGCAGCTCCGGCTTTTTCACGCATGGCGCTGAAGCGGCCCATACACATTGCCTTTTCCTATGACGAGGAGGCGGGCTGCCGTGGCGTTCCCCACCTCATTGCCCGATTGCCGGAGTTGTGCACAAGACCGGCGGGGGCGATCATCGGCGAGCCAAGCCATATGCGGGCTGTGCGCGCTCACAAGGGCAAGGCCGCAGCACGCATCACCATCCGTGGCCGCTCCGGCCATTCGTCGCGTCCCGATCAGGGCGTGAACGCCATCCACCTGATGACGAGCATTATGGCGAAGGCCGTCGAGACGGCGGATGCGCTGACGCGCGGACCGTTCGAAACAACCTTCGAGCCACCCTATTCCTCGCTTCAGATCGGCACGGTCAAAGGCGGTCAGGCGATCAACATCATCCCCGATTTCTCAGCCATCGAGCTGGAGGCACGGGCCATTTCAGGCGTCTCGCCGCTTGCCCTGCTGCAGCCGGTGCGGGAGAGCGTGGAGGCATTTGCCGCAAAGGGCATCGATATCGACTGGACGCCGATGAGCGATTATCCGGCGCTTTCATTGGCGGCCGATACTCCGCTCGTCCTGCTTCTGGAGGAACTGACCAGCACCGCTTGTCTCGCCGCCGTCAGCTACGGCACGGAGGCGGGGCTGTTCCAGGCGGCGGGCATCGACGCCATCATCTGCGGGCCGGGCGATATCGGCCGCGCCCACAAACCGGACGAGTTCATAACGACAAGCGAACTTTCCGCCTGCCAGTCGATGCTGGAAACGCTTGGCAGCCGCTGCACGGCTTAAACCTTCGGGAAGCATGGATTTCAGATGACGTTTCTCTTCAACTCCGACGCAAAGCGCGGCGAGATATTCCGGCAGGCTCTGGCCGCAGAGCTGCCTGATCTGCCGTTTTCGATGGATGCGTCCAGCGTCGATCCGGATGCCGTCCGTTACCTCATCACCTGGACGGTGCCGCAGGATATTGCCCGGTATCGCAATCTCGAAGTGCTGTTTTCGATCGGCGCAGGCGTCGACCAGTTTCACATCGAGACCATCCCCGAAACGGTGAAAGTCGTGCGCATGGTGGATGAGGGCATCATCCGCATGATGCAGGAATATATCTGCCTCGGCGTGCTTGCCCTTCACCGCAACCTGCCGGTCTATCTGAACCAGCAGCGCGAGCAATTGTGGAAAGCCCGGCCCCAGCGGCAGGCGGAAGAGTGCCGGGTGGGCGTTCTTGGTCTCGGCATGCTGGGCGTTGCGGCGCTGGAGCGGCTTAAACCTTTCGGTTTCCCGCTTTCCGGCTGGAGCCGCTCACCGCGCGACATCGATGGCGTGACCTGCCTCCATGGCGCTGAGGGGCTGGCCACCATCCTCTCCACCAGCGATATTCTCGTCTGCCTGCTGCCGCTGACCGACGAGACGACAGGGCTTCTGAATGCCGAGCATCTGGCCATGCTGCCCGAAGGGGCTGGCCTGGTTCATGCCGGGCGCGGCAAACAGCTTGACCACGAGGCCCTCATCGACGCGCTGGATAGCGGCGGGCTTTCAGGCGCCGTCATCGATGTCACCGATCCGGAGCCCCTGCCGGAAGACCATCGTTTCTGGTCGCATCCGAAAATTCTCCTGACGCCGCATATCGCCAGCGTCACCCAGCCGCATTCCGCCGCCCGCACCGTTGTCGAGAACATCAAACGATACCAGTCCGGTCTCGAACCGCTCGGCCTCGTCGACCGCAATCGCGGATATTGATCATCCCGTTCCAGGAAAGGACACCCATGCCACTTCTCAAGACCATCGACACCCACCCCGCTTTCGAGCCGAAGACCTCCAAGGTCCTGCCTGAACGCCTTGTCTCCGGCGATCCGACAACCAGGGTTTGGGCGCTGGACGAAGCCCGCGACGGCACCGTGCGCACCGGCATCTTTGAAGCAACCCCCGGTGAAAACCGCTCGATCAAGGGCGAGACCTTCGAGTTTTGCCACATCGTTGAAGGCGTTATCGAAATCACGCCGGACGGTGGCGAACCGCAGCGTTACACCGCAGGCGACAGCTTCGTGATGAAGCCCGGCTTCGTCGGCGTCTGGAAGACCATCGAAACCGTGCGCAAGATTTACGTTACGGTCACCGGGTGATTTGTTAAGCGGAATTTTCGGCATTGCGGGCTGGCGTGCAGGAAACCGCCAGCCCGCAACAGGATGTCAGACCGATGCCGGTATGGGTATCATGCCTGATCGTCTTTTGGCCCGGCTGCCGCAATTCTCAATGAGGGACTTATGCGCGCCGAAGATTGCGCCGTGTGCCGCCTGCAAAACAGGATTTTCGTTCACCACCCACACCGCAGTCGGTGGATGCTGCTTGCCATCAGGGGGTAGCGTAAAGGCATATCCACAGAGGATTCCCCATGACGCTCAGCTTCGATCCAGACAACCTGTCCCTGCCGATCGGCCATTTCATCGGCGACCGGCTGATCCCGGCTAAAAATGGCATCGACATGCACCGCCCCTCGGACGGCATCGAATATGCCGGTTGCCCGAAGGCCGATGCGGCGCTGGTCGATGAGGCGGTGCAGACCGCCAAGGCCGCGCTGAAGAGCAGCAACTGGGGCGGCGTGCGGCCGCGTGAGCGCACCAAGGTCTTGCAGCGCTGGGCCGACCTGATCGAAGCGGAAGCCGAAACGCTGGCGAAAATCGAGGCGCTCTCCTCAACACGGCCGGTGGGCCAGCTGATCGCCGGCGATATCGCCGTCACCGCCGAGCAAATCCGCTTCTTCGCCGAATTCGCGGACAAGGAAGGCGGCGATCTTGTGCCGACCGACGATGCGAGCCTCGGCATGATCATGACCGAACCCTATGGCGTGGTCGGCGCCATCACGCCGTGGAATTTCCCCGTCTCCATGGCCGGCTGGAAGCTTGGCCCGGCACTTGCAGCCGGCAACGCCGTGGTACTGAAACCATCGGAAATGACGCCCTTCTCCAGCATTTTCATGGCGCAGCTGGCGATCAAGGCCGGACTGCCCGCCGGTCTCATCAACATCGTGCTCGGCGATGGGCCCGTGACCGGTAATGCCATCACCGGGCACCCTGATATCTCCAAGGTCAGCTTTACCGGCTCCACCGCAGCGGGAGCGGCCATCATGGCTAATATCGCCCGCACCGGCATCAAGCCCATGACGCTGGAACTGGGCGGCAAAAGCCCGCAGCTGGTCTTTGCAGATGCCGATATCGAAAAAGCAGCCGCCGCCATCGCCGGCAATATTCTTTCCAACGCCGGGCAGGCCTGCGTGGCCGGCTCGCGCATCATCGTTGAGGAAAGTGCGGCCGACGCCCTTTCCGCCGCGATCATTGCCCGCATGAAGGCAGTGAAGCCCGGTCCGACCTGGGACGAGACGACGCAATATTCGCCGATCATCTCCGAGGTGCAGCGCAGGCGCATCGACGGCATCGTGCAGGCGGCGGTCGCCCATGGCGGCGAATGCCTGACGGGCGGCGCAAACATGGACGGCCCCGGCTATTTCTACCAGCCGACGCTGATTGCCAATGTCGACCAGACCTCACCCGCCGTTACCGAGGAAATCTTCGGGCCGGTGCTGACGTTGCAGACCTTCCGCACGGAAGAAGAGGCGCTGGCGCTTGCCGATCATCCGACCTACGGTCTGGCGGCGGGTCTTTTCAGCCGGGATATCTCGCGCGTCATGCGCCTGTCGCGCGCCATTCAGGCGGGAACTATCTGGGTCAATCGTTATGGCCGCTCACGCGACCATATTTTGCCGACCGGTGGTTACAAACGCTCAGGCATCGGCAAAGATCTCGGACGGGAGGCCTATCTCGCCAACCGCAAGAGCAAAAGCGTCCTAATCGGACTGTAACAGGGGAAATGTCTTGAAAACGCATCGCATCGCACTCATTCCCGGAGACGGCATCGGCAAAAGCGTGACTGATGCCGCCTGGCAGGTTCTCAACGCCGCCGCTAAAGGCTCCGGTTTTGCGCTCGAAGGCACCGAATTCCCCTGGTCCTGCGCCTTCTACAAGGAAACCGGCGCGATGATGCCGAAGGACGGTATCGAGACCCTGCGCGGCTTCGACGCCATTCTGCTCGGTGCAGTCGGCTGGCCGGCGGAGGTGCCGGATTCCGTCTCGCTGCACGGCCTGCTGCTGCCGATCCGCAAGGCCTTCGTGCAATATGCGAATATCCGCCCGCACCGGCTTCTGCCCGGCGTGCAGGGCCCGCTGAAAGCGGATGGGTTCGACATTCTCTGCATCCGGGAAAATACCGAGGGTGAATATTCCGGTGCAGGCGGGCGCGTGCATCAGGGCACTGACGACGAGGTTGCCGTCGAAACCTCGATCTTCACGCGTAAGGGCGTGGAGCGCATCCTGCGCTTCGGTTTCGAACAGGCGCAGAAGCGTCGCGGCAAGCTCGCCTCCATCACCAAGTCCAATGCCCAGAAATATTCGATGGTGTTCTGGGACGAGGTGACCCACAGGCTCGCTGCGGAATATCCAGACGTCGAAGTATCGAGCTATCATATCGACGCCATGGCGGCCCGCATGGTGATGGCGCCGGAAAGCCTTGATGTGGTGGTCGCCTCCAACCTCTTCGGCGATATTCTGACCGATCTCGGCGCAGCCATCCAGGGCGGCCTCGGTTTTGCCGCCTCCGCCAATATCAATCCCGACCGCAGCGCGCCGTCGATGTTCGAGCCGGTGCACGGTTCCGCCCCGGATATCGCCCATCTCGGCATCGCCAATCCCATCGCGGCCATCTGGTCCGGTGCCATGATGCTCGAGCATCTGGGCCAAACGGACGCGGCCGTCAGGATCATGGCGGCGTTGGAAACGGCGACCGGCCGGGGTATCGGCACGGTGCCGGGCAAGGACAAGACGGATGCCATAACGGCCGCAATTCTCGCGGCGCTCGACTGATTTCGGAGAGAGATGATGCAGGGCTTGAAGGACAAGGAACTCTTTCGCCAGACGGGTTTGATCGGCGGCGCATGGAAAACGGCCGCATCGGGAAAAGTGGTCGACGTGATCGACCCTGCGACACAGGCGGTGATCGGCACCGTGCCGGATATGGGCGGCGCGGAGACCCGCGCGGCGATCGAAGCCGCCAACGCCGCTTTCGGCCCGTGGAAAAAGAAAACCCACGCGGAGCGTGCGGCACTTCTCGAAAAATGGTTCGCGCTGATGATCAAGCATGTCGACGATCTCGGCCTGATCCTGACTACGGAGCAGGGCAAGCCGCTCGACGAGGCGAAGGGTGAAATCCGCTATGGTGCCTCCTTCGTGAAATGGTTCGCGGAAGAGGCGCGGCGCATCAGCGGCGGCACCATTCCCTCACCCACACCGGATCGCCGTATCGTCGTGCTGAAGGAGCCTGTCGGCGTCTGCGGCATCATCACGCCGTGGAATTTTCCGAACGCCATGATCACCCGCAAGGTGGCACCCGCCCTTGCCGCCGGCTGTACCGTCGTCATCAAGCCTTCGGAATTCACGCCCTATTCAGCCTTGGCGCTCGGCGTTCTCGCCGAACGGGCCGGTATCCCCTCAGGCGTCATCAACATCGTCACAGGTATGCCGACGGAGATCGGCAATGAGATCATGGCGAACGAGACGGTGCGGAAAATTTCCTTCACCGGCTCCACCCGCGTCGGCTCGCTTTTGATGCGTGGTGCTGCCGACAGCGTCAAGCGGCTGTCGCTGGAGCTTGGCGGCAATGCGCCCTTCATCGTGTTCGACGATGCCGATCTCGATCTTGCCATCGAAGGCGCGCTCGTTTCGAAATTCCGCAATGGCGGCCAGACCTGCGTCTGCGCCAACCGCATTCTCGTTCAGGCGAGCGTCTATGACACCTTCGCCAAAAAACTGGCGGCCCGCGTCGACGCCATGCGGGTCGGCCCCGGAACGGAGGCAGGCGTCTCCATCGGCCCGATGATCAATGAGCCAGCCATCGCCAAAATCCGCGCGCACATCGATGATGCCGTTTCCAAGGGCGCGACGATCATCACCAAGCAGCATGATCTGCCGGAAGGTCCGCAATATACCGCACCGGTTGTGCTGACCGGCGCCACCACGGGCATGCGGCTGGCGAGCGAAGAGACCTTCGGACCTGTCGCCCCGCTCTTCCGCTTCGAGACCGAAGAAGAAGCCATCGCCATTGCCAATGGCACGCCCTTCGGCCTTGCCGCCTATTTTTATACCGAAAGCCTGAAGCGCGCCTGGCGTGTGGGCGAGGCGCTGGAATTCGGCATGGTCGGCCTCAACACCGGGGCGATCTCCACCGAAGTCGCGCCCTTCGGCGGCGTCAAGCAATCCGGCCTCGGCCGCGAGGGCGCGCAGATCGGCATCGAGGAATATCTGGAAATAAAGACGTTTCACATCGGCGGACTTGCCTGAGGACTGTTTCTTTCTCCCCGCCTAAAGGGCCGCTCTGCGGCCCTTCTTTTTGTGTGGGTGCAGCAAAAAACGGCCGAACCGCTGCTGTTAGACTGATGAAACGCCCACAAACCTCTCCTCCGTCATGCTCGGGCCTGTCCCGAGCATCTGCTACCGATTGATTTTACGATAGGTGGACAGATCCTCGGGACAAGCCCGAGGATGACATCGAGTGTGGAGGACGGTTTGTAAAAAAACTGAGCGACAGGAAAGCGACCGCGCTCTACTGAATCTTATCCAGCATCTTGTAATAGAGGCCCACGATCGGCAGGAACCAGGGCTTGCCAAAATGACCCGGCACCGCCGGCCATTCCAGTCCCTTCAGGGGATTGTTATCTGGCCGTCCGAGAATGGCGTCGGCCATGATCATACCGAGATGGGTGGAGAGCTGCGCGCCGTGGCCGGAATAGCCCATCGCGTACCAGACGCCATCCTGATACCCGGCACGCGGGTAACGATCCTTGGTCATATCAACCAGACCGCCCCAGCAATAATCGATCGGCACATGCGCAAGCTGCGGGAAGATACGGTGCAGGCTTTCCGTCAGGATAGCACCGCTCTTGGCGTCGGAACGCTGGTCCGATGTCGCCGAAAAGCGCGCCCGTCCGCCGAAGATCAGGCGATTATCCGGCGCAAGCCGGAAATAATTGCCGATATTCATGGAGTTGACATAGGTGCGGTTGCCCGGAACCGAAGCCCTGATCTCCGCATCCGTCAGCGGCCGCGTGGCGATGATGAAGCTGCCGACGGCGATGATGCGGCGGCGGAAATATCCGAAGCCGGAGGGCGTATAAGCGCCGGTCGCCACCAGAACATTATCTGCCGTCACCTTGCCCCGCGGCGTTTCCAGCGCGTGGGTCCTGCCGTTCTGGATATGCTTCGTCACCGCCGCATTTTCGAAGATCACCGCACCATGTCGGCTCGCAGCCTCGGCGAGGCCCGCCACATAGCGGCCCATATGCATCATGGCGCTCTTCTTCGACAGCATGGCGCCATAAAAGGGCGAGCCAATCTCAGCCTTGAGGTCGGCGACGGACAGCAGCGCCGTGTCGGGATCGACCTCGGCATGCAGCGCCTCGAAGTTCTTCGCCAGCCCTTCGAAATGCTGCGGCTTGGAGGCGAGCTTCAGCTTGCCCGAGCGGCGGAAATTGCAGTCTATGCCTTCTTCAGCGATCAGGGCTTCCAGCGTATCTATGGAAGCATCGAGCGCCCTGTAGAGGGCGATTGCGCGTTCCTTGCCAAGCTCCGCCTTGGCGGAGAGATAGGAATGAGCAAGACCATTGTTGAGATGCCCGCCATTGCGGCCCGAGGCACCCCAGCCGACGCGCTCGCCCTCCAGAACGACAACGCGCGCGCCGGCCTTGGCCAGCTGGCGCGCGGCCCCGAGACCGGTGAAACCTCCACCGATGACGGCGACGTCATAATGACCTTCGACGGGACCTTGCGCCGCCCCCGCAAACAGGGGCGCCGTGTCGTGCCAATAGGAAACGAACTTCATGGTCCCGACCTTTCCTTACAATCCAACCACGCCGGCGAGGCCGGAAATATCGGCAATCTCCACATAACCGTAATAGGGGTTGGCAGGCTCGTGGCCTCTGTTAACCCAGACCTTGTTCTTGATGCCGAGATCATGGGCCGACATCAGGTCGTAACGGAACGACGACGAGACGTGCAGCATGTCTTCCGGGCCGCAGCCGAGCATGTCGAACATATATTCGAAAGCCTTGAAGCGCGGCTTGTAGGCCTGCGCCTGCTCGGCGGTATAGACCGCGTGGAACGGCGCGCCGAGCTTTTCGACATTCGACATGATCTGTGAGTTCATGGCGTTTGACAGGATGACGAGCGGAATTTCCTTCGCCACCTTGGCAAGACCGGCCGGAACATCCGCATGCGGACCCCAGGTCGGAACGCGCTCGTAAACGAAGGTGGCGTCCTCATCCTTGAAGGCCACGCCATTGCGCTTGCAGCTGCGCGACAGCGAATTGTGAACCACCTGGGCATAGGGCTGCCAGGCGCCCATGATCTCATCCAGACGGTAGGCCGCGAAATTCTTGATGAACTGCTGCATCTGCGCTTCGTCGAGACGATCACCGTAGAGATCGCGGGCGGCCTCGGCCATCTGGAAATTGATGAGCGTACCGTAGCAGTCGAAGGAAATGTATTTCGGGCGGAAGATGGTCATGTCGTCGTCATCCTTGCTTGGAGATCGGCCGTGCCGGAATGAATTGATCATAGAAAGCCTTTGCCCGGTCGGCGCACCGCAATTGCCATCAGCGAAAGCAGATTGTTGCGTATGCACCCGCCTGTTTGGCAGAGAGTTGCGTTCGCGCGCTAGGCCCTCCCCCTTCAGCCCCCGTCTTGCCGCCTGATGCGAATAACAGGCGGCATAAGATGCGGCGGCGGGTAAAAGCAACAGTGAAACATATCGAACCTTGCCATTCGTCGGGACAATGTTCTTTTACCCCCGGTCTATCAATAAACGAGAAGAATAAAACGGGAGTTGGGCCATGCAAGCCAGCCTGATCGATATCCAGAATTTTGAGCCTCAACACCTCGATGCCGCCGTCGAGCTTTCCCGGCAGGCCGGCTGGCCGCACCGCAGGCAAGACTGGGCGCTCGTTCTTTCCTTAAGCAAAGGCTTTGTCGCGCTCGAAAACGGGCGTGTCGTCGGAACCGCGATGGCGACGCTTCTCGGAGACACCTGCGCAACCGTCAATATGGTGATCGTGGACGAAACCATGCGCGGCCGGGGCCTTGGACGCCAGCTGATGCAGGCGGCAATCGATGCCGCAGGAAATCGCGAATGCTGTCTGGTCGCCACTGCCGACGGCCTGCCGCTCTACGAGAAAATGGGCTTCGCCGCCTGCGGCGAGGTGCTGCAGCATCAGGGCATTCCAGCCGCGACCGACAAGCCAGCCGGTGTGGCGTGGGTGGAAACCGTCGCCCCGGCAGAGCTTGCGGCGCTCGATGCACAGGCTTTCGGTGCGGACCGCACGGCGCTTTTTGCAGAACTTGCAGACAGGGCGCGTTTCGCGGTCGTGCAGGAGCAGGGCGTCATCAAAGGCTTTGCAGGCCTGCGCGACTTCGGCCGCGGCGAGGTCATCGGCCCGGTCGTGGCGGAAAATGCCGACATCGCGCGAGATCTGATCACCTTCGTATTTTCCGAGCGCCCCGGCGCATTCCTGCGCGTGGACACCACCGCCGATACGGGCCTTGGCCCCTGGCTTGCCGAACACGGGCTTGGCCATGTCGGCGGCGGCATCGCCATGCGCCGGCCGAAGGCCGAAATCTCAGCCGACAAAAAACTGAAAACATTCGCACTGACCAGCCAGGCGCTGGGCTGAATCCGGAGAGACCCATGTTAAGCAATTCACTGATCGAACTGGACCGCGCCCATCTGGTCCACCCCGTCTCTTCGTTCCGCGGCCATGAAAAGCTAGGCGTGCGGGTGCTGAAGTCGGCAAAGGGCGCCACCATCACCGATATGACCGGCCACCAGCTGATCGACGGTTTTGCCGGCCTCTGGTGCGTCAATGCCGGTTATGGTCATGACAGCATCGTCGAGGCGGCTGCAAAGCAGATGCGCGAATTGCCCTATGCCACCGCCTATTTCGACATTGGCAGCGAACCGGCCATTCGGCTGGCCTCCGAACTTGCCGACCGTGCGCCCGGCGATCTAAACCACGTCTACTTCACGCTTGGTGGATCCGACGCGGTGGACAGCACCATCCGCTTCATCCGCTATTACTGGCACGCAAAGGGTGAGCCGCAGCGCGATCAGTTCATCTCCATCGAACAAGGGTACCACGGCTCCACCACAGCCGGCTCCGGCCTGACCGCCCTGCCCGCCTTCCATGCCGGGTTCGGCGTGCCTTACGACTGGCAGCACAAAATCCCGTCGCATTATGCCTATCGCAATCCGGTCGGCGACGATCCCGCCGCCATCATCGCCTCTTCGCTGCAAATCCTGAAAGACAAGATCGAGGCTATCGGGCCGGAGCGGGTCGCCGCCTTTTATGCCGAGCCCATTCAGGGTTCGGGCGGCGTTCTCGTACCGCCGACTGGCTGGATCAAGGCCATCCGCGACCTTTGCAGTTCTTACGGCATTCTCTTCGTCGCCGACGAAGTGATTACCGGCTTCGGCCGCACAGGACCGTTGTTTGCCTGTGCCGACGAGGATATCGTGCCGGACTTCATCACCGCCGCCAAGGGCCTCACCTCCGGTTATGTGCCGATGGGCGCCGTCTTCATGGCCGATCATGTTTATGATACAATAGCCGACTTTGCGGGCGATGCGGCTGTCGGGCATGGTTACACCTATTCCGCCCATCCCGTCAGCGCCGCGGTTGGCCTCGAAGTGCTGAAACTCTACGAAGGCGGGCTGCTGGAAAATGGCCGTCGCGCCGGTGCGCGGCTGATGGCCGGGCTGGAAGGATTGAGAAGCCACCCGCTGGTCGGCGATGTTCGCGGCCGCGGCATGCTCGCTGCCATCGAGCTTGTGACCGACAAGGAAAAGAAGACCCCGCTGCCGGCTGCGGCAGTTCCGGCGCGCAAGGTGTTCGATCGCGCCTGGGAGAACGGTCTGATCGTGCGCGCCTTCGCCAACGGCACCCTCGGTTATGCGCCGCCGCTCTGCTGCACCGATGACGAGATCGACGCCATTATCGAACGAACGCTGAAAACCCTCGACCAGACACTCGAGGACCCGGCTGTGCGGGCCGCCATGGCCTGAGGCCACACGCGAATTGCGTTGCGACACCGTCTCGAAATGTCGCAACGCCATACATATTCGCAATATTCTGCCGAAGAGCCGATCCTTTTCGGCGAATCCGGCGTGCTGGAAGTGCCAAACTACCCTTGGAAAAAGCACCAAACGCCATGAAAACAGGCGTAATCAAGAAAGGGAACGGGGCAAGGATCCCGTCCGGGAACAGAATAAAATGCCGTAGCCTTCCCAAGAGGCCAGGGCGGCAGAGCGGAGACCGACATTGCCCAAAAAACTGAACGACTTCAAATATATGAGCTTCGACGTTGTGGGAACTCTCATCGATTTCGAAGGCGGCCTTAAATCGACGCTGATCCAGATTGGCGCTGAAAACGGGGTCGAGGTGGACGGTGAAAAGGCACTCGGCCTTTACCGTGCGGCGCGTTACTCCGACGCAACCGACCTGTTTCCCGACGATCTCGTCCGCGTCTATCTGATCATCGCTCCGGAACTGGGCCTGCCGGGGGAGCGCGCCCTTGGCGAGCGCCTGCGCGATGCTGCCCGGAACTGGAAGGGTTTCGAGGACAGCCGTGCGGCCATGGCCGAGCTTGCAAAGACGCACCGCCTCATCGCCATGACCAATGCCCAGCGCTGGGCCTTCGAATATTTCTCGAAAGAACTCGGCAGTCCTTTTCATGCCGCTTTCACCGCGGATGATACCGGCACGGAAAAGCCGGATCCCGCATTCTTCGAGAAGGTTTTCGCTTTCGTTGAAAGCGAAGGCGCATCGAAGGACGACATTCTGCACGTTGCGCAAAGCCAGTACCACGATATCGGCATTTCACGGAAACTCGGAATGACCAATTGCTGGATCGAGCGACGCCACGCCCAGAAGGGATATGGCGGCACGATCGAGCCGGAAAACTTTACCGAACCGGACTATCACTTCACGTCCATGGCCGGCCTTGCGGAGGCCGTGCGACAGGCGGGCGGCTGAACCGCCTTTGCCGATGGCATGGCGCGAACTGGGACGCGACATGCCGGAAATCTTTGCAGACGCCATTTCAACAAACATACAAAAGGGGAAGACCATGAGTGACAGGATTACAAACTGGACCCGCTCTGACGATGCCGCCGTTGAACAGGCGATCCGTCGCGGCGCGACGCGGCGAGAGCTGCTTCACATGATGCTGGCCGGCGGCGTTGCGCTTTCCGCCGGTTCGGCCATTCTCGGCCGCGCCTCGCAGGCCGTGGCGGCCACCCCCGTTTCCGGCGGCACGCTGAAGGCGGCCGGCTGGTCCGCCTCCACGGCCGACACGCTCGACCCTGCAAAGGCGTCGCTTTCCACGGACTACGTGCGTTGCTGCGCACTCTACAACCGATTGAGCTTCCTTGATATTTCCGGCACTCCACAGATGGAGCTTGCCGAATCCATCGAAACGAAGGACGCCAAGACCTGGACCGTAAAGCTGCGTTCCGGCGTCACGTTCCATGACGGCAAGGCGCTGACCGCAGACGACGTGGTCTATTCGCTGAAACGCCATCTCGATCCGGCCGTCGGTTCCAAGGTTGCCAAGATCGCCGCCCAGATGACCGGCTTCAAGGCCCTCGACAAGAGCACCGTCGAGATTACACTCGCAAATGCGAATGCCGACCTGCCGGCCATCCTCGCCTTGCACCACTTCATGATCGTCGCCGATGGCACCACGGATTTCTCCAAGGGCAACGGCACCGGCGCCTTCAAGCTTGAGAAATTCGAGCCGGGCGTACGTTCGGTCATGGCCAAGAATGCCAATTACTGGAAGTCCGGTGGCCCACACGTCGACAGCTTCGAGTTCTTCGCGATCGCCGAAGACAATGCCCGCGTCAACGCACTCATTTCGGGCGATATCCACCTTGCGGCAGCCATCAATCCACGTTCGCTACGCCTGCTCGACAAGCAGGAGGGTATCGTTCTGTCCAAGGGCACGTCCGGCAACTATACCAACCTCAACATGCGGCTGGACCAGGCACCGGGCAACAATGCCGATTTCGTCGCCGGCATGAAGTCGATCGTCAATCGCGAGCAGATCGTCAAGGCGGCTCTGCGTGGTCTCGGTGAAGTCGGCAATGACCAGCCCGTGCCGCCGATGAGCCCCTACCACAATCCGGACCTGAAGCCGAAAGCCTTCGATCCCGACAAGGCGAAGTTCCACTTCGAAAAAGCGGGTCTCATCGGCCAGTCCATCCCGGTCATCACCTCGGATGCCGCAAACTCCGCCGTAGACATGGCGATGATCATCCAGGCGTCCGCCGCGGAAATCGGCGTCAAGCTGGATGTGCAGCGTGTTCCCTCCGATGGTTACTGGAGCAATTACTGGCTGAAGGCGCCGGTTCACTTCGGCAACATCAACCCGCGCCCGACGCCGGACATTCTGTTCTCGCTGCTTTACGCCTCCGATGCGCCATGGAACGAAAGCCAGTACAAGTCGCCGAAGTTCGACAAGATGATGCTCGAAGCACGCGGCATGCTGGACATGGAAAAGCGCAAGCAGATCTACTTCGAGATGGAAACGATGATCGCCGACGAAGCCGGCACCATCATTCCCGCCTATATTACCAATGTCGATGCCATCACCTCCAAGCTGAAGGGTCTGGAAGCCAATCCGCTCGGCGGCATGATGGGTTACGCCTTTGCTGAATACGTCTGGCTCGAAGCCTGATAGACCAAATGGGGCCGGGTGCTGAAAAGTACCCGGCAACGTTCCGCCAGTGCGGAAAGCCTAGCGCATCGGGCAGAAGATCATGTTCGATTTTCTTCTATAGCGATTCGTGGATTCAAAGAGTTAGAGCGTTTATGCGTCCTGTAGGATGCGAGGCGCTCTAATGGCCAGGCAGGTCGCAGGAGCATGTGAATGAACAGCCGGATATTGTCCCTTATTGCCAGGCGGCTGGTCGTCATGTTGACGACCCTGCTTATCGTGTCGTTTATCGTCTTTTCCGCCACCAGCCTGCTGCCCGGCGACACGGCGACGATCCTTCTCGGCCAGTCGGCGACGCCTGAAGCCGTCGCCGGTCTGCGCACCGCCATGCATCTTGATGACCCGGCCCTCCTGCGTTTCGTTCGCTGGCTTTTCGGCCTGCTGCAGGGCGAGCTCGGCACCTCCTACGCCAATAATATGGCGATCGCCGACCTCATCGGCCCGCGTTTCGTCAACTCCATGAAGCTTGCCGGCATCACCACACTCATCGCCGTACCGCTGGCCCTGACGCTTGGCATCAGCTCCGCCATGCTGCGTGGGACGCTTTATGACCGCGCCGTCACGATCCTCACCATCGGCGTCATTTCCGTGCCGGAATTCATGATAGCGACGCTGGCCGTGTTGCTTTTCGCTGTCTATCTCAAATGGCTGCCGGCCCTGTCGCTCATCAGCGAGGTCCATAGCGTGTTCGATATGCTGCGCGTTTACGCCATGCCGGTCATCACCCTCACCTTCGTGGTGTCGGCGCAGATGATCCGCATGAGCCGCGCCGCCGTCATTGAGACGCTTGATACGCCCTATGTGGAAATGGCGCTTTTAAAGGGCGCACCGCGCATGCGGATCGTGCTGCGCCACGCGCTGCCCAATGCGCTCGGCCCGATCGTCAATGCGGTGGCATTGTCGCTCTCCTATCTCGTGGGCGGCGTCATCATCGTCGAGACCATCTTCAACTATCCGGGTATCGCCAAGCTGATGGTCGATGGTGTCGCGACGCGCGACCTGCCGCTGATCCAGAGCTGCGCGATGATTTTCTGCGTGGGTTATCTCCTCCTCATCACCACGGCTGATATCATCGCCATCATGTCCAATCCGAGGCTGCGCTGATGGCCGATCATATCAACACAACTTCGGGGACTTCGCGTTTGGGTTACAGGATCAACGCAGTCGGTGTTTTCGGCTTTCTCGTCATTTTCCTCTGGGCGATGGTTGCGATATTTGCGCCCTATCTCATCCCCCATCCGGTTGGTGAAATCGTCGATCTCGATTATTTCGGCCCCATGACCTCCAACCTCTGGCTCGGTTCCGATTATCTCGGCCGCGATGTCTTTTCCCGCATTCTCATGGGCGCACGTTTCACGGTTGGCATCTCGCTTGCGGCGGTCACGATCGCCTGCGTGTCCGGCGTCGTTCTCGGCATGTGCGCCGCCGTCGTCGGCGGCTGGTTCGATGCGGCGCTCAGCCGTTTTCTCGATGCGGTGAACTCCATTCCGAGCAAGCTCTTCGGCCTTGTGGTGGTTGCCGCTGTCGGCTCGTCCATCCCGGTGCTGATCGTCACCCTGTCGGTGATCTATACGCCGGGCGCCTATCGTTTCGCCCGGGCGCTCGCGGTCAACATCAATACCATGGACTTCGTCACCGTCGCCCGGGTGCGTGGCGAGAGCCTGCTCTATCTCATCGGCTCCGAAATCCTGCCGAACATCATCCGCCCCGTGCTTGCGGATCTTGGCGTGCGCTTCGTCTTCATCGTGCTGCTTCTGTCGGGCCTCTCCTTCCTCGGCCTCGGCCTGCAGCCGCCGAATGCCGACTGGGGCGCGCTGGTGCGTGAAAACATCGGCGGCCTGCCCTTTGCCGCGCCGGCAGTGATCTTCCCGTCGCTGGCGATTGCCAGCCTGACGATCAGCGTCAATCTGCTGATCGACAATCTGCCGCAGAAAATCCGCGACAGGAGCCAGTAATGACCAATCTCGTTGAAATCCGTGGACTGAAAGTCGAGGCGACCACCGATTCCGGCCGCCGCATCCAGATCATCAAGGGCGTCGATATCGATATAGCCGAAGGCGAGATCGTCGCACTGATCGGCGAAAGCGGCTCCGGCAAGACCACAATCGCGCTGACATTGATGGGTTATGCCCGTCCGGGCTGCCGCATTTCCGGCGGTAGCGTGACCGTGGCGGGTCGCGACATGGTGCAGCTTTCGGAAGCCGAACGCGCCAGAATCCGCGGCACGAAAATCTCCTACGTCCCTCAGAGTGCGGCGGCCGCCTTCAACCCGGCGCAAAAGATCATCGATCAGGTCATTGAAGTCACCCGCATCCATCATTTGATGCCGCCGCAGGAGGCACGCGTCAAAGCGGTAGAACTCTTCAAGGCCCTGTCGCTTCCCAATCCGGAAACCATCGGCGAGCGTTATCCGCATCAGGTTTCCGGCGGTCAGCTGCAGCGTCTCTCCGCCGCCATGGCGCTGATCGGCAACCCGGAACTGGTGATCTTCGACGAACCGACCACGGCACTCGACGTGACGACACAGATCGAGGTTCTGCGCGCTTTCAAATCGGCAATGCGCAAGGGTGGCATCGGCGGCGTTTATGTGTCCCACGATCTTGCCGTTGTCGCCCAGATCGCCGACCGGATCGTGGTGCTGAAAGGCGGCGAGGTTCAGGAAACCGGCACGACCACGGACATTCTGGAGAATGCGCAGCATCCTTATACGCGCGAGTTGCTGACCGCCTTTAACGACAAGGTGCGCGCGGTCGCGCCGCTCGCACAGAGCCAGGCGACACCGCTCCTCGATATCGAAAGTCTGATCGCCGGCTACGGCACGAAAGGCGACGACCGGATGCCGCTGGTGCGTGCGGTCGATTCCGTCAGCCTTGCGGTTTATCCCGGCCGCAATCTTGGCATCATCGGCGAATCCGGCTGCGGAAAATCGACGCTGGCGCGCGCCATTGCCGGCATTCTGCCCGCCGCGAGCGGTCATGTCATCTTCGAAGGAAAGCAACTGGATGCCGATGCGCGCAGACGCACCAGCGATCAGCTGCGCCGCATGCAGATCGTTTTCCAATATGCCGATACCGCGCTTAACCCGTCAAAACCCATCGAGGACATTCTCGGCCGGCCGCTGACCTTCTATCATGGCATGCGAGGCAAGGCCCGCGACGTCCGGATCGACGAACTTCTGGATATGGTGAAGCTGCCGCGCTCGGTCCGCCACCGCCACCCTTCCGGCCTGTCAGGCGGGCAGAAACAGCGCGTCAACTTCGCCCGCGCGCTGGCAGCCGAACCGTCGTTCATCATCTGCGATGAAATCACCTCGGCACTGGATACGGTCGTCGCAGCCGCCATCATCGACCTGCTCGGTGAATTACAGCGGGAGCTCAACCTCTCCTATATTTTCATCAGCCACGATCTTTCGGTGGTGGAAACCATCTGCGACGAAATCGTTGTGATGTATGGCGGGCAGAAGGTGGAGCATCTGGCGACCGAAGCGATCAAATCACCGACGCATCCCTATTCGAAGCTCCTGTTTTCCTCGGTGCCGAAGCTCGACCCGAAATGGCTCGACAATCTCCAGCAGGATGCGGAACTGGTGCGGGCGTTTTCCAAGAGGTGATAGGCCGGAAGCTGCCCGGATTACGACGTAAGCACGCCGCGAAAAACTTCGACGTCATCCTCGCCCTTGAAGCGAGGATCCATCCATCTCGACGGGCTATGGATCCTCGGGTCGAGCCCGAGGATGACGTCGAGATTGGGGAAGAGACGCCCTTTTATTTCAAAGAGGAAACAGGCTCGTCAGTGGCATATGCGCTTTGATGATCGGTGATTTCAGCACCACGAAGCTGAAATATTTGTCTATGCCGACATCCATGTCCGTCAGGCGCTCCATGATCGACTGATATTCGACAATGCCGGACGTGACGAATTTCAACAGATAATCGTAACCGCCGGAAACGAGATGGCATTCCACCACCTGGTCGATCTTTTCAACGACGCCGAGAAAGCGGGCAAAATCGATCTGGCGGTGGTTCTTGAGCGTGATTTCAGTGAAGACCGTCAGGGTCTGGCCGAGCTTGTTGATGTTGATCTGCGCCGAATAGCCTTCGATATACCCTTCGGCCTGAAGCTTCTTGACCCGCATCAGACAGGGGCTTGGCGAGAGATTGACAAGCTCCGCCAGTTCCACATTGGTGATGCGCCCGTTCTTCTGGAGCTCGTAGAGGATCTTGATATCGATCCGGTCAAGTTTCATCACGTGAGGAACCCCTTTTTTGTTTTTTGAGCACACAGCATAAAATTCTGACGTGGCAATGGAAATCTTATCACATGCGCAAGCCCTGTCGACGCGGGGATATTTTTTTCATCCAGCATAAAGAGTTGCAGACGTGGCCCTGAACAGCAGGAGATTCCGGCAATCGGCCCAGTCTGGCAGCGTTTACCCGGCGACCAAGGTAAATTAGTAGGAAGATAAGGAGCCCCATATGCCTGCGCCGCTGCAACAGATCACGACCTCGCCGGAATTGCCGAAATCCGCGGACGCCGTCATTATCGGTGGCGGCATCGTCGGCGTTTTCGCTGCCTATTACCTCGCGCGGCGCGGCCTGAAAGTGGCTCTTGTCGAAAAAGGCCTTATTGGCGCGGAGCAATCCAGCCGTAACTGGGGTTGGTGCCGGCAGCAGAACCGCGACGCACGCGAATTGCCGATTTCGACGCAGAGCCTGACGCTTTGGGATCAATTTGCTGCCGAAAGCGGTGAGGACACCGGTTTTCGCCGCTGCGGATTGTTTTACCTGAGCGACAACGAGGCCGAACTTGCGGGCTGGGCGCGCTGGCGCGATTTTGCCATCACCGCGGGCGTAACAACCCATATGCTGAGTACGGATGAGGCAAGCGAACGCGGACGCGCCACAGGCAAACGCTGGAAGGGCGGCGTCTTTTCGCCAACGGACGGCACGGCCGATCCTTCGATGGCGGCACCCGCCGTTGCGCGCGCCATCATGAAACTGGGTGGCACGGTGCATCAGAATTGCGCGGCGCGCGGTCTGGAGACGGAAGGCGGCCGCGTCAGTGCCGTCATCACCGAAAAAGGCACCATCCGCACCAAAACCGCCATCATGTCCGGAGGTGCCTGGGCATCCTCTTTCTGCCGCCAGTTGGGCATTCGATTTCCGCAGGCCTCCGTGCGTTCCTCCATCCTATCGGTCACACCGGGTGCGGAAGACCTGCCGGATGCGTTGCATACCACAGCCGTTTCGGCCACACGGCGTAAAAACGGCGGTTACACCCTTGCGATCAGCGGCCTTGGGCGCATCGACCCAACCGCACAGCAAATGCGATTCGCGCGCGAATTCGTGCCGATGTTCCTCAAGCGCTGGCGCAGCCTGCGTCCGGGCGGGCTGGAGGGTATCCGTGGCGGCCATGAAACGTTGAAACATTGGCGGCTCGATGCGCCGACGCCGATGGAACGAGTTCGCATTCTCGATCCGAAACCGAATGCCGCCGCCATCCAGGAGACCCACAAAAGGGCACTGGAACTCCTGCCCGCCCTTCGCAAAACCCAGATTTCCGCCGCCTGGGCCGGTTTCATCGACAGCACGCCGGATGGTGTGCCCGCCATCGGTGAGACCAGCGAATTGCCCGGCTTCATCCTCGCCGCCGGCTTCAGCGGACACGGTTTCGGCATCGGCCCGGGCGCTGGCCATCTGATCGCCGATATCGTCACGGGTTCAAACCCGATCGTCGATCCTGCTCCCTATCACCCCAGCCGTTTCCTTGGTTCATCCTGGGGCAAGGTCGCGGATTTTTGATTCTTCTGCCTGGAGCGGTTGGCGGACAGAACGATACCCGCAAAGCGTAGCCTGCGGGTATTGCCGTCCGCCGCATTTCTTCGACCGGTCAGCTTTTCGGCAGGCCGGGTGGGTTGGTACGCGATTCCGGCAAGGCCTCTTCCGCAAGCTGCCAGCGGTCCAGTATCTTCGCGTAAGCGCCGCTCTTGATCAGATCATTGGTGGCCAGCGTCAGGGCATCGGCCAGTCCCGAACCCTTGCGGGTGGTGATGGCGACATCGGAACGCTCCGGCCAGCCGGCGGAGAGCGTTCCGACACGCTTGATGGTCTTGTCGCGCGCCGCGATGAAGACCAGCTGCGCATGCGGCTGGACGATCACATCCGCCCGCCCGGCAGAAAGCGCGACAAGCCGGGTGGCCTCGTCATCGTAATATTGCAGTTCGAGCGGCTTAAGTCCGGCGGCGACGTTCTCGTCGTTCCATTTCAGCAGAATGCGCTCCTGATTGGTGCCGGCGCCGACGATGATCCTCAGGCCCGCCGCATCCTTCGGTTCTTTGATGGCGGTGATGCCGCTATCGGACTTGACGAAAAACCCGTGCAGGCCCTGACGATAGGTGGAAAAGTCGAACTTCTCCTTGCGCTGTTCGGTCACCCCGACATTGGAGATGACAGCATCGTATTTGCCCGAGGCAAGCCCCAGCGGCCAGTCGGCCCAGGCCACCGCCACCAATTCCAGCTCGAGGCCAAGACTGTCAGCCACCGCAAGCGCATAGTCCGGATCGGCCCCGACCACCGTCTTTGCGTCCGTCGCATAGGTCGCGAGCGGGGGGCCTCCGGGTGCAACCGCGACGGTGAGTTTGCCCGGGGTAATGAATTTGAAATCTTTCGGAATGGCAGCAATCGCGGTGGGGTCTTTTTCAACCCTGATCCGGCCGGGCTGGTCCGGCGACAGATCGAAAACATCCGTTGCAAAGGCCGGTCCGAAACCGGCGATGGAGAGAAGAGCACCGAGCGCGGCTGTCGCTAGACGAGAGGTGAAAGTCATTCTGGTTTCCCGATAAAATGATTGCGGGACGGAGGTAGCGCGGACGGGAGGAGCCCGCGCTACCGGCTGAGTGATGTCCCACCTTCAACTCAGCGTGTTGGCAACTCCGCTTTTTTGGAAAATCGGCGGTTAGCTCTTGGGCAGGCCGGGCGGATTGGTGCGGGATTCGGTGATGGCCTCAGAGCCAAGGTTCCAGCGGGCAAGAACCTTGCCGTAGTTGCCGTTCTTGATCTGGGCGTTCACCGCCGCCGTGATGGCTTCGGCAATGCCGGCATCCTTTTTGGAGGCGACGGCGATTTCCGCCGCTTCCGGCCATCCGCCGGAGAAGGTGCCGACGAGCCTGGTCTTCTTCTGGCTTGCCGCCTGAAAGGCCGAGGTTGCGTTGGGGCCAAGATAGGCGTCCGCGCGGCCGGATTGCAGGGCAACGTCAAGCACGGCCTGATCGTCGTAATATTGCACCTCTGTGTCGGGCAAGCCCTTGGCCTTGTTATCCTTGATCCATTTCAGCAGGATCTGTTCCTGATTGGTGGCTGCACCGACGATGACCTTCAGCCCGGCCACGTCCTCAGGCTTGCTGACGGTCGTCACCTTGCTGTTATTGCCCACGTAAAAGCCGAGCAGGTCGTTGCGGTAGCTGGAAAAATCGAACTTTTCCTTGCGCGCTTCCGTCACCGTGATGTTGGAAGTGACGGCATCGTATTTGCCGGATGTCAGACCCAGAGGCCAATCGGCCCATGCGATCGGAACGAGCTGAAGTTCAAGGCCGAGGCTGTCAGCAACCAGCTGGGCGATATCGGGCTCCACGCCAATCGGCGTTTTCGTGTCGCTCGCATAATCGACCAGTGGCAGGCGGAACGGTACGGTCGCGACCGTCAGCTTTCCGTCGGCGATGAACTTGTGGCTGGCCGGAAGAAGCTTGATCGCCTCTTCAACCTTATCGGCGCGCACCCGCCCCTTCTGTTCCGGAGAAAGATCGACCTCCTGCGCGTGTGCGGCCGGGATGAGCGCGGTGGTGGCGGAGAAAAGACCGCCGGCAAGCAATGATAATAGTTTCGATGAAAATGCCATGTGAGTGTTTCCCTTGTTTTTTGGTTAGAGAACTTTTGCGAGGAATTCGGCGGTGCGGGGGTGATCCGGGCTGCTGAACACCTTTTCCGGCGTACCCGTTTCGATGATGCGGCCCTGCTCCATGAAGACGACCCTGTCGGAGACTTCGCGGGCAAAACCGATTTCATGGGTAACGATGATGAGCGTGACACCGGAGCGCGAAAGCTCCTTGATGACGTCAAGCACCTCGTTGACGAGTTCAGGATCGAGCGCGGATGTCGGCTCGTCGAACAGCAGCACCTTCGGTCGCAATGCCAGCGCCCGGGCAATCGCCACGCGCTGTTGCTGCCCGCCGGAAAGCTGGCGAGGATAGGCGCCGGCTTTTTCGGCAAGGCCGACGCGGGCCAGAAGATCGCGCGCCTCGGCCTCGGCCTGCTCTTTCGAAATGCCTCGAACGGCGATGGGCGCTTCGATGATGTTTTCAAGCGCAGTCAGATGCGGGAACAGGTTGAAGCTCTGGAACACCATGCCCACTTCGGCGCGGCGCTTGAGGATTTCGCGTTCCTTCAGTTCGTAAAGCGTGTCGCCCTTTTGACGATAACCGACCAGTTCGCCGTCTATGGCGATGAAACCGTCATCGACGCGCTCCAGATGGTTGATGGAGCGCAGCAAGGTGGACTTGCCGGAGCCGGACTGACCGAGAATGGTGGTGACACTGCCCGCCGGAATGGAAAGGCTGATATCATCCAGCACCTTGAGCGACCCGAAGGATTTGGAAACGCCGTGGATGTTGACCGACCCGCCACGATTTCCGAGCTGGAAGCTGGCGGCAGGGGTGGGTGCCGCGCGCTCGGGCCTGGTCGCAACCGACACCGCCGTTTCCACGGTTTCAGGCAAAGGCTTGCGTGGCAGGAAGGTACGGTAGATCGTGGCGAACAGGGACGGCGGCGGGTTGCGCAGCGCACCGCGTGAAAAATGCCGCTCGATATGGTGCTGAACAATCGAAAGCGCAGTCAGGATCACCAGATACCAAACGGTCGCGACCATCAGCAGCGGGATCACTTCCAGATTGCGGCGATAGATGATCTGGATGGTATAGAACAGCTCCGGCAGGGCTAGGATATAGACCTGCGACGTGCCCTTGGCGAGGCCGATGATATCATTGAAAGCGGTAGGCAGGATGGAGCGCATCGCCTGCGGCAGAACGATGCGGGACGCCTGCCGCCGCCGGGGAAGACCAAGTGCTGCGGCAGCTTCCAGCTGGCCCTGATCGACCGAAAGGATGCCGCCACGCACGATTTCGGATGCGAAGGCGGCCTGATTGAGCGTCAGCCCCAGAACGGCCGCCGCAAAAGGCGTCATCAGCTGCGTCGTATTCCAGCTGAAGAAATTGATGCCGGTATAGGGAACGCCGATCGTCACCGTTTCATAGAGATAACCGAGATTGTTGAGGATCAGCAGCAGCACGATCAAAGGGATCGACCGGAAAATCCAGATATAGGTCCAGGAGACGGCAACCAGCAGCGGCGAGCGCGAAACGCGGGCAAGCGCCAGCAGTGTTCCGAGCACAAAACCGAACAGCGCACCGAGCGCGGTGAGCAGCAGCGTCCTGCCAAGACCGACCAACACCGGTTCGGCGAAAAACCATTCCGCAAAGACATCCCAGCCCCAGCGCGGATTGCCGAAGATGGAATGCAGAACGGCCGCTATGATGAGAACGGAGAAGACCGTGCCCACCGTTCGCAAGGGATAACGGGCCGGAACGATGCGAAAATGGGCATAACCACCCTTGATCGGCTCACCCTTCTGCTCGCTCACCGCCACATGCGGAAAATCAGAGGCTATCGTCATCGGGAAAAACCTTTCACGGGTGGGCCGGGGAAGATTGCGGCCGGGCGGCCGGTATCGGCGTGCCCTCCGCACCAGAGGCGGAGGCGGCATCGGAAAGCCATTTTTCGAAAGGCAGCGTCTTGATCGTCTCGGGATCGGCAGTTGTGTCGAACAAAGCGCGATAGCCGTTGGTCAGATAAAGGCCCACCGCTTCCGGCTGACGGAAGCCCGTAGTCAGATAGGCGCGGGCATAACCCTGCCGGATCGCCTGCTGCTCCAACTCCTGAAGCACAATCTTCGCAAGCCCTTGCCGGCGGTAGGCCGAGTGGGTCCAGACCCGCTTGAACTCGGCGCTCTCTTCATCGTAGCGCATGAAGGCGCCGCCGGCGATCGCCTTGCCGCCGCGCAGCAACAACAAGAAATTGCCCGACGGTGGGCTGAAGGCCTCCGGCGGATATTTGTTCATTTCCGCCCTGGCGCCTTCCGCACTGAAATATGTGCCGTAGCGGCTGTCATATTCGAACAGCAGCTCCTCCAGAAGCGGGGCTGCGAGCGGATCCTTGACCGATGTGTAGAGAAAACTGTCGCTCATCTCGTTGTCCTAAACTCGTTGCATCAGGAGAGGTACGCTTCCGCCAGACGCACCCAGAAGCGCGCCGCAGGCGCGATGATGGCATCGTTGAAATCGTAGTGGGGGCTGTGCAGCGGCGCGCTGTCGCCATTGCCGACGAAGAGAAAGGAGCCTGGCCGCTCGAGCAGCATGAACGCGAAATCTTCGCTCGCCGTTCGCGGCTGAAAGCCTTCGGCGACCTGTTCGGCGGGGAAATGCCGCTTGGCGACATCGCGGGCGAAGACTGTCTGCCGGACGTGATTGATGACGGGTGGGAAACCACGGGAATAGGCGACATCGGCGGTTGCGCCGAAGCTTTCCGCCTGCGCTTTCGCAAGGGCGGGAAGCCGCTCCTCGAGCCGGTCGCGAACGGCCGGCGAAAAGGCCCGGGCGGTGATCTGGAGTTCCACACTCTCGGGAATGACATTGGAGGCGGTGCCGCCATGAATTGAGCCCACCGTCAGCACTGCCATTTCCCGCGGATCGACATTGCGCGAGACGATGCTCTGCAAGGCAGTGACAAAACTTGCCGAGGCGAGGACCGGATCGACCGTTTCATGCGGCGCCGCCCCGTGCCCGCCCTTGCCGATGATGCGCACCTTCGCCTTGTCCACGGAGGCCATGGCAGGCCCTCGACGAAGCCGAATTGTCCGGTTTCGACACCCGGCCAATTGTGCAACCCGAACACCGCATCGACGGGAAACCGCTCGAACAGCCGGTCCTTTATCATCGCCCTCGCGCCTGCGCCGATTTCCTCGGCGGGCTGGAAAATCAGCGTCAGCGTACCGGAAAAACTCGATGTTTCAGCAAGGTAACGGGCGGCGGCGAGCAGGATCGTCGTGTGGCCGTCATGACCGCAGGCATGCATCACACCCTGCGTCTGGCTGGCATAGGCAAGGCCGGTCTCCTCGACGATGGGCAGGGCGTCGATATCGGCGCGAATGCCCAGACGTTTGTCACCGTGACCGCGTTTCAGGGTGGCGACGACGCCATGGCCGCCGATGCCCTCCGTCACCTCATATCCGAAAGACAGGAGGTAACGGGCAACAAGCGCCGCCGTGCGTTTTTCCCCCAGCGAAAGCTCCGGATGCCGGTGGAGATCATGCCGGATGGCGATGCTCTCCTCGATAAAAGCAAGGATTCCCCGTTCGGCGTCGTCCTGGGGACGCGCGCCGTCAATGCGGATATTCATGGTTCTGGTCTCCTGCGCCGCGCTTCACCCGCACAGCACGTTTAAATTTTTTTCGGGCGACAACAGCTGCCGCCCGGCCCTACCTCATGCGATAGCCTTGTCGGGGCCGGTTTCGGCGCGGGAATAGATGCTTTCCTTGAAAGGCAGGCCCAGATGCTCACGCAGCGTTGTGCCTTCCAGATGCGGTTCGAAATAACCACGACGCTGAAGCACCGGAATGACGAGGCGGATGAAATCGTCCAGCCCCTCGGCAATGACCGGGAAGCCCAGAATGAAACCATCGGCCGCATCGTGCTCCACCCAGCGGATGATCTCGTCCGCCACCTTGTCCGGGGTTCCGATGAAGCCTTCGCGCGGGGTTGCGGCTTCCAGCGCCGCCTCGCGCAGCGTCTGGTTCTTTTCCTTCGCACGGCGCTTGATGCGGTCGGTCGTCGAACGGAAGCTGTTCTTGCCGATATCTCCGAGTTCGGGGAAAGGCTCGTCCAGCGGATAGACGCTGAAATCGTGATGGTCGAAGAAGCGGCCGAGATAAGCAAGCGCATCCTCGATGGTGATGAGGTTGCGGATGATGTCGTATTTCGCTTCCGCTTCCTCCTGCGTTTCACCGACAATGGGTCCGATGCCGGGGAAAATCTTCACGTCGGAAGCGGACCGGCCCTGCGCGACAGCGCTCTGCTTCACACGTTTCAGGAATGTCTGGTTTTCCTCGAGCGAGGCGGAATTGGTGAAGACGGCATCGGCATGTTTGCCCGCAAGGCCGATACCGGCATCGGAAGAACCGGCCTGGAATACCACCGGCTGGCCCTGCGGCGAACGCTGGATGTTCAGCGGGCCTTCCACCTGGAAGAAACGGCCCTTGTGACCAAGCGTGTGGAGTTTTTGCCGGTCGAAAAATTGCCCCGTCTCACGGTTGCGCACGAAGGCATCATCGTCCCAGCTGTCCCACAGCCCCTTGATCACTTCCAGATATTCATCGGCGATCTCGTAGCGCAGGGCATGTTCGGGATGGTTGCGGCTGTAGTTTTTCGCCGTGCCCTCGAGCGGCGTCGTCACGGCATTCCAGCCGGCCCTGCCGCCGCTCAGAAGATCGAGCGAGGCAAACTGGCGCGCGATGGTGAAAGGATCGCTGTAGGAGGTTGAAACCGTGCCGGCGAGGCCGATCTTCGACGTGACGGAAGCCAGTGCCGAAAGGACGGTCAAAGGCTCGAACCGATTGAGAAAATGCGGAATGGACTTGTCATTGATATAAAGCCCGTCGGCCACGAAGGCGAAGGCAATACCGGCTGCTTCCGCCTTCAGCGCCGTTTTCCTGAAAAAATCGAAGTTGACGCTGGCATTGACCGGGCTTTTCGGGTGCCGCCAGGCGTTCATATGCCCGCCCGGGCCCTGGAGCATGATGCCGAAACGGACTGTCTTTTTCGTCATGTCATTTCCTCCTGAGGACAAGTTCACGCCGCCCTGGAAAGGCGGTGTGTGGCCAGCAATTCGATCGAGGCAAGCCGCTGATCGGCTCCGACATGCGGCGGTTCAATGATGAATTCCTCGATACCGTGTTCATCGGAAAGCGCGCGCAGCGCCTTGTGAATATCCTCCGGCCCGCCGTGCAGGACGTTGGGCTTGCGCTCCTCGATGCGATAATCGGTATCGCCGGACTGGCGGGCAAATTCTTCGGCCTGCTCACGACGGCCAAGATTGAACGCCTTGCCGTCACTGAGGAACACACGGTAGATGCGCTGCCCCTCAACCTGTCTTGCCGCATGGTCCGGATCGCTGGCGGCAAAGACCGAGAGGGCAAGGATCGGCGCTTTCCCGCCGCTTTCCTCGCGGAAAGCCGAGAGGCTGCTGCGAAGAACGTCCGGATCACCATTGAGATGACCGGCAAAGACAAAATTCCATCCTCTGGACGCCGCAAGCCTTGCGCTTTCAGGGCTGGCGCCAAGCAGAAATCTGTCCACAGCAACCGGCGGCACCGGTGTCGCCTGCAACCCCGCCTGCTCATGACCCTGCGGTGCAGCGCCCGAGAGGAACGTGGTGAGTTCACTGAGTGCCGTTTCGAAATCCGTCTTGCGGGCGGGGTCATAGGCCTGCTGCAAGGCGGACGTTGCAAGCGGCAGTCCGCCCGGCGTCTTGCCGATACCAAGATCGACCCGGCCGGGCGCGAGAGAGGACAGCACGTTGAAAACTTCAGCGACCTTGTATGGGCTGTAATGCTGCAGCATCACGCCTCCCGAGCCGACGCGGATACGGGAGGTCTTCGCCAGAATCCACGCAACCAGCGCCTCAGGCGCGGAACCGGCAAGCTCCGGCGAATTGTGATGTTCGGCGACCCAGAAACGGCGGTAACCCAGTTCTTCGGCGCGTCTGGCGAGATTGATCGTGTCGCGGAACGCGCTTGCCGCGTTCTCACCCGTCGGAACCGGGCTCTTGTCCAGCAAACTGAGCGTATACATCATCACCTCGCACGTCTTTTGATGCATACTTTGTCTACTGATTTTATATGCTAATAAAGGACGTTCGTTCCACGTTGCGAGGGGATCAGAGAAAATATTGTTTCCCGCGATGTTTTCAGCAGTTGTCTTTGGCAAAGCAATCCACAACCATGAATACACTGGTGCAAAAAGGCAGGCAAAGAGGCGTTTCCGGTACCGAGCCCGGACGAAACGGGCTTGCGCCGGAATTCGGTAAAAACTACTTAGTAAGTTGAGAACAACATGATCCGGCATTCCAGACTATGCCGGCTCTCTTTTCGGATCATGCAATGCTGACCAAAAAAGGCAAATATGGGTTGAAGGCTCTTGTCGATCTGGCGCGGTTGCCCCAGGGCGAGACCGCCTTCGTGACCGAGATTGCGACCCGTAACAATATTCCGAAAAAATTTCTGGATACGATCCTTCTCGAGCTGCGCAATAGCGGCATCCTGCGCTCCAAGAAGGGACCGAATGGCGGCTATTCGCTCTCGAAAATGCCATCGGAAATCATGATCGGCCAGGTCATCCGCACGCTCGACGGGCCGCTGGCCCCCATTCGCTGTGCCAGCCGCACCGCGTTTGAAGCCTGCGACGACTGTGACGATCCCGAGACCTGTCAGGTCAGGGTTTCGATGACGGACGTGCGCGACGCCATCGCAACAATCCTGGACAATATGACGCTCGCACAATTCGTCGCCAAGGACGGCCAGGACGCACGGTCCATTCCTGCGGGCGAATAGGCTCTGCCTATTGCCGGCGCAGATCGTCCCCCAGAGACGCAATCAACCCGGATTCGCTTACGCCATCGATAAGGCCGAGGCGCGCCATCAGGATCTCCAGCGTGATGGCATTGTTCCTGACCGAGCGAAAGGTGACGTTTTCTGCACCCACCTGCGCCGCATCGATATTGGCCGCCAGCCGGGAGATTTGCGCTTTCAGCAGTTCAATGGCGAGAAAGACTTCGCCGATGACCGGCCGTGTTTCGCCTTCGTCGGCCAGCCTGTCGATCAGGAGCGCGGACAGCTCACGCTGCTTTTCACCCAGTGCCACGGCCGCCTTCAAGAGGGTGGAAACGGAGGCGGCCAGATTTCCAGCCCCCTGAGCAAGGAACGCGACCTGATCGGCACGCAGCAGACCGTCCCATGATGTATTGGGCCGATTGCGCAAAACGACGAGCAGCGTCTGCCCGGCCGCATTGACGGCCGGAACGACGATCCAGTCCGCATCGGCAGTGACCGATCGCATGGCATCGTCAGGAAGCCGCAAGGCATAGTCATCGCCAGTCACCAGCACCGCCTGATCCACACCGGCATCGGACGATGCAAGCGCAAATGTCTCACCAAGATCGAGGCGGGCAAAAAGAGCCTTGCGCTGCTCTTCGCTTCCCGCATTCCGGATGAATTCAAGCGCGGTGAAATGTTCGACGAGGTCATGCGCCGCTGCCGCATCGGCCGCCGAAATAATCGAAAGCGCCTGCGAAAGAACGTCATTGGTTATATCTGCCCCACCCAGCTCATTCGGAACGGAGAGGGCGAGGAGACCGGAACGGGCGATCCGCGCATGGATTTGCCCCGGACTTTCCACGGCGCATTTTTCAGCGATCGTACGGGCGACGGTCAGGACATCGCCATCCGCGCCGAGGCGCGGGGGCACGAAACGAATTCTTTCGCCGAGTGGCGTGACGGATCCCATGCTCAACTCCCTCAAAGAATGACCGCGTGAAAGCGCCGGAAAGGACGGCGCTCAGTCCAGCGAATGATACCGGCCGTTTTGATAGACCAGCGAGTGCCCGGAGCCGAGGCGGATCGCCTCGACCTTGCCGATGACGATGACGTGGCTGTGCCGCTCGATTGCCTCCTCGATGGTGCAGTCGATTGCGGCAACGGCATCCTCGAGAATAGGCGCGCCGCTCGCCAGACGGGTCCATTCCGCGCCACGATAACGCTCTTCCCCTTTCAGGCCGCCGATGCCGGCAAACTGATTGGCGACGAACTGATGGTTCGGGCCGATAATATTTACCGCGAAATGACCGAAACGCTCCACCACGGGCCATGTGGATGAGGAGCGGTTGAGCGCAACCAGAATTCTCGGCGGATCGACCGACAGGGCGGTGGCGGATGTCACCGTGGCACCCGTGCGCGCATCACCCTCGCCTGCCGTGATGACGCTGACACCGCCGCCCAGCGTTCTGAGCGCGGCCTTCAGGCTGTCGGCATCTGGCGCCTTGCCGGAAACGGGATCGCGGAGATTGATGAATTGTTGATCCTTGGCCGCATATTGCAATGTCATCGGTGGCTCCTGAAAACAGCTGATTTGTTCAATAGCTAACAGCGGCGGCGGGGTGTGAAATAGACATCGTTTTCCATAATCGTAATATTCTATAGAAATAATGTTTTATGTAGCCTTTCCCTTTGCCTTCGGGCATCCCGCCGCGTGGGTGTTGCCGGAAACGCAAAGGAAAGACGGCGGAAACCGACGTCCCCGTGATTGATCAGGACCCGGACACCAGCTTGACGTTGCCGCCGTGGCCACCACCACCGAAAACCTGTTTCGAACCGAAGGAGGAGCGGATCTGGTTGCGCGGACCATCAAGCCCGATTTCCGGGAACAGCAGTTCGGATATGCGATAGGCTTCCTCCAGATGCGGATAGCCCGAGGCGATGACGGTATCGATGCCCAGAGCCTGATATTCCCGCAGCCGTGCCGCGACGGTCTTCGGCGAACCGACCAGCGCCGTGCCCGCACCCGAACGGACGAGACCGATGCCCGCCCACAAATTCGGGGAGACTTCCAGCCTGTCGCGACGGCCATTGTGCAGCGCCTGCATTCTGGCCTGCCCAACGGAATCCGAAGCCTTGGAGAAGGCTTCCTGCGCCGAAGCGATGGTTTCGTCGGAAAGCTTTGAAATCAGCTTTTCGGCATCGGCCCAGGCTTCCTCGTCGGTTTCGCGCACGATGAAATGCAGGCGAATGCCGAAGGTCACCTCCCGCCCCTTTTTCGCAGCGGCGGCGCGAACCTTGGCGATTTTTTCCGCCACCTGTGCGGGCGGCTCACCCCAGGTCAGATATTTGTCGGTGATACCCGCCGAGAAATCGATACCGGCATCGGAAGAGCCGCCGAAGTAAATCGGCGGACGCGGTTCCTGCACCGGCGGCAGGCCTAGCTTCGCGCCCTGCGCCTTGATGTATTTGCCGTCGAGTTCCCCCTTGCCGGTTTCGATCAGCGAATTGAAGACCTGGAAGAATTCGTCGGCGTGATCGTAACGCTCGTCATGCGGCAGGAAAATGCCGTCACCGGCCAGTTCCTGCGCGCTGCCGCCAACTACGATGTTGAGAAGCAGCCGCCCATGGGAAACACGGTCGAGCGTGGAGGCCAAGCGAGCATAATAGGCCGGCGAGGCGACGCCCGGACGGATGGCGACGAGGAATTTCAGCCTCTCGGTATAGGCTGCGAGATTGGCCGCAAGGATGAAGGATTCTTCGCAGGCGACGCCGGTCGGAATAAGCACGCCGGAATAACCGAGCCGATCGGCGGCCTGCGCTATTTCCCGGAAATAGCCAGGATCGGCGGGACGCGACAGATCGTCGGAGCCAAGATAGCTGCCGTCTCCCGAGGTGGGTATGAACCACAGAAAATCGAGTGGTTTGTCAGCTGTGCTCATCGACAGGTCCTTTGTAATCCGCCCCTCGGGCAATGCGGCTTGATAAAAAGGGTAGCCAATTCCCCGATGCCTTTAAGAAATTTTGTTCCAATTTCCGTGCCGGGAGGAGAGTTTATCTCCACGGAAAGACCCGGAAGCGACGAAGAGGCGAACAATCTTCCCGCGCGTCACAGGACAGGATAGAGGCCGAGCATCGCGAAATTCATTTCGCAGATCTCTTCCCGTTCAAGTTCAAGATCGCTTTTGTCCTGCCTGAAGCGCCCGGAATGATCCAGCGGATGAGGGTTGCCCTGTTCATCCTCGCGCGAACGTCGCCGCGTCAAACCGAACAGACTGAAAGTAAACGCATGAAATCCCTGCGGCATGTGCGCCTCCTTTGGTCCACTTGCTCTATCCTCCGGCCAGCGCCCGCAATGGTCAATATTTTCCATAAAATTACTATTCTATAATTGGCGGACCATCGGCAAATGTGAACTAAGGCTGAAGCAGCGGGAAAAATTCCGTTCCGAACCGCCAAAAAGGGGATGATGGCGCACGTGCGGGCAAACTGGCAGAGAATTTCGACGGCTGACCTTCACGGCCATGCAAAACGGCGTTTGAAAAGGAGCCCCGCAAAGGCGCCGAAACCGCAAAAAACCAGGAACACCCATCCCGACAGCGCACCCGCATGAATGCCCGACAGCAGCACGCCGATGGTGCAGCCCAGCGCTGTCATCCCTCCCCAGCCCATCAGCACGCCACCGGCAAAACGTGTCGCAAGACCGCCGGCGGAAGGCCAGGACGGCTGAAATTTTCCGGCAGAAAGAGCGGATGCAAAGCTCGCAACAATCAATCCGCCAACGAAGACGCCATTTGGCGACAGGATCGTCATTTTAATGGCGCTGATGCATCCCCGGACCGTATCAAGGCCCGCAAGCGTCTCAGGTACCCAACCTGCCGAAGCCCCGGCTGTTCTGACGATACTGCCGAGTTCGGCCGTTACCCCGAGAGGTGCCACGCGGAAATAGGAAAAGGCGCTGATGGCCGCCACAAGCACCCCCGTGACGACCGGAGGCCAGCGTTCGACGAAAATGCTGCGAAATGCCTGATGCAGCCGACTTGCCGGGATCGCAGCCGAAAGACCGGGAGCTGCCTTATCGAAAAAGAGCACAACGATAATAAGGACGGCCAATAGAGCGCAGGCAATCAACAGCGCCGAGCCATATCCCAGATGGTGTGGTAACCAGACGGGAAGATCGTCGAAAACGGTAAGCGTGTAGAGAAAATTCCAGCTGAGAAATGCCAGCAGAAAACCGAAACCGGCACCGACTATGGCAAGCATCGATCCGAAAGCCCCCTCGCCCAGTCGGTAGAAATGTCCCGACAGGCAGGATCCGGATAGAGCCGCACCCACCCCGAAGACAGTCGACGCAACCGCCAGAATCCAGCCGACCGGACCAATATGTGCATTTGGCGGCAGGCGACCAGGCTGCGGAACCGGCATCCAGGCCATGATGACGATCTGGTAAAACACCACGCCAGCCAGAAGCGCGACAAGGATTGAAACAACACCATCCGAGCGCCTGTTGTCGATGAAATCGCGAAAATTGCAGAGAAAGCAGAAGCGCCCACGCTGCATCACGATGCCGAAAGCGGCACCGGCCAGCAGCGAGAACGCAAGCTGCCTGCCATTTTCAAGCGCCCCGAGCGGATAGGTCGCGGCAGCCAGCGCAGATAAAATGGCGAGTGCCGCGAAACGGAGAGTAATCGAATGCATGAAATACCGGGATCTCGGAAGAACAAATGCCGGCGCGCCATGTCGGCGCACCGGCCAGAAGAATAAAGACGCCTGCGGCTTATTTTCCGGTCCAGACCGTGCCGGTCGGGTTGCTGATCGGAACACCAACCGCATTTCCGTATTCGGTCCATGACCCGTCATAGTTACGGACGTCGTAGCCGAGTATTTTCTTCAGCGCGAACCATGTGTGGCTGGAGCGCTCGCCGATGCGGCAATAGGTGATGACGGGCGTCGAACCGTCGATGCCCTTTTCGGCATAGATGGTCTTGATCTCGTCTGCCGGTTTGAAGGTTCCGTCCTTGTTGACGATGGTGCCCCATGGAACGTTGACGGCGCCGGGAATATGGCCGGCCCGGACGGACAATTCCTTGACGCCATCAGGCGCAAAAATCTTGCCCGAATATTCATCCGCAGAGCGGATATCCACCAGCTTGATGTTGTGCTTACCCTCGGCCACCGCGACAACATCCACGAACCTCGCCCGGACCGACGTGTCGGGCTCACCGAGCTTCAGTTTCGTCTCGACCGTTGCCGGCGCGGATGTGTCTAAAGGCAGGCCCTGCGCCTCCCACAGCTTGCGGCCTCCATCAAGAAGCTTCACCCGGTCACCAAGGCCGTAGGTTTCGAAAATCCAGGCTCCCCAGGCGGCAAACCAGTTATTATTGTCGCCATACAAAACGATCGTCGTATCGTCGCCCACACCGGCCTTCTGCAAAAGGGACTGGAAATTCTCGCGCGCCGCAATGTCGCGCTTTTCTTTGTCCACGAGATCCGTGTGCCAGTTGAGGTTCACCGCGCCGGGAATATGCCCGCGCTCATAGACGCCGGTATCGACGCTTACCTCAAAGACCCGCACTTTCGGATTGTCGAGATTTTCCTTCAGCCAGTCGGCCGTAACCAGCGCTTCCGACGCCCCGGCTGCGGCCAACGACACCGTCGACAACAACAATCCGCCGAGAGCCGACGTTACAAGCTTGATTCTGGACATTTCCTTACCCCTTCCTGATTTGATGACCGATAAAAGGTGACAACAAAACCTGATGGAGCGAAGAAACACTTTTTCATATTTTCTGTAGAAAATAAATACAGTCACCCAAAAACAATCAAAAGGTGAGATTCAAAATTTTATAAGAAAAATTTAGCCTAAAAGCCCTCAAAGGTTGTGGTGCGCCACAAATGGTGCTGACGCCCGAAGCGTATGCATTGCGAATGGGAAAGCTATGGAGCGCCGGCATCCCCTGCAGCAGCGCACCGCGCAGCGCCGGCAACCCGCGCCTCCTCGATCTGCTGGCCGTGATTTCGGACGCCGCTTTCAGGCGTTCGAAAAGAGCATAGCCCTCAGGCCACCGGCCGAAACCGGCGGCGATATTGATATGTCCAACGGAGCCAAGATTGACGAGATCGCTTCCCCAGTCAGCAGCGGTGCGGGCCAGCTCATCCGGGCTCATATAGGGGTCGTTCATGCTGCCCACGACAAGGCTCGGAAAGGCGAGCGGCGCTTGAGGAAATGCGCCGAAGCGGACGATGCAGGGATGCATTGCCTCCACCCGGTCGAGATGGGCGGGCGCCACCAGAAGCGCACCCTTGATCCTGCTGGCTATGGGTCGCGACGCCATGTTCGCGACCAGCAGGCAACCGAGACTGTGGGCGACAATATAGGCGCTTTCGGTTGTGGCGAGCGCCGCTTCGAGGCGACCTAGCCAGTCTGCAAGAACAGGGCACTCCCAATTCTCCTGCTCGACCAGCCGCGCCTCAGGATTATCCAGCAGCCAATGTCTCTGCCAATGTCCCTCGTCCGAACCATTGAGACCGGGGACAATCAAGGTGGTACACATGCCTACTCCGTTGTTTGCGGGCGGTGTGCGCCAAGAATGGTGAATTTCAAGATTGTAGTCGACTATTGCCTTGCTCAGCTTTTCCGACCTCAGGAAAAATCGATCCAGACAATTCCGATCACGCGAAAAATACGTTCTCCATAACAGCTTTAGTGCCGCACCAGAGGAATCATTACCTAAAATATTTTCCATAGAAAATATGTTCTAATTGAATGAGCCGCGCGGAAAGCTTTTCCTCTGCCGCTTTCCAAAAGAAACGCTGCTGCTTGGCCGGACCGCCGCCGGTTTGCCATTCTCGCACTATCGGAGACCTCAATCTCCCGAACCCTGAAATGGCAAATGCCGAGCCTCGGCAGGGCCATTCCACCGCGACATAAAACGAAAATTCAGGCGGATAATGTGAGCAGCACGAGCGAATTTCTCTGGTACATCCCCAATGACGTCAAACCCGGACATCGGGGCGACGCCGTCAGCGAAAACCACAACAGCCTCGATACATTGACCAGCCATGCCAGGGCGCTGGAAAACCACGGCTGGAAGGGCGCGTTGATCGGCACCGGCTGGGGGCGTCCGGATACCTTTACGGTGGCGGCATCGCTTGCCGCGCGCACCACCACATTCGAGCCGCTGATCGCCATCCGCCCCGGCTACTGGAAACCCGCCAATCTCGCATCGGCCGCTGCCACGCTCGATCAGCTTTCCGGCGGCCGGGTACGAATCAATGTCGTTTCCGGCCGGGACGAGCTTGCGGCCTATGGCGACGAAGAAGGCGATCAGGCGCATCGTTATGCGCGCACGAAGGAGTTCATGCGGCTGGTGCGACGGCTCTGGACCGAGGAAAACGTCACTTTCGATGGCGACCATTTCCGGGTCAGGAACTCCACCGTCTCGCCGCGAATCGCTGAACGCGCCGGCCGGCCACATCCCAAGCTTTATTTCGGCGGCGCGTCCGAGGCTGCCGAACAGGTTGCCGCAACCGAGGCCGATGTGCAGCTCTTCTGGGGTGAACCGCTTGCTGGTGTGCGCGAACGGATCGAACGTCTCAGGCATTTCAGCGAGACGCTCGGCCGCGACCTGCCGCCGCTGCAATTCGGCCTGCGGATCACCACACTGGTACGTGAAACGACCGCCGAGGCGTGGCGCGATGCGGAGGCGAAGGTGGCCGAGATGGCTGCGAACAACGGGGTGCGCTGGAACGATCATCTGCAAGGCGTCGCGGTCGGCCAGCGCCGCCTGCTGGATCTGCACAGGCAGAGCGATGTGCTGGACGATAATCTCTACACCGCACCCGGCAAATTCGGTGGCGGCGGTGCCGCAACGACATGGCTCGTCGGTTCGGCGGAAGATGTCGCCGCATCGCTGCGCAAATACCGCGCGCTTGGCATCACCCATTTCGTTCTTTCCGACACGCCATATCTTCAGGAGATTGAACGCCAGGGCGACAGGCTTTTACCGCTACTCCGGGACTGATAAAATGGGCGGCCTGCCGAACAAAGCCGCCCATGTCTTCTGGGATCAGCCGCCGACAGCCTTGATGCTCTGGCGGCCGAGGATGGTTCGGATCATGTGGCTTTGCGGCGCATGCGCCCTTGCCGTTATGGCATCGCGATGATGCCGCTCGAGATTGTAGTCCCGGCGAAGGCCGCGATTGCCGCCAAGCTCCAGCGCCAGATCCGTCACCGCCACCGCATTGTCGATCACCACGTGGCGAACGGCCAGCGCATCCGTTCCCACCTTCTCTCCCGCATCGATATCGCGGGCGACGGAGAGAAGCAGACGCCTGTTCGCAGCAAGCAGCACCTCGATCTGGCCGAGACCTTCCTGAATGCGTGGAATGGAGGATAGCGGCGCACCGAGACTGGCCGGGACATGGCCCGTGAGGTGCCGCAACAGGGCGTCACGCGCCGAAAGCGCAACACCGTGATAGACGGAAGCCAAAAGCACGAAGAAATTATAACCGTCGGCTTCATCGCGTCGCAGCGGCTCGTCCGCCGGCTGTTCGGCAACGAGATCGGCAAGCGGCACCCCTACCTCCTCAAGCACCAGATCGTCGCTGGCGGTCGCATACATGCCGGTCGCTTCCCACGCCTTTTCCGAGCGGATACCCGGCGCATCGAGCGGGACCAGAAGCTGGATCAGGCGCGGCGTCTCTTCCGTCGTGGCGGCAAGCACGATCGCCCATTTCAACCCCGGCAGGCCGGTAACGAAGCTCTTGCGGCCATTGACCACCCAGACATCGCCCTCTATCCGCGCCGTCGTTTCTGGCAGGCCGCCATGGGCAGGCGAGCCGATGCCCGGCTCCGCCTGCGCATTGTTCAGGAGCGCCGGCTCCCTGTTATTGGCGGCCAGCACTTTTGCCGCAAGCACTGCCGGCCACTTGCCGCGCCGGATGGCGGCGTGGACGCTGTAATGCATGGCAAGGATGAGGGCGGTGGATGGATCGCCCTTGGCAATGGCGGTGATGACGGCATGCGCGGTTTCCATGCCCTCCCCCCAACCGCCGTCCTTTTCAGCCGTCACGAGACCAAGCAGACCCGATTTGAAAAGCGCCTCGAAATTGCCGGCGGCGAATTCGCCGCTTTTGTCATGGTCCGCCGCAGTCAGGCTGAAAATTTCGGCGAGCGCGGTTGCGATGGCGACGGGGTTTGAGGCCTGCTCCGGGCTCGGAACGGCGGATAGAGCGCCGCTCATGCCACCGCCCTTTCACGTGTCTTGACGAAACGGTCATCGATCCACGCAGCGAGATCGAAGTCGTTTTCAAGGAAGCCCCATTGATGCAGGAAATCCTTGTAGTGGCCGACAGCGGCAACGAGGTCCGCATCGAGGCCGAGGCCAAGATGGCGATGAACATCCGGGCCATTGGCGGCCAGAACCTGCTCTTCGGTCGCACCCGCCTCGCGCGCGATGAAACGGCGGGTCTCTTCCGGATGCTGCTCGGCCCAGAGCGAGGCTTTGGCAATGGCGGCAACCAGCCGCTCCACCAGGTCGGGGCGCTCATCGGCAAGCCGTCCGTCAACCGTCAGCACGCGGGGAGAACCGGAGTTGATACGTATCTTCGGGTCAGGGTGAAAACCGAATTCCGCCACCTGCACGGCGCCGATCAGGTTCGCGGCGGCGATGCCGGCGGTTCCCTTGACGAAAATTGCATCGACCTCACCGCGCAACAGCGCAATAATCTCCTCCCGAAGGATTGTCGCCGCTTCAGGCCGAAAAGGGATGGTCCTTCCTGTGTCGCCAGTACGGAATCCTTGATGACGATATCCTTCAGCTCGATATCCTCGACCTTCAGCCCCTCCAGCGAAAGCGCCGAAACGATGCCCTTCAGCGCCGTCGCCCGCATAAAATCGACAATGCCTTCCGGCCTGCGCGGCACACCGAAACGGCGACCGACGAGATCGGCAAGCGAGCGGATGCCGGTTTCCGGCAGGGTGATGATCGCCTGAAACTCGTCCGTCCACGTCACCCCGATGAGCCGCGTATTGCGCCCTTCCGAGCGGGCGCGGATGGGCGGCACATTTCCGCCGTGACGGAAGGACCATTCCAGCGTGTGATTGAAATGGCTCTGCCGGACAGAACGGTCAGGCGAATCGATGATGGATTTCAGCGATATGCCGACATCCTCGAAGGTCTGCGCGAGATACCCGAGCTGCGCCGCCAGCCCCACGGGCGTGGGCACCGGGCAGCGTGTGTACCAGATTTCAGAAAGTGTCGTGCTCATGGCTTTGGCCTCGATGAAAACGATGGCACCAGAAAGCGATGCTGCGGTGCCTGTTGACGGAAGGGAGACGTCCCGGCCCGCCGCAAAGGCGGACCGGGTTCGGCAAAAAGATCAGGATGCGGCGATATGCGCGAAGGCAAGGCTTCCCGCCACACCTTCCGCACCGATGGTGTGGTCGGCAATGCGCTTGTTGAAGATGGTAATCTCGGGTGCTGCGACGATGTCGATGGCCGGCACGTCTTCGACGAGAATCTGCTGTATTTCCTTCCATTGCGCGACGCGCTTGTCCGGATCGATCTCGACAGCGGCAGCTTCCAGCAGCGCGTCCACCTTCGGATTGCTGTAGGCGGCGCCATTGGAGAAAGGCACACCCTTCTTGAAGTTCTTCGACCAGTAGAGCCGCTGGACGCCGACTGTTGGGTCGAAGAGATTGCTCATGCCCTCATAGGCAAAATCGAAATCCCGATCCGTGTAGATGCGCTTCGTGTAGGTGGCGAAATCCTGCGTCCGTACCGTCACATCCACGCCGACTTTTGCCAGCGCCTGACGAATATAATCCGCGCCGCGCGGATAGGCTTCGGTGCTCGGCACATAGTCCAGGTTGAGCTTGAAGCGGGTGCCATCCGCACCGCGCTTGTATCCCGCCTCGTCCAGCAGCGCTTCGGCCGCCTTCAGATCGATCGGATAGGTCTTCAGATCGTCCACGAACCATTTCGTCAGCTTCGGATTGATCGGTCCGGTGATCGTCGCGCCATAACCGAAATTGACGGTGTTGAAGATGACGTTGCGGTCAATCACATGTGCGAAGGCGCGGCGGACGCGGACATCCTTGAACACGTCCTTTTCGAGGTTGAATTCCACGCGGCTGATCGAATTAGTATATTGATAGCCGTTGGTCTCGAAGCCGAGGCTTGGCAGTTCCTTCAGCCGGTCGAGATCGCTATAGGCGACCGGCGTGCTGGGCGCGAGATCGATCTCACCGGTTTCGATGGCAATCGCGCGGGCCGAGGCGTCAGGAATGAAGCGGACGATGAGTTTGTCGAGATAGGGGCGCGGCGCATCCCAATAATCGGCATTGCGCTCAAAAACGATATGGCTGCCGCGCACCCATTCCTTGAACTTGAATGGGCCGGTGCCGACAGGCGCGAGGTTGATGGGGTTTTCGGTGACTTTGGTGCCTTCATAAAGATGCTTGGGCACGATAGGCGTTTCGGCGGCGGCGAGCGCCGTTATCAGATACGGCGCAGGCTTGGAAAGAACCAGCACCGCCGTCAGATCATCCGGGGTCTCGACACTGGTAAGGTTCAGGAAGGTATTGCGCCCGCGCGGATGCACTTCCTTGATGGTGTTGATGGAGAACGCCACATCGGCGGATGTGAAAGGCTTGCCGTCATGCCATTTTACACCGGGCCTCAAATTGAAGGTGTAACGCAGGCCATCGACGCTCACATCCCATGATTTGGCCAGTAGCGGCTTGGGATTGAGGTCGAAATCATAGGTCAGCAGCCCTTCCGTGACCTTGGGCGATATGTAGACAGAATTATAGGCCGTGTGCGCGATCGTCGTCAGAACCGGCGGCTCCGATGAGATGAGCAGGGTGGCCGTGCCACCGCGTGCCGGCTCTGCCGCGTTGAGCTTCAGCCCCGGCAGCGACACCACGCCAAGCGCTACAGACGCCAGCAAAAATCCACGCCGCGTCGTCTGGTTGAAAACAGTCATGCGATACCTCTCCTTAATTGAACCGGCGAAAAACCGGCAAAACTGAACGGCCGCGCTTGGGAAGAAGTTTGTTCCGCAGACGAGAGTGAGATTGGCATGAAGCACCAACCATTCTCATAAATAGGAACTATCTTTTCTTTATGGCGCATTTTCCCGTAAATTTCAGAAAATAATTCTATTACTCTTTGACAAATTCCATAAAATTAGTCAACTAATGCCCACGCCTTCAGGGGCTGATTTCATGTTTTCCACGCTTACGGACTGGAGCCGATGTCGAATTCGAAACGGATTTTATCGCAGGCAAGGCGGGTCGCCATTCAGGCCATTCCGACGGTTCTCGGTATCGTCATCCTGAACTTCTTCCTGCTGCAGCTGGCGCCCGGTGATGCGGCCGATGTGCTGGCCGCGGAAGCGGGTTCGGCGACCGTCGAGACCATGGCCGAAATCCGCTCCCGCTTCGGGCTTGATCTGCCGGTCGTGCATCAGCTGATGAACTATCTCGGCAATCTGGCCCATTTCAGCCTCGGCTTTTCGCCGCGCTACGGCATGCCGGTTGCCGATCTTATCGGTCAGCGGTTGCCCGGCACGCTGGCCTTAATGGGCGCGGCGCTCGGCATTGCGATTTTCGTCGGCGTTTTCCTCGGCTCCATCATGGCGCTCTTTTCCGGAAAGCTGCCCGACCGGATCATTTCGATTGGCTCACTGATCTTTTATTCCGTACCGGGCTTCTGGATTGGCCTGATGCTGATCCTGACCTTCTCGGTCAAGCTCGGCTGGCTTCCGTCTGGCGGCGACAGCACCATCGGCAGCAGCCTCACCGGCCTTGACGCCCTTCTGGACAGGCTGCGCTACATCGTTCTCCCCGCCCTTTCGCTGGCGCTTTATTTTCTGGCGATTTACGCCCGCCTTACCCGCGCGGCGATGCTGGAAGTCAAATCCCAGGACTACGTGCGCACGGCACGGGCAAAAGGCGTTTCGCCGCTCCGGCTGACCACACGCCATATTCTGCGCAATGCGCTCATCCCGATCACCACCATGGCCGGCATGCATATTGGCGGCCTGCTGGGCGGCGCGGTCGTGGTTGAGACCGTCTTCAGCTGGCCGGGGCTTGGCCGTCTGGCTTTCGAAGCCGTCATGGCCCGCGATTTCAGCGTGCTGCTCGGCATTCTGCTTCTCTCTTCCCTCGTCGTCATCATCGTCAATGCGGCCGTGGACCTGTTGCAGGCATGGCTTGATCCCCGCATCGGAGAAAGCCGATGAATTCCTCCCATACATCAGCAGTTCTCGACCCGGCCGAACTCAGCGCTGAAGAGAGCAATCCCAAACCGAAAAAACCGGAAGAAAAGGTCTGGCCCTATATTCATGCGCCGGACGCGCTTTCAGCCCGCTCCGCCTCCGTGCCGCGGCGCGGCCTGCGGCGGGAACTGAAGATTTTTCTCACCAATCCCAATGCCATCGTCGGGCTTTTGTTTCTCGCCACCGTCATCGTCACCGCACTTCTGGCTCCGCTGATCTATCCCGGTGATCCCTTGGAAATGGTGGCTCGTCCCTTCCTCTGGCCGGGGCAGAATCCAGCCTATCCGCTCGGCACCGATTCCATGGGTCGTGATGTGCTGGCGGGCATCGTGCACGGCGCGCGCATCTCGCTCACCGTGGGTGTCGTCGCCACTCTGATCGGGCTGACGATCGGCATCACAATCGGCGCTTTCGCCGGTTATTTCGGCGGCGTCATTGACGATATTCTCGTCAAGCTGATCGAAATCTTCCAGACCCTGCCGAATTTCGTGCTGCTCGTCGTGCTCGTCGCCATCGCCCAGCCGTCGGTCACCACGGTCACATCGGCCATCGGCATCATCACCTGGCCGCTGGTGGCGCGCCTGACCCGCGCCGAGTTCCGCGCCATCCGCGAGAAAGACTATGTGCTCGCCGCCCGCAGCCTCGGTTACGGCCATGCGCGTATCGTCTTTCAGGAAATCCTGCCCAATGCCCTGCCGCCGATCATCGTCACCTCCTCGGTCATGGTGGCGGGCGCGATCCTTATGGAAGCAGCGCTTTCCTTCATGGGCCTTGGCGATCCCAACCGTGTCTCCTGGGGGTCAATGATCGGTTCCGGCCGCGATGTCATCCGCACCGCCTGGTATCTGACCGCCCTTCCCGGCCTTGCCATCGTCTTCACCGTCATTTCGCTGAACCTCATCAGCGATGGCCTCAACGATGCGCTCAACCCCCGTTTTTCGGAGGAACGCCGATGAGCAAACTGATTGAAGTCCATGATCTCTCCGTCAGCTTCGGCTCCGCTCAACCGGTTAAAGGCGTCAGCTTCGATGTGCAGTCCGGTGAAATGCTGGCCATCGTCGGCGAGAGTGGTTCCGGGAAATCGCTGACCGCGCTCGGCCTGATCGGCCTGTTGCCATCGCATGCAAAGACCGGCGGGCGTGTTCTGCTCGAAGGCCGCGATCTTCTGCCGCTTTCCGAGCGGCAATGGCGCGGCATTCGCGGCCGCGATATCGGCATGATCTTTCAGGAACCGATGACGTCGCTGAACCCTGTCCTGACGGTCGGCGAACAGATCATCGAGGTGCTGCGCATCCATGAAAAGATCGACAGGCATCAGGCGCGCAAACGCGCTATCGAGCTTCTGGACCTCGTCAATATTCCCGACGCCCGGCGCCGGGTGGACGATTATCCGCACCAGCTTTCCGGCGGCATGCGCCAGCGCGTGATGATCGCCATCGGCGTTGCCTGCAATCCCAAACTGCTGATCGCCGACGAGGCGACGACCGCGCTCGACGTGACGATACAGGCGCAAATCCTGCAATTGCTCGACAATCTGCGCCGCGATCTCAACATGGCCGTCATCCTCATCACCCACGATCTCGGCATCGTGGCCCAATGGGCCGACCGGGTGATGGTCATGTATGCTGGCCGCAAGGTGGAAGAAGGATTGCCTGAACCGGTTTTCTCCAATCCTTACCACCCCTATACGCGCGGCCTGCTGGCTGCCTCTCCGCGCGCCGAAGACGGCCAGCATTATCGCGACGGGCCACTCATCGAAATTCCGGGTTCAATCGTTTCCGCTACGGGCGAGCGCGGCTGCGCCTTCCGGCCACGCTGTCCGAGCGCCCGCGGTTTCTGCGGGCAGTTCGTACCGCCGCTGAGGCTCGTCTCGGAAGGCCGCTACGCCGCCTGCCCCTTCGTATCCCCCACATCCCAAGAGGTATCCGATGACGCTCTTGTCAGTGCATAGTCTTTCCACCCACTATTCGGGAGGACGCGGAACAGTCCGCGCCGTCGACGATGTGTCGCTCGACATCGAGGCGGGCGAGACCGTGGCGCTGGTGGGTGAATCAGGCTGCGGCAAATCCTCGCTCGGCAAGTCGCTCATGCGGCTGGTGGAGCCCACTTCCGGCAGGATCACCTTCAAGGGCGCCGATGTCACGGCGATGTCGTCGTCGCAGTTGCGCGGCATCCGCCGCCGCATCCAGATGATCTTTCAGGACCCATTCGCGTCGCTCAATCCACGCCAGACGGTGCGAACCATCCTTACCGGGCCATTGAAGGTGCACGGCATTGGCGACAGGGCGCGACAGCAGGAGATCGTCGAGGCGATCGTCGCGCAGGTGGGTCTGCCACCGGATGCACTCGACCGCTATCCGCACGAGTTTTCCGGCGGCCAGCGCCAGCGCATCGGCATTGCCCGGGCGCTCGTTCTCGAGCCGGAACTGGTCGTCTGCGACGAGCCTGTCTCGGCGCTCGATCTTTCCATACAGGCGCAGATCCTCAATCTTCTGGTGGAGATGAAGAAACGGCTTTCGTTGTCCTATCTCTTCGTATCCCACGACCTTTCGGTCGTACGCTATTTTTCCGATCGCGTTCTCGTCATGTATCTCGGCAAGATCGTGGAAAGCGCGCCGACCGCGGAGCTTTGGGCCTCGCCGAAACACCCCTATACCCGTGCGCTTCTCGCAGCCGTTCCCGATCCCGCGCGCCGCAAGCAGGCAGCGCCCATTTCCGGCGACCTGCCGAGCCCCCACAACCCGCCATCCGGCTGCCGGTTTCACACCCGCTGCCCGCTCGCCACCGATCTCTGTCGCGAAAAAGCGCCGGATTACACCCTTTTCGGCAAGAACCACGCCGTGGCTTGCCACCATGCCCAATAAACTGAAGGAGCAACCATAATGGTCGACTATCGCTATCTCGGACGCAGCGCGCTGAAAGTTTCACCGCTGAGCCTCGGCACGATGATGTTCGGAGGCCCGACGCCGGATGACGTGGCCTTCCGCATCATCGACAAGGCACGCGAGCAGGGCATCAACTTCATCGACACTGCCGATGTCTATCACGACGGAAAGTCGGAAGAGGTCGTCGGTCGCGGCATCAAGGCCAGCCGCGACCACTGGGTTCTGGCAACGAAATTCGTCAATTCCCATACCAAGGGTCCGAACCTCGGCGGACATTCGCGCAAGTGGGTGATCGAAACAGTCGAGAATTCCCTTCGCCGTCTCAATACCGACTATATCGATATTCTCTATTTCCACCGCGCGGTCTTCGACGCGCCGCTGGAAGAGCCGGTACGCGCGATTGCCGATCTCATCCGAGCCGGCAAGCTGCGCTATTTCGGCGTTTCGAACTTCCGCGGTTGGCGTATTGCCGAAATTTCGCATCTGGCCGATCAGCTCGGCATCGACCGGCCTATCGCCAGCCAGCCGCTCTACAACATCGTCAACCGCACCGCGGAAGCCGAGCAGCTGCCGGCTGCCAACCATTATGGTCTTGGCGTCGTTTCCTATTCGCCGCTGGCACGTGGTGTGCTCACCGGCAAATATCAACCGGGCGAGCAGCCGGGCGCCGATACCCGCGTCGGCCGCGGCGACAAGCGTGTTCTGGAAACCGAATGGCGTCCGGAATCGGTCGAAATCGCCCAGAAGGTTGCAGCGCACGCCGCATCGAAGGGCGTTTCGGCAGCCGATTTCGCGCTGGCCTGGGTGTTGAACAACAAGTTCGTCACCGCAGCCATCACCGGCCCGCGCACCGAAGAGCACTGGAACGGTTACGTCCGCGCCCTCGACGTGAAGATCGATGCGGAAGACGAGGCGCTGGTCGATAGCCTCGTCACCACCGGCCACCCCTCGACGCCCGGTTTCAACGATCCGAGCCATCCCGTCGAAGGCCGTGTGCCGCGCAATGTCGAACCCGCTCCCCGCCCGGTCGTCAAGCCGCGCGCGGTCGCCTGATCGCCCAGACGAAAATGCCTGCGGCGCGACCGTGCCGCAGGCCATCACATCCGTTCAGGGAAACCCGCAATGTCCAATCCTAAAATACAGACCGCAACCACCGACAATTCCGGCGTGCCGAGCCGAGAAGACATTCTGGCCCGCGCCAGGGACATTGCGGCTATTGCCGCCAGGGATGCCGCCCGCCGTGAGCGCCAGCGGGAACTTCCCTTCGAAATCTTCGGCCTAATCAAGCAGGCGAAGATCGGCACGCTGCGCATCCCCGAGGCCAAGGGCGGCCCGGGCGGGTCGATTGCCGACTATATCGAAGTGCTGATGATCCTCGGCGAAGCCGACAGCAATATTCCGCACGCACTCCGCAGCCATTTCAATTTTACCGAGAATCTCGCTCTCACACCGATCGAGCTTGAGGATCGGCGGCACCTCGAAAATGTCCTCACCGGCAAGCTCTTTGCGGGCGCCAGCACGGAACAGGGGACCAAACGCCCCGGCGAAATCACCACGCGCCTCAGCGCCGATGGCGACCGTTATCGTCTGAACGGCCGCAAATGGTATGCGACCGGCACCGCCTTCGCAGATTTCGGCACCTTTAGCGCTGTCGGCGAAGACGAACAGCCGATCGGCGTCCTCATTCCGCTTGATCGGCCTGGGATCACCATTCTCGACGACTGGGACAGCATGGGCCAGCGCATGACGGCAAGCGGCGGCGTTTTGCTTGAAAATGTCGAGGTGCTCCCGCATGAACTGACGACCCGCAAGCTCGGCAGCCAGATCGGGCGCCACAGCTCGGCCATGCGACAATTGCACCTCGCTGCCTCTGCCGCCGGTGCCGTTCAGGGCGCACTCAACGACGGCATCGACTATGTTCTGCGCCAGGCGCGCACCACGCTCCACAGCAGCGCCGAAACCGCCAATCAGGACCCCTTTGTGCAGAAGATGCTCGGCGAGATCAGCGCCGGTGCCTTCGCCGTCAAGACGCTGATCCGCGAGGCGGCAAGAACGCTCGACAGGACCGCCGCCGCCTTTTCCAGCGGCGACGAAGAGGCGATAGAAGCGGCTTTGCTGGAAGGTTCTCTCGCCACCGCCCGTACCCAGATCATCGCATCGCAGCTTTCACTAACGGTCGCCACCAACCTTTACGAACTCGGCGGCGGATCGGCGACATCCAGCGACCGGAATTTCGACCGCCACTGGCGCAATATCCGCACGGTCTACAATCACAATCCACTTGCCCACAAGGCGCGGGTGATCGGTGATTATTACCTCAACGGCACTACGACGCACCTCAGGGAAGGCCGGGTATTCTAGCCATGAAGGGAAAACGGCCATGAGAACGGAATTTATCCCTCCTTCGGTCGCAAGAGCGGCTTTCCGGTTGCCGACGCTTTCCCGGCTGCCGCCGCTGACGGCCCTGCGCGCATTTGTCGTGGCCGCGCGTCACGCCAGCTTCTCGCGGGCGGCGGAAGAACTGCATGTCTCGACTGCCGCAATCGGCCAGCAGGTGCGCATTCTGGAAACCCATCTCGGGCAAACACTCTTCAGCCGCCAGCGCGGCGAGCTGGTGCTGACCGAGGCCGGCAGCACGCTTTACCCCGGCCTTGCGGACGCTTTCGAGACGATGATCGGCAGTCTTTCCGATCTCATGGCCTCCGGCGGCCGGCGGCAGGTGAAGGTTCTGGCGGAAGGCTGTTTTGCGGCCCGATGGCTGGCGCCACGGTTGGGAACCATCGTTCCAGCCCTTGGAGACGTAGATATCTCGATTGAATCTCTCGAGGGCGACGCCATCGACCTCACGCATTTCGATGCCGATTGCGCGATCGTCGCCACCCACGGACAAATCCCCGGCTTCATTCACGAACCGCTTTTTGCCGACACCGTCAGTGCCGTCTGCACCCCGGATTTTGCAGCCCGTCATCGCCTTTGTGGCGAACCCGAGCGGCTTCGGGATATCTCTTTTGCGATGTTGCGCGGCAACGGCACCGATGCTGCCTTCGAATGGGCAAACTGGCTGCGCGCCTGCCGCATTCCGCTTCGGCTTTCGGCAACCGGACCGCGCTTTTCGCGTCAGACCGCGCTGATAGAGGCACTCTTGTCCAGCCACGGCATCGGCCTTGCGCGCCACTCGCTGATTTCGGATGAGCTGAAAACCGGTCGTCTGATCGCACCTTTCGGCGCACCACAGCCGACCGCCAGCAGGTATCATCTGCTGACCAGTCCTGACAGGCGGCGGCTGCCGGAAATCGCATCTCTACTCGCCCTGTTGCGCGAGGATACACGCTCTCTCGAGGCCGCCGCCTGAACACGCCTGTCCCACCTCAGGCGCGTTCCCTTTGCAACTCCTTCGTCGCATGGATGTTTTCCGGCCGGGGCAGGCCGTAATGATCGCGCAGTGTATCGCCCTCGTAATCCTCGCGGAACAGTCCGCGCTGCTTGAGGATCGGCACGACCTCGTCGACGAAGATATCAAACCCGCCATTCAGCCAGGGCGGCATGATGTTGAAACCGTCGGCAGCACCTTCACGGAACCAGGTCTCTATCCAGTCCGCCACCTGTTCCGGCGTTCCCGAAATCACCTTGTGGCCACGCCCGCCCGCAAGTCGGTGCAGCAGTTGCCGGATCGTCGGATTTTCCCGGTCGATGACATCGAGAACCAGCTGATGGCGGCTGCTGTCCGCCTGCGCGCGTGTCGCTTCCACAGCCTCCTTCGGCAAGGGCTTGTCGAGATCGGCGGATGACAGATCAATACCGGTGATGCGCTGCAACTGCCCGAGCGAAAAGGCCGGCTGAATGAGATCGTTGAAAGAAGCCTCGAGCTTGCGCGCCTCCTCTTCGGTGGAGGCGATGAAGGGGCTGATGCCCGGCAGGATTTTCACATGGGCGGGATTGCGCCCCGTGGCCGCCACGCGCCTCTTGATGTCGGAATAAAAAGACCGCGCACTCTCCAGAGTTTGATGCGCGGTAAAGATTGCCTCGGCGTAACGGGCGGCAAAGCCACGCCCTTCCTCCGAAGAGCCGGCCTGCACATAGACCGGCCTGCCCTGCGGCGAGCGCGGCAGGTTGAGCGCACCCCGTACCCGGTAGAATTCGCCATCATGACTGGCAGGGTGAATGCGGTCCGTATCGGCAAAAAGACCGCTCTCCTTGTCGGCGACGATGGCATCGTCTTCCCAGCTGTCCCAGAGCTTCGTCACCACATCGACAAATTCAGTCGCCTGACGGTAACGGTCGGCATGTGGCGGATGCTGCTGGAGATTGAAGTTTCCGGCCGCCGCATCGGCCGAGGTCGTCACGATGTTCCAGCCCACCCGGCCGCCGCTGATGTGGTCAACAGAAGCAAACAGCCGCGCGAGATTATATGGCTCGTAATAAGTAGTGGACGCCGTCGCAATGAAGCCGATCTTTTCGGTGACGGCCGCCAAGGCCGCCAGCATGGTGATCGGTTCCAGCCGGTGGCGGGCGGCATAGCGGATATTGGCATCCAGCACCGGCGCATCGGCAAAGAAAATGGCATCCAGCTTTGCCGCCTCGGCCTTGCGGGCGATATCCTGATAGAGCCTTATATCAGTGACGCGGAGAGGCTCCGACTCGGGGTGGCGCCAGGCTGCTTCATGATGTCCGCCCGGATAGATGAATGCATTGAGAACCAGCTTCTCGGATTTTCTGCTCATGGCGATGAACCCTTTTTATCTCTGACACGGCTGCGAATGAAAGGTGAAGAGGCTCACGCCTCCTTCGTCACCCACGCTTTGGCGAGATTGCCGCTGAGACCCTCCGCCCCTGTCGCGTAATCCTTGATGCGGACGCTGCCGACGACCGGCTGGATGGGAGAAACGAGATTGATGACGGGAAGATCTTTGGCGACCACGGCCTGAAACTCCCTAAAGAAGGCCGCGCGCTTTTCGATATCCGGCTCCACCGCCGCCGCTTCCAGCAACCGGTCCACTTCCGGATTGGCGTAATGGCTGGCATTCGAGAACGGCAGGCCGATCTTGAAGTTCTTGCTCCAGTAGACGCGCTGCACGCCGGCCGTCGGATCGAAGGTATTGGAGAGGGATTCGACCGAAAGGTCCCAGGCGCGGTCGGTATAAACGACCTTCACATAGGTGCCGAAATCGAATTTCTGGATATCCGCCTCGATGCCGATCTTCGATAGCGCCTGTGCGATGAAATCCGAATAGGTCTGCGGATTGAACGGGTTGGTGGTGACCCGGAGCTTGAAGCGCTTGCCACCTTCCTTGCGGGGGAAGCCTGCCTCATCCAGCAGTTTTTCAGCCAGCGCTACGTCGAATTTGGCAAAGCCGATATCCGGATTGTGGAACTTCGCAAGGCCGGGGCTGATAGGCGTGGGCGATGGCACGGCATAACCGTAAAGCACGGTATCGATCAGCGCCGGAACGTCGATCGCGTGGGCGATGGCCTGCCTCACCTTCAGCTCTTTCAGATATTCGTTCTCAAGGTTGATGACGAGCTGGTTTTGCTGGCCGGCATAGGCATAGATGCGGTCATCCACCTTCAGCGTCGGGATGGATTTCAGCCGTTCCAGATCGGCAAGCGCCACCGGGTTCGGGCCAATGTCGCCCTCCCCGGTTTCCAGCGCCGCCGCGCGTGCGCCGGCATCGTTGATGAGGCGAATGATGACGCGGTCGAGATGAGGGCGTGGCGCGTCCCAGTAGTCGGCATTTTTTTCCAGAAGAATATGGCTGCCCGGCACCCATTCCTTCAGCACGAAAGGACCGCTGCCGATAATCTGGGCGGGCTTCGGATTATCGGTCGGCTTGAAGGTCTCAAAGATGTGCTTCGGCACGATTGGCGATTCAGACGAGGCGAGCGCGGTGATCAATCCCGGCGCCGGCCTGGAAAGCTTCACCTTCGCGACCAGCGGATCGGACGTATCGACGCTTTCAACATGCGAGAAAGTCGCCCGGCCGCGCGGATGGGCTTCCTTCAGCCGCAGGATCGAAAATTCCACATCCGCCGATGTCACCGGCTTGCCATCATGAAACTTCGCGTTCGGCTGCAGATGGAAGACATATTCCAGCCCGTCGGCGGAAACGCTCCATTCTTTGGCAAGGCTCGGCTTTGGCGAAAGCTCGTAGTCATAGGTCAGAAGCCCGTCATAAATCTTCGAGCCGATGAACTGCGGACCGCCCGCGCTGGTATTGATCGCCACGAGCTGCGTCGGCTCGGGAAAATAGACGATCTTGAGCGTACCGCCCGAAACTGGCTCTTCGGCAGCGGCGAAAGAACCGCCGGGAAGCGCCACGAAAGCGCCGGCGGCAAGTGCAATTTTATGAAACTGGCGTCTGGAAAAGGTCATGTCTGTCTCCGAAAAAATCCGATGGGCGGGGTGCGGCAACTCAGTGCAGCTGCGGGAACCCGTGGCGCTCGGCGAGGATTTGCAAAATTCGTTTGGTGTCCTGAATGAAGTGCGTGTCGCCCTTTACCGTGGCGTCAGCGGGCGCATCGCCGGCAAAGACGAACAGCGGCAACGACTGGTTTTCCTCACCCGCAGCGGCGATGACCGCCTCGCGCGGACGCTGAAAACCAACCCGGTGGATATCGATCCCGGCGGCTAAGTCCGGAAAGGCGGCAATCAGGCCTTCGATCTGGTTACAATGCGGGCAGACGAACCGGACACCGGGGTGCCTGGGGTCCTCAAAACCGGGGGCAATCAAAAAAAGCGTATCCTTGGCCATGGCATCCATCATTTGCGGGTGAGATTTCATGAGCACATTGCAGGTGGTCAAAGCGTGGGTCCAGAAAGCAATTCTTGCTTTGAAACGAAGAATTCCTTCGCTCTAAATCTTTGATGAAACTGATTTTTTCAGGGTTTGGATAGCCGGCATCGCTGTTCTTGACGACCTGTTTCACGAGAAATGTTTTTTCCGAAAACGGGCTTGCCGCGCGAAGGCGACAAAACGGACGGAGGCCAGTTTCCGGCAATAAAAAACCCGGCGGAATGGCCGGGTTAATGTCGATGGTCGCAGACCTCTCTTCCGTCATGCCGGTCCCCGGAACAAGCCCGAGGATGACCCGGCATCCAGCCACGGTGCGTCTGCGCCGTGAAGGGACTCTTTCGCGATCAAGGACTTGATCGTGCTGGACCCCGGAACTGGTCCGGGGTGACGGAGTGTGGAGGATGCCACTTTGCCAAAGCTCACTCACTTTTCCAGGCAGTCGACAAATCGCCATAGGCGATATCAATCGTGGTGACGAGCGACCGGAGGCTGGTGTTGCGCAGAATGACGGTCGGCAGGGCGACGATCGAGAAATTCGGCAATTCGTCCCCGGTGATTTTCTGGATGTCGTGGAACTGCCCGCCCGTTTCGTTTCATCCACTTCAATCGCGGCGGCACGGAAAAGATCGTCCACCCTGGGATTGTTGTAGTGGGCGGCGTTGACATAGGGCGCGGTTTTCTTGATGCCATCCGACCAGTAGAGGCGCTGCACGCCCGCCGTCGGATCAAACAGCCGGCTGATGCCGTTCACCGTGAGATCAAAACCACGCTCCGTATAGACGCGCTTGATGAAGGTGGCGAGATCGCCTTCCACGATATCCACCTTCACGCCGAGCTTGCCGAAGGACGAGCGCAGATATTCGGAGGTTTTGCGGAAGACGTCGGAGGGCAGAAAGGCCAGCCGCAGCGAAAAACGGGTGCCATCCGCGCCCTTCGGATACCCCGCTTTATCGAGCAGCTCGTTCGCCTTGGCCAGATCAAAGGGATAGGTGAAAGGCTTCTCGTCATTATAGGTGGTGAAGACCGCCGGAATGTTCGAACCGGCGGGTTTTGCCGTGCCAAAGAAGATGGCGTCATTGATGAAATTACGGTCAATGGCATGGGCCAGCGCGTGCCGGACCTCCTTTTTCGCGAGGATCGGGTTCTCCAGATTGAACTCGAATATGGCGGCATTGTTGAGATAGGAGTCGGTATAGACTTCCACCGAAAGCTTGGGATTTTGCCGAAGGCGCTCCAGATCGCTGTAGGAAACATCGGCGGTGTAATCCGCCTCGCCCGTTTCCACCGAGATGGTGGTGGAGGCCGCATCGGCGACGAACCGCGCCACGAAGCCATCGAGATAGGGAAGATCGGCCTGCCAGTAGTTCGGGTTCTTCCTGAGCTTTACATAGCTACCGCGTTTCCATTCCTCGAACACGAAGGGGCCGGTGCCGACGGGCGCGTTGCCGTTCGGGCTTTCATTGTAGTTTTCCAAAGCATAGGCATGGGCCGGCAGAATGGGCGTTTCGCCGCCGGTCAACGCCCGCAGAAGATAGGGCGCGGGTTTGGACAGCACCACCACGGCCGTGAGCGGATCGGGCGTTTCGATATCGGAAACATTGGCGAAGGTGATGCGGCCGCGTGGGCCCACCTTCTTGAAGGCGAGCAGGGAAAATTTCACATCCTGCGCGGTGAAATCCTTGCCATCATGCCATTTGACGCCCTTGCGCAGCTTGAAGGTGTAGCGCAGCCCGTCAGCGGAGGTTTCCCAGCTTTCGGCGAGAACCGGATGCGGCTTGAACTCGCTGTCGAAGCGCACCAGACCTTCAAGGATTTTGGTGGAAATGGCGCGCGTGCGCGTATTGGAATCGGAAAGCGGCACAAGCGTCGTCGGCTCTCCGAGACCCGCAAGGGTAACAATACCGCCCTTTTTCGGGGTTTCCGCCGCCAGTATCGGCAGGGATGGCAGCAGCATGGCCGCACCTAGCGCAGCACTCAAAAGCAATGTCTTACGTCGTGTAATATCCATGGATGTTTCCTCTTGCAGGCTTGTTTTTAAAATTTTCAGGCAGGCTTCAGCCGGGTTTCGACCAGCCGGGCAAACAAGGTGGCACCGACCGGCAAGATTGCATCGTCGACAATGAAACCGGGATTATGGGCTGGCACGGTGCCGGAATGACCGAGGGTGAAAAACGCACCGGGCGCATGTTTCAGGAGATCGGCGAAATCCTCGCTACCCATAAAGCGGCCAGGCTCGGTGGAAACGCGCTCGTCTCCGAGAACCTCGCGCGCCACTCCGGCAACGATCTCCACCGATGCTTCATCATTGGTCAAAACCGAGAATATATCGCGAATATCCACCTCGGCGGAGAGCCCATAAGCGGCGGCAATGTGATCGGAAATCGTGCGGATTCGGCCCCTTATGGTCTCGCGTACGCTGTCGGAGAAGGCCCGCACCGTGCCCGCAATCGAGGCCGTTTCGGGAATGACATTATAGGCCGATCCCGCCTCGATGCGGGTGATCGACAGGACAGCGGGATCGGTCGGCGGCACATTGCGGCTGACGATGGTCTGTAAGGCCTGAATGAGTTCTCCCGTTGCCGGCACCGGATCACGCGAGACATCCGGGTGGGCGGCGTGGGCACCCCTGCCCTTCAGCCGGATATCGAAGAAATCGGCGCCTGCCAGAATGGTGCCGGGCGAGACCTTCAGATGGTTCGGTGCTGCATGGGAGGAATTGTGCAACCCGTAAATCTCATCGACGGGGAAATCCTTGAACAACCCATCGGCGATCATGGCGCGTGCGCCACCCAGACCTTCCTCGGCGGGCTGGAAAATGAAGATCACCGTGCCGGCAAAATCACGGGTTTCCGCCAGATAGCGGGCAGTGCCGAGCAATATGGTGGTGTGCACATCATGCCCGCAACCGTGGAACTTGCCGGGATAGACCGATGCATAGGGCAGCCCGGTTTCTTCCGGCATCGGCAGGGCATCCATATCGGCCCTCAGCCCGATGGAACGGTTGCCCGCGTGCCGACCGTGCAGCACGCCGACCACGCCGGTCTTGCCATATCCGCGATGCACCTCGATGCCCCAGGAGGCGAGTTTTTCAGCAACGATACCGGAGGTGCGCACTTCCTCGAAACCGATTTCCGGATGTTGGTGAATATCATGGCGGATGGAGACGAGTTCGGGAACATAGGTCCCGATCCGGTCGAGGATTTTCGGCGCGGGCGTTTTGACGGGATCGACGGCAATATTCACGGTATCTCCTCAGGGCAAAAAATATCGTTCTCGCAATCTCGGCGATTGCGAAGTGCTAAGCTTCGGAACTGGAAAGCTGAGGCGGGAGAGGCGTCAGAGCCTCAGGCCAGCTTCCTTCATCAAGGGCAGAATGCGCTCAGCGAAATATTCGAGGTCTTCGCGGAAATCGTAGAAATTCAGCTGCACGCCATCGATGCCGGCCTTTTTCAGGCCAACAAGCTGCTCGACCACCTGCTCCGGCGAGCCGATGATTTCGATATTGCCACCGAGATTGCGCCCCTGCTTGTGACGCGCATCGCCGCGGCCGCGCCAGGCATGGGCGTCGCTGTCGTAATTGTTGGTCGCAAAGGCACGGGTGCCGGACTGCGGTTTTCCGGCCTCAATGGCGTCGGCATAGGCGATCGCCTCCCTTTCCGTGTCACGGCTGACGATGATCGGGTTGATGAGCATCTTCACCTGCCGGCCATAGGCCTTGGCGCGGTTCTTGATGGTGGCGATATGATCGGGAAGCGTTTCCAGCGCGCTGTCGATATGCGCGCCGCCGGGCGAGGTAACGAAAACCAGATCGGAATGGCGGGCGGCGAAATCAATACCGGCCGGTGAACCGGTCGCCGTCACCAGCGGCGGGCGGCCAAAGGCGGGCTTCGGCGTTATCCAGCCACTGTTGATGGCCCAGGGGTTCAACTTGCCCTCATAGGAGAAGTTCTCGGTTTCTCCCCACAGGCGGTGAAGCACATCGAACAATTCGCCCGCCATATCGTAGCGCTTGTCATGGTCGATCCGCTGCCAGCCGAACATTTCATGCTCGACGGCGCGGTGGCCCGTGACGATGTTGATGCCCCAGCGTCCCTTGGCGATATGATCCAGCGTCGCGCCATATTTTGCGAGATGAAGCGGGTGCAGGGGACCGTAAAGCACATGGATGGTGGAGATCAGCAGAATGCTCTTCGTGACCGCCGCCATGGCGCCCAGCGCAATGAAACTGTCGAGCGAGGATTCGCCATCATATCCGCCCTTGGGCAGCCATTGCGTGCGGCTGAAGGCGATTTCGAAACCAAGCTCTTCCGCCCGCTTCACCAGTTCCGCATTGTAATCGAAGGTCCAGCTATTGCTGGTCGGCAGGCTGGAGAAATTGATATCCTGCAGATTGAGGAACAGTCCCAGCATCAGCGGCTGTTTTACCGCGCGGCTGAGCGGGCTGTCTTCGAAATCAGTTGGGCCTTTCAGCTCGGGACCTTCAGGCAAAGGAACAGTCAGCGCCATGTCTTTTCTCCCTCGGAATGATCGCCCTGCGGGGTGGTCGCTGCTAGCCGGGCACGCAGATAGTCTTCCACGCTGCGGGGCAACCGGCCGGTGATCTGGTGGACGGTATCGTTGACGGAGGCCGCGAGGCCTTCGCGGATGAGTTGGCCGAATTCCCCAATCGCCTTCTGTTCGAACACACCGATATGCGGTGGAAATGCTGTGCCGGAATTATGCGATATCCCGACGGGGCGATGAAGGATACGAGCCGCGATGCGGGCGATTTCCAGCGCCGTCAAGGCTTCGCCACCCGTCAGCACGAAGGCGCCGGAAACAGGCACGCTCGCGGTCAGGGCGTGAACCGCCACATCGGCTATATCGTCGGCATCGATGAAGGAAACGGCCGCATCGCCGAAACGGGCGGGAACATCTTCCCCTTGCGTAGTGCTGCGACGACAGGTTCCAGCGCCACCTGCATCCAGGCATTCGGCCGCAGCACCGCATGCGCAATGCCGCTCCCGGTCAGGTGTTTTTCCACCTCGGCATGGGCCGCACCCGAGATGGAGCGTGCCGCATTGGCGATGGTCCAGTCGGAGCCGGAGATTTTCACGATCCGCGATACGCCGGCGGAGAGAGCGGCATCGATGACCGCATTCTGGTCCGCCGCCAGCGTTTCACCGATTGGGGAAAGCAGGAACACCGTGCCTATTCCGCGTGAGGCCTCTTTCAGACTGGTCGGATCGGAAAAGTTTCCCTCCGCGATATCCACCCTGTCGCCCCAGAGTTTGAGCGCATCCTCACGCCGGCGGGTCAGCACCCGAACCTTCGCCTCTTTCTGCAAAAGACGGGTGACGACGCGTTGGCCGAGCTTACCGGTTGCACCCGTTACAAGAATGGTTGCCGTCATGACGCCCTCACTTCGCAGCAGGTTGCAGTAAAGAAAGGGCGCGCGGATCGACCCAATCGTTCACATCGAAATCGTCAGGGATGAATTTCCATTCCAGCAGGAAATCCTTGAAGTGACTGAGCGCATCCAGCTCCGCCGGATCGAGATCGAGCCTCAGGCTTCGGTACACATCCGCCCCGTTGGCGGCGATAACCGCTTCCTCGCTGACACCGATCTCGCGGGCGATGAAACGCACCGCTTCCGCCGGATTATCATTCGCCCAGCCGGAAACCCGCTGTACCGTAGCCAAGAGGTCGGCGACCAGATCGGGCCTTTCATCGGTAAATCTGGCATCCACAGTCAAAGGACGTGGCGTGCCGTTATTGATGCGGATTTTCGGATCGGGGTGAAAGCCGGTCGACACGACGACGTGCGCGCCAATGAGATTGGCGACGGTGACGCCTTCCGCTCCCTTGACAAAAAACGCATCGATCTGCCCGCGATGCAATGCCGCGATCTCCTCCCCATAGGGCAGCCGGCGGCGCAAGCCATGGAACCTGTCGTCAGCCGGCCCGAGCAGCACTGGCTCGGTAGCGGTGAGATCGACCAGCTCGACCTCCGCGACGGAAAGGCCGGAAACGGTCAGTGCCGATACGATGCCCTTGAGCGATGTCGCGCGCTGGAAGTCGATGGTTTCGTTCGGCCGTTTCGGCAGCCCGATGCGCCGGCCCTTCAGTTCGCCGCCCTTTGTTATCCCGCTGGCTGGCAGGGCTATGACCGCCTGAAACTCGTCGGTCCTTGTCAACCCGACAAGACGCGTCTGGCGTCCGCCGGATTTTGCCCAGATAGGCGGAATATTGCCGCCTTGGCGGAAAGACCAGTCCAGACGGTGATCGAAATGGCTCTGGCGAATGGCCGGGTCGGCCGCATCGCGAATGGAGGAAACGGTAATGCCATAGCCGGCGAAACTCTCCTCGATCCAGCCAAGCTGCACCGCGATGGAAAGCGGCGTGGGCGCCGGGCAACGTGTGTACCAGACTGTTTCAGGGTGGGTTGCTTGGCGAAGGGCCGCATCAGCCATGGCGTTCGTCCTCTCAATTGTGATCTGGGCAGCACGCTACACGTCATAAAATATTTTCTATAGATAAAGTGTACTATTTGAGAGGCCGTTGAGGAAATTCGTTTCCATATCAACGGCGCTTTACGCTTCTGAAAAAATATCCTTTCGGAAATGACATCATTTTCGGACGAAGCTTCGACAGCTAACGGCGCTCGACGTGGGGGCGTCTCCCGGGAGCGGACAGCCATGGCGCGAAAGTTTTTCTTCTCCTGACAGCAAGGATTTTTAACTCGCGACCGGAACCCCGGCTGTTACGCTTCCCCGCAATTGCGCCGGATGTGCAAGCCGGCAATCCAACAGACCCAAAAAGAAAAAGTGGCAGCATGAGCACGAACAAACGCCGGCTCAATCTCAATGTCGGCATCAACACCACCGGATACCTCGCCAATGCCTGGAAATACAGGAGCGGAGACCGGCACGATATCAATGACATCGGCTATTACCGGCGACTGGCGGAACTGGCCCACAAAGGCCGGTTCGACGCCGTGTTCCTTTCGGATCATCCAGCATTACTGACCGACCCGACAAGCCGGCCGTTTCACACCATCGATCCGCTCATCCTCTCCACATCGCTTGCCGCACAGGTGCCGGATATCGGCTTTGTGGCGACGGTGTCCTCCACCTATAATTCGCCCTATAATTTTGCGAGACGAACGCAATCCATCGATATCGTCACCGGCGGCCGGTTGATCGTCAACATCGTCTCCTCCTTCAATCCCAGTGTCGCCGCCAATTTCGGCAACGACCCGCTGCCGCCGCGCAATGAGCGATATGCCAAGGCGACCGAATTTCTCGATGTCGCGAAAAAGCTCTGGTCGAGCTGGGATCCCCGCCGCGAAGGCGAGGTGCCCGAAGGCCGCTTCTGGGATGCAGCTACAGCCGAGACGATCGATCATGAGGGGCAATATTTCCATGTGAAAGGCCCGCTCAACGTGCCGCGCGGACAGCAGGGTCACCCCGTCATTGCCCAGGCCGGCGCTTCCGAAGGCGGCATTGATCTGGCGGCGCGTCACGGCGAGATCATCTATTGCAACATATTGTCCCGCCCCGCCGGCCAGGCCTTTGGCAAAAAGGTCCGTGACCGCGCCGTCTCCTTCGGCCGCGATCCCTCGGGCATCCGCATCGTTCCGGGTCTCGTCGTCATTCTCGGAGAGACGCGTGAGGAAGCGTTGCGCAAACACGAACTTTACAGCGGAACCGGCTCGGAAGACGGTCTTCTGGCACGGTTCGCCAAGGAAAACGGTATCGATCCGCGTGATTTTGATCCCGACGCGAAGCTGGATGCGGAACGCTTCATTCCCGACCAGAACCGGCAATGGGCAGTCGGCATGGGGCTTGGCCTTTCCGATCTGCTGAGCCATGAAAAGCTCACCGCCCGCGAGGCCGTGCGGCGCTCGGAGGGGCACCATCGGCTGCTGCTTGGCACACCGGAAGAGGTGGCGGACGGCATCATCGACCTCTGGCAGGACGGCACGGTTGACGGCTACACATTGCAGCCGCCCCGCGCCCCTGATGATATCGCCGAATTCGTCCAACAAGTCGTGCCGGTGCTTCAGGATCGTGGCGTTTACCCGCGCGAATACGAAGGCACGACTATACGCGACAGATACGGCCTGCCCCAGCCGGACTGACACTGTTCCCCCCATCCTTCGCCATTCCGACGCTCGGCGCAGGAATGGCGAAGTCGTGACGACGCTATTGAGCTGTCGCCACTTTCAAAACGGGCCGCCCGCCGGAAAGCTGCGGCACGACGGACGCGAAATCCGTCACGATCTGGCGATAGTCTTCCGGCTGGAATTCATAGGGCAGTTCCAGACGGAATTCCGAGACATGCGGCAGAACGGGATCGCGCGACAGCTTCCCCAGAATTTCATCCGTCGTCCCGACGATATCAGGCAGAAAAAGCGTGCGGCGCGCACCATGCGGCGTATGCGTGCGCTTGTCACGCTCAGCCGCAAATTCGGTATAACGGCGGCGGGTCGCCGGGCTGGCGCTGTCCGTCGGCAGGATCACGCGACCGAGTGCGACGCGCGGCTGGCGCTCATGCGCCCATTCCTGCCGGAAGCGGGCAACGAGGGCCGCCTGTGCCGCCAGAAAATCATCGGTATTTTCACCGCTGACGATATTGCCGGTCAGGAGATTAAAGCCCGCCTTCCCCGCCCAGCGCGCGGAATTCTGCGATCCGCCGCCATACCACAGCCGGTCGGTCAAACCCCTGGCAAAGGGCCGAAGGCGCGGCACCTGCGCGCCCGCCGCATTGCCCGCCTCCGTTTCGCTGGACAGCGGTTCCGATCTCAAGGCCCTGGCGAGCTTTTCGGCACGGGCATGGCTGAAATCCGCATCGGGTGCCGTATCGACGTAATCCGAAATCAGATGGGCGAAAGGCGGCGCGCCCACGGAAACGCCGACATTCAGCCGTCCGTGTGACAGCACATCTACGGTGGCGAGATCTTCGGCCAGCCGGAAAGGGTTCTCGTAACCGAGCTGGATGACGGCGGTGCCGAGCCCGATCCGCTTCGTGCGCTGCGACGCCGCTGCGAGAAAGGTGGCAGCCGAGGACACGCCGCGTTCCAGATGGCGCTGGCGAACCCAGGCGCTGTCATAACCCAGCGCCTCCCCGGCTTCGAAAAGCTGCAGGGTTTCCTCCAGCCCCAGCGCTGGATCATCATCATGATAATTGCCGGGAACCAGAAAGGCGAAGTGGGAGATATGGGAAAGGGGCATGGCTGTAAGGTCCGGAAATGAGTGTTGAAGCTTAGCAGCGCAGATGCAGCCATCCCCGTTCCGGACAGCCGTTCAATGCGGCGCATGCCCACGCAGAATGCATGATGACAGGCACGGCTGGCACGGCATGTTCGTTTATAGTCCCGGCCTTTGTTGAAAGATCATTGCGCGATTCAATAGTCTACTAAAATTATGAATTACTGTACCCCTCCTTTGAATAGGCCGCACTCACGCCTCCAGTCAGATTTTCTTTTCCGAAGAGGCAAATATCCTTTGTTGCCCTCTCACATTGAAGAGCTGTGCGACACAGTGCGCAAATGGCCTTGATTTTTCGCACCAACATGTAATACAGATTATCATACATGTTGACAAATAACGCAGACATGTATGACATTGCAGCAGCTACAAACGCCGCGATACCTGCATGAGGGAGGAATTATGATCATCACCGACGTCGAGGTTCGTGTTTTCCGCACGACGACCCGTCGGCACTCGGACAGTGCCGGTCACGCACATCCGGGTCCGGCGCATCAGGTGGAACAGGCCATGCTGACCATCCGCACGGAAGACGGTCAGGAAGGCCACTCCTTCACCGCGCCGGAGATCGTTCGCCCGCATGTGATCGAAAAATTCGTCAAGAAAGTCCTGATCGGCGAAGACCACCGCGACCGGGAACGTCTGTGGCAGGACCTTGCCCACTGGCAACGCGGCTCGGCGGCGCAGCTGACGGACCGCACGCTGGCCGTGGTGGATTGCGCGCTCTGGGACCTTGCCGGTCGCAGCCTCGGGCAACCTGTATACAAGTTGATCGGCGGTTATCGCAACAAGGTGCTCGCCTATGGCTCCATCATGTGCGGCGACGAGCTGGAAGACGGGCTTGCAACCCCTGAAGATTACGGCCGGTTTGCCGAAACGCTGGTGAAGCGCGGCTACAAGGGCATCAAGCTCCACACCTGGATGCCGCCCGTCAGCTGGGCGCCGGATGTGAAGATGGACCTCAAGGCCTGCGCGGCCGTACGCGAGGCGGTCGGCCCCGACATTCGCCTGATGATCGACGCCTTTCACTGGTATTCCCGCACCGATGCGCTGGCGCTGGGTCGCGGCCTTGAAAAGCTCGGCTTCGACTGGATCGAAGAGCCGATGGATGAGCAGTCGCTCTCCTCCTACAAGTGGCTTTCCGACAATCTCGATATTCCCGTCGTCGGCCCGGAAAGTGCGGCCGGCAAGCACTGGCATCGCGCGGAATGGATCAAGGCCGGCGCCTGCGATATTCTCCGCACCGGCGTCAACGATGTCGGTGGCATCACGCCGGCGCTCAAAACCATGCATCTCGCCGAAGCCTTCGGCATGGAATGCGAGGTGCATGGCAATACGGCCATGAATCTTCACGTGGTCGCCGCCACCAAGAATTGCCGCTGGTATGAGCGCGGCCTCTTGCACCCCTTCCTCGAATATGATGACGGCCACGACTATCTGAAGTCGCTGTCCGACCCGATGGATCACGACGGCTTCGTCCACGTTCCCGACCGGCCGGGCCTTGGCGAGGATATCGATTTCACCTTCATCGACAATAACCGGGTGAGGTAGGCGATGAAAACGGTGCTCGCCTTTGGAGACAGTCTCACCTGGGGTGCTGACCCGGCAACGGGTCTGAGGCACCGGCATGAGCATCGCTGGCCGGAGGTGCTGGAAACCGAGCTTTCCGGAAAGGCGAAGGTTCATGCCGAAGGGCTCGGCGGGCGCACCACCTGTTACGACGACCATGCCGGTCCGGCCTGCCGCAACGGCGCGCGGGCGCTGGAAGTCGCGCTTTCGTGCCACATGCCGCTTGATCTCGTCATCGTCATGCTCGGCACCAACGACATCAAACCGGTGCATGGCGGTCGCGCGGAAGCCGCCGTTTCCGGCATGCGGCGGCTGGCGCAGATCGTCGAGACCTTCATCTACAAGCCGCGAGAGGCGGTGCCGAAACTTCTGATCGTCGCACCGCCGCCCTGCGTTGCAGGCCCGGGCGGAGAGCCCGCAGGCGGTCGCGATATCGAACAATCAATGCGACTTGCCCCGCTCTACCGCAAACTCGCCGCCGAACTTGGGCATCACTTCTTCGATGCCGGATCGGTCGCCAGCGCCTCACCGGTGGATGGCGTGCATCTGGAGGCGCAGGCAACGGCCGCGATCGGCCGGGCGATCGCCGCTCCGGTCAGAGACATTCTTGGCTGATCATGCGAAGCCTGTGGAGGAACAGGCGCGTGGATCGAAACGTGGAAAGGCCGTATGAACCGGCCGTATGGGAGGAAAAATGAGACATTTTCTTGCAACCGCCGCACTGGGCGCACTGCTGATCGGCGCCGTGCCGCTCAGTGTCTTTGCCGAAACGCCGAAGGACCAGCTCATCGTCGCCACGACCATGAGCAATATTCTGACCCTCGATCCCGCCGCCATTACCGGCCGCGAGACGGTGCAGGTTCTCAACAACATCTATGACACGCTGGTGGTGCTTTCCCCTGAAGATCGCAGCGTCCAGCCCCGCCTTGCCGAACGCTGGGAGATCGCCGAGGACCGGAAATCGATCCGTTTCCACCTGCGCGCCGACGCCAAATTCGCCTCCGGCAACGCCGTGACGGCAAAGGACGTGGCGTGGAGCCTGAAGCGGCTGCTCGCCCGCAATCTGGCGCAATCGTCTTTCCTCAAAACGCGCGGTTTCAAGCTGGAAGAGGCCGACAAGCTCTTCGTTGCCGAAAACGATCAGACCTTCGTGCTCAATATTCCAAAGCCTGATGATCCCAACCTGCTGCTGATGATCCTTGCACAGAATGGTCCGGGCTCGATCATCGACAGCCAGACGGCGCTTGCCAATGAAAAGGACGGCGATCTGGGCGGCGCATGGCTGACGCTCAATTCGGCAGGCTCCGGCCCCTTCAAACTGACCCAGTGGAAATCCAACGAATATATCATCCTCACCCGCAACGATGATTATTGGGGTGAAAAAGCCAAGATGAAGCGCGTCCTGATGCGCCATCTGCCGGAATCGCAATCGCAACGCCTGATGCTGGAAAAGGGCGATATCGATGTCGCCTATTCCCTGCAGGCGCCGGATCTGAAGTCGCTGGAAGCCGACAAGACCATCGCCATCGAATCCACACCCGGCTCCGGTTTTTATTACCTCAGCGTTTCGATGAAGGATGAGAAATTCGCGAACAAGAAGGTGCGCGAGGCCCTGCGTTACCTGATCGATTACGACGGCCTCGACAAGGCGGTCATGCCCTATTACGGCAAGCTGCACCAGCGTTCTCTCAGCACCGGTGTCATGGGCGCGCTGCCCGATCAAGGCTACAAGCTCGATGTCGAAAAAGCCAAGGCGCTTCTGGCTGAAGCCGGTTATCCGAACGGTTTCAAGACGACACTGCGCGTGCTTTCGGAAGACCCCTTCATGAAGGCTGCAACGGCGATCCAGAACACGCTGGCGCAGGCCGGCATTCAGGCCGAGTTGATCAGCGGTTCCGGCGACCAGATTTACGGCGCCATGCGCGAGCGGAACTTCGAACTGCTTCTCGGCCGTGGCGGCGGCGGCCAGCAGCCGCATCCGGACAACAACCTGCGCTCCATCGCCTATAATCCGAACAATGCGGACGACGCCAAACTGACCAACTATCAGAGCTGGCGCACGAGCTTCTTCGATGAGAAGCTGAACAAGATGATCGAGGAAGCCCTTGTCGAACGTGACGTGGCGAAACAGACGAAGCTTTATGAAGACCTGCAGGCCTATATGGACGAGATCGTCATGTCCATTCAGCCCTTCTCGGAAGTCATCGACACCGCCGCTTTCCGCAGTGACATCAAGGGCATGATCGTCAGCCCCTGGCTCTCGCGCTTCGAAGAGGTGAGCAAGGAGCGGTAAGGCATCCCACTCGCCGTCATCCTCGGGCTCGACCCGAGGAGCCATGGCTCCAACCGTCCATGGATCCTCGCCTCAAGGGCGAGGATGACGGCGGAGGGACGCGAAGATAACGGTGGAGAAGTTTCGTTTTACGATACCCAAGGCGCGGCTAACACCGCGCCTTTTTGCTGGTAACGAGGTTTACAAAGCCGATGCGTTCGGCGAAATCGGGACATCCGCACTCCGTCACCCCGGACTTGATCCGGGGTCCAGTGCGATCAAGTCCTTGATCGCGAAAGAGTCCTTTCACGGCGCAGACGCGCCGTGGCTGGATGCCGGATCAAGTCCGGCATGACGGAAGGAAGGGTTTCGTACTTCGTTAGCAGGCCAAGGCGCAGTTGCCGGTCCGCCTTTCCAACTTGCCCCAAAACCGTCCAAAAAATTGCCCGGCACTGAAGGCCGGGCAAGGAAGGAGGATTTTATTATTCGTGACGCCCCGGAGGAGGACGATCACGCTTTGGGAGCTGTCACGCGCCTTCATATTCGAGCGAGGCGCCTATCAGTTCGCGCGCATAGGGATGCGCCGCGCCGTTTCCGGCGATGGCTTCGCGCGGCAGGATTTCGGTGATTTCACCGCGCAGCATCACGGCGAAGCGATCACACATGTGGTCGACCACAGCAAGATCGTGCGTCACCATGATATAGGTGAAGCCGCGTTCTTCGCGCAGGCGCTGCAGCAGGTTGAGGATTTCCGCCTGCACGGAGACATCGAGCGCCGAGGTTGGTTCGTCGAGCAGAAGCAGCGACGGTTCGAGGATCAATGCGCGCGCAATCGCCACGCGCTGCCGCTGGCCGCCGGAAAGCTGGTGCGGGAAGCGGTCCAGGAACGACACGGGCAGACCAACATCCGTGATGACCTTGCGCATGCGCTCCTCACGGTCGCCGAGCTTGTGGATCGAGAGCGATTCCCCAAGAACGGTGCGCACCGACTGGCGCGGATGCAGCGAGCCGTAGGGATCCTGAAACACCATCTGCAGGGTGCGGCATCGCTCGATCAGCGGCATGTCACGAACCGACCTGCCATTGATGAGTATTTCGCCGCTCCAGAAATCATTCAGCATCGACACGCAACGAAGCACGGTGGATTTGCCCGAACCGCTTTCGCCGACCAGCCCGAAACACTCGCCCGGCTCGACGCGAAAGGACACCGACGGCAGCACTTTCAGCGCGGTGTGGCCGCTGCCGAAGGTGATGGAAAGATCTCGGGTTTCAACGGAAACGGCCATTATACTTTCTCCTCCAGCCATTCGGGACGGCGATCCAGCACCGCAAGCGGCGCGCGCGTGCCGCCGATGCGCGGCTGCGCCGCCAAAAGCCCGCGCGTATAGGGGTGCTGCGCCTGATCGAGATCCCGCGCCGCAAGCGTTTCCACCACGCGGCCGGCATACATGATGAGTACCCGGTCGCAGAAATTACGCACCAGATTGAGATCGTGGCTGATCATGATCAGGCCGATACCGCGATCCCGAACCAGTCCATCGAGAATATTCAGAACCTGCAACCGCACCGTCACATCCAGCGCCGACGTCGGCTCGTCGGCAATGACGAGATCGGGATCGGCAAGCAGCATCATGGCGATCATGACGCGCTGGCCCATGCCGCCGGAAATCTCGTGCGGATATTGCTCGTAGACGCGTGCGGCGTCGCGGATTTTCACCGCATCGAGCATGGCGAGCGCCTTTTCCCGCGCTTCCGATTTCGATGCTTTGAAATGGCGCAGATAGGTCTCCGTCACCTGATCGCCGACACGGCGGATGGGATTGAGGGAGAATTTCGGATCCTGAAGGATCATCGACATGCGCCGTCCGCGAACTTTCAGCATCTCCTTTTCACTCAGAGACAGAAGATCGAGACCGTCGAAATCAAGCCTGTCGGCGGTGATCGTCGCCGATGGCAGGAGGCGCAGCAAGGCCCTGCCGACGGTGGATTTGCCCGAGCCGCTTTCGCCGACAATGCCGAGCCGTTCCCGGCCAAGGGTGAAGGAGATGCCGCGCACGGCCTCGGTGGGCGAACCGCCATAACGGATGCGAAGATTTTCGACGTCGAGGATTGGTTTTTCCATGGCCCTATTTCCGGTTCATCTGCTTCGGATCGAGCGCATCCCGCAGGCCGTCACCCAGAAGGTTGAAGGCAAGGCTGACGGAAAGGATCGCAACGCCGGGAAAGGTGACGAGCCACCAGCTGTCGAGCATGTAGCGGCGGCCGGTGGCGATCATCGCTCCCCATTCCGGCAAGGGCGGCTGCGCGCCGAGGCCGAGGAAGCCGAGGCCGGCGGCGGTGAGAATGACGGTCGCCATGTTCAGCGTCAGGCGGATGAGCACCGAAGGCAGGCACATGGGCATGATCGATTTGACGATGATACGCAACGGCGAGGCGCCCTGAAGCCTTGCGGCGGCGATGTAATCCGCCTTGCGGAAGGTCATGGCCTCAGCACGGGCAAGCCGTGCGATCGGCGGCCATGAGGTGAGCGCGATAGCAATGATCGCATTGTTGAGGCTGGGTCCGAGCGCCGCCACGAAGGCGAGCGACAGGATGAGGCTCGGGAAGGACAGGAAAATATCCGTGATGCGCATCATCACCGTATCGAACTTGCCGCCGAGATAGCCCGAGGCGGTGCCGACCAGAAGACCGACCGGGCCGACGATGATCGACACCAGCGAGATGATGGTGAGAGTGATGCGCGCGCCCCACAAAAGGCGGCTGTAAATATCGCGCCCAAGCTCGTCCGTGCCGAAGAAATGGCCATTACCGGGCGGCTGCAGAGTCTTGGCGAGATCCTGCACATAAGGATCATGCGTCGCAAGCCAGGGCGCGAAAATCGCCGCGATGACGAGAAGCAGCAATATGAACAGGCCGAAGGCCGATGTTGGGCTTTTCAGCAGGAAGACGATAATGTTCTTCAGCGCGTTCAAGGGCACGGGAAGACGCAGGGAGGTTTCAGCACGGGCCGTCATCAGCGGGTCCTCGGATCGAAAAAGCGGTAGAGAATGTCGGACAGGAGATTGAGCCCGATGAAGATGACGCCGACGATAAGCACGCAGGTCATCACGGCATTCATGTCGCCGATGATAAGATTGCTGGTGAGATATTGGCCGAAGCCCGGCCAGGCGAAGACGGTCTCGATAAGGACCGCGCCTTCCAGCAGCGATCCGTAAGCAAGGGCAATGATGGTGACAAGCTGCACGCGGATGTTACCGAAAGCATGCAGCCACACTGTCTGTCGCTGCGACAGGCCTTTGACGCGCGCGGTCGTCACATATTCCTGGCCCAACTGATCGAGCATGAAGCTGCGCGTCATGCGGGTGATATAGGCCGACGATGAATAACCGAGCAGAGCAGCGGGCAGGATGAGGTGATTGATGGCCGACCAGAAGACTTCCATGTCGCCCGCCAGCAGGCTGTCGATCAGCAGGAAGCCGGTTCGTTCCTCTACGAGACCGATATAGAACTGGTCCATGCGGCCACCGCCGCCGACAAGGCCGAGATGGGCGTAAAAAACGATCAGCGCGATCATGCCGGTCCAGAAGATCGGCATGGAATGGCCGAACAGGCTGAGCACCCGCACAAGATGGTCCTGCCAACGGTCTTTCTTGACGGCGGCGTAAACACCCATGGGAATGCCGAGGCCGGCGCCGATCAGGATCGCGAAGGTCGCAAGCTCCATCGTCGCCGGCATGACGCGTATGATATCCTGGATGACGGGCTGGCCCGTGCGGATCGAGGTTCCAAAATCGCCGGTGAACACATCGCCGAGATAATAGATGAATTGTTGCCAGAGCGGGCGGTCGAAGCCGAGCGCATGGTAGACCTGCTCATAGGTTTCGCGGGTCGCGTCCTCACCGACGATGGCCCGCACCGGATCGGCCGGCATCAGTCGGCCGATAAAAAAGGTCAGCAGCAGCAATCCGAGCAGCGTGACCGCAATACTTCCGATCTGGCCGGATAGGCCATACAGCGAAAGGCGTCTTTTTGGCATGGTTCCTCCCTTGCCAGAAGTCGATTGTACAAAAGAACAAAGGCACAATCCTGTCTGACAACTATTCGCAAGTTGTCACAGGTGTTGAAAACTGTCAAGCATATGTCGGTGAAATTGGTGCTGCGGGAGAGCTAGGAAGATTACGGAACCGGACACAACGCTGCCTTTCGAGGCCGAAGTTTCTTCTGAAATCCAGCCCTCTTTGCCTTGCCGCAAAAGAACCCACACACATTGCCGCAATTACAAAAGCCTGTATTCTTTCGCTCCGAAATGCCTGCGGAGATGCCGATCCGATACCTGCCATCTCCTACTCCACGGGAGAGGAAGAAATGGCGGAAATGACACTTCTGGCTTTTGCCATAGTCGCCTTTATCGGCATTGCCACGCCCGGCCCTACCGTTTTGCTGGCGCTTGCGAATGGCTCACGCTTCGGCGTCCGCCGCGCCTTGACCGGCATGGCCGGCGCCGTTCTCTCCGATTTCGTCCTCATCGGCGCGGTTGCGCTGGGATTGGGAGCATTGCTCGCCGCTTCGGAATTCTGGTTCGGCGTCGTCAAATGGGTCGGCGTTTGTTATCTTGCCTTCCTCGGCGTCATGCTGTTGCGCTCCAGGGGCTCGCTCGATGGCGCTCTTCAATCGGCAGACACTATCGGGGCCACTTACGCCCGCTCGATTTTCCTCAAAAGCTTCCTTGTGGCCGTGACCAACCCCAAGGGATATTTGTTCTTTTCGGCTTTCCTGCCGCAATTCATCGATCCGGCAGCCCCGCAAATCCAGCAATATGGGGTGCTTGCGCTGGTTATCGCCGCCATCGATTTCATCGTGATGTTCGGGTATGCCCTGCTTGGCTCGCAGGCTGTCAGACTTTTGCGGAAATCAGGGGCGCTATGGCTAGACCGAATCTGCGGCGGCGCGCTTTTGACGCTTGCCACCTCTCTGGCCCTCTATCGACGGGCGAGTGCGTAACCTATTGACAAAGCGGGTTATTCAGCAGCGGTGCGGGAACGCAAGAGCACCTTGTAACGTTCAAGACTACCGCGCAGATGTGCCGCCATATATTGGCGCGCGGCATCGGCATCACCTTCGATGATGGCGTCGACGATCCTCGCATGCTCCTCCTGGAGGTGAAGATTGTAGTCCTTCGGGCGCGAACCGGGCGCTGCCCCCTGCAATTCGCCACGCGGAATGATGCCGGAGCGGATGAGTTGAAGAAACTCGGGAAACCGCCGGTTCTGCGTCGCCTGTGCAATGGCCAGATGGAACTCGAAGTCGGCGTCCCGCGTCGGCAGTCCGGCCGCGAGACAGTCGCCGACACGCCGATGCGCATCGACGATGGCTTCAACCTGCACGGCGGAACGGCGCGATGCCGCAAGCCCGGCGGATTCAACCTCGAAGACGGTGCGCAGTTCCAGCAGTTCGATTACCGAGGAGATTCGCCCCACGGCGAGATCGTTGAAAGGCACCTCCTTGGCCGGTTTCACTTCCACGGCAAACACGCCTGCCCCTTTGCGGGCCTCAACAAGACCATCGGCGCGCAGAATGGCGATGGCCTCGCGCACCACCGTGCGGCTGACGGAATATTCGCGCGTCAGCGCGCTTTCGCTCGGAAGCCGGTCACCGGGACGGAACACGCCTTCGGACAAATCCCGCCGCAATGCGGAGCTGATTTTCGCCGCGAGCGATACTCCCGGCTTCGTGCTGCTCTCAACGTCCATTCCGGCCCACCTGTTTTAAACTTGTCTGGCATGTTAGCAAACACCCGCCACATTGCAAGGGCCGGCCGTCGCCACCGCCGGAGCCGCGGGATTATCCTCATGCAGCCGCCATGGCCGAACTGCTGGAAAAACGGCTTCTATATTCCCCCGGAGAAAGGCCAAGAATACGGTGAAACACGCGACGGAAGGCGGCCGCGTCCTCATAACCCACTGACCAGGCGATCTGGTCGACCGAACGACGGGTGAATTCCAGCAGTTCCCGCGCCTTGCCGACACGAAGATGCTGAACATATTCGATTGGCTTCATGCCGGTGGCAGCCTTGAAACGGCGCAGGAAGGTTCGCTCCTCCAGCCCGGCATGGCCGGCCATATCTGAAACGCTTGTCGCCCGCCCCGCGCGCGCCTGCAACCAGTGCTGCACCTTTAATATCGGCTCGTCGCCATGCGTCAGCCTTGGTGCGAAACTGCTGTAATGTCGCTGCTCCCGTCCGGAAGGATCGATCAGCAGGAATTTGCCGGTTTCAATCATCACCGAAGGTCCAAGCAGGCGATCAACGATACGCAGGCCAAGATCGGTCCACGCCATCAGCCCGCCAGCCGTGATGATATCGCCATCCTCGATGACGATCTTGTCTATCTCCAGCCGGATATCGGGAAAGCGGTCACGGAAACGTTCGGCAAACAGCCAGTGGGTCGTTGCCGGGCGACCGGACAGGAGGCCGGTCGCGGCGATGATGAAGGAGCCGCCGCAACTGGCAGCCAGTGTCGCCCCCTGCGCGTGGCGGTCCAGCAGCCAGCGGGCATAGGGCGCGGCCTCCTCGATTTCGGCAGGCCCGGTCAGCCGACCGGGTACGACGAAGATATCGGGATGCCCCGGCCTGCCCGGCTCGGTGTCATGACAGCGCGAAAATTCACCGCCCTCACTTATGCTCCAGTGGCTGACACGCAATTTCGGTCCGCCGCGATCCTCTGAAAAAACCGATGCGATGGCGAAAAGATCGGTGATGCCGTGCACCATTGCAATCTGACAGTCCCGATAGAGGACCAGACCGACTTCCAGCGCGCTTCCCGTTACACCCGCCATGCCCCGCACCCCCGTTTTGTCAGTTTCGGCTCGTTTTCTGTCAGAAGCGCCAATCCAGCCCCGGCTACGTCAAGAGTATCTCTATTCCCACGGGACGCAAGCAAGCTCCCTGCAACAGGAGAGAGAGCCATGACAACGATCACCACCAGAGACGGAACGCATATTTTCTACAAGGACTGGGGCCCGAAAGACGGCCAGCCCATCATCTTCTCCCATGGCTGGCCGCTCAGCGCCGATACATGGGATGCGCAGATGGTGTTCTTCGCCAACAACGGTTTCCGCACCATCGCTCATGATCGCCGCAGCCACGGTCGCTCCGATCAGGTCTGGCACAACAATACCATGGATCAATATGCCGACGACCTGGCCGAGCTGATCGAACAGCTCGATCTTCACGACATCATTCTGGTCGGCCATTCCACCGGCGGCGGCGAGGTCACCCGCTATATCGGCCGCCACGGCACGGCCCGCGTCGCGAAAATCGCCCTCATCGGCGCGGTTCCGCCGCTGATGCTGAAGACGGAAAGCAATGCCATCGGTCTGCCGATCGATGTTTTCGACGGTATCCGCAAGGGCACCTATGACAATCGCAGCCAGTTCTTCAAGGACCTGACCATTCCCTTTTACGGCTACAACCGCGAAGGCGCCGTGATATCCGAAGGCATCCGCGAGGAATTCTGGCGGCAGGGCATGATGGGCGGCCTGAAAGGTCAGCTCGACAGCATTCGCGCCTTTTCGGAAAGCGATTTCCATCAGGACCTGAAGGCCTTCGACAAACCGACGCTGGTTCTGCATGGCGATGACGACCAGATCGTGCCGATCGGCGCTTCCGCGCTTTCCACGGTCAAAATCGTCAAACATGCGGTTCTCAAAATCTATGAGGGCGCCGACCATGGCCTGACTCAGACCCATCAGGACCGGTTCAATGCCGACCTTCTCGCCTTCATCAACGCCTGAAACCACCAGACACAGGAGACACGGACATGACACGGAATACATTTCTCATCACCGGCGCATCCGATGGCATTGGCGCGGTCTATGCCGAACGTCTGGCAAAACGCGGCCATGATCTCATTCTCGTGGCACGGCGTGCCGAAAAGCTGAAGGCTCTGGCAGCACAGCTGGAAAAGGATCATCACATCGCAGTCGAGGTTCTCTCCGCCGACCTTTCCAGGGCGGAAGACCTCGAAAAGGTAGAGGCACGGCTGCGCGACGACCGACGGATTACCGGCCTCGTCAACAATGCTGGCATTGCCGGTGAAGGCGCGATCACGGCGCTGGAGCCGGCCTATGTGACGACTATGATCAACCTCAACATTCTTGCCGTCACCCGGCTTGCGGCTGCCATCGCACCGCGCCTTGCCGCCGATGGCAAGGGCACGATCATCAACATCACCTCGGTCACGGCGCTGATGCCGGCGGCATTCACCGCCGTCTACCCGGCCACCAAGGCCTTCGTGCTTGCCTTCACCGAGGCGCTGCAGGCGCAGCTTTCACCCTCCGGTGTAAGGGTTCAGGGCGTCCTGCCCGGCATCACCCGCACGGCAATCTGGGAAGAGGAACGGCTCGACGCCATTCCGGCCGCCATGGTCATGGATGTTTACGAGATGGTGGATGCGGCCCTGGCTGGTCTCGATCTCGGCGAGACCCTGACCATTCCTTCCCTGCCGGATACGGCCGATCTCGAAAATTTCCTTGCCGCCCGCGCGGCATTGAGGCCCAATCTGTCGCATGCACTTGCCGCCAGCCGGTATCGTGCAGCTCAAACCGAATAGAGGGAGACGCATCATGATCCTCGGACTGACCATTCCCCAATTCACTGCATTGCACGTTGCCTTAAGCTTCATCGGCATCGCAACCGGACTGATCGCCCTGCCGGCTTATGCGGCGGGGCGGTGGATGCCGCGCATGATGGCGCTTTTTCTCGTCACGACGCTCGCCACCACGCTCACCGGCTTTCTGTTTCCGATCGGCAATTTCACGCCCGCACTCGGCGTCGGCATTATTTCGACCGCCATTCTGGCAATCGCGCTGGTGGCGCTCTACGGATACGGTCTCAATGGCCGGGCGCGCATCGTCTACACGATCACCGCCACAATGGCCCTCTATCTGAACATGTTCGTGCTGATCGTTCAGGCCTTCCTCAAGGTCGAAGCGCTGAACGCTCTGGCACCGAACGGCAACGAGCCACCGTTTCTCGTCGCCCAGACGGTTCTGCTCATCGCGGCGATCTGTCTCGGCTGGAAGGCGACACGCCGCAGGCTCGTCGCCTGAGACCAGCCGCCACGCAAACCGGCTTCAGGCAAACACACCCCATGCCCGCACAGCGCCGGGCATGGGGTGTGTTTTCCGATAGGCCGATGAAATGCGCCTCTTGCGGCCGATCAATATACATTATATAATAACGTATATTAATTTAGAACAACAGGAGATGCCGATGAACGCCGTCAGGATCAACGAACGTCTGACAGTCGCAGGCCAGCCGGAGATCACCGACTTTCCATCGCTCTCCGCTCAAGGATATAAAACCATCATCAATGCCCGACCGGATGGCGAAGAGCCCGGCCAGCCGGGCAATGCGCATGAACGAAGCGCTGCCGGCGCGGCGGGTCTGGCCTATAGTTTCATTCCGGTCAGCGGCCCGACCATGACAGAGGGCGATATTCGCGCCTTCCAACAGACGATGGCCGAGGCCAAGGGCCCGATATTCGCCCATTGCAAGGGCGGGACCCGTGCTCTCACGCTCTACGTTCTCGGCGAAACGCTGGACGGGCGCATGGAGCCATCCGAGATCGGCGCTTTCGGCAAGGAGCATGGCTTCGACCTTTCCGGCGCCGTTCGCTGGCTGGAGCGGCGGGCTCTGGCAAAGCCGCGTGTGAAGGCTTTCTTCGATCCGCGGACATCCAGCGTGCAATATGTCGTTTCGGATCCTTCGACCGGACGCTGCGCCATCATCGATCCCGTCTATGATTTCGACGAAAAATCCGGCGCGACCGGAACGATGAATGCCGACGCCATTCTGGACTATGTGAAAGAGCAGAACCTGACGGTGGAGTGGATTCTCGATACCCACCCCCATGCCGACCATTTTTCCGCCGCTCACTATCTCAGCCAAAAAACCGGCGCGAAAACAGCGATCGGCGCCAGGATCACCGGCGTACAGAAACTCTGGCAGGAGAAATATAACTGGCCCGGCCTTGAGACCGACGGCTCGCAATGGGACCGGCTGTTTGAAGCGGAAGATCGTTTCAGTATCGGTTCGCTTGAAGCGCGCGTGCTGTTTTCGCCCGGGCACACGCTGGCCTCCGTTACTTATGTGGTGGGGGACGCCGCCTTCATACACGATACTCTGTTCATGCCCGATTCCGGCACGGCGCGGGCCGATTTTCCGGGTGGCAGCGCAAGAGAACTCTGGGCCTCAATCCAGAACATTCTCGCCCTTCCAGACGAAACGCGGCTTTTCACCGGCCATGATTACCAGCCCGGTGGCCGCGCCCCGAAATGGGAAAGCACGGTCAGTGAACAGAAGCGCAGCAATCCGCATCTGGCCGGCATGACGGCAGAAGGCTTCATTCAGCTGCGCGAGGCCCGGGATCGCACCTTGCCGATGCCGAAGCTCATCCTGCACGCCTTGCAGGTCAATATTCGCGGCGGCCGCCTGCCGGAGCCGGAGGCCGACGGCAAGCGTTATCTGAAATTCCCGCTCGATGTGCTGGAGGGCAGCACATGGTGAAGCAAAACACGCTGAAACAGCCTCTGCACATCACCGAAATCCCGCTTCCCGAGATGGAGGAACGTGCCGTCGAGGTTGCGATACTTTTGAAGACACTCGCCCATCCGGCGCGGCTGATGCTTGCCTGCACGCTGGCGCAGGGGGAGTTTTCTGTCGGTGAACTCGAGACCAAGCTGGATATCCGCCAGCCCACGCTCTCCCAGCAGCTCGGGGTGTTGCGGGAGGCCGGCATCGTCGAGACCCGACGTGACGCCAAACAAATCTTCTACCGGCTGACGGAGGAAAAAGCGGCGCAGTTGATCGCGGCCCTTTATTCGATTTTCTGCGCGCCGGAGGAAAACCCGTGACGCCCTATTTGCCCTCGCTTTTCGGCGGCATGCTGCTTGGTCTCGCAAGCCTGCTCCTGTTTTTCTTTAACGGCCGCATCGCCGGTATCAGCGGCATCATGGGCAATGTGCTTGGAAGAGAGCGGCGTTTTACTGATCTGGCATTCGTGGCCGGTCTGTTGGCCGGGCCTTATCTTTATGCCATCACATTCAGCCAGTTTCCTGCGCTCACCATAACAACACCGTGGCCGCTGATCCTCATTGCCGGTCTGCTGGTCGGTTTCGGCACACGCATGGGCTCCGGCTGTACTTCCGGTCACGGCATCATGGGGCTGGCGCGATTTTCCCGGCGCTCCATCGTCGCGACCGTAACGTTCCTGATCACCGGCATGCTCGTCGCAACGATAACGGAAGCCCTCTCATGAAAAATCCAGCCATTGCGCGTGTCGCGCTGGCACTCGCGGCAGGGGCGCTGTTCGGCTTCGGCCTCTCCCTTTCCGGCATGATCGATCCCACCCGCGTTTCAGGTTTTCTCGACGTGGCGAGCGGCCATTGGGATCCGAGCCTGTTGTTCGTTCTCGGCGGCGCGCTCCTGGTCGCGGTACCGGGCGTTCAGCTACGCCGTTTCCTTGCCAAACCCGTCCTCGGGGAAGATTTCAGCCTTCCCTCGAAAACGCGCATCGACCGGCCGCTGGTCGTGGGCTCGGCTATTTTTGGCACAGGCTGGGGGCTTGCGGGCTTTTGCCCCGGCCCTGCAATCTCGGCCTTTGCTCTGGGATTGCTGCCGGTCATGCTCTTCGTGGCGGCGATGATTACCGGCATGTTTCTCCACGACCGCATCTACGCCAAACAGCGATAGACTTCTTAATTCGATGCGCATGAAACGCCCGGCGCGGAAGCGAAAAACTCCCGCGCAGGCGCGTCCTATTACAGGTCGATCAGGCTCTTGCCCGTCATTTCCGCCGGCAGCGGCACGTTCATCAGTTGCAGCAGGGTCGGAGCGACATCGGCGAGAATACCGCTATGCAGCTTTGCACCTTCCGGTCCGCCATACAGGATCACCGGCACCGGATTGGTTGTGTGCGCCGTGTGCGGGCCACCGGTCACCGGATCCACCATGGTTTCGCAATTGCCATGGTCGGCAATCACCAGCATGGCGCCACCCACCTTGTCCAGTGCCGCAACGACAGCGGCAAGCCCGCGGTCCACGGCTTCGCATGCCTTGATTGCGGCCTGCAGGTCACCGGTATGGCCCACCATGTCCGGATTGGCATAATTGGTGACGATGAGATCGTAACCCTTGCCGATCGCCTCGACGAATTTCTCCGTCACTTCCGGCGCGCTCATTTCCGGCTGCAGATCATAGGTCGCAACCTTCGGAGACTTGGGCATGAAGCGGTCTTCGCCCACTTCCGGTTCTTCCTTGCCGCCATTGAGGAAGAAGGTGACATGCGGATATTTTTCCGTCTCGGCCAGCCGGAACTGCCGCAGTCCTTTCTTGGCCACCCAGGCGCCCAGCGTGTTGACGATATCGCGCTTGGGGTAAGCCGTCGTCATGAAGGTGCTGTGGCGGGTGGAATATTCCACCATGCCAAGCAAGGCCGAAAGCACGGGCTTTTCGCGCGCGAACCCGTCGAAATCTTCCGCGCCGATGGCGAGCAGGATTTCGCGGGCGCGGTCGGCGCGGAAATTCAGGCAGAAGAGGCCATCGCCCGCCTTGAACCCTTCATAACCGCCGATCACCGTCGGCAGGATGAATTCATCCGTGACATTGTTCTTGTAGCTTGCGGTAACGGCGCTCACCGCATCCGGCGCACGTTCTCCCCGACCCAGAACCATGGCATCATAGGCTTTTTCAACGCGCTCCCAGCGATTGTCGCGGTCCATCGCGTAATAACGGCCGATTACCGTGCCGATGCTGGCGCCTTCGGGCAGGCTCTGCGCAAAAGCGGTGACGAAACCTTCCGCCGATTGCGGCGCGACATCGCGTCCATCGGTGATGGCATGTACGACGACCTTCAGCCCCAGATCGGTCACCAGCTTCACCGCCGCCTGACCGTGGACGATGTGGCCATGAACGCCGCCGTCCGAGATGACACACATCAGGTGCGCCACGCCGCCTGCCGCCTTCACCTTGGCGGCGAAATCGAGCATCTCGGCATTCTGGAAAAAGCTGCCATCCTCGATTGCCAGATCGATCTGGCCGAGATCCATGGCGACGATGCGGCCCGCACCGATATTGGTGTGCCCGACTTCGGAATTGCCCATCTGGCCGCTCGGCAGGCCGACATTCGGGCCGAAGGTGGTTAGTGTCGCATTCGGGCAGGTGGCAAAAAGCCGATCCATGGTGGGCGTGTTCGCCAGCACCGGCGCATTGCTGGATTTGTCCTCGCTTAGCCCCCAGCCATCGAGAATAGTCAGGACAACAGGTTTGGGAGTGCTCATGAAAGGACCTTCTTCTTCATTCGGTTGCCGACGAACAGCGAAGCGCTGGGCACCGGAGCGCCCCCGTCCGCCACTATGATCATGATGAGAAAACACGGCTTCTCGTTCTTTCTCTTCTATACCCGAAGATCGCGAACGCAAGCCTATACCGACACCGAAACAGTTCCGTGAAGGTCGAAAACGACCCGCTCAAAAACGACGATCATTTGCTCGATGCCCGCTCCCCCTCATTCCTCTGCTCGTCGAAGGAATCCAGCCGACACGCATCTGCGTGGCGGGAAGAGTCGTTTCAGCCCAAAGATTTGGGCTGACTGGATTCCTGTGACGAGCACAGGAATGAGGGGGGTGTGATGGATCGGTCGCGAGTCGCCTTTCAATCGATGAAGATCAGCGCCGGCTTTTCCAGCAGCGCCTTGACGGCCTGGATGAAGACGGCGGCATCCCAGCCGTCGACAACCCGGTGATCGAAGCTGGAAGAAAGGTTCATCATCTTGCGCGGCACGAAACGGCTGCCATCCCAGACCGGCCGCGTCATGATCTTGTTGACACCGATGATCGCCACCTCGGGGTAATTGATGATCGGTGTCGAAACCACCCCACCCAGCGCGCCGAGCGAGCTGATGGTGATGGTCGAGCCCGTCAGCTCGTCGCGCTGGGCAGTGCCCGTGCGGGCCGCCTCGGCAACGCGCGAGACTTCCTCTGCGCATTGCCAAAGGCCAAGCGTTTCCGCGTGGCGAACGACCGGCACCGTCAATCCTGAAGGTGTCTGCGTGGCGATGCCGATGTGAACCGCTTCGTAATGGCTGACGACCCCTTTCTCGTCATCGAAGGTGGCATTCATACCGGGATGATCCGCGACCGTTTTGACAAGCGCACGCATGAGGAACGGCAGGATCGTCAGTTTCGGCTGTCCGGACCGGCGGCCGCCATTCATGGTGGCGCGCAGATCCTCCAGATCCGTCACGTCTATTTCCTCGACATAGGTGATGTGGGGAATGCGGGAGACGGAAAGCGCCATCTTCTCGGCGATCCTGCGCCTCAGCCCCGTAACCTTCACTTCCTCGACGGCACTGTCGCGGGGCGCTATCGCCACCGCAGGCCGTTCAGCTTGCGACCGCGTGGTGAGATAGGCATCGAGATCGGCATGGGTGATATGCCCCTCCGGCCCTGTTCCCCGCACCTGTGCGAGATCGATATCGAGATCATCGGCGCGCTGGCGAACCGCGGGGGATGCCAGAGGTTTATGGTGTTCGATCTCGGGAGAAGGCGGCGCATCATTGATCTCACGGGCCGGCTGGATTTCAGCCGCTGGGGGCTCTTCCGTCATGTCGGATGGCGCTTCCGGTTCCGGCGCGTCGCCGACCGGAGCGGCCGTAGCTACTTCGGTTTCGATGCGCACAAGCGGCGCCTTTACCGCCACGGTATCACCGACTTCCGCCGCCAGCCATGTGACGATACCTGCAACCGGCGAGGGGATTTCAACGGTCGCCTTGTCGGTCATCACCGCGGCCAGCACCATGTCCTCATGCACCGGATCGCCGGGCTTGATGTTCCATTCCACCAGTTCGGCTTCCGCCACACCTTCGCCGACATCGGGCATAGTGAGAACAAATTCCGCCATTTTCAGGCCTCCATGACTTCGACGAGGGCGCGCCCGACACGGGCAGGACCCGGAAAATAGTCCCATTCCTGCGCATGGGGATAAGGCGTGTCCCAGCCGGCAACGCGGACGACCGGGGCCTCCAGGTGATAAAAGCAATGTTCCTGCACCAGCGACACAACTTCCGCGCCGAAGCCGGAAGTGAGCGTCGCCTCATGCACCATGACGCAGCGGCCGGTCTTGGAAACGGACTTCACGATAGTGTCGAGGTCGAGCGGCAGCAGGCTGCGAAGATCGATGATCTCGGCATCCACACCGGTCTCTTCCGCCGCCGCCAGCGCCACATGCACCATTGTGCCGTAGGTGATGACGGTGACAGCGTTTCCGGGCCGGCGGATTTCAGCCTTGCCGATTGGAATCGTATAGTGTCCTTCCGGCACCTCGCCCATATCGTGTTTGGACCAGGGCGTGACGGGCCGGTCGTGATGGCCGTCGAAGGGGCCGTTATAAAGCCGCTTCGGCTCCAGAAACATCACGGGATCAGGATCTTCGATGGATGCGATCAGTAGCCCCTTGGCGTCATATGGATTGGAGGGGACCACAACCTTCAGCCCGCAGACATGGGTAAAAAGCGCCTCTGGGCTCTGGCTATGGGTCTGCCCGCCAAAAATGCCGCCGCCAGTGGGCATTCTGAGAACGATGGGGCAGGTAAAATCACCATTGGAGCGATAGCGAATGCGCGCCGCTTCCTGGGTAATCTGGTCATAGGCGGGATACATGTAGTCGGCGAACTGGATTTCGACACAGGGACGCAAGCCATAAGCGGCCATGCCGATGGCGGTGCCGACAATGCCGGATTCACTGATGGGCGCGTCGAAACAGCGGGTCTTGCCGTATTTTCCCTGCAGCCCCTGCGTGGCGCGGAAGACCCCGCCGAAATAACCCACGTCCTCACCGAACACCACCACATCGTCGTTGCGCTCCATGGATACATCCATGGCGCTGCGGACGGCTTCGATCATCGTCATTCTGGTCATGTCAGTACCCGGCTTTCTGGCGTTGACGGACGAGATGCGGCGGCATCTCGGCATATACGCCCTCGAAAATATCCTTGGTCGGCGGCTTGCCGCCCGCATGCAGCGTTCCGTGGCTTTCCGCCTCGCGCTGCGCCTCGATCACCTCATCGGCGATTTCCGCTTCCGCCTGCCGGTGCCGCTCCTCCGACCAGAAACTACGCAGGATGAGATGTTTCTTCAGCCTGAGAACCGGGTCGCCCAGCGGCCAGGCCTCGGACTCGGTCTTGGGACGATAGGCGCTCGGATCGTCGGAAGTGGAATGTGCGCCGACACGATAGGTCACATATTCAATCAGCGTCGGGCCAAGATTGCGGCGCGCGCGCTCCACCGCCCATCGCGCCACGGCATAGACGGCGAGATAATCATTGCCGTCGACCCGAAGTGCGGGAATGCCGAAACCCAGCCCCCGCGCTGCAAAGGTGCCGGAACCGCCGCGCGCAATGCCCTGAAAAGTGGAAATGGCCCATTGGTTGTTGACGATGTTGAGGATCACCGGCGCCTTGTAGGTGGAGGCAAAGACGAGCGCGGAATGAAAATCCGATTCCGCTGTCGAGCCGTCGCCGATCCACGCGGCCGCGATTTTCGTATCGCCCTTGATGGCCGAGGCCATCGCCCAGCCAACCGCCTGTACATATTGCGTGGCAAGGTTGCCGGACACGGTGAAGAAGCCGTGCTCCTTTGAGGAGTGCAAAACCGGCATTTGCCGCCCATGCAACGGGTCCAGCTCGTTGGAATAGATCTGGTTCATCATGGTGACGAGCGGATAGTCGTCGGCGATCAAAAGACCCGCCTGCCGGTAGGTCGGGAAATTCATGTCGCCTTTGGAAAGCGCCTTGCGGAAGGCGCAGCTGACCGCCTCCTCGCCCAAATGCTGCATGTAGAAGGAGGTTTTGCCCTGCCGTTGCGCCATCAGCATGCGGGCATCGAAAGCGCGAAGCCGCATCATGTTTCTAAGGCCCACCAGCAATTCCTCGTCAGAGAGCAGCCCTGCCCATGGCCCGACGGCCTCGCCCTGGTGGTTGAGGACGCGAATGATGGAATAGGCGAGATCGCGCATGCTTTCCGGCGCTGCATCCACCTCCGGGCGCGGTACGGAGCCGGCCTTGGGTATTTTCACATTGGAGAAATCCGGCTGGTCGCCGGGCCGCACCGCGGGCTCCGGCACATGCAGGCTGAGATGCGTGGTTTCGGTAATATCCATTCTACTCCTCCCATCGCCATCTCCTCCAGACGACGAAACAATGTTCAGAGGTTTCGCGCGATGACCATGCGCTGGACATCGCTGGTTCCCTCATAAATCTGGCAGATGCGCACATCGCGATAGATCCGCTCCACCGGATAATCCGCCATGTAACCGTAACCGCCGTGAATCTGGATGGCGTCCGAGCAGACGCGCTCGGCCATTTCGGAAGCGAAGAGCTTCGCCATCGAGGCCTCCGAAAGACAGGGCTCACCCGCTTCCTTCAGCGCCGCCGCATGCAGCACCAGCTGCCGCGCCGCCTCAATGCGCGTCGCCATGTCCGCGAGGCGAAACGCCACCGCCTGATGCTCGATGATTGCCTGTCCGAAGGCCTTGCGCTCGCGGGCATAATCCCGCGCCGCCTCAAAAGCCGCCTGCGCCATGCCGACCGCCTGCGCGGCGATGCCGATGCGGCCGCCCTCCAGATTGGCGAGCGCGATGCGATACCCCTGCCCTTCTTCGCCGAGCCGCAATTCGACTGGTACCGCCATGTCGGTAAAGGCAATCTGGCAGGTATCCGAAGAGTGCAGACCGAGTTTCTCCTCGACCCTGATGACCTCGTAACCCGGCGTATCGGTCGGCACGATGAAGGCGGTGATGCCTTTCTTGACCGCCGCCGCATCGGTGACGGCAAAAACGATGACGACGTCGCCATTCTTGCCTGAGGTGATGAACTGTTTCGCGCCATCCAGAATATACCGGTCGCCATCGCGCCGGGCGCGGGTCTTGAGGTTGGACGCATCGGAACCGGCCTGCGGCTCGGTCAGCGCAAAACCGCCGATCCATTCGCCGGAGGCGAGCTTGGGTAGGAAACGCTGCTTCTGGTCTTCCGTGCCGAATTTCAGGATCGGCACGCAGCCGACCGAATTGTGAACGCTCATAATGGTGGAACAGGCGCCGTCACCGGCGGCGATCTCCTCCAGCGCCAAAGCATAAGCCACGGCACCGGTTTCCGAGCCGCCATAGTCCTCGGAGACCAGCATGCCGAGGAAACCGAGTTCGCCCATTTCTTTCAGCTCATCTTTCGGGAAGCGGCTTTCCCGGTCGCGCGCGGCGGCTCCAGGTGCCAGCCGCTCACGGGCGAAATCGCGGGCCATGTCCCTGATCTGCTGCTGGGCGTCATTCAGGATCATCGCCGCCTCCCTTCAGTGCCGCTCGACGGCAAGCGCTGTCGCTTCGCCGCCGCCGATGCAGACGGCGGCCACGCCGCGCTTCAGCCCGTGGCGCTGCAAGGCAGCCAGCAAGGTGACAACGATCCTCGCGCCGGAAGCGCCGATCGGATGGCCGAGCGCGCAGGCGCCGCCATGCACATTCACCTTCTCATGCGGCAGATCGAGATCGCGCATGGCCGCCATCGCCACAACCGCGAAAGCCTCGTTGATCTCAAACAGATCGACATCCTTCACCGCCCAGCCGGCTTTATCGAACAGCTTTTTCATCGCGCCGATGGGAGCCGTTGGATATCCGGCGGGTGCATCCGCATAGGAGGCCTGACCGATAATGGTTGCCAGCGGTGAAAGACCCCGCCTTTCTGCTTCGGAGCGACGCATGAGAACAAGAGCGGCCGCACCGTCGGAGATAGAACTGGAATTCGCCGCCGTCACCGTTCCGCCATCGCGGAAGGCGGGTTTCAGCTGCGGGATTTTCTCCGGTCTTGCCTTGCCCGGCTGCTCGTCCACGGCGACATCGCCGACAGGCGCTATTTCCGTTTCGAACGCACCTTCGGCTACGGCGCGTCGCGCCCGTTCCAGTGAGGCAAGCGCGAAGTCATCCTGCATGGCGCGGGTAAATTGGTAGTCTTGCGCGCAATCTTCCGCGAAAGTCCCCATCAGCCTGCCCTTTTCATAGGCGTCTTCGAGACCGTCAAGAAACATGTGGTCGGTGAGCTTGCCGTGGCCGAGACGATAGCCATTGCGGGCGCGATCCAGCAGATAGGGCGCGTTGCTCATGCTTTCCATACCGCCCGCAAGCACGATGGAAGAGCTTCCCGCCGCAAGCTGGTCATGCGCCAGCATGATCGCCTTCATGCCTGAGCCGCACATCTTGTTGATGGTCGTCGCGCCAACCGAGTTGGGAATGCCGGCGGCAATGGCCGCCTGTCTCGCCGGAGCCTGCCCCTGCCCGGCCGAGAGCACGCAGCCCATCAGCACATCGTCAATATCAGCGGGTGAAATTGCGGCCCGTTCGACGGCCGCGCGGATCGCCGCCGCACCGAGATCGGGCGCGGCCACCGATTTGAATTCGCCTTGGAACCCACCCATAGCAGTACGGGCGGCCCCGACGATAACGACAGGGTCATGCACAGCCAAATTCACCTCCCTTGGCCATCCTCCCACCGAGAGAACGACCGTCATCGCAATCTCCTCCAGACCGCGACTGACGTGAACGCTATCACTATCTCGAATTCATTTCAAAGCTATTTTGATTGACAGTTTTTTGATTGACGATATCTTTGATCCAACAATTAGTCATATCATAGAGCAAATGATCCATGATTGAGCTCGACAGTTTCGACCGGAAGATTCTGCATGTGCTCGGCGATGACGGGCGGGTGAGCTGGCGCGATCTGGCGGCCCGGATCGGCCTTTCCTTCACGCCGACGCTGCGCCGGGTGCGCAAGCTGGAAGAGGAAGGCATCATTCGTGGTTATACCGCCGTGTTTGATGAGAACCGGCTGCTCGGCAATATGGGCGTCTTCATCTCCGTCACGCTGGAACGGCAGATCAAGGAAGCGCTGACGACCTTCGAACACCATGTCGCTTCCATTCCGGAAGTGGTGGGCGGTTACCAGACCAGCGGCAGTTCGGATTATCTGATCCACGCCATGGTGCGGGATCTGCCGCATTATCAGGAGCTTCTGGATTTCCTGACCACGGTTCCCGGCGTGTCGCGTATCCAGTCCAATTTCGCCATCAAGACATTCGTGCGCCGTTCCGCCGCCTTCACCGGAGGTGACACGCCGTAAATAAGGGTTGCCGGCGCGGAGGAGGTGCCGGCTGCCGACAAAAGGGACGGCCTGTCGTCCGGAGGAGGAGACGCGATGAGTTTGAACCTCGCCGCCATTTTCGACGCCGATCTCGGCCCGGAAATTGCAGCGCTGCGCGACAGCGCAAGTGCATTCGCCGACGATGAAATAGCACCACTCGCCGCCGAAATCGATCGCGACGACCGGTTTCCGCGCAAGCTCTGGCCGCAGATGGGCGAACTCGGCCTGCACGGCATCACCGTTTCGGAAGAGTACGGCGGTGCTGACATGGGCTATCTCGCCCATTGCGTGGCAATGGAGGAGATAAGCCGGGCATCGGCTTCCATCGGTCTTTCCTATGGCGCCCATTCCAACCTCTGCATCAACCAGATTCACCGCTGGGGAACGGAAGAGCAGAAACGGCGGTATCTGCCGAAGCTCGTTTCCGGCGAACATGTCGGTTCGCTCGCCATGAGCGAGACGGAAGCCGGATCGGATGTCGTCTCGATGAAGCTGAAGGCGGAACGCAAGGGTGACGTTTATGTGTTGAACGGCACGAAGATGTGGATCACCAATGGCCATGAGGCCGATACGCTGGTGGTCTATGCCAAGACGGATATGTCCGCCGGCCCGCGCGGCATCACCGCCTTCCTGATCGAAAAGGGCTTCAAGGGGTTTCGCCCGGCCCAGAAACTCGACAAGCTCGGCATGCGCGGCTCGCCAACCTCGGAGCTGGTGTTTGAGGATTGCGAGGTGCCGGAGGAGAACATTCTCGGGCGCTTGAACGACGGCGTGACGGTGCTGATGAGCGGGCTGGATTACGAGCGCGCCGTGCTGGCCGCCGGCCCTGTTGGCATCATGCAGGCGGCCATCGATCTGGTGTTGCCCTATGCGCGTGAGCGCAAGCAATTCGGCAAGCCGATTGGCGAATTCCAGCTGGTGCAGGGAAAGCTTGCCGATATCTATTCGGCCATGAATGCGTCGCGCGCCTATGTCTATGCCGTGGCGCGGGCCTGCGACAACGGCCGCATCACACGACAGGATGCGGCGGGCGCGATCCTCTTTGCCGCCGAGCGGGCAACACAGGTGGCGCTGGATGCGATCCAGCTTCTCGGTGGCTCCGGCTACGTCAATGAAAGCCCGGCCGGGCGACTGCTGAGGGATGCCAAGCTTTATGAAATCGGCGCAGGCACCAGCGAAATCCGCCGGATGCTGATCGGCCGCGAACTGGTCAAAGGCAACGGGTGAGGAACGCGATGAAGCTTACATCCAGTCTGAACCGCGACCCCACCTTTTCCGCGAACGTCACCTTCATGTCGGGGCTGGTGGACGACCTGCGGCAGCACGTCGAAAAAATTTCTAGGGGCGGCGGCGACAAGGCGCGCGAACGGCATCTTTCGCGTGGAAAATTGCTGGCGCGGGACCGGATCGAGGCGCTTCTCGATCCCGGCAGCCCATTTCTCGAATTTTCGCAATTCGCAGCCTATGAGGTCTATGACGAACCCGTTCCCGCCGCCGGCATCGTCACCGGCATCGGCCGGGTCTCGGGTCGTGAATGCGTCATCGTCGCCAATGATGCGACGGTAAAAGGCGGCACCTATTATCCGCTGACGGTGAAGAAACATCTGCGCGCGCAGGAAATCGCCACCGAGAACCGCCTGCCCTGCATCTATCTGGTGGATTCCGGCGGTGCGAACCTTCCCAATCAGGACGAGGTGTTTCCCGACCGCGATCATTTCGGCCGCATCTTCTACAATCAGGCCAATATGTCGGCGGAAGGCATCGCCCAGATTGCCGTGGTGATGGGCAGCTGCACGGCGGGCGGGGCCTATGTGCCTGCCATGAGCGACCAGTCCGTCATCGTCAAAAATCAGGGCACGATCTTTCTCGGTGGCCCGCCGCTGGTGAAGGCTGCAACCGGGGAAGTGGTAAGCGCGGAAGAACTGGGCGGCGCGGATGTACATTCTCGACAGTCCGGCGTTACCGATCACTACGCCAATGACGACCGCCACGCGCTGTCGCTGACCCGGCGGATCGTCTCCACCCTCAACCGCCGCAAACAGGTGGAGCTGGATATCCGCCCGCCAACGGAGCCGCTTTATCCGCCGGAAGAACTTTACGGCATCGTGCCCGCCGATACGCGCAAGCCTTTCGAGGTGCGCGAAATCATCGCGCGTCTGGTGGATGGTTCCGAATTCGACGAGTTCAAGGCGCTTTACGGCACGACTTTGGTCTGCGGTTTCGCCCATATCCACGGTTACCCCGTCGGCATCATCGCCAATAACGGCATTCTGTTTTCGGAATCGGCGCTGAAAGGCGCGCATTTCATCGAGCTCTGCTGCCAGCGCGGCATTCCCCTGGTTTTCCTGCAAAATATTACCGGCTTCATGGTCGGCAAAGCCTATGAGGCGGGCGGCATCGCCAAGGATGGCGCAAAGCTCGTGACCGCCGTCGCATCGGCTAAAGTGCCGAAATTCACCGTCATCATCGGCGGCTCCTTCGGCGCCGGCAACTACGGCATGTGCGGCCGCGCCTATTCGCCGCGCTTCCTCTGGATGTGGCCGAATGCCCGCATTTCCGTGATGGGCGGCGAACAGGCGGCCTCCGTTCTGGCGCAAATCCGGCGGGACGGCATCGAGGCCGATGGCCGCCACTGGTCCAAGGAAGGGGAAGAGGCGTTCAAACAGCCGATCCGGGAAAAATACGAGCGGGAGGGACATCCCTATTACGCCAGTGCGAGACTTTGGGACGATGGCATCATCGATCCGAAGGACACCCGCCTCGTGCTCGGCCTTGGACTGTCGGCCGCGTTGAACGCACCGATTGAACCCACCCATTTCGGCATATTCAGGATGTGAGGCGACGATGTTCTCAAAAATACTGATCGCCAATCGCGGCGAAATCGCCTGCCGGATCATCCGCACCGCCGCCAGGATGGGTATCCGCACCGTCGCGGTCTATTCGGACGCCGACCGCGACGCCATGCATGTGGCGCTGGCCGACGAGGCCATTGGCATCGGCCCTGCGCCGGCGCGCTCGTCCTATCTCGATGCGGAAAAGATCGTTGCCGCCGCGCACGCGAGCGGCGCGGAAGCCATTCATCCGGGTTACGGCTTCCTCTCTGAAAACGCCGGCTTCGCTGAAGCCTGCGCTTCCGCAGGTCTCGTTTTCATCGGCCCGACGCCCGATGCCATCCGCGCCATGGGCGGAAAAAGCGAGGCGAAGGCGCTGATGGCGCAAGCGGGCGTTCCCGTCGTTCCGGGCTATCATGGTGAGGACCAAACCGAGGAGCGGCTTGCCGACGAAGCCAAAGGCATAGGCTATCCGGTGCTGATCAAGGCCTCGGCCGGTGGTGGCGGCAAGGGCATGCGCATCGTGCGCAAGAAACGCGAATTCGCAGCCGAGCTTGCCGGCGCCAAACGCGAAGCGCTTGCCGCCTTCGGCAACGACCGCATGCTGATCGAAAAATATCTGGAACGGCCGCGTCATGTGGAAGTGCAGGTCTTTGCCGATGGTAAGGGCAACTGTGTTTCGCTTTTCGAGCGCGATTGCTCCATCCAGCGCCGGCACCAGAAAGTCATCGAGGAGGCCCCGGCCCCCGGCCTGCCCGATACGCTCAGGCAACGCATGTATGACGCGGCGGTCGCCGCCGCCCGCGCCATTGATTATCGCGGCGCGGGAACGGTGGAATTCCTGCTCGACCCTTCCGGCGAGTTCTATTTCATGGAAATGAACACAAGGCTGCAGGTCGAACATCCGGTCACGGAATATATTACCGGGCTCGATCTGGTGGAATGGCAGATCCGTGTCGCGAACGGTGAAACCCTGCCGGAAGACTGGGGCAATCTGCGCATCAACGGCCATGCCATCGAAGCGCGGATTTACGCCGAAGACCCCGCGCATGATTTTCTGCCGTCAATCGGCACGATCAACCATCTCGTCTTTCCCGACGAAGGACCTCATCTCAGGATAGACAGCGGCATTCGCGCCTCCGACGCCATCACCGTGCATTACGATCCGATGATCGCCAAGCTGATCGTCTGGGATCACGATCGCCCCTCGGCCGTGCGGCGTCTGCGGCTTGCGCTCGAAAAACTGGCGATCTGCGGCGTCACCAGCAATGCCGCCTTTCTGACGCGGCTTGCGGGACTGGATGCATTTGCAGATGCCGATCTCGATACCGGCTTCATCTCCCGCAACGAGGCCACGCTTTTTGCCCCCGAAGCCACGGGGGAGAACGAAATCGCTCTCGCCACGCTTGGCCTGCTCCTTTCAGGCCGGAACGGGCCTGGGCCACAGACCGATCCCTATAGCCCGTGGAGCAAGACGAACGCTTTCCGCCTCAACGCGCCGGCGCGGGAAACCCTGCGTTTCGCCCTCGATCAACAGCCGACCGAGGTGATTGTTACGCATGAGCCAGACGGGTTTTCGCTGGCAATCGGCACGCGGGCCATCCGCGCTCATGGCAGCATCTCACAAGACGGCACACTCAGTGCGACTATCGATGGCTGGCAAAAGCGGGGCCATTTCTTCGCCAGCGATAACGGCCACGCACTGTTTCTGGATGGCGAGCAATATCGTGTCAGCCAGCCAGACCCCGTCGACATCGCTGATGCCGCCACCCATGCCGGTGGTCTGGAAGCGCCCATGCCCGGCGTTATCCGCGCCGTCCTGAGCGAGAACGGCGCGACCGTCTCCGCCGGTGAGGCGCTTGTGGTGATGGAGGCGATGAAAATGGAGCATACGATCCGCGCACCGGCAAAAGGCACCGTCACCGCCATCAATTGCGCCGAAGGCGATATGGTCGAGGCCGGTGCGGTGCTGGTGGATTTCGAGCCGGAGGGCGCGTGACATGGCTTGGCCCCAAACCGTCAAGATCGTCGAGGTGGGTGCACGCGATGGCCTGCAAAACGAAAGTGCCGAGGTTTCCACCGCCATCAGAATCGAGTTGATCGAGCGGCTGGCGGCGGCGGGACTGACGGCGGTGGAGACGGGAGCTTTCGTTTCACCCAAAAAAGTTCCGCAGATGGCCGGCTCGAGGGATGTTTTTCAGGGCCTCAAACGCCGGCGCGGCACCACCTATCCGGCCCTCGTTCCCAATATGAAAGGTTTCGAGGCGGCCATCGAGACCGGCGTGACGGAGATCGCCGTTTTCGTGTCCGCCTCCGAAGGTTTCAGCCAGCACAATATCGCCTGCTCGCGCGCGGAAAGCATCGAACGACTGCGCGATGTCGCGGAGGCCGCCACCGACCGCGATGTCCGTATGCGCGGTTACGTCTCCTGCATCGCCGGTTGCCCCTATGACGGCGCGGTTGCGCCCGATGATGTGGCGGCGATGGCCGAGGCGCTAGTCGCTCTCGGCTGTTACGAAATTTCGCTCGGCGATACGATCGGCGTCGGCACGGCCGGCCAGATCCGCAAGCTCATCGAACATATTTCGACGCGAATCCCGCGCAAAAAACTCGCCATGCATTTCCACGACACCTATGGCCAGGGCGTCGCCAATGTGCTGGCCTCGCTTGAGGAAGGCATCTCCGTTTTCGACAGTTCCGTCGCCGGGCTGGGCGGTTGCCCCTTTGCGCCGGGCGCCAGCGGCAATGTCGCCACCGAAGACGTTGTCTATCTGCTGCAGGGACTTGGTATCGAAACCGGCATCGACCTCATGGCGGTGGCGAGAACCGGGGACTGGATCAGCCGCCATCTCGGCAGGGCCAATGCAGCCCGAGCCGGCAAAGCGCTGCTTGCCGCAAAAAAGGAGGATGATGCGCATGGCGGATGAGCTGTTGAGCGAAAAGCGAAAAGACGTTCTGTGGCTCACGCTCAACCGACCGGACGTCCACAACGCCATGAACGCTGCGATGACGGACGCGTTGACGCATGCGATCCGGGCGGCATCCGACGAGGCGGGCCTGCGCGCCGTGGTCATAGCAGCCGCGGGCGACCGCAGCTTCTGTTCTGGTGCGGACCTTAAGAAAAGCGCTGGCGGCATGTTCCTTTCACGAGACGGAACAAACCCCATCGCCGATGTGATACGCGCCATCGAGACCTGCGGCAAGATCGTCATTGCCCGCATCAACGGGCGCGTGCTGGCGGGCGGACTCGGCCTTGTCGCCGCCTGTGATCTCGCTTATGCCGCCGATCAAACGCAATTCGGCCTGCCGGAAGTGCGGGTCGGGCTTTTCCCGGCCATGGTGGCGGCGACACTTCTGGCCAAAATACCGCTGAGCCGTCTGCACGAAATGGCCTATCTCGGGCAACCGATCACTGCCGCAGAAGCCGAACGCATTGGCCTTATCAACCGCACGGTGCCATCCGCCGAACTCGATGGCGTGATCGAGGAGGTCCTTTCCCGCTTGCGGCAGAACGCGCCGGGCGCAATCGCAGCCGGAAAGGCAGCGCTGCTGGCAATGCGCGACATGCCGGCCAGCGAGCGGCTCGCCTTAGCCGAAAGCGTCATCGCGAAGATCAGCAGCAGCGACGAGGCACGCGAAGGCAGAGACGCCTTCGCCGGGAAACGCCCGCCGATCTGGGCTGACGGGTCCTGAACCACCGCTCAGGGTCTTAATCGATATAATGCCCGCAGCCGCGTTGACCCCGTTCGGCAAATCGAGTTCTATCCAGCACCTTTCGCCGGAGGGCGATCGGGGAGCCGGAGGAAAGCCCATGCGCCTTGTAAAAACCGTCGCCGAATTGCGCGGCCTGACCGCCACATTTCGCCGCGATGGCAAGACCGTCGGCTTCGTGCCGACCATGGGTTTTCTCCATATTGGTCATCTGACACTCGTTGCCAAAGCGAAGGCGGAAAACGACATCACGGTGGTCTCGATCTTCGTCAATCCGCTACAATTCGGTGCGAATGAAGACCTCGCCCGTTACCCCCGCGATCTCGCTCGCGACAGCGCATTGCTGAAAGAGGCAGGCGTCGATATTCTTTTCGCACCCGAGGTTACCGAAATGTATCCGCGCCCGATGCAGACGGTGGTGGATGTGCCAGAACTGGGGAGCCAGCTCGAAGGTGCGGTACGGCCGGGGCATTTCGCCGGTGTGACGACCGTCGTGACCAAGCTTTTTAATCTCGTGCAGCCGGACGCCGCCTATTTCGGCGAAAAGGACTACCAGCAGGTAACGCTGATCCGCCGCATGATCGAGGATCTTGCCCAGCCGGTCCGCGTCGTCCCGGTCGCTACCGTGCGTGAGGCGGATGGGCTCGCCTGCTCCTCGCGCAATGTCTATCTGAGCCCCGAGGAACGCGCCGCAGCCGTGATTGTGCCGCGTGCACTCGATGAGGCGGAGCGGCTGTATCATGACGGCTGCGACGACCCGACCACTTTCGAAGCGGCAATAGAAAAATTCATCGCCGCCGAGACGCTAGCGTCGCCCGAAGTCGTGGCGGTGCGCGATCCGGATACGCTGGCTCCCGTCGCTTCGCTGCAGGCGGGGCCTGTGCTGGTGGCGCTGTTCGTGCGGGTAGGCAACACCCGCCTTCTCGACAACCGCGTCATCGGACGTGATAAAACCGGCAAACAGGAGGCTGCATCATGAGCACGCACGGGAAACAGAAGCGGCTGACGACGGCCTCCATCCGGCAGATGAAAGGCGGCGCGCGCATTGTCTGCCTGACCGCTTATACGACGCCGATTGCCCGCCTGCTCGATCCGCATTGCGACCTGCTGCTGGTCGGCGATTCCCTCGGCATGGTGCTTTACGGCATGGACACGACGGTCGGCGTCACCCCGGATATGATGATCGCCCATGGCCGCGCGGTCATGCGCGGCGTCGAACACGCCTGCGTCATCGTCGATCTTCCCTTCGGCACCTATCAGGAATCGAAGGAGCAGGCGTTCCGCAACGCCGTGCGGCTGATGCAGGAGACCGGCTGTGATGGCGTGAAGCTGGAAGGCGGCGAGGAAATGGCCGAGACGATCGCCTTCCTCGTGGCGCGCGGTATTCCGGTCTTCGGCCATGTCGGGCTGATGCCGCAACTGGTCCACACCGCCGGTGGCTTCCGCTCTCTCGGGCATTCGGATGCCGAAACGCAGAAAATCTGGCGCGATGCGATTGCGGTTGATCAGGCAGGCGCCTTCGCCATCGTCGTGGAAGGCACCGTCGAGCCGCTTGCCCGCGAACTGACAGAAAAACTCGCCGCGCCTACGGTCGGCATCGGCGCATCGCCCGCCTGTGACGGGCAGGTGCTGGTTTCCGACGACATGCTCGGCCTCTTCACCGATTTCAAACCGAAATTCGTCAAGCGTTTCGCCGATCTGGGGGCGACCGTTTCTGAGGCAGCGGCAAGTTACGCCGATGAGGTGCGCTCCGGCGCGTTTCCGGGGCCGGAGCATACGTTTCAGGTTCGTCGACAAGCGCCTTCAGAGTGAGTGAGCCGTGCTGATGGAACAACGCCTTGCCAAAACGTCGACGTCATCCTCGGGCTTGACCCGAGGATCCATGGCGTGGGGTTGTGGATCCTCGGGTCAGGCCCGAGGATGACGGTGGAGAGGTTGGGGCGAGGCTATCAGCTCTCAGCAATATACTCGGCCTGACCATAGGGTTTGCACGTCCACCAAAGCGAACGACTATACAATCCCGCCGCTGCCGCCCACCGAAGCCGGGCGTTCCGCCGCAACATGGCGGCGATAACCGCTCGCCCGGTAGGTCGCAATCGGATCAATCGCACCGCCCGCCAGTTGCCGCGCCCTGGCGAGAACCGGCTCGACATCCGTGCGATAGGCCCGTTTCAGCGTATCGGATGCCATCAGCGCATCATTGTCCTGCTGGTAACCGTCCAGAGCCGCGCGATCGACCAGAAGCGCCTGCGCATAGGCGCGGCGGATTTCGTTGGCGCTGGAGATCAGGCTTTCGATCGGGTCCGTCACATTGTGCGACTGGTCGATCATATGGGCGGGATGGAACCCCTTCACGCCGCGATATTCGGCATCCACCAGCTCGTTGAAGACGAGGAACAGGCGGTAAGGCTCGATTGAGCCGGCATCCAGATCGTCATCGCCATATTTGCTATCGTTGAAGTGGAAACCACCGAGCTTGCCGAACTGGATGAGCCGGGCGACGATCATCTCGATATTGGTGTTCGGCGCATGGTGGCCGAGATCGACGAGGCAGAAGGCCTTTTCGCCGAGCGTATTGGCGATGAGGTAGTTGGTACCCCAATCCTGCACGACGGTGGAATAGAAGGCCGGCTCGAACATCTTGTGTTCGGAAAAAATGCGCCAGTCATCCGGCAGCGCCTTGTAGATATCGGCCATGGCGGCGAGATAACGCTCGAAACTTCTGGTGAAGTTGCTTTGGCCCGGGAAGTTGGAACCATCGCCCACCCACACCGTCAGCGCCTTGGAACCGATGGCTTTACCGATCTCGATACATTCAATGTTGTGCTCAACGGCCTGACGGCGCGTCGCGGCATCCGTGTGGCTGAGCGAGCCGTATTTGTAGGAATGGCTCTGGCCTGGCGCATCCGAGAAGGTGTTGGAATTCATGGCATCGAAGCCGAGACCCAGCGCGTCGGCATGGGCCTTGAGCCGCTCAGGGTCCTGCTTATCCCACGGAATATGCAGGGAGACATTCGGGGTGGCCCGCGTCAGCTGGTTGATGACGGCGCAATCGTCGAGCTTGTCGAAAATGCCGCGCGGCTCGCCTTCGCCCGGGAAACGGGCAAAACGGGTGCCGCCGGTGCCGACACCCCAAGAGGGCACTGCGACGAAAAACTCCGCCACCTTGGCCGTGACCGCCTCGATATCGATATTGCGGCGCGCAAGCTGGTTGCCAAGCGCCTCGTAATCATCTTTCAGCGCGGCGGCGCGCTTTTCGTTTTCGGCCGCGATCACATCGGCGGCGATTTTCGTCTCGGTCATCTCTTCCTCCCGGGAATCGGTCCAGTGCATGCTAGTTCATCGCGCTCACTTCCGTCATTTCGGCCTTGAGCCGGAATGACGGAAGTGAGAACGTGACGAACGTCCTATCGCGTAAAGCTCTGCGCGTTTCCGGCATCGACATTGATGATGTTGCCGGTCGATTTAGCGGAAGCGTCGGACGCCAGGAAGTAGATCGCTTCGGCGATGTCTTCCGGGAACACGTTGAGCTTCAGCATCGAGCGCTTGCGATAATGTTCCTCCAGATCGGTCACCTCGATCTTGGAAGAGGCCGCGCGCTGCTCGCGCCATTCGCCGTTCCAGATCTTCGAACCGCGCAACACGGCATCGGGATTGACGGTATTGACGCGAATGCCCGCCTCCGCTCCCTCGAGAGCAAGGCAACGGGCAAGATGGATTTCCGCAGCCTTGGCCGTGCAATAGGCCGACGCATTGGGCGAAGAGGCAAGACCGTTTTTCGAGGCGACGAACACCACGTTGCCGCCGAGATTCTGACGCCGCAGCAGACGGAACGCTTCGCGCGACACGAGGAAATAACCCGTCGCGAGAATGTCGATATTCTTGTTCCACATGGCAAGCGTGGTGTCTTCCACCGGTGCGGAGGAGGCAATACCGGCATTGGAGACGAGAATATCCACGCCGCCGAATTCCACGCTCGCTTCCGCAAAGGCTGAGATAACCGCGTTTTCCTGCGTCACATCCAGCTTCACGCTGCGCACCGCATCCGCGCTATAACGCTTGACGAAATCGCCACTGGCTGCTTCCAGCGCCGTCTCGTCGATATCGGCGAGCACAACGCAGGCGCCCTCGGCCGCCAGCCTTTCCGCCGTCGCCCGGCCGATGCCGCCGGCGCCACCGGTAACGAAAGCCACGCGGCCGGCAAGGCTTTTCGGCTTCGGCATGCGCTGAAGCTTTGCTTCTTCCAGCAGCCAATATTCGATATCGAAGGCCTCCTGTTCGGGAAGGCCCTGATATTCGGACACGGTGGAAGCACCACGCATGACGTTGATGGCGTTGACGTAAAATTCACCGGCGATGCGGGCGGTCGCCTTGTCCTTGGCAAAGGACAACATGCCGACGCCGGGGATCAGAAAGATAACCGGGTTAGGGTCGCGCATCTTTGGCGAATTGTCGTGACGGCAGGCCTCATAATAGCGGCTGTAGTCAGCGCGATAGGCCTCTAGCGCCTTGTCGAGACCGGCCGTCAACGCATCCACATCGGGATTTGCCGTATCGAGATCGAGGATCAGCGGGCGGATTTTCGTGCGCAGGAAATGATCCGGGCAGGATGTGCCGAGATTTCCGAGCGGTTTCAAATCCTTGGAGTTGACGAATTCGAGAACCGCATCCTGATCGTCGAAATGGCCGAGCTTGCGCTCCTCGCGGCCGATGCGGCCACGGATTTCCGGCATCAGTCGGGCGGCAATGGCGCGGCGTTCGGCAACCGGCAGGCTTTTGGCCACAGCACCGCCGAAAATCGTCTTACCTTCGGTCTGCGCCGCAAACCATTCGATCGCCTTGTTGATAATGGCAAGCGTCAATTCGTAACAAGCTTTGGCGTCATTATCCCAGGTGAACAGACCGTGGCTTTCCAACACAACGCCCTTGGCTTTGGGGTTGGCCTTTACGAAAGCCTCGAGATCAAGACCGAGCTGGAAACCCGGACGACGCCAGGGAAGCCAGCCGATGTCATCGCCGAAAATCTGCTGCGTCAGCTCTTTCGAATTTTTAGAGGCGGCGATGGCGATGATCGCATCAGGATGCATGTGATCGACATGCTCATAAGGCACGAAACCGTGCAGAGGCGTATCGATGGAGGCGGCGCGCGGATTAAGGTTGAAAGTGCAATGCGGCAGGAAGCCGACCATGCGGTCTTCATCCGCGACACCCTTGTAAATGCCCTTCAGCGCTTCCAGCTTGTCGAGATAGAGCGTCGCAAAACCATCGAGCTTGATGGTGCCGACATCGCCGCCGGACCCTTTCACCCACATGACGCGGACCTTTTCGCCGGTCAACGGATCGGTTTCGAGCACCTTCGCGGATGTGTTTCCGCCGCCGTAATTGGTGATGCGCTTGTCGGCGCCCAGCAGATTGGAGCGGTAAAGCAGCTTGCCCGGCTCATCGAGCGTTTTGGCATAGGCGTCGTCCCAACGGCTTTCGAGAAGGCGGGATTTTCCCGTCATGTCTTCCTCCCTATCAATCTGGCCAGATATGTCTGCATTCGCGGCGCCGATATCGGCCCGCCTCCTTTGACGGCAGATATCGCGCATCCAAAAGCACAATGTCAATCAAAAACGATCATAAATTTTCATGTTGCAGCGCGATATTGATTAATTTGATCGTTCTTGATTGACAACGTAAAGAGATTGCGAATAATCACAATCAGGAGGACCCCATGCACGAACGCGAACGCCATCGCATCATCTTGAGCGCCACGCAGGAAAAAGCTGTCGTGACGGTGCAGGATATTGCCGAACTGACGGATGCGTCGGAAGCGACGATCCGCAGGGATATCGCGTCCCTGCATGTTCAGGGCAAGTTACGGCGCGTGCGCGGCGGGGCCGAAGCGGTGCATCCGCCGCAGCTCGGCAATCTGGCCGCAAGGCCGTTCCGAGTGTCCGAATCGGTCAATATCGACAAGAAACGCGCAATTGCGCGCAAGGCGGTCGATCTCTGCAACGATGGCGATGCGATCATTTTGAATGGCGGCACGACCACATTCCAGATGGTGCACTACATGGCGGCGCGACGGTTGCAGGTGATGACCAATTCTTTCGCCATCGCCGAGCATCTGGTCAAGCATTCCAAATGCAATGTCAGCGTTCCGGGCGGCGCGATCTATCGGGATCAGAGCCTTATCCTGTCGCCTTTCGAGAATGATGCGATCCGCAATTTTTATGCGCGGCGGATTTTTCTTGGTGCGCAAGGCGTGGGCGCGCTCGGCATCATGGAATCCGACGCGCTGGTGATCCAGAGCGAGCAGAAGCTGATGCGACAGGCGGAAGAGCTGATCGTCATGGTCGATTCCTCGAAATTCAGAAAACGCTCCAGCCTGATTTTATGTCCGCTCGAAAACGTCTCGACCATCATTACCGATGACGGGATTTCGGATGAGGCGGCACGCATGGTGGAGGATGCCGGCGTCGAATTACTGATCGCCGGCGCAGCGGGGGATGGCAAGACAGCCAGCCCGCCGGATGAGGATTCCTCTTCGGTCGCTTGAGGAAGCGCCGAAGAGACGAACAAAGTTCAAAACGGGAGGAAAAGGGACATGAAACTTACACGCAGAACATTGACGAGCGTTCTGGCGCTCAGCGCGGCGCTCTCCGTCGCAGGACTGGGCGGCGTTGCCCAAGCAGCCGATGTGAAGATCGCACTGGTGGTCAAATCGCTCGGCAACGGCTTTTTCGAAGCCGCCAACAAGGGTGCGCAGGAGGCTGCAAAGGACCTCGGCGGCGTCGAGATCATCTATACGGGCCCGACCAGCACCACAGCGGAAGGCCAGATCGAAGTCATCAATTCGCTGATCGCGCAGGGCGTCGACGCCATCGCCATTTCCGCCAATGACCCGGACGCCGTTGTTCCGGCGCTGAAAAAGGCGGCACAGCGCGGCATCAAGGTCATCTCCTGGGATTCCGGTGTTGCGCCGGAAGGCCGCATTCTCCAGCTCAACCCCTCGTCCAACGCGCTGATCGGCAAGATGTGCCTGCAGCTTGCAGCATCGCATCTGGAAGGCGGCAAGGGCGATTTCGCCATTCTTTCGGCCACCACCACCTCCACGAACCAGAATATCTGGATCGACGAGATGAAAAAACAGCTGAAGGATTTCCCCGGCCTCAACCTCGTCACCACCGTTTATGGTGACGACCTTGCCGACAAGAGCTACCGCGAGGCGCAGGGCCTGCTTTCCTCGCAGCCGAATGTGAAGGTCATCGTTGCACCGACGACGGTTGGCGTTCTCGCCGCCTCGCAAGCGGTGAAGGATGCAGGCAAGATCGGTCAGGTCTATGTAACGGGCCTTGGCCTGCCGTCCGAAATGGCCGGCGCCATCAAATCAGGCGCGACCAAGGAATTCGCCATCTGGAACCCGATCGACCTCGGCTATTCCGCCACCCAGATCGCCTATCGCCTCGTGAAGGGCGAAACCGACGGCAAGCCGGGCTCGGAAATCGAAGCCGGTCGCATGGGCAAGATCAAGGTTGGCGAAAACAGCGAAGCGGCGATGGCCGATCCATTCGTTTATGATGCGAAGAATATCGATCAGTTCTCGAAGATTTTTTGATCTGAGAAGTGACGGCAGTGTGCGGAGGGCACCCCCCTCTGCCCTGCCGGGCATCTCCCCCTCAAGGGGGAGATCGATATGCCGCACTCGCTCGTTCCATAAAGCGGGGCGCTATCCGCTTGCCGATCTCCCCCCTTGAGGGGGAGATGCCCGGCAGGGCAGAGGGGGGTGCCCCTCGCCGCTTCAATCAAAACTGACCGGTAAGACGGAATGATGCGTGCTGAAACCCAAAACATAGACATCCCAGCGACTTCCAGCGGCGCGCCCATTCTCGAAATGCGCGGCATTAGCCAGATATTCCCCGGCGTCAAAGCGCTGGATGGCGTCGATATCGCGCTTTATCCCGGCAAGGTCACCGCGCTGATCGGCGAGAATGGTGCGGGAAAATCCACGCTCGTCAAAATCCTCACCGGCATCTACCGCCCGAATGAAGGCGAAATCCTTCTCGATGGCCAGCCCGTCCATTTTCACGGCGCGCAGGACGCCATCAATGCCGGTGTGACGGCCATTCATCAGGAAACCGTGCTGTTCGATGAGCTTTCGGTGGGTGAAAACATCTTCCTCGGCCATGCGCCAAAAGGCCGTTTCGGCCTCATTGACTGGAAGACCATCAATGCGCGCGCCAAGGTGCTGCTGGAACAGCTCGAAAGCACCATTGATCCGTCCATTCGGCTGAAGGACCTTTCCATCGCGCAGCGCCACCTCGTGGCAATAGCGAGAGCACTTTCCGTCGAGGCGCGCATCGTCATCATGGACGAACCGACGGCCGCCCTTTCCCGCAAGGAGATCGACGATCTCTTCCGCATCGTCGAAAACCTGAAGCGGCAGGGCAAGGCGATCCTCTTCATCAGCCACAAGTTCGATGAAGTCTATGAGATCGCCGAAAACTACGCGGTGTTCCGGGACGGCAAGATGGTCGGCGCGGGCAATCTTACCACAACACCGCAGGACGAGATCGTACGTCTGATGGTTGGCCGCGACGTGACGAACGCATTTCCGAAACAGGCGGTTACCCTCGGCCCGACGGTTCTTTCGGTCCGAAATTATTCACACCAGACCGAATTTCGCGATATTTCGCTCGATCTGCGCAAGGGCGAGATTCTTGGCCTCTACGGGCTGATCGGCGCCGGGCGATCGGAACTTTGCCAGTCGCTTTTCGGCATCACCCGCCCGGCCTCCGGACAGATTACCCTCAATGGCGAACCGATCCTCATCCGTTCACCGGAAGATGCGATCCGCGCCGGCATCGTTTATGTGCCCGAGGAGCGCGGACGCCATGGGCTGGCGCTGGAAATGCCGATCTACCAGAACATGTCGCTGCCTTCCCTCACACGCACCTCGCGCAAGGGATTTCTCGCCGCCGCCAATGAATTCGCGCTGGCGCGCAAATATGCCTCGCGTCTCGACCTGCGCGCCGCCGCGCTGTCCGTGCCCGTCGGCACGCTTTCGGGCGGCAACCAGCAGAAGGTGGTGATCGGCAAATGGCTCGCCACCCAACCAAAGGTCATCATTCTCGATGAGCCCACCAAAGGCATCGATATCGGCTCCAAGGCCGCCGTGCACGGCTTCATCAGCGAGCTTGCGGCCGAAGGCCTCTCCATCATCATGATTTCATCAGAACTTCCCGAAATCCTCGGCATGTCCGACCGCGCCATCGTCATGCGCGAAGGCCTGATGGCGGGCCTGTTCGAACGCGCCGATTTTTCTCCGGAAAAGCTGGTGCGCGCCGCCACCGGCAACGCCTGAGAGGGGCAAAACCATGCAACGTTTTCTCAAGAATCGCGAATGGCTGCTGGCGGGCATCATCGTCATCATGATCGCAGGCTTTGCGCTGCGCGCGCCCGGTTTCGGCAGGCCCGCCAATCTGGTCAATATCTTCAACGACACGTCCATCCTCATCATTCTGGCGCTTGGCCAGATGGCGGTCATTCTCACCAAATCCATCGATCTTTCGGTTGCCGCCAACCTCGCCTTCACCGGCATGGCGGTGGCGATGACCAATGCCGCCTTTCCAGGCATTCCATTGCCGTTTCTCATCGCCATGGCGGTCGGCATCGGCGCGTTTTTAGGATCGATCAATGGCGTGCTGGTCTGGTGGCTCGGCATTCCGCCGATCGTCGTCACGCTCGGCACGCTCACCATCTATCGCGGCATGGCCTTCGCGCTTTCGGGCGGCGGCTGGGTGAATGCGCACCAGCTTTCGCCCACTTTCCTCAACGTGCCGCGCACGATGATCCTCGGCATGCCGGTTCTTTCCTGGGTCGCCATCCTCATCATCGCCGGCGCCTGGCTCGTGCTCAGCCGCACCTCCTTCGGCCGCTCGGCCTATGCCTCGGGCGGCAATCCGGGTGCCGCGGTCTATGCCGGCATCGATGTCGGCCGCACACGCTTTCTGGCTTTCGTGCTGTCCGGTGCGCTGGCAGGACTTGCGAGCTATCTCTGGGTGTCGCGTTATGCCGTCGCCTATGTGGATATCGCCGCCGGTTTCGAACTCGATAGCGTGGCGGCAAATGTCATCGGCGGCATCTCCATTGCCGGCGGCATCGGCTCGGTGGCAGGTGCTGTGCTCGGCGCGCTGTTTCTCGGTGTGATCAAAAACGCCCTGCCCGTCATCGGCATCTCGCCCTTCGCGCAAATGGCGATTTCCGGCGTGGTGATCGTGCTCGCCGTCGTCTTCAACGCCCGCGCCGAAGCTCGAAAAGGCCGCATCATCCTGCGCGACCGGGCGGCAAGCGACCAGGCCAAGGGGGCCGCAGCATGAGCACGAATTCTCAACCGGCTCAGAAGCCGCGCATCATTCCAGACAAGCTCGGCACGCCACTGCGCCGTCTCTTGGCCAGCTGGGAAGTGCTGCTGCTTGGCGTCGCGATCCTCATCTTCATCGCCAATTCGCTCGCCTCGCCCTATTTCCTCAATGCCTGGAACCTGTCCGACGCGACCTTCAACTTCACCGAAAAGGCGATCATCGCCTTTGCCATGGCACTCCTGATCATCGCCGGTGAAATCGATCTTTCCGTTGCCGCCATTATCGCGCTCGCCTCCACCGCCATGGGTGCTGCGGTGCAGATGGGCGTCGGTACGCCGGGCCTCGTCGCCATCGGCATCGGCACCGGCCTTCTTTGTGGAGCCTTCAACGGCTTTCTCGTCGCTGGCCTCAAGCTGCCATCCATCGTCGTCACCATCGGCACGATGAGCCTGTTTCGCGGCATCTCCTACATGGTGCTGGGTGACCAGGCCTATGGCAAATATCCGGCGGATTTCGCCTATTTTGGTCAGGGCTACGTGTTCTGGGTGATTTCCTTCGAATTCGTGCTGTTCATCGTCATGGCCATCATCTTTGCCATTCTGCTGCACGCCACCAATTTCGGCCGGCAGGTCTATGTGATCGGCAATAATCCCTTCGCCGCCCGTTTTTCCGGTATTCCCGTCGAACGGGTGAAGTTCATCCTCTTCCTTCTGACCGGCCTGATGAGCGGCATTGCCGCCGTCTGCCTCACCTCGCGGCTCGGCTCCACCCGCCCCTCGATTGCTCAAGGCTGGGAGCTTGAAGTGGTGACCATGGTGGTGCTCGGTGGCGTTTCCATTCTCGGCGGCTCCGGCACCATTGCGGGCGTCGTCATTGCCGCTTTCGTCATGGGCCTCGTCACCTTCGGGCTCGGACTTTTGAACGTGCCTGGTATCGTCATGTCGATCTTCGTCGGCCTGCTGCTGATCATCACCATCGCCATTCCAATCGTTGTACGCCGTCTGCGCGCCATGAGAAGCTGAGCCATGCCGGAATTCGAAAAACACGCCTTCAAGATGAAGCTCTTCGCCGGCAAGGAGGCAGAGTACAAACGCCGCCATGATGAGATATGGCCGGAACTGGTGGCGCTGCTGCACGAAGCGGGTGTGAGCGACTATTCGATCCACCTCGATCCGGAAACCAACATCCTGTTCGGTGTGCTGACGCGCCCGAAGAACCACGGCATGGCGGCATTGCCGGAGCATCCCGTGATGAAGAAATGGTGGGCGCACATGGCTGACATCATGGAGAGCAATCCGGATAATTCGCCAATCGCGACAGACCTCGTGACGGTGTTCCATCTGCCATGAGCGACATGACAAAGCCACGCCGCGTTGCGGTCATCGATATCGGCAAGACAAACGCCAAGGTCGTCGTCATCGACACCGGAAGTGGAGAAGAGATAGCCGGCGACAGGCGTTCGAACCCTGTCCTTCGTGATGGTATCTATCCGCATTACGATGTGGAGATGCTGTGGAGTTTCATTCTCGCCTCTCTACGGCAGTTCGCCCAAGAGCCGGGTTTCGACGCGATCTCCATCACCACCCATGGCGCGTCAGCGGCACTTCTCGATGAAAACGGCGATCTTGCCATGCCGGTGCTGGACTACGAGCACAGCTATCCCGTTGAGATACGTGAGGCCTATCTTCGCATCCGGCCCGACTTCTCCGAGACCGGCTCGCCATCGCTTCCCGCCGGGCTGAACCTCGGCGCGCAAATCCATTTCCAGAAAACCGCTTTCCCGCAGGAGTTCACCAGGGTGCGCAGCATCGTCACCTATGCGCAATATTGGGCGGGGCGGCTGACCGGCGTTCAGGCCACGGAAACGACCTCGCTCGGTTGTCATACGGACCTCTGGAACCCACGCCGGAAAAATTTCTCCTCGCTGGTCGAGCACCTCGCTATCGGGCAGTTGATGGCGCCGGTGCGCTCGGCCTTCGATGTGCTCGGACCAGTCCGCAAATCGGTGGCGCAGGAAACAGGGCTATTGCCGGACATGCCGGTCTATTGCGGCATTCACGATTCCAATGCGTCGCTCCTGCCGCATCTGCTGCGGCGGGAGGGTGATTTTTCCGTCGTCTCCACCGGCACCTGGGTGGTGAATTTCGCAATTGGCGGCATGGCGGATGGGCTGGATCCCGGCCGTGACACACTTTTGAATGTCGATGCTCTCGGACGTCCCGTTCCTTCCTCCCGCTTCATGGGCGGCAGGGAGTATGAAAAGCTGACACAGCAATTCGGGCCAGCGCCGGACGAGGAAATCGAAGCCGCGCTCGGCAGCGCAATTGCCAAAGGCATGATGCTGCTTCCAAGCATCGTTGGGGCTCCGGCCCCTTCCCCGCTAAAACAGCGCGTTGGATCGCCGACGACAATGCCACGGTTGCGGAACGACACGCGGCAACGGCGCTGTATCTTGCCCTGATGACGGAGTTCAGTCTTTCGCTGATCGGGAGGAAGGGCCCGGTGCTGGTTGAAGGCCCATTTGCCAGCAACGCTCTTTATCTCAAGGCGCTTGCCGGTTTTGCCGATACGGATGTGATCGCCGTCAGCGGCTCCACGGGCACCAGTGCCGGGGCAGCACTCATCACAGGGATCAAGCCTCTTGCCGGCCGGGAGCGTCATTTCGCTGCCGACGCCATTGCCGGGCTTGGTTCTTATCGCGAGGTTTGGAAGGCAAAGCTAGTCTGACGACATGATGCGGGAAGTGGCCTCCGCCGTCCCCACACAAGCAACGTCATCCTCGGGCTCGACCCGAGGATCCACTCCCGCGCGAAACAATGGATCCTCGGGACAAGCCCGAGGATGACGCCAAGTGCGGGGAGAGGTCGTCGACCAATCACGAAATGCGGCCTCATATCAGGCCGCATTCCCGTTTCGCCCAAAGATCAAGCCTTGATGAAGGCCAACAGATCGGCGTTCAGCACATCGGCATTGATGGTCAGCATGCCGTGCGAGAAGCCGGGATAGGTCTTAAGCGTGCCGTTTTTCAAGAGCTTCACCGATTTCAGTGCGGAGTCCGCAATGGGCACGATCTGGTCGTCTTCGCCGTGCAGCACCAGTGTGGGTACGCTGATCGCCTTCAGGTCCTCAGTCTGATCGGTTTCCGAGAAGGCCTTGATGCCGTCATAATGGGCCTTTGCGCCGCCCATCATGCCCTGACGCCACCAGTTCTGGATCACGCCTTCCTGGGCGGTCGCTCCATCTCGGTTGAAGCCGTAGAATGGGCCGGAGGGCACATCGCGGAAGAACTGCGCGCGATTCGCGGCAAGCGACGAGCGGAAGCCGTCAAAGACCTCCATCGGCAGGCCTTCCGGATTGGCCTCGGTCTTCAGCATCAGCGGCGGCACGGCGGAAACCAGAACCGCCTTGGCGACGCGGCCAGCAGGCTCGCCATGTCTGGCAACGTAACGGGCAACTTCGCCGCCACCGGTGGAGTGGCCGATATGGACGGCATTCTTCAGATCGAGCGCCTCAACGACGGCAAAGGCGTCGGCGGCGTAGTGATCCATGTCGTGACCGTCAGCCACCTGGGCAGAGCGGCCGTGGCCACGGCGGTCATGGGCGACGACGCGATATCCTTTCGAGAGGAAAAACAGCATCTGGGCGTCCCAGTCGTCGGAACTCAGCGGCCAGCCGTGGTGAAACACGATGGGCTGAGCATCCTTCGGGCCCCAGTCCTTGTAGAAGATTTCGGTTCCGTCTGTCGTTTTCACAAAGCCCATGATCGTTCTCCTTCGGTTGCGTTTGCATCGTCCAGCGTCGTCTGCATTCTGAGCCGGTCTGATGGAGTGATGATGACGCAGGAGAGCGATTGCGACAATTGCAACAATAGTTGCGATTGAATTGCCGTTTATGAAATTATCATGACGATCCGCAACCCACCTCAGGGCATACGCCGCCCTGCTCCCGCACATTCTCATTCCCGGGAAAGAACGAGATGATGCGCAGACGGTTCCGCGAATTCGCTGTGAACTTTTGGAGCTGTGAGGCGGCGGTCAATCCACGTCGGGATCGTATTCCCTCGGGCTGTCGTCCTTGGAGAACAACACGCAGGGACCGCGCGAGCCACGCGGATCATAGGCATATCCCTTGGCGGTCAGCGACCGCATGATGTCGCGGACGCCGGCGAGGCCATAAAGGTGATCGTGCAGTTCGACGAATATCCGCTCCACGCCGGCAAGCTCGGCCCTGCCGAGCAGGTCGCGTTCCGCGCCCTCGATATCCATGACGAGTGCGGTGATGCCCTTGCTTGCAACAAATTCGTCAATATTCTCGGACGAAATTTCGATGCGTTTTTCATAGGGACCCTGATTTTCGTCCATGGACGACATCCAGAGATCCTTGCGCACATAAAACGAATAGGAGCGCGGCTCGTCGGCGGTAAGCAACCCCTGCGAAAACTCGACATTGCCGCGGCAATTGGCTTTTATCACCCGCTCCGCCAGTGCCGCCGTGGAGGGATTGGCCTCGAAGGCCCATATGGACACATCCTTTATGCCGGCGATGATCGAGGTGATGATCCCGATGCCGGACCCCAGTTCCAGCACACGGTCGCCTGGCTTGATGGCTTTCAGGACGCTGCGGGCCTCTTTCGCCTCATAGCTGCCATCGGTCAACGCCTGCCAGATGACGGGCGACACCTCATGGGAAGAGAGGGGAAGGGCTACGCCATGCACGTCCATTATTTCCATGTCTCAAACCTTTTCGCAAAACCCGGTCGCTTCGCCAGAATGATCCCGTATCGACCGGGAATGCTCTACAACATCGGCGCGCCAACCGGTATCGGTTTTCGCAAAGAGCGATGCATCTTCCTGAAATAGGACACGCCTTCGCCGACGCTGCCCGTTTTCAGACAGAGCTCCAGGCCACCAGCTCCTTGGCCGGCAACGGCCGGCTGATCAGATATCCCTGGACCTGATCGCATCCCAGACGTCTGACACATTCATATTGCTCCTCCGTCTCGATGCCTTCGGCGATCGTGGTCATGCGCAGACTGCGGCCGACACCAACCACGAATTCAACGATCGCCAGCGCATCGCGGTCGCTGGTGATATCGCGCAGAAAGGACCGGTCGATCTTTATCTTGTCAAACGGCACCCCGCGCAGATTTGCGAGAGAGGAATAACCGGTGCCGAAATCGTCCATCGCGATCTGGATGCCGACATCCTTCAGCCGCGTCAGCGTATTGATCGTCTGGTCGCTCTTGTTGAGCAGGATGGATTCGGTGATTTCAAGCTCGAGCCGGCTAGGCTCCAGCCCGCTTTTTTCCAGCGCACCCATCACGTTCTGGATGAGGCTGGTGCTGTGGAACTGAACCGGCGAGAGATTGACCGCCACCTTCATGTCCTCGTCCCATCTCATCGCCTCGCGGCAGGCGGTTTCCATCACCCATTTTCCGAGCGAATGGATAAGACCGGTTCTTTCCGCGACGGGAATGAAAACGCTGGGCGGCACATCGCCCCGCACCGGGTGTTTCCAACGCAAGAGCGCCTCGAAGCCGCAGAGTTCGCGGGTCTGCGTCGCCACCTGCGGCTGGTAATAGACCTCCATCTCGTCGTTCTGCAGCGCGGTTTGCAGATCGGCCTCGAAGGATTTCTTCTCGGTCAGCTGCTTCTGCATGCGGACCTTGAAAACGCTCGCCCGGCCCGGGCCGATGGCCTTGGCCTCGTAAAGAGCCAGATCCGCGCGCTTGAACAATTCGTCCGCATCAACGGCGCCGTGCGAGATGGCAATACCGATGCAGGTGCCGATTTTGACCTCCTGCTCGCCGAGTTGGTAGGTCCGGCTGATCTGGTCGATGAGCTTGGAGGCGAGACGGCGTGCCGCGTCCTCATTGAGATCATCGGAGACGACGGCGAATTCATCGCCGCCCAGGCGGCAGACCATATCGTAATCGCCGCTGATGCCTGAAAGGCGCTGCGCGACGGCCTGAAGCAGGGCATCGCCCGCATCATGACCGAGCGTGTCGTTGACGTCTTTGAAGCCGTCGAGATCGAGCAGAAGGATGGCCGTCGTGCCGCTGCCGCCGAAGGATCGTCGCAGCCGCTCGATCAGCTCCTGCCGGAACAGCGAGCGGTTGGGCAGACCCGTCAGCGCATCGTGATAGGCATCATGCTCCAGCCGGACATTCTTCGCCTGCAATTCCAGCGTGGCGGCGCGCAGGTCGTCCGTCAGGCCGCGCATGCTTTTTTGCGCCCGGTTCAAGAGGTCGTTCTGCCGGAGCAGCAATATTACCAGCGCGATGCCGCACAGGATGAGACCACCGGCCAGCGCGGTATAGACGATATGCAGCTTGCGCACATCCTCATGGGCGGTATCGATCAGATTGACGTCATAGGCGACGGAAGACGAGGCGAGCGTCGTCATCGGTGCATCGAGCGCGCTCATCGCCGAAAGCATTGCCGGAACATCGGAGGGCTCCAGACGATTAACCCGCTGCTCCAGATCGGCCAGAACCGCATTGAGCTGCGTTACAAGGTCCCGCCACTGCTGCTTTTCATTGATGAAAGCCCCCAGATTGCCCTGCTTCAACAATTCAAGACGGCTCAGCATGATGTCCAGACGCAGCTGCAGTTCGTCCCGGTCAATCTTGCCGGGACTGAGCGCGAAAACCGCGAGCTTGTTCTGAAGCCGCAGATATTCCGCCACGGTCTGGCTGACCGCCCACGAATCGTTATAGCGGGCGAATTTCTGCAGAGCGGTCTGTCGCTCGGCAATGACGAAAGCGATATAGCCCGTTGCCAGGACGAAGCAACAGATGATCACCGCCACAAGTTTTCGCAAACGGCACCTTTATTCCACTATCAGTTTGGCAACTTGCCATGCAGACCGCGAATAATAAGTCTGCTTCTGCAGCTCCGGGTCGCTGTCATAGGGATAGATGACGAACAACGGGCCTTTTTCGCGAACTGTCATGTAATTGCCATCCAGTTTGATCGCGAGGATAACGTTGAATTTCTTAAAATCCTCAACCGGTATGGTGCTGACATAGTCGTTGAGCGCGACTGCCGTGACCGTGGTGCCTTTTGCGCCGACGATATCCATCAATTTCGCCAGCGAAACACCATCGAATCGGACGCGGCCATCGTGCCAGGGTGTTGTCGTCTCCACCGTCACCATTCCAAGCGCTTCCAGCATGTCGCGGTCGAATTGCGCGGCACCCTCGGCGTTGGTGTTGGTGATATTTCCGGATATGGTTAATATCGGCTTGCCTTGCGGCTTGGCGATCGTTCCGGCTTCGGCACAGGAAAGCCACACGAGTGACAAGAACGCACTGAGAAGTACCCGGGCGAAACTCATACTTTTTCTCCATCGATAACGTTCGGGTCGAGGGTTTTCGCCAACCTCAGAAGGTCAAGGGAACCGACGCCCGCAATATATATCAGGAATGGATGTTATATCCTCACTGAGATTTTATCCGTATTTTCTCTAGGTTTTGAGTAAACCCTTTGGATAATTTTTCCGTCTTATTGTACTTTTTCATGTTTCGCGCACTGTTATGACGCAAGCGGCAGCCCACTTTGCCTCCTCCCGTCAATCCGTCAGGCGCGACAAGGGCCGAATTGAGGCAGACACTTTCCCGCAAACGGACAGAAATGCGTGATTCGCACGCGGACCGGGCGAGGTCATCGGCAATTTAGCATCGCATGCGTTGCAAACCGGAATGACCGAAAACAAGTTCCATGTCGCAGAAAAATCATGGCGATTGCCACAGCGGACGGTTGAAACATACCGCCCGGAACTTAATATAAAGACTGTCGTTTCTGTTTCCGGCAATTCCAGAAGCCTCTTTGCCGGGGATACCCAGACACCCGTTCCGCGCAGCGAAAGCCGCGATGCCGGATATCGTCCGGCCAGGAAAATTCTGTTCACGTCTCCGGGCCAAACGGCAGCTCGCCGTATCGGCCGCATCATGAAGGTAGTTCCCATGCACACCTATCCCGACATCAAACTTCTCATTGATGGCGAATGGCGAGACGCCGTTTCCGGCAAGACGATCGCCGTGTCCGATCCGGCAACCGACGAGATCATCGGCGCAATCGCCCACGCTGAAAAGGAAGACCTCGATCTGGCGCTTGCTGCTGCCGAGCGCGGTTTCAAGGTGTGGCGCGACACCTCGCCCTTCGAGCGTTCGAAGATCATGCGCAGGGCGGCCGATATCCTGCGCGAGCGCAAGGACAAGATCGCCTATATTATGACCCGCGAACAGGGCAAGCCGCTGGCACAATCGGGCACCGAGGTCATGGGCGCCGCCGACACGATCGACTGGTTTGCCGAAGAAGCGCGCCGCACCTATGGCCAGGTCATTCCCGCGCGTGCGACCGGCGTTTCCCAGCTTGCCATCAAGCTGCCCGTCGGGCCCGTTGCAGCCTTCACGCCCTGGAACTTCCCGATCAACCAGATCGTCCGCAAGCTCTCAGCGGCGCTCGCCACCGGCTGCTCGATCATCGTCAAGGCGCCTGAGGAAACGCCGGCATCACCGGCCGAGCTCATCCGCGCCTTTGTGGATGCGGGCGTGCCAGCGGGCGTCATCGGTCTGGTTTACGGTGTTCCCTCCGAGATTTCGGAATATCTGATCCCGCATCCGGTCATCCGCAAGATTTCCTTCACCGGCTCCACGCCGATCGGCAAGCACCTCGCGGCGCTGGCCGGCAAGCACATGAAGCGCGCCACGATGGAACTCGGCGGCCATGCGCCGGTGATGATCTTCGATGACGCCGATATCGAAAAGGCAATCGAGGTGACGTCGCTCGCCAAGTTCCGCAACGCCGGCCAGGTCTGTGTCGCCCCCACCCGCTTCCTCGTGCAGGACGGCGTGGCGGACCGCTTCCTTGAAGGTTTCGTGGAAGCGACGAAGGCCATCAAGGTCGGCAACGGCATGGAAGACGGCGTCATCATGGGCCCGCTCGCCAATGAACGCCGCATCCCGGCGCTCGAAGGCCTCATCAGCGACGCCGTTTCCCATGGCGGCGAGCTGAAGACCGGCGGCCGCCGCATCGGCAACAAGGGCAACTTCTTCGAGCCGACAGTTCTCGCCAATGTGCCGACCACGGCAAAGATCATGAACGACGAGCCCTTCGGTCCTGTCGCCATCATCAACCGCTTCTCGACCTTCGATGACGCCGTCACCGAAGCAAACCGCCTGCCCTTCGGCCTTGCATCCTATGCCTTTACCGGCTCGGTCAAGACCGCACATGCGCTCGGCCATCAGGTCGAGGCCGGCATGCTGACGATCAACCATAACGGCCTTGCGCTGCCGGAAGTCCCCTTCGGCGGCATCAAGGATTCCGGTTACGGCACGGAAGGCGGTTCGGAAGCGGTTCAGGCCTATCTGGAAACGAAATTCGTCAGCCAGATGAGCTGAAGGCCTTGGCTCCGGCTCTAGGTGGATGACAATATCCGCCCAACGCTTGAGTTTGGCGAACCTGGAGTACCCATACTCCGTCACCCCGGACTCGATCCGGGGTCCAGTGCGATCAAGTGATCGGGAAAAAGTCGTTTCACGGCGCAGACGCGCCGTGTCTGGATGCCGGATCGGGTCCGGCATGACTGAGGAAAGTACGAATCCCTCCTCCTACGTCTGAGAATGGGGAAAATTTGCCCGTCTTCTCCTTGCCATGCCCTCCCCCTGCTTGCCTCAAACCTCTTCTTCCCTTAAAAGAACAAAAAGTGAACTTTCGAGGGCAGACATGAGCGAGACAGCGGCACCGGCGCTGAAGGAAATCTTCAACCGTGAAAAACTGCAGCATATAGCCGATCAGACCAAAGCCGTTCATGCGCCTTTCGATGTCTCCGCCTTCATGTCGCTCGCCACGGAAAATCTCGAGGCTCTGGGCATCATGCAGCGCATGCGGCAGGTGGCGACGAGCCTGCACGCCACGCTTCCCGGTGACTACGCCCGCAATATCGACATTCTGACCGCCGCAGCCCCCGGCATCGGCAACGGTTTCGCGTCCATCTCGCTGCCGGAATATGTTGCGCTCTACGGGCTCGACGATTTCGATCTTTCCATGCAGGCGCTGCAATATTTCACCCGCTTCGGCTCGTCGGAATTCGCCATCCGCCATTTTCTGCAAAAGGATATCGCCCGCACCCTTGCGGTGATGGAAACCTGGTCGCGCCACGACAACGAGCATGTACGGCGACTGGCGAGCGAGGGCTGCCGGCCACGCCTGCCCTGGTCGTTCCAGCTCAAACCCCTCATCGATGATCCCTCCCCGGTCACAGCAATCCTCGATGCCATGAAAGCCGATGATGCGCTTTACGTGCGCAAATCCGTCGCCAATCATCTGAACGACATCACCAAGGACAATCCGGCTTTCGTGCTGACGCTCATCGAACCATGGCCTAAGGAGAACCCGCATACGCGCTGGATCGTGCGGCAAGCCCTGCGCACGCTGATCAAGAAGGGTGACGCCGCCGCACTCGCCCATCTCGGCGCGCATGAAGCAGCGCAGATCGCGCTGGAGACGTTTGAGGTTTCGCCTGACAAGGTTGCTCTCGGTAATCCGGTGCGGATTTCAGCCGCTTTCACCTCGACAGCGAAAGGCCCGCAGAAGCTGGTGATTGATTATGCCGTCCATTATGTGAAGAAGAGCGGTGACGCCTCGGCGAAGGTCTTCAAATGGAAGGAGATCGAACTTCAGCCAGGCGAAACATGTGGGCTGTCGATAAGCCGCGCCATGCGCGATTTCACCACCCGCAAGCACTATGCGGGTGTCCACAAGGTTGATCTCCTGGTCAATGGCAGGCTTGTGGCCGAGGCCTCTTTCGAGCTTCTGATCTGAGACAGGCGAGGCGAGTTACGCCGCCGGGAAAATCTTCGCCCGGCGGATGATGACGGAACCGCGGTCACCTGCCGCGACATCATTTTCCGGCGGCACGTCGAATTCGAGAAGATCGCCGCCATCGGTGCTGGCGATCACCCGCCGCTCACCCGCCCGGTCGAGAACCCGTGCCACGGAGGCCGGAATGCCCTCGTGCAGATCTTCCCACTCCAGATCGGAGGGACGGGCGTAAATCTCGACGGCACCATCCGCCTGACCGTAAGAGAAAGGCAATTCGTTGTCACCGACATAGACCTTGCCGCCGCGCGCCACGCCGGACACACGGTTGGCGTCTCCGAGAAAGCGCATGACGAAAGCGCTGTTCGGCTGGCGGCAGACTTCCTTCGGCGTGCCCTGCTGAACGATCTCACCCTGATTGAGGATGACGACACGGTCGGCGAGATCAAGTGCCTCTTCCTGATCATGCGTCACGAAAATCGTGGTGATACCCAGCGCACCGTGAATTTCGCGCAGCCAGCGGCGCAGGTCGCGACGCACATTGGCATCCAGCGCCCCGAAAGGCTCATCCAGCAGAAGAACTTTCGGATCAACCGAAAGCGCACGCGCCAATGCCACGCGCTGCCTTTGCCCGCCGGATATCTGTGCCGGGAAACGATCCCCCAGACCATCGAGTTTGACAAGGTTCAGAAGTTCCCTGACCCGGGCATCGATTGCCGCCTTGTCGCGCTTCACCTTCGAGACCTTCATGCCGAAGGCGATGTTTTCGTTGAGCGTCATATGCGGGAAAAGCGCGTAGTGCTGAAACACGAAACCCACGCCGCGGTCGCGCACCGGAATATTGGTGGCGTCCTCGTCTCCGAACAGGATGCGGCCGCCATCGCTATATTCGAGACCGGCGACCATGCGCAGAATCGTCGTCTTGCCTGAACCGGAGGGGCCGAGCAGCGCCAGAAGCTCACCGCTTTCAATATCCAGCGAAACATCGCGGACGGCACGGAAGGTGTCGAAGGTCTTCACCACATTTTCGAGGCGGATTTTCATGGGAATCAGGTCTCCGTGGCGATGGCGGCACCGCCATTGGTCTTTTTGGCTCCGCGCCCTGCGCCGCGCCGTTCCAGCGCCACCTTGGCGATGATGGTGACGACGGCGAGCAAAGCAAGGATGGAGGCCGAGGCAAAGGCGCCGGCCGTCTGGTAATCGTGGTAGAGCAACTCGATATGCAGCGGCAGCGTATTGGTCTGGCCGCGAATATTGCCTGACACGACCGAAACTGCGCCGAATTCGCCCATCACGCGGGCGTTGCAGAGCACGACGCCATAAAGCAGCGCCCATTTGATATTCGGCAGCGTCACCGAAAAGAAGGTGCGCCAGCCGGATGCGCCAAGCGAGGTCGCCGCCTCCTCGAGATCGCGGCCCTGCGCCTGCATCAATGGGACGAGCTCGCGCGCGACGAAAGGTGCTGTGACGAACATCGAGGCGATGACGATGCCGGGAAGCGCAAAGAGTATCTTGATGTCATGCGCATCGAGGAACGGACCGAAGAGCCCCTGCAGCCCGTAAACGAAGAGATATGCGACACCGGCCACGATCGGCGAGATGGAGAAAGGTATCTCGATCAACACCAACAGAAAGCGCCGGCCGGGAAAATCGAACTTGGTGATCGCCCATGCGGCCGCGACGCCAAAGGCGGTGTTGATCGGCACGGCAATCAGTGCGGTCAGAACCGTCAGCATGATGGCGTGGCGAGTATCGGGATGGGTGATCGTGGCGGAATAGACCTTCCAGCCCTGCGAAAAGGCCTCGACCCCGATAATCACAAGAGGAGCGACGACCAGCAGGGCGCCGATCACAAGAACGAAAGCGATCAGACTGCGGCGAACCCAGGGGGCGTCACCGACGCGCGGCGGTTTGCGATGCGAGGAAATGGCGCTCATGTCTCAGCTCCTCACCGTGTAGCGAAGCGCGCGCGCCTGCAGGTAATTGGTCACCGCCAGCATCACGAAAGCGGTGATGAGCAGCACGGAAGCAATGGCGGCGGCGGCCTGATAATCATATTCCTCGAGCCGGATGAAGATCAGCAGCGCCGTGATTTCCGTCGAGAACGGCTGGTTGCCGGCGATGAAGATGATCGCACCAAATTCACCGAGGCTGCGGGCGAAGGAGAGCGAAAGCCCGGCAAGCAGAGCGGGCGTCAGAAGCGGCAGGATGACCTTGCGGAAGATTTCAAGATCGGAACCGCCAAGCGATTGCGCCGCTTCCTCCAGCGCCGGATCGAGGTCCTCCAGCACCGGCTGCACAGTGCGCACGATGAAGGGCAGGCTGGTGAAGGCCATCGCCACCATGATGCCGAGCGGCGTATAGGCCACCTTGATGCCGAGCGGCGCAAGCACCGAGCCGAACCAGCCATTGCCCGCAAAAAGCGTCGTCAGCGCGATGCCGGCAACGGCGGTTGGAAGCGCAAAAGGCAGATCGACAATGGCATCGATAAGACGCCAGCCGGGGAAACGGTAACGCGTCAGCACCCAGGCAAGCGCCAGCCCGAAAACGACGTTGAAAAGCGTGGCGGCCAGCGCGCAGAGCACCGTGACCCGGTAGCTGGCAACGGCGCGCGGCGAAGAGATGATGGCCCAATATTCGGCGGGTCCAAGGCTCGCGGCTTTGAACACCAGCGCCGAGAGCGGCAGCAGCACGATGATGGCAACGTAAGTGAGGGTAACGCCAAGGGACAATTTAAGCCCCGGCAGAACATTCCGCTTCAAACCCCGCCCCCATTTCATCATAAAGCGACCCGGCAGTTTCCCGCCGGGTCGTTGGCCTGTTGCCTATCGCTGTGATTAACGGCTGCCGTAAAGCGTATCAAGCGTCGCGCCGGATGCAAAATGCTCTTTCTGGATTTTATCCCAGCCGCCGAAGACGTCGTTGACGTTGACGAGGCGAATGGCCGGGAACTTGTCCTTGAACTCGCCAACGACCTTTTCATCGTGAACGCGATGACCGAACTCGGCAGCAATACGCTGGCCTTCCTCGGTATAGAGGAAATCGAGGTAGCTTTTTGCCAGATCGCGCGAGCCGCGTTTATCGACCACCTTGTCCACCACGGCGACCGGGAATTCGGCCAGCAGGCTGACGGAAGGCACGACGCCTTCAACCTTGTCGGCGCCATATTGCTTGGCGATGCCGCGGGTCTCGGCCTCAAAAGTGATCAGCACATCGCCGATTTCACGCTCGACGAAGGTGGTGGTGGCGGCACGGCCTCCGGTGTCGAAAACCGGCGTGTTGTCGAAGATTTTCTTGACGAATTCCTGAACCTTCTTCTCGTCGCCGTTGAACTTCTCCTTGGCGTAGGCGGTGGCGGCGAGATAGGTGTAACGGGCGTTACCCGAGGTCTTCGGATTGGGGAAAACGACCTTCACATCATCGCGGGCAAGATCGTCCCAGTCCTTGATGTTCTTGGGGTTTCCGGTGCGCACGAGGAAGGACGGGAAGGAATAGAACGGCGAGGCGTCGTTCGGGAAATCCTTCTGCCAGTCGGCGGAAACAAAACCCTGCTTCACCAGAAAATCGACATCGGTCACCTGGTTGAAGGTGACGACATCTGCTTCCAGACCCTCAACGATCGCGCGCGCCTGCTTGGAGGTGCCGGCATGCGACTGATCGACTTTGACGCCCGGATGCAGCTTGATGAAAGCCTCGTTCTCGGCCGCGAAAACCTCACGGGCGACATCGTAGGACGCATTGAGAATGGTGGTCGGAGACTGCGCCTGTGCTGCACCTGCAATGAGAGCGGCAATGGCAGTGCCGATGATAAGAAGACGTTTCATGAATACCCCCGGAAAATCGAATGGTCGCCAACATAGCGGCCGGCGGCAACGCCCGCGAGGAACAGCCGTGCGTTAGGGGGGCAGGGATTGGAAATTTCACCCAAACAACAGAAGTTCAAAAGGTGATGATTTCATATAGGGCGAGAAGCCGGATTTCTTTTGCGTGATGTGATCCACAACATCGGAGTGAACCACAACCCATCGTATACGACCCACGGATTTCATAGCTAGCGCATCCCCGCCGCCCTCATTCCTGTGCTTGTCACAGGAATGAGGGGAGATTCGCCAGTTTTGAAGCAGCAAGCCCGATACGAACCCATCCTGATCTAAAGGCGATGATCGGGAAACAGATTGCCGGAATGTGCGGCAAAATACGGCGACAGGTCTTCTTCGCGCACTTCTTCCAGCAGCAACGGTCGCCAGCGGGGATTGCGATCCTTGTCGACCAGCGCAGCACGCACGCCCTCATAAAAATCATGGCCCCGCAATATTTCCGTGCCGGCGGCAAATTCGCGCTCCAGGCATTCGATGAGGCTCGCGCTTTCCCGGCCGAGGCGCAGCAATTTCAGGGTCAGTTTCAGACTGGTGGGTGAGCGTTTTTGAAGGGCTTCCAGGGTCTCGCGCGAAAACGCATCGTCGCGCGCCGAAAGTGCTGCGAAAATCTCCTCCACGGTGTCGAAACGGAATGTCGCGTCGATGATATCACGGTTTACAGCCAGGACGGCTTCGCCCGCATCGACGGCATAGGCCGTGATCGCCGCTTCGAGACCTTCGATATCCGTCGCCCGCGACAAATCTCCCACCAAGACTTCGAGACCGTCCGAAGGAACGAGATAGTCGGCAAAACCGGCATAGATCGCATCGGCGCCAGCGACGGCATTGCCGGTCAATCCCAGCCATGTGCCGCATTCGCCCGGCGCTTTCGGCAGAAGCCAGGAGCCTCCAACGTCAGGAAAGTAACCGATACCCGTCTCCGGCATGGCGAGCTTTGTCCGCTCCGTGACGATGCGGTGGCTGCCATGGGCGGAAATGCCGACGCCGCCACCCATGACGATGCCGTCCATCAGCGCCACATAGGGCTTGGAGAAGCGGGCTATGCGATAATTCAGCGGAAACTCTTCCCGCCAGAAATCAAGCACCTGCGGATCGCCTGCCTTGCCGAGATCATGAATGATCCGCACATCTCCACCGGCGCAAAGGCCTCTTTCGCCCTCTCCCGTCAGCACCACGCAGGAAACGTCGGGGTCATCCTCAAAACGGGCAAGCGCCTGAAACAGGAGGCGGACCATCGGTAATGTCAGGCTGTTGATGGCTTTCGGGCGATTGAGACGGATGATACCAGCCCCTCCCTGCCTCTCGACGAGGACCTGCGCCTCCGCTGCCGTTGCAAGTTCCAAGCTCGCCTCCTCCGCTGCCATTCATCCGCCTATCTTGGCGGGGTTGGCGCGATCACGCAACGTTGATGTTATCGTTTGGGAACGTCTTTCGCTCAAACCGCTTTCACCGGCGTAAAATGCCTGAAATCCGCTTTCGCAATGCAGCATGTTTGCTTGACGCCCGGAAAATCATGGCATGTAATGGGTCTTGGAAATGCCGGCATTGATTCCTGTCGAGCGTGTGCCGGACCAAGCGTAATGTCGCCTTCTCAAAGGCGCTGTAAACAGCAACGGGAGACGAGCATGCAGGTTTCGGAAAACGAATGGATCAGCAAACGGGCCTATACTCTTTGGGAAAAGGAAGGCCACCCGCATGGCCGCGATGCGGACCACTGGGCACAGGCAAAACACGAATTTTCACTTCTGAAGACATCGGAAGCGACAAAGCCCGCGCAGCGCAAGAAGGCAGCTCCCAAGGCCGTTTCCGCTGAAGCCGCACCGGATGTGGAAGCCCCGGCGAAACCCAAGGCCCGTGCACGCAAGGCTGCCGCTGCGAAGTAAACGCACTCGATCAATAATCAAGAGCAGCAAATGAAAAGCCCGACGAAATCTCGCCGGGCTTTGTCTGTTTAGCGCGGGTCGCAGCCCGGGTCGCCGATCCGGCATCCACCTTGGGGGTTTTCCGAGGCGGGCGCACGACGTGGGTCGTCCCACTGACGGCGTTCGGGACGACGCTGGCCTTCGTCCTGATTTGGCTGGCGATCGCGATTGCGGTCGCGGTTTTCCTCTTCGAAGCGCGGGCGATTATCCTCGCGGCGTGGCCTGTCACCCTGGTTTCTGTCACCCTGGTTCCAGTCGCCGTAACGGCGCTCCCAGCGGCCGTCATTTGGTCCGCCGCCCTGACGCGGATCGCGCCATTCATCGCGACGTCCATCCCGCCACTCGTCACGCGGACGCGGGCGATCCCAGTCGCCGCGTGGCGGCGGAGCGTTCCAATAGCCACCGGAAGGCGGCGGGCGGCGCCAGCGGTCACGCTCGCGATAGAAATCGCGGTCGCGGTAATAACGGTCCCAATAACGGCCGGCTTCGAAGGTGATCACCGGAACGCCGAGATCACGATAATAGCGCGGCTCTACATAGACCCGGTTTTGCCGGTACGTCGTCTGGATATAGCGACCGGCAACCCAGCCGCGACCACTGACGAAGGAGACATCGCACCACGGCGTATCGGACAGGCAGCCATGCACCGTCAATGGCGCGCCAGCCGGGATTACAACGACGGCCGGATAGGCCGTGCTCGGGCCGGAGCGCATATTCACATTCGCGGTGGCAAAGCCGCGCGTCGCGGCTTCGGCCAGTGCCGGCGCGGCGAGCATGGCCACCAGCGCGATTGCGCCAAACAGTTTTTTCTTCACTTCTCTCTCCTCAAGCAAAGGCCCGCTTTGCCCTTGTCGGCATCCATCGCTATCGATGGACGAGTATGCGTTCGCATACTGCCACGATCGGAAAATACGCGTTCCTCCATGAACGCAGCATGAAACAAATGACGGTCCGCTTCAGTTCCACCTGCGGCAATGAAGCACCCGACAATTTGACCGCCGAATGGACCGCCGGTCTTGACTTCGGGGGGCAATCATCCGACTTCAATGCAACAGCAATATGGAGCAGAACCATGAGCGAAACCGCAAAGACGACCGTCGACCAGAGCGAGGTGGATCGCTTCTCCGCGATGGCTGCGGAATGGTGGAGCCCGACGGGCAAGTTTCGCCCGCTGCACAAATTCAATCCCGTGCGGCTGGAATATATCCGCAACCGCATCTGCGACAATTTCGGCCATGACCCGAAGGCGCACCGCCCGCTGGAAGGGCTGCGCGTGCTGGATATCGGCTGCGGCGGCGGTCTTCTTTCCGAGCCCGTGGCACGCATGGGCGCGGATGTGGTGGGTGCCGATCCCTCGGAAAAGAATATCGGCATCGCCTCCACCCATGCGCGGGAAAGCGGTGTGACCGTCGACTACCGCGCCGTAACCGCCGAACAATTGCTGGAGGCCGGCGAAACCTTTGACGTCGTCCTCAACATGGAGGTGGTCGAACATGTGGCCAATGTCGACCTCTTCGTCACCACCTGCGCGAAAATGGTGCGCCCCGGCGGGCTGATGTTTGCCGCCACCATCAACCGCACGCTCAAAGCCCGGGCGCTCGCGATCTTCGCCGCCGAAAACGTGCTGCGTTGGCTGCCGCGCGGCACACACCAGTATGAGAAGCTGGTTCGCCCGGAAGAGCTTGAGCGGCCGCTGGTGGCAAGCGGCATGGATATCGTCCACCGCACCGGCGTCTTCTACAACGTGCTGCAGGACAGCTGGAATCTCTCGCCGGATATGGATGTCAATTATATGATGCTGGCGAAAAGGCCGTCGTGAAGGTAGTGCACCCAACTCTCCGTCATGGTCGGGCTTGAACCGACCATCGATTGCCGAACGTTGGGATGGATCCTCGGGTCAGGCCCGAGGATGACGCCGAGTATGTGGGTAAGGTTCTAAAAAGGTAAACTTAATTAACGTCGTCAGGCAGCACCGGCAGCGGCGCAATCTCGATGCCTTCGTCAATCAATGCCTTGGCATCCTGAGCAGAGGCATGGCCGATGATGCCGCGTTCGTCGGCCTCGCCATAGTGGATCTTGCGGGCCTCTTCGGGAAATTTATCGCCGACATCTTCCGCATTCGCGCGAATATTGGCGACGGCTTCGCGGATTTTTGCCAGCGCTTCTTTTTTCGCCGTGTCCATGGCGAGTGTCTGGCGCTCATCCTTCTTGCGAGCGGTGGAGACCGAAGGCGCCATCAGAAGTTTGGAGACCTGCATTGAATTGCAGACCGGACAGGACAGGAAGCCGCGCTGCAACTGATTGTCGAAATCGTCACTCCCGGAAAACCAGCCTTCGAACTCATGGCCTTTTTCACAGGCCAGCGCATAACGGATCACGCCGCCTCACCTCCGGCAGATTTAAGGGGAACAACCGTGTCCAGCGCGAATTCGCGGGAATTGCGCAGATTGGGAATTTTTCCGCGCGCGGCAGCCACGAGCGACGTGTCGATCTCGGCGAAAATGATTTCTTCCCCGACACCGCCGGCAATTGCCAGCACCCTGCCCCAGGGGTCGATAATGATGGAATGGCCGTAGGTCTCTCGCCCGTCCTCATGCACCCCGGCCTGGGCGGCGGCGATGACAAAAGCGCCGTTTTCAATGGCGCGGGCGCGCAGCAGAATTTCCCAATGGGCTTCCCCAGTCTGGCGGGTGAACGCGGCCGGAACCGTCAGAACCTCGGCACCGGCAAGCGCTTCCGCCCGGAAAAGCTGCGGAAACCGCACGTCATAGCAGATTGCAAAGCCGAATTTCGCCAGCGGAAGTTCGGCGACGCGCGCCTCCACGCCGGGTTCATAGGCAGCACTTTCACGCCAGCTTTCGCCATTGTCGAGATCGACATCGAACATGTGGATCTTGTCATAGCTGCAGATGCGCGAACCATCCGGCGCGAAAAGAAAACCGCGATTGGCGATCTTGCCATCCGGACGGGCAATCGCCGTCGAACCGACATGGACATGAATGCCAAGTTCGCGCGCCAGCCGCGCGGCGGTCGCAACGATAATATCGCCGTCATCATCACGCAGCTGGGCGCGCAGCGCCTGCCTGTCCTTCTGGAGGGCGCCGGTCATTTCCGGCGTCTGGACATAGACGGCACCTTCAGCCGCAGCGGCGCGTACCAGACGCTCCATATCGGCGGCATTCCTTACCGGATCGACCCCGGAGCGCATCTGAATGGCGGCAGCCTTGAAAGTCATCACGTCCTCCATGCCAAAAATTGCGCCAATCAGGCGGCCAGCATTTCGTCGAGTTTACCGGCACGCTCCAGTGCATGCAGATCGTCGCAACCGCCGACATGCTCGCCATTGATGAAGATTTGCGGGAAGGTCGTGCCGCCGGATTTTTCGATCATTTCCTGCCGGTATTCCGGCGTCGTCGTGGCGTTGTATTCGGCGTAGTCGACGCCCTTGCTGTCCAGCAGCGCCTTGGCGCGCGCGCAATAACCACAAAAATCCCGCGTATAGATCGTCACCGGTGCCATGTTCTTCAAAGCCTCGCAAACATGCGCCGAAGCGCACTATTTCCTCATGGTATTCAGGCTTCATATAGGCCCGGAAATGGCCATTGCAAAGGTCAAAACGGTCACATCCACGGCACCCGCTTTCCGCAGCGCGCGACTTGCCGCACCAACCGTCGCACCTGTGGTGTAAACATCGTCCACCAGCACCACACGCCTGCCGGAAATTCCGATTTCCCGACCGGGCGCTATGGCGAAAGCGCCACGCACATTGTCTCTTCTGGCAAGTGCCGAAAGGCCTACCTGCCGCTCGGTCTTCTTTACCCGCAACAGCGTATCCACAAGCAGAGGCTTGCCGGCAGCCTTGGCCAGATGCCGCGCGAGTTCCGCGGACTGGTTGAACCGGCGACGCCAGAAACGGTGACGATGCAGCGGCACCGGCACAATGCAATCGCAGGCATCCACCGTGCCGTCGCTCGCCCTCAGCATCCACAGCGCCATGAGCCGGGCAAGATCGGTCCGATCCTGATATTTCAGCAGATGCACGAGCTTGCGCGCGGTTCCCTCATGGCTTGCAGCAGCACGCAGGCGATCAAAAGGCGGCGGGTCCGCGATGGCCTGCGCGCTGACGACGCCGTCCCCGTGATCGCGTGCAAAGGGAATGCCCAGAACTTCGCAGAAGGGGCGATCGATAAAGGTGACATCCCGCCAGCAATCCGAACACAGGGCGGCCTCGCCGCCGGTCATGCGGGCGCAGCCTGCGCAGGTCGGCGGGTAGACCAGGCGGAAGGCCGAGCGCAACGTGCCGCGTGCCGCCGCCGAGACGGCAGCAGACTTCGACAGCAATTCCGAAAACAGATCGTCACCAGCACCCATGAGGTTGACTTTACCGCCGAACGGGTGCCTTTGCGAGAGCGATGTGGTCCGGTCTCACACCGGCAAAACGATGCCGAAGCGGCATGACAGCAACGATGCGGCCCGCCGACCATGAAGGCGATGGAGGCCGAGCAGGCAAGACGATGGATATTCTCTTTGACCAGGCCCTGATTGAACAAAACCGTCACCGGGCGTGGAGCCGGCGTGACGACAAGGCCCTGTTCCTTCTCGACATGGCAGCCGAGGAGCTTGCCGACAGGCTTGCCATCGTCGAGCGCCGGTTCGAGACTGCGATCGAGCTGCATGGCGGAACGGGCGTGACCGCCCAGCGGCTGGTCGAGACAGGCAAGGTGGATAATATCCGCCGTATCGAGACCGAGAGCAGTTTTACGACGGATGGAAATATCCCTGAGACGGCTTCCATGGAGCATCTGCCGCTTGAGGAGGCCTCCGCAAATCTCGTGGTTTCGCCGCTTTCCCTGCATCTTACCAACGACACGCCAGGCGCGCTGATCCAGATAAGGCGGGCATTGAAGCCTGACGGGCTGTTTCTCGGCGCCATTCCCGGCAGCGGCACCTTGCAGGAATTGCGCGACGTGCTGCTGACCGCCGAGGCGGAACTGACCGGCGGCGCAAGCCCGCGCGTCATTCCCTTTGCCGATGTGCGCGACGTCGGTGCACTTTTGCAGCGTGCCGGTTTTGCGCTCCCCGTCACCGATTCGGAAACCTATACGGTGCGTTACGACTCGATTTTTCCATTGATGCGCGACCTGCGCGCCATGGGCATGGCCAACCCGCTGGCAAGCCGCAGCAGAAAACCGCTCAATCGGGCGTTTTTCCTGCGGGCAGCGGAACTTTACGCCGAGCGTTATTCCGATCCGGACGGGCGGATAAGAGCCACGTTCTCCATCATCTATGTTTCAGGCTGGGCACCGCATGAGAGCCAGCAGAAACCGCTGAAGCCTGGCTCCGCCAAGATGCGCCTTGCCGACGCTCTGAAGACAACTGAGGTAAAACTGTCCTGAGCTACCGGGGCGGGTTCAGCTGTTGGCGAAAGTGTCGGCGATAAGCTGGAACACTGCATTGATATTGCTGCTGATGGCGGTTGCGCCACCGATGAGTGCGGCGGAAATCAGTCCGACAATTAAGCCATATTCGACCGCGGTCGCGCCACGTTCGTCCTTATAGAAACCGATCAAAAAATGCAGCACAGGATATTCCCCATCCGCCATCCGGTGCGCTCAGCCAGCCGGCATTATGACATATTGAAATCGGATTTATCTTAAGGCCGAGCGCATGAGGGATTCGTTACCGATGATGGTAAACGATCAGCAACCGCTTTCATTGCTATAGCCAGTGACGACACAGGGCATTTCCGGCATCGGCTGTGTTATGCTGCGACGGATGGAATAGGTCTTGCCGGCATCGGTCTTCTTGATGGAGCCTGTGCTTATCATGTCGTAATTATCGGGAAACTGCGCCACCCGGGTCGAGGACTTGCCTGCCAGCATGGGGGTGACGATCAGGGAGAGAGCGATCACCGCCGTCCCGAAAAGCAGCGCGACATTGAGAACGCCGGTGCGACGGGATTTGTTGGAATAGGAGTGACGACCTTCCACCGTCTTCCAGAAATCCTCGTTCATGACCAACCTCGTCTCGCGCAGTTTACCGCTTCTTTAGATTAACAATCTGCCAGAGGGTGCTGAACGATCTCTTAACGCAGCCCCGTTTTGGCACGGCAAAACGGGGGAGACAGAGGCTTTTCACGAAGCTGTTACGATGTAAGGCGCGCAGGCTGAGCCTTAAAGCAGATCCTGAAGGAAGGGGATGAGCGGCTCGTCGGCCGGCGGCATCGGGTAGTCGCGCAGAGCCTGCGGCTTGACCCATTTGATCGCCTGCCCTTCCCGCCCATGCGCAATGCCTTCATAACGGCGGCACACGTAAAGCGGCATCAGCAGGTGAAACGTCTCGTAGGTGTGGCTGGCGAAAGTGAGCGGCGCAAGGCAGGCGACCTTGGTTTTCACACCGAGCTCCTCATCCAGTTCACGGACGAGGGTTTCCTCCGGCGTCTCCCCATGCTCCACCTTACCGCCCGGAAACTCCCACAGGCCGGCAAGCGACTTGCCTTCCGGGCGCTGTGCCAGAAGAATGCGGCCGTCCTGATCGAGAAGCGCGCAGGCGGCAACCAGCAGGATTTTTTTGCCCGCTTCGCTCATTCTTCTGCACCCTTGCGCCAGTAACGATAGGTATAGGCCTCGGTGAAACCGAACTTCTCATAGAGAGCGATCGCTGGGGCGTTGGTTGAAACAACCTGCAACCAGGCGCTTTTGGCACCACTGATCCGCGCCCAGCGCAGCGCTGACGCCAGAATCTGTGTGCCAAGGCCCTTCCGGCGCTGCGTTTTGGCGACATCGAGCGAGAGAATACCGGCAAGATCGTTATCCTGCACGCAGATGACCGTCGCAAGCGCGCTGCCTTCGACTTCTTCATTGATGAAGAGGCCGAGCGTCGGCTTGATCGAACTGACGATTTCCGCGATTGCCGGCCGCTGGGCCGGATCACCGTCGCTGACCTTGATGCTCGCTTCGACAAAACGGCCAATATCGTGGCTTGGCAGGCTGACGAGGGTTTCCGGCAACTCCATGACCGCGAGGTCGGCCGTCATGACCTTGACCTCTTCGAACACGGACCAGCCATCCTCCACAAGGAAGGCCTTGAGCTGCGGCGGCATCAGCGTCGTTTCACGCACCACCAGCGGACGGCCGAAATCTTCGAAACGCTTGCGTGCCTTCTCCAGCCGCACGGCACAGTTTCCATAGTCGGACGGGTCGAGCGGCACCACGCAGTTGATGCGCTTGGAGGGATGCGAACCCGTCAGGCGGATTTGCCAGCTGCCGTCATAAATCACCGACGAGGCCGGCCATGCCCGGAAGCTGACAGCTTCCAGACGGCGCACCAGCGGCAGATTGACGGGCTTGTTTTCCTGCATTCTTTGCGGCTCCAACGGTCAGCTCCGGTAGTCGCCGTTGATTGCAACATATTCCTTGGTCAGATCGCAGGTCCAGACGGTGGCAGTGCCCTGGCCGAGACCGATATCCACCTTTACCGGAATGTCCTCCAGCCGCATCACGGCGGTGGTCTCGGCTTCCGAATAGGCGGGATCGCGTTCGCCATTGACCGCCACACGCACGTCACCGAACCAGATGGCAAGACGGTCACGATCGGCCATTTCGCCGGATTTACCGACAGCCATAACGACACGGCCCCAGTTGGCGTCTTCGCCGGCAACGGCAGTCTTCACCAGCGGCGAATTGGCGATGGACAGGGCGATCTTCTTGGCGGCGGCATCGTTTTCCGCACCGGTGACGGTGACTTCCACCATCTTGCGCGCACCCTCACCGTCACGCACCACCTGCAACGCCAGATCCTTCAAAAGATCGTTGAGCGCAGCGCGGAAGGAGGACAAGCGCTCGTCATCGGCGCTCGTCACCTTCACCTGGCCATCTTCAGCCGCCGCACCCGTGGCAAAAAGCATCAGCGTGTCCGACGTGGATGTGTCGCTGTCGACCGTCACGGAATTGAAGGTTGGACCGACACCGGCCGAAAGCAGGGATTGCAGGGCAGCGGGCTCAATGTCGGCATCCGTCACCACAAAAGAGAGCATCGTCGCCATATCGGGAGCAATCATGCCCGCCCCCTTGGAAATACCATTGATCGTCACGATCACGCCGCCGATTTCGGCTGTGCGGGTCGCGACCTTGGGATAGGTGTCGGTGGTCATGATCGCCTTGGCAGCTTCCTGCCAGAAATCGGCTTCCGCCCTGACATTCATGTCGCCGAGAACACCGGCAAATTTCGAGGCGTCGAGCGGCTCGCCGATCACGCCGGTCGAAGCAAGAAACACTTCACCCTCAGAGCAGCCGACGGCCGTGGCGGCGGATTTCGCCGTCAGCTCGGTCGCAGCCTTGCCCTTGACGCCGGTAAAGGCGTTGGCATTGCCGGAATTGACCACCACGGCACGCGCCACGCCGCCGCCGAGATTGGCGCGGCAGAAATCGACGGGGGCAGACGGGCATTTCGATTTTGTGAAGACGCCGGCCACACTTGCCGGCTTGTCGAACACCATCAGAAGAACGTCAGTGCGGTTCTTGTACTTGATGCCGGCCGCGGCCGTCGCCATGCGAACGCCACGCAGCGCGGGCATATCGGGATAGGATTTCGGAGCGAGCGGGGAAACGGCAACGGACATGGGGAAGCGCCTGAAATTCTGGAAACGAGGAGTATGGATGCCTGAGATGAAACGGGGCAGCCTCTAGGCCGCCCCGTAACAAGAGTAGTTATTACTGCTGCGGCTGAGCCTGCTGTTCCTTCGTGGCTTCGTCGTAGCCCTTCTTCAGCGTCTCATCCATGATTTCGATCTTCTGGTCAGCCTTTGCCTTCTCGATGAGGGCAACGTACTTGTCACGCATGACAAGCTGACGAACCTGCGGCTCGACCTGCTCGAAAGCCGGCGGCGGAGCGATGCGCTTGTCTTCCAGCTTGATGACGTGGAAGCCGAACTGGGTCTTCACCGGGGCCTTGGTGTAAGCGCCCTTTTCGAGGCCGAAAGCAGCCTCTTCGAATTCCGGCACCATGCGGCCCTTGCCGAACCAGCCGAGATCGCCGCCGTCATCCTTGTTGGAATCGGTCGACTTTTCCTTGGCGAGTGCGGCGAAATCCTTGCCCGAATCAAGTTGCTTGATGACGTCCTTGGCTTCGTCTTCGCTCGCGACCAGAATATGGGCGGCCTTGATTTCCTCTTCCTGCGGCAGGGCTGCGACTTCCTTGTCGTAGCGCGCCTTCACTTCGTCGGCGGTAACGGCGTCAACCACATGCTTGCGGAAATAGGCATTGTGCAGCTCACGGTCCTGGATGAACTCCATGCGCTTCTTGAAATCCTCGGTCTTTTCGAGACCCTCGGCGCTGGCATTCTTCACCAGAAGCTTGACGTCGATCGCGCCGGAAAGGGCTGCGACCTTCTTCTGCTCGTCGGGAAGCTGCGCGAGCTGCGGATCGAGGTTGCTCATGGCAAGGTCGAGTTCGGACTGGTGGATTTCCAGATCGCCGACCTTGGCGACAACCTTGTCTTCCTGTGCGAAAGCCGGGAACTGGAGGCCGAGCGTGGCCACAATCACCGCAGCCGCAATTTTATTATAGCGCAACATTTTGAACCTTTCGGGGACAATGCCGGCTCCAGACATGGTTTCCGGCTCTGAAAAAACTTCCAAACACCGGATTGTGGCCATTCTGTAACGGGCAGAACCGTTGACATCATTTGCCCCCCTCTTATCTGTCACGCAACCTCGCGTCCAGATACGTTGAAGGGCGAAGTCCGTCATTTGTGCTGAAATCGGCGTGACGGAGAAAAGCGCCCGGCAAAACGGAATTTCAGAAAGGGCCAGTAAGATGGTCAGTCTCGGCGGAATAGCCCGCAAGTTGTTCGGTTCGGCAAATGAACGCCGCGTCCGCTCCTATAAAAGCAAGATCGCAGCCATCAATGCGCTGGAAGAGGCCACCAAGGCACTTTCCGATGAAGCGCTGGCGGCAAAGACGGTGGAGTTCCGGCAGCAGCTGGCCGACGGCAAGTCGCTGGACGACCTGCTGATCCCGGCTTTCGCCGTCGCCCGCGAGGCGTCGCGCCGCGTTCTGCACATGCGCCCCTTCGACGTGCAGCTGACCGGCGCCATGATCCTGCATGGTGGCGCCATCGCCGAAATGAAGACAGGTGAAGGCAAGACGCTGGTGGCGACCCTTGCGGTTTACCTCAATGCGCTCGCCGGCAAGGGCGTGCATGTCGTCACCGTCAACGACTATCTCGCCAAGCGCGACGCGGCCACGATGAGCAGGCTTTATGGCTTCCTCGGGCTGACGACCGGCGTCATCGTGCATGGGCTTGATGACGACCAGCGACGCGAGGCCTATGCCTGCGACATTACCTACGCGACGAATAACGAACTCGGCTTCGATTATCTGCGCGACAACATGAAATACGACCGCGCCCAGATGGTGCAGCGTAGCCACAATTATGCGATCGTCGACGAAGTCGACTCCATCCTCGTCGATGAGGCGCGCACGCCGCTCATCATCTCCGGCCCGCTGGACGACCGCTCCGATCTTTACAACACGATCGACGCCTTCATTCCGCTTCTGTCCCCGGAAGACTATGAGATCGATGAAAAGCAGCGTTCGGCCAACTTCTCCGAAGACGGCACCGAGAAGCTCGAGAACCTGCTGCGGCAGGCCGGCCTTTTGAAGGGCGAATCGCTTTACGACATCGAAAACGTCGCCATCGTTCACCACATCAACAATGCGCTGAAGGCCCACAAGCTCTTCACCCGCGACAAGGACTACATCGTCCGCAACGACGAGATCGTCATCATCGACGAATTCACCGGCCGCATGATGCCGGGCCGCCGTTATTCCGAAGGCCAGCACCAGGCTCTGGAAGCCAAGGAAAAGGTGCAGATCCAGCCGGAAAACCAGACGCTTTCGTCCGTTACCTTCCAGAACTATTTCCGCATGTACGCAAAGCTTGCCGGCATGACCGGTACGGCATCGACGGAAGCGGAAGAATTCGGCAACATCTACGGCCTCGACGTCATCGAAGTGCCGACCAACCTGCCGATCCAGCGTATCGATGAAGATGACGAGGTCTACCGCACCGGCGAAGAGAAGTTCCTGGCGATCATCACCGAGATCAAGGCGGCGCATGAGCGTGGCCAGCCGGTTCTCGTCGGCACGACCTCGATCGAAAAATCGGAACTTCTGGCCCATATGCTGCGCCAGTCGGGCTTTACCGATTTCCAGGTTCTGAACGCCCGTTACCACGAGCAGGAAGCTTACATCGTTTCGCAGGCCGGCGTTCCCGGCGCCGTCACCATCGCCACCAACATGGCTGGCCGCGGCACGGACATCCAGCTCGGCGGCAACGTCGACATGCGCCTCGAGCGCGAGCTGGAAGGCATGGAGCCGGGTCCGGAGCGTGACGCCAAGGAAGAGGCGATCCGCGCCGAGATCAAGGTTCTGAAGGAAAAGGCGCTCGCCGCCGGCGGTCTCTACGTCATTGCCACCGAACGCCACGAAAGCCGCCGTATCGACAATCAGCTGCGCGGCCGCTCCGGCCGTCAGGGTGACCCCGGCCGTTCGAAATTCTACCTGTCGCTCCAGGACGACCTGATGCGCATCTTCGGCTCCGAGCGCATGGACTCGATGCTGCAGAAGCTCGGCCTGAAGGAAGGCGAGGCCATCGTCCATCCCTGGATCAACAAGGCGCTGGAACGCGCCCAGAAGAAGGTCGAAGCCCGCAACTTCGAGACCCGCAAGAACCTTCTGAAATATGACGACGTGCTGAACGATCAGCGCAAGGTGATCTTCGAGCAACGCCTCGAACTGATGGAATCCGACAATATCGGCGAAACCGCAGCCGATATGCGCCATGAAGTCATCGAAGCGCTCGTCACCAAGCATATTCCGGAAAATGCCTATGCCGAACAGTGGGATATTGCGGGCCTGAAAGCCGGTATCGAGCAGTTCCTGAACCTCAACCTGCCGGTGGAGGAATGGGCAAAGGAAGAAGGCATCGCCGAAGACGATATTCTGGAGCGTGTCACCGAGGCCGCCGATAAATACGCCGCCGAGCGGGCGGAGCGTTTCGGCCCCGAGATCATGGCCTATGTCGAACGCTCGGTCGTCCTGCAGACGATCGACCATCTGTGGCGCGAACATATCGTCAACCTCGATCATCTGCGTTCCGTCGTCGGTTTCCGCGGTTATGCCCAGCGCGACCCGCTGCAGGAATACAAGGCGGAAGCCTTCGAGCTGTTTCAGACGCTGCTGAGCAATCTGCGCGAAGCCGTCACCGCCCAGCTGATGCGCGTTGAACTGGTGCAGCAGGAGCCGCAGCAGCCGGAACTGCCGGAAATGACCGCGCACCACCTCGATCCGGTCACGGGCGAAGACGAGATGTCGCATATTGGACAAGTCGCGCCGGTTGCTTTCGTTCCGAGTGAGGAACGTGATCCGAACAACCCCGCCACCTGGGGCCGTATCGGGCGCAACGAAATGTGCCCCTGCGGTTCGGGCAAGAAATACAAGCACTGCCACGGCGTTTACGAACAGGCGTAAAAGCGCGGCAGACCTGAAATGAAAAATCGCCCGTAACCCGCGTTACGGGCGATTTTGTTTGCGCCGGATCATTGCTGTTGACTGGCATCGGCGCTGTGCCTATGGGAGCCGGATCATCTGCTGGAAACCGCTTCCATGGCCCCTCGCGATCTCGCCGCCTATATTTTTCTCGCACTTGCGTGGGGCGTGTCTTTCCTGCTGCTTCTGCATGTCGTGGCCGCCTTCGGCTGGATAGGCGCGGTCACGCTTCGCTCGCTTCTGACCGCCGTCGCTCTCTTTCTCATCGCGCTGGCGGCGCGGCGAAAGCTCAGATTTTCCGCTGGCTGGCGCGCCTTTGCAGTTGTCGGCGCAACGACGGTCGCCGGGCAACTGATCGGCCTGTCCTACGCGACGCCGCAGATCGGCACTGCAATGGCGGCCATATTGGTGGCGACCATTCCGCTTTTTTCCATGCTCATCTCGCAGATTTGGGGGCTCGAACGGCTGACACGGCAGGGAATTGCCGGTCTCGTCATCGGCTTTGCCGGCATTGTCCTGCTTGTCGGTTTCCCCGCGGTACCCGTGACCACAGGCTTCATCATCGGCTGCGCCGCCGCCGTCGCCGCCTGTATCTGCGCCGCCTATGGCAGCAATTATGCGAGCCTTCACCTGAAAGGAGTGGGCTCCTGGGAAATCACCATCGGCTCGTTCCTGACAGGCGGCCTGATGACCCTGCCGCTTCTTCTCGCCGTTCCGTTGCCCGGAACACCGGGTCTCGTCGATTATGGATATCTTCTCATCCAGGCGGTCGTCATGAGCGGTCTCACCTACATCACCTATTTCCGGCTTGTCTCCTCCATCGGCGCGACCAAGGCGATCAGCGTGGAGTTCGCGGTAACGGTCGTCGCGGTGCTTGTCGGCGCCCTGGTGCTCGATGAACCCCTGTCGCTTCCCCAGCTTTTTGGCGCCGGCATCATCATTCTGGGCTGCGCATTGGTGCTCGATCTCTTGCCCAAGAGAAAGGCTCCGCCCACGCCTTCCGGTGCATGAAGGCTTTATTAGCGTTTTCGACTAATAGTCGTGCCGATCGTGACAGATCACACGGGGATCGCGTTTTCGACGCGAGGGGAAAATGCAACCGGACACTTCAGATTATGAGCACTATTGGGACCCTCTCAGGGCTCTCCTGATGCTGCTCGGCATTCCCTATCATGCCTCCCTGCTCTATAGCCATGCCCTGCCCTGGGACATCAAGGACTTAGAGACCAGCCCGGTTCTGAGCGCGCTTGGTGCAGCACTCGTGACTTTCCGAATGCCGGCGTTTTTTCTGGTCGCCGGGTATTTCTCGATCATGGTCATCGGCAAGAAGGGCAAGATGCGCTGGCTCAGGCAGCGTTTCCTTCGGCTCGGCCTGCCCTTCATTGTCGCCGTGCTCTTGCTTGGGCCTTTGCAACTTTTCATGCTGCAATTGTCCGCTATTGCCAAAGGCGACATCACCGTCACCCAAATGATGGAGAGCCTGCCGGATCTGCTGCAGCCGAGCGAACAATGGATCATGCATCTATGGTTCCTGCCCGCCCTCATCACCTATTCGGTTCTGCTTGCGGGCCTGCTATATCTTCTGGAACGACCACCATTGGCGGAGGCAAAAGACTGGTTTTACAGGGTGAATGGACGATATCCGCTCCTGTTTCTCACCGCTTTCTGTATCTTTCCCGTCCTCTGGGAATGGATGGTCTACGGCTCCGGCCTGCTTGCAGCAAAAAGCGAAAACGGCCTTTTTCTTATATATGAACGGGCCTCCGATCCCTATGCGCGCTACCTGCCGTTCTTCCTCATTGGAGCTCTGCTTCGGCGTGATCGAGCGCTTTTTCACCGCTTTCGACAAACGGGGATGCTGACGGGTATCGTTGCATCAGGCTCGATCGCGACAGCGGTAACGCTGCGGCTGCAAAATCCCTTCGTAAACTCCGCGATGCTGATTCTGGCCTCGGCAATCGCAGCAGTGACGATGAGCCGATTGCTCATCGACCTCGCCTGCCGCTATTTCGACAGGCCGAGCCCGCTTGCCAGAGGAATGACGGATGCCTCCTTCACCATCTACCTGCTTCATCACCCGCTGATCTATGCCTTCGGTACGCTTTTCATCCTCATCTCGCTGCCACCTGTCTTCGAATTCGCCATCATCGTCGTGGCGACCACGGTAGCGGCCTATATGCTGCATCAGGCGATACGCCGCAGTCCGCTTGCCCTTTTTCTGTTCAACGGCATCCGCAAACCGCCGGTGGCAAACGATATCGGGACACAGGTCACCGCCTCCCACACCCTTCGTTAATGATAGAGCGCTTACAATCGGCTTGCCTACTCAACTGGAAATGATGGCGTGTGGATCATGGCTATCCTCAACACGGCGGAAAAAGCCCTACCCGCAGGCCTGCGTGCGAAACTCGCGCCGCTGGGAGCGAAAATCGCTGTCATTACCTCCGGTGGAGATGACGTCTCCCGCGCCCAGCGCATGGCGCTGGTCGCCTTCGCAGTGCGTATCGTCAGCGCCGGCATCGCTTTTATCTCTCAGATCATCCTTGCCCGCCTGATGGGCGAATTCGAATATGGCCTGTTCGCCTTCGTCTGGGTTCTGGTGATCCTGTTCGGCAATCTGTCCTGTCTCGGCTTCCACACCACCGTCATCCGCTTTTTACCCGGCTACCGTCTGGAGGAAGCCCATGACAAGATCATGGGCCTGACCTCGACCGCGCGTATCTTCGCCATGCTCTCGGCGAGCGCGCTGGCGCTGTTCGGTTTCATCTTTCTCCATTTCTTCGGCGAGCGGATCGCTGACTATTATCTCATTCCCGTTGCGCTGGCGCTTTTCACTCTGCCGATGGTGGCGCTTGGAGATGTGCTGAACGGCACCGCACGCGCCAATGGCTGGGCGATCTCCGCGCTCAGCCCCACCTATATTGTCCGTCCTGTGCTGATCCTGCTGTTCATGCTGGTGGCAATCGGTCTCGGCGCGGAAAAGACCGCGACGACGGCGATGCTCACGGCCCTCATGGCAACCTATGTGACCACGCTTTTCCATTTCGCCTTCATGAACCGCCGGCTCAACCGGCATTTCCGCAGCGTTACCCGCAAGGTCCATTTCCGCCACTGGCTTCGGTTCGCCTTTCCCGTTTTCCTGATCGACGGCATCGGTTTTCTGATGACCAATTCCGATGTGGTGATCGTTGGTCTCTATCTGCCGCCCGATCAGGTCGGCATCTATTTCGCCGCGGCAAAAACCATCGTGCTGATGCAATTCGTGTTTTTCTCGGTGCAGGCAGCGGCGGCGCCGCGTCTGGCCGCCCTGATTTCGGCAAATGACAGGCAGGGGCTCGCCGGTTTTGCCAGCCAGGCGGCGCGCTGGGCCTTCTGGCCGTCGCTGGCAGTCGGCAGCGTCGTGCTTCTGGCAGGCCCTTTCCTGCTGTCGCTATTCGGCCCCGGCTTCGTTCAGGGTTATGAGCTGATGTTCTTCCTGTTTGCCGGTTTTCTCGCAAAGGCGTTGATCGGCCCCGGAGAGACCCTGTTGAATATGGCCGGCAAACAAAAATTGTGCGTAGTTCTTTATATTATTATCTTTGGTTGCAATATTCTGCTCAACATGGCGCTGATTCCGGTCTATGGTCTGACAGGAGCCGCGGCGGCGGTGGCGATAGCCATGTGCATAGAAGCTGTGCTATTGCATATTGCCATTCGCCGTACACTCGGGATCGTCCTTTTTGCCTTCAACGATCCCCGGGCGGGTCAAGACACTGGGAAGGCGGTGTAACGATAAGCATGTCCAGCGACCCAAAGAATCCGGATTTTCAGGACCCGCGCATTGCTGCGCTGATGGCGGCTGCGGAGCGTGACCGCCCCGTGGCGGACAGTAGCCGGCGCGTGGGACGCGAGGGCCGCGAATTCTGCATCTATCCGGGCCAGCTCGGTTACGAGATGCAGGAGGAGCTCGACTTCCTGTCCAACCGCGTCATGGAAGCCAATGTCTTCTTCACCGGTCGGCTTCTTGCACCCGCCATGCCGCGCATCGATGACAAGTCCGTGCGCTTCGCCCTTATTCGCGACGAAAACGGTGCCAGAAGCCGCATGCGCTTTTTGATGCCCTTCACGGTGGAAAAGCCGGGCTTTTCCATCGGCCCTTCCATTATCCGCGTCTGGGCCAATCCTTTTGGCCCTCTCGGCACGCCGCTGGTCGATACCGAAGGTGCTGCGGAAACGCTCGACAATCTTTTCGATGCGCTCTCGGACCCGGCGATGCGTCTGCCAAATGTGCTCGTGCTGCCGGATGTGCGGCTTGAAGGGCCTTTCGCCAGCATGTTCAGGGCGATCGCGCTCAGCCGCAACCTGCCGCTGACGACGACCGGAAGCTATCAGCGGCCGATGCTGGAGAGCCTTCTCGACGGCGAGGCCTATCTGCGCGGCTCACTTGCGCCGCACCACATGCGGGAAATGCGCCGACAGTGGCGGCAGCTCGAAAAGCTTGGCCCCCTCACCTACACCGTTGCCCGGCAGCCGAAAGACATCCGCTACCGGATGGAGGAATTCCTGGCGCTGGAGGCGAGCGGCTGGAAGGGCCGCAAACGCACTGCACTGGTCAATGATCGTTATCGCGCAGCGTTTGCCCGCGAAGCGATCACCAATCTGGCCGAGGCGGATGCGGTGCGCATTCACACCATCGATCTCAACGGCAGCGCCATCGCGTCCATGGTCGTCTTCATGACGGCCGGCGAGGCCTATACGTGGAAAACCGCCTTTGACGAAAACTATGCGCAGTTTTCGCCCGGCAAGCTGCTGGTACAGAAACTGACCGGCTGGCATCTGGACGACGCCAATATCATGCGCAGCGACAGCTGTGCCGTGCCCGATCATCCGATCATGAGCCGTTTCTGGCAGGAACGTCAGGAAATGGGCACATTGGTCGTGGGTTTGACCCAGAACAGCGACCGCGACGTGCGGCAGGTTTCCACGCAGGTGGATATGTACCGCAATACCCGCAACCTCGCCCGCAGCCTGCGGCAGAAGATCCTGTCCTTCGGGCGCAAGGGCAATTAAAACCGAAGGACGCGGATGACGCCCTTCGGTCTTTGCTGTGGTATCAAACCTATCAGCGCGAGGCTGTGCGGATCATCTTGCACAATTGCGTCAGGGCCGCATCGTAACCGCCGCCCAGAATATCAATGCAACGGCGGGCGAGCTTGATCTGCTCGGTGCGTGACATATCATTATAAGCCTGCAGCGCATTGCGCATGCCACCGGGAGAAACCGTTCCCGGATTGCCAGGATTGGATGGATTGCCCGGGTTTCCAGGATTTCCGGGGTTTCCTGAGGAGCCTGAGCCGCCGATGCCAACCCCGACGCCAAGGCCAAGACCGCTCGACCCGCCGACATTGGCACCGACATTGGCATTGATGCCGCCTGAGCCGCCAACCGAGGCATTAACACCCGCGTTGATACCACTCGATCCACCTACGGATGCATTGACATCCGCATTGACCCCATTGCTGCCACCGACCGAAGCGTTGACATCCGCACCCAGCCCGCCGCCACTTCTGCCGCCGACATCAGCGCTTGCATTGACGCCATTGCTACCGCCAACGGAGGCATCGACACCGAGCCCACCGCTGCCATTGCCGCCGACACTGGCATTCACCCCATTCTCACCGCCGATCCCGATATCCAGCGCGTGAGCGTTGACCGGCAGAATCAGACAGGCAGACAATAACAAATTGCGAGAAAGCGCCCTCATAGTTTCCTCCATATGAGTTAGGCCAATCCCGCCCCGCGTGGAAACTCCACCCGGGCATCATAATTCAATTAGCAATTGCGTATATTCTAATTTATTAGAGGTGCCTAATATTACATTACTGGCGCAACTGGAGGTGTATCGATGTGGGATGGAGGAGGCCCGCAGCACCTTCTTTCCAGGCCCCGTAAAGAGAACGAATGGCAGCCGCAAACGCGCGCAATTAAGAAGGATAAGTCAGCTTTGGGGTTGCACGCATGGCCTTGACCGTGATAGACGCCGTGGAATTACCACCGTTGCCCCAATGGCGGAATTGGTAGACGCGCCGCACTCAAAATGCGGTTCCGAAAGGAGTGCTGGTTCGATCCCGGCTTGGGGTACCATTTCCAAAATCAGCATTGATTTTCAACACACTTAACGGGCGAGCGCCCCCTATCAGCTTGCGCCACACGTTTCGCCAGCGCGGAGCCGTGTTAATCTCCTTCTTGATCACCGGTGTGGGGGGCGGCAGGTTGTCAACGCTTGTCCCAGCACTTTGCGAAGCCTCCGCCCGGTCATCGAAGTGTTTTGCGGCAAGGCAACGAGGTCTTCACTGATGAGATCGGGGCGCAGTCCAATCAAAACCGACAATTACAGCCTTCACAAACTGGTTCTCACAGGAAGAAATAAAAAACTTATTTCCAGCAGTACCGCTGCGTAACAGGTCACTCTGTTTATTGTCGACCTGCAACAAAACCGTGACAAACATCGAATAATACGATGGATAGGCCAAAAGGATTCGATCTGTTCGCCGGCTGCGAGGAACGTTGGAGCAGGGACATGACCGAAGACGATCAAGACGTGCCTCTCAACGCCATCCGCGCCTTCGTGACCATCGCACGCGAAAAAAGCGTTACGAGGGCTGCGCAGGCCATGGGCGTCACGCAAAGCTCGGTAAGCCGGCATCTGGCGGTGCTCGAGGATTATCTTGGTGCCAAATTGATGGAGAGGCGCGGGCGCAACAGCGAACTGACGGAATTTGGTCGGCTTTTCGCCAACACGGTCGCAGAGCCGCTCGACACAATCTGGTACACCGCACGGCGCATGCGCCGACACAATCGGGCGGACGTCAACCGGATCGTCGTGCGAACCTCACTCGCGACCTTTGCCTATACCATGCTGATCCCCAATCTTCAGAAATTCTCAAATGAAATGGGAGGGGCCGTTGTCGATGTCATCAGTTCGCTTTCGATGCCGACGTCCTCCGATGTATTCGACGTGCTGATTACCCGAGATCTGTCGATCATCGAGCCCGCCGATCATTGGGAGATCTATAATGAGCAGATCGTGTGCGTCGGAGCATCCGCGCATGTCACAGGCAAAGACTTTTCGATTGTTCGTTCGATGCCCATTCTCAACATCACTTCAAGACCGGATATTCTGCCAACCTGGCTGCGGTCCATGAACCTGACATCGACCGATATCCATTCCGGCGCGCGCTACGATCATCACTATCTCGCTCTCCCGGCGGTGACGACTGGAAAATGCCTTCTCGTCGCTCCTGAAATCGTCGTCAGCGATCTTGTGCGCGACGGGCTTTACAAGGTCATTCCCGGGTCACAAGCTCCCAGCGGCATGCAGTATCGCGCTTACTCCATCGACCGTAGCGGCAACCCTGATCTCTCCAGAACATTTTGCCGTTGGCTCGTTCGCCTGTGCAGACAGGCGACCGCGATCACGTCCGTACAGTAGATTTATCGTTCTTGGCGATGACCAAGAAGCGTTTCAGTCGCATATCAACAAGTCCCGAGACAGACCCCAGCAGGGATCGGAAGTTTCCCGACCGATTGTGAACTGATCTTCAATCGTAAAAGCACCAAGCCCGCGAATATACCACGGCACCTCATAGGCCAGCACCATGCCCGGTTCGATCTCGGTTGGCTCATCGGCGGCGATGAATGGCCATTCCTCGACAAAGAGCGAAGCGCCGACACCGTGCCCGAAATGGCCGCGACGATACATATCGAAGCCCTGTCCGTGCATCGACGACATGACTGCCCTAAACACGTCTCCCAAGGCAACGCCCGGGCGCAACAGCACCGCGCCAGCATCGAAAGCTGTGCGCAGCGCATCGTATATCGCCTGCTGGTTGGCGCTAGGCCGGCCGATCACCGCCGTGCGCGCGCAGTCGGAAACATAACCGTCAATGCAGCAGGCCAGGTCGAGCCGGACGATGTCACCCTTCTCCGCCCGCCGCCCCTTTCCAGTTGCACCGGGACCAATGGTGATTGAACTGATCGGAAAGCTCGGTGCGGCATATCCAAGTTCGGCGGCGCGCAGGCTGGAAGCGCTGCGAAACACCGCCAGCAGATCGTCAGCGGTGCATCCTGGACGGATATGCGCAATTGCGGCCCTTGCTCCCGCCTCCGTCGCAATGGCGGCGGCGGTGAGCCGCTCAATTTCTTCTGCCGATTTTATCATCCGCAGACGGCCAACAAGATCCGACGCGTCTTGCCATCGGACATCCGGGCAGGTCTCGGCAAAACAGGCCATATCCGCCGCCGGGAGAAAAGCATATTCCGTACCCAGTTGTGCGGAATGAAGGCCGCGCCGCAAGAGCGTGTCCGCGAGAAGGGCGAATGTTTCCTGCCGGTCAAAAGTTGCGGGTCTGGCGCGCGCCTGTTGCGGCGGGCGGGCGGTTGCGAGGCGTTCGACGAGCGACTGGCCGGGAACATCGGCGATATCGATGAGATCAACCCAGATCGGAAATGTAACGATATCCTCGATGCCCGAGGCGGCATGAAATTCGCGCGCGTGGAAATCGCCGATAATGGCGGTCATCGGTTCTGCAGCGTTCGCGGGCACAATCAGAAAAGCCGCGCCGGCTCGCCGCCAGGCCGTGGCACTACCGGGCCGCGCGCCGGTGGCATAGAGGATTGTTTCAGGCTGTATAAGCACGAGGCCGTCCAACCCTTTGCGTTGCATCAGGGTTTGAGCCCTATGCCGGTTAAGGAGGCGCAGTGTCAAAGTCATACTCCCTACCGAATGAAAATCATTTCAGGTCGGCATCCAGCCGGTCACGAAGCCAGTCGCCGACAAGGCTTACCGACAGCGTCGTCACCACGATGAGCATTGCCGGTGAGAGCATGATCCACGGCGCGCGCGTCATATATTCCCGACCGTAACCGACCATATTGCCGAGACTCGTCATCGGCGGCTGAACGCCAAGACCGAGAAAGGAAAGGCTGCTTTCCATGAGTATGACTTCCGGAAAGGTCAGCGTCATGGAGACGATGAGGGTGGACGAGATGTTCGGCAGGATGTGACGGAGATAGACCCGCAGCGGTCCGGCACCCGTCTGGCGCACGGCGCTGGCATAGCCTTGTACGCTTGCGGATATGGCAAGACCCGGGAGATGCGCGCATAGCGCTCCCAACCATAGAGCCCCATCAAGCCGATGAACAGCGGCAGCGAATTGCCAAGGAAGGCCAGCACCGAGAGCGACAGGATTAGGAAAGGAATGGCGGCCTGGAAATCCGCCAGCATCAGGATCGCATGTTCTACGCCGCCGCGAAAATAGGCTGCGATAAAGCCCATCACCGTACCGAAACAGGCCGAAATCAGAGTCGCGCCGAAGGCGACCAGCAGCGAGATGCGCACAGAGAAGATCAGGCGTGACAGGATATCGCGGCCAAGCTCGTCCGTTCCGAGCCAATGTTGCGGATGGAGTGGCGGGGCAAGCCGGTTGGCCAGATCGAGTGCGGTATAGGAGTAAGGCGCGATCAAACTCGCAGCGATTGCCACGATCAGCACCAGACCGAGCCACAGCATCGCCACGAATACCGCAGGCGGCACTGTGCGAAGCTTCGCTTTCCTTTCGGTCATGACGGTTCGGGCGGCGCTGTCCTGGCCTTCCTTCGAGGCGCTCATATCAGTGTCCCCCACTTTGGCCGGTGTTTCGCAGGCGCGGGTCGAGAACGCCGTAAAGGAAATCCACGGTCAGGTTAGAAAAGACCATGGTAACCGTCACGAACAGCAAAATGCACTGCACGACGGACAGGTCACGCGCCGTCACGGAAACCACCAGCAGGTTGCCTATGCCGGGCCAGGAAAACACGCTTTCCACCACCACCGCGCCGGCGATCAGATTGCCGACGAGGAAGCCGATGATGGTGACGGTTGGAATGGCGGCATTTGGCAAAGCGTGCCCGCGCACGACTGCCGCCCAGGGGATGCCCTTGGCGCTGGCGGTACGAATATAGGGCTGACCCAACACCTCCAGCATTGCGCTGCGCACGAAGCGCGCCAGAACCGCCCCGCCGCCAATGCCGAGCGTGAGGACCGGCAGGAGAAGGTGCTGCCAACCGCCGCCACCGCCGGTCGGCAGCCAGCCCAGCCAGATAGAGAACCATTGCACCAATAGAAGGCCGAGCACGAAGCTTGGGACCGTATATCCCGTAACCGCGGCGACCATCACCGCACGGTCGATGCGTGTGTTCCGGTGCAGTGCCGCATAGATGCCCGCTGGAATGCCGATCGAAAGCTTGAGAACCAGTGCCGGCAAAGTGAGGGCCAGCGTGGCGGGAATACGCGACATCACGAGATCGAAGGAGGGACCGCCGCCACGCATCGAAATCCCGAACTCCCCTCGGAAAATAGCACGGAAATAGGTCAGATATTGCAGCCATAGCGGATCGTCGAGACCCCATTCGCGACGAAAGGCGGCCAGCGCTTCCGGCGGAGCCTCATTACCCATAATGGCAAGAGCCGGATCGCCGGAAAGCCTGAGCACGATGAAGGCAAAGGTGACGACCAGCGCGATGGTCAGAAAGGCACGAAGCAGGCGAACGGCAACGAAACGCACCATCAATTTTCCATCTCCCCGGCAGGGAAGCTGTCCACAGCCGCGTGGCAGGCGACCATTCGCCCGAGTGCCGTGGCCGACAAAGACGGAGAGACGTTTCGGCACAGGGTGGCTGCTATTGAACAGCGAGGATGGAAAGCACAACCTGATGGCCGCGATGCAGGGCTGGGTGGCTCGCCC